>NZ_CP042466.1:0-687500 GCF_008330225.1 Geobacter sp. FeAm09 | reverse complement strand
AAACACCGCCAATGCCCTCCTGCAGAGGGGCGTATGTGCTCCATGCGCATTCATGCCTCTTATATATAATGGGGAGCAGCGCCGCGGCAGGCGGTCAACTTAACTGTTGCCAAGTTTCCGGGATATATTGTACATAATTTTCCATGAAACTTCCTTTACCTTTCCGCATCTCCGTTATGGGCGCTGCGCGTCTTGCACCCCTTGCCGCACTTTTACTGTTACCCCCCGGCGCCTGGGCCGACACCCGTCAGGACGCTCTCCGGGCCGTCTCTCACCTGCGCGCATCCGGCTTCGGCCAGCAGATGCCCGACGAGATGACGAGCGTGGATGCCACCCTCTCCCTGGCCGAGCAGCATTACCGGATGCACGAGCGTGACAAGGCCGAGCGCTATTATCTGCTTACCATTCAGAAGGTACGGGTCATCCAGGAGACGTTGCCCCTGGCCCCGCCACCCGAGGCAGCCGGAAACATTCCGCCCCAGAAGGCATCTGCCGCCCCCCCCGAAACGGTACCGGCCGAACCTGTGCCCGCCCCTGCCCCGGAACAAAGGACCGCCAGCCAGGATATCCCCGTTCCCCCGCAGGCTGCCCCGTCCCACGAGGAGTTCACATCGGCCAAGGTCGTGGGAAGTGCCAGCGTCTATACCGTCGTCAAGGGAGATACCCTGCGACTGGTAGCGGCAAAACTGGGGGTCAGCCGCCAGCACCTCATAGCGACCAACAGACTGGAGGCCAAGGCGGTCCTCAAAGCCGGCCAGAAACTGAAGTACAACAACCGGAAGATCATCCCCCAGCGGATGAGGGAAGGCATCGTGGTCAACATCCCCGACCGCACCCTGTACTATTTCCGCCAGGGGAAGTTGGTAACCTCGCTCCCGGTAGCGGTCGGCACGGGGAAGAAGAGCGACAAATTCGACTGGCAGACGCCGGTCGGCAAATTCAGGGTAACGGGGAAGCAGAAAGACCCTACCTGGCACGTTCCCGTTTCCATCCGCTCGGAGATGGAGGAAGAGGGGAAGGAGGTCATCACCAGCATCCCCCCCGGCCCCGGCAACCCCCTGGGGAGGTATGCCATCAAGACCTCAATCCCGGGGATACTGATTCACAGCACCATCAAGCCATGGTCCATCTACGGCTTTGCCAGCCACGGCTGCATCAGGGTCTCGCCGCTCCAGATGGAAGGGTTCTTCAACGAGGTCCGGGTCAACACCCCGGGGGAGATCATCTACAAGCCGGTGAAGGTGGCCGTGACCGAACAGGGGAGGATTCTCCTGGAGGTCCACCAGGATGTGTACAAGAAGGGGGTGAAGCCGGATGTGGAGGCATGGAACCTCATCAGGAAGTACCGGCTGGCGGAGCGTATCGACCGGGACAAGGTGGAGGCGGTGATCAGGCAGCGTTCAGGTATTGCGGAGGATATCTCGCTGTAGCGGGTGCACTCGCCCGCATCGCGGGCAGGGCAATGTCATTCTTTCAGAACAGCAAAAGGGGAGGCGCGAACGCCTCCCCTTTTGCTGTCAGGCACGAAACATCTCCTGCAATACCAACGGGATTACTCCTCTTTTTCCGCAGAGGGCGGACGGGTGGCGGCACCACCTTCGCCGTCATAGCCGGTCGGTTCGCTTCCCTTGACAAAGCATTCCATGACCGCCCCCGGTGTCCCTTCCTTGGCCAGCTTGCCGGTACGGGGATTGATCAGCACAAAGGTGACATCCTCCGGGGCCTCGAAGTCCATGACCGGTAAGCCCGATGTCGCCTTCCTCATGAATTCGGCCCAGATCGGCGCAGCCGCCTGACCGCCCGACCCGCCGCTCCCCAGGGAACGCTCCTGGTCGTACCCCACCCACACGCCGGTCACCAGTTGGGGGATGTAGCCGACGAACCAGGCATCCTTGCCTTCGTTCGTGGTGCCGGTCTTGCCGGCTACGGGGCGCCCGATGATGGCGCGGGAACCGGTGCCGCTGGCAACGACGCTCTGCATCAGGTTGGTGATGACGTAGGAGGTTTCCGGCGAAACAACCGGAACAGCGGCCGGCGGCTGATTTTCCTGCAGGACGGTCCCCTCGTTGTCCGTGACCTTGGTGACGAAATACTGGGGGATCAACTGTCCCTTGTTGGCAAAGACTGAGTAGGCTTCGGTCAGCTCGAAGGGGGATACGGACGCGGCCCCCAGGGCCAGGGCCAGATTGGCCGGGATCTGGGAGGTGAAACCGAGCTTTCTGGCGTAGTCGGCGGCATACTGGGCGCCGATCTGTTCCATGATCTTGACGCTGACGATGTTGATGGAGTAGGTCAACGCCTCGCGCATGGTGACCGGCCCACGGAAGGTATTGTCGTAGTTCTTCGGTTTCCAGGTCCCGCCGGCGCCGTCCGGGTATTCCACTTCGGCGTCCTCGATGATGGTGGCCGGGGTCAGTCCCTTGTCGAGAGCCGCGGCGTAGATAATCGGCTTGAAGGCCGAACCGGCGTTGCGCCGGGCCTGGATGGCCCGGTTGAACTGGCTCTTGCGGAAGTCGTAACCGCCCACCATGGCCTTGACCGCCCCGGTGCGGGGATCGATGGAAACCAGTGCCGCCTGCACCTCGGGGGTCTGGTCGAGGGCGAACTGGGCCCCCTCCCTGTTAATCTCCGGCGATACCACCGACACCTCGATCACCGAGCCGAGGGTGAGGCTTTTGTTCCCCTTCTCCGGCTTACCGTAGCTGTCGATCGTCCCCACCCTGCCGGCCCAGGCCATATTCTTCCGGGTCAGGACCCCCTTGCGGTCCCCGACCCTGACGATGGCCTCACCCTTCTCCGGGGCGAATCCCACCACGACCCCCTGATAGGTCTCCCCGGTCTTGAGGGTAGCGGAATCGATCCCCTCCTCCACCTTGGCGCAAAACCCCTCCACCTCGGTTTCGCCGAGATACCGGGTCGGTCCCCGGAATCCCTGGCGCTTGTCCACCGCCTTGAGGCCGTTCCTCAGGCTTTCGTAAGCCGCCCGCTGCATCTCGGCGTTCATGGTGGTGTAGATCTTCAGCCCGCCCTTGTAGAGCTGATCCTCGCCGTACTTCTCCTCGAGCTGGATGCGCAGGTGTTCCAGAAAATAGGCCGACTGCTCGTTGTTCACCTTCTTCATGGAGCGGATCTCGATCGGCGTCTTCTTGGCGTGTTCGGCCTCGGCGGTCGTGATGTACCCCTCCTTTACCATCCGGTCCAGGACGTAGGCCTGCCGCTCCCGGGCCTTGTCCAGGTGTTTGATGGGGGAATAGGCGTTGGGCGCCTTGGGAAGCCCGGCCAGCATGGCCATCTCGGCCAGGTTGAGTTGATCGACGTTTTTACCGAAATAGGTCTCTGCCGCCACCTGGACGCCGTAGGCCCCGCCCCCCAGGTAGATCTGGTTCAGGTACAGGTAGAGGATCTCGTCCTTGGAGAGCTTTTCCTCCATGCGCTTGGCCAGGATGGCCTCCTTGATCTTGCGGGAGAACTTCTTTTCCGGGGTCAGCAGCATGGACTTGGTCACCTGCTGGGTGATGGTCGAGGCCCCTTCCTTCTTGCGCATGGAGAGCAGGTTTTTGAAGGCAGCCCGTACAATCCCCAGGTAATCAATCCCCTTGTGCTGGTAGAAACTGGAGTCTTCGGCCGCCACGAAGGCCTGGATCAGCTTGCGCGGCATCTTCTCCACCGGCACCACGATGCGCCGCTCCAGATAGAATTCCCCCACCAGGCTGCCGTCGTCGCCAAAGACCTGGGAAACAATGGGCGGCTTATAGTCCGCCAGACGGTCCACCCGCGGCAGACGCGCCATGAGATAAAAAACATACCCCGTTGCTCCGAGCAGTCCTACAATGCCCAGCGTAACGGCAAACAACGCCAGGGCCGGTAAAATCCCCCTGCCTTTGGCGGATGCGGATGTGGGTGCCTTCCTGTCCATATGCCTACTCCCCGGCTGTGCGCCGCGATGATTCATTGATGCATGCATCAGTGTAAAATTCTGGTGCAATCTCTTAAAGATAGCCCATATTACCACGAGAATTCAAGCATAATAACGAGACCACATTGCCCTTGCCAAGCCTCGAAGAGTGGTTATAATCTGTCTGAATCAGCGAGGCCTGCGCGGCAAACCGGGAGGCACGCCGGTGAGGAGAGCCGGGGAGGCGTCACGGATTCAGGCACCCCGGCAAGCGATACTTGAAGCGCCGGGCAGCAGGAACGGCAGGGCCGGGGAACCGCCATGAAAATGCTTTCTGACCGTAGCGTCAACACCAAATTCAACATCATCGCCGCCCTCCTCCTCGCGGCGCTTTTCCTCTCCCTGGCCTACAGCAACTATCGCCGGGAGCAGGCGCTCATTCTCACCACGGCCGTGGACAATGCCCGCGCCATCGCACACCAGATCATCGAGACCCGGGACTACCTTTCCCAAAGCGTCACCAACGAACCGGAACACAACTACAACCTCATTCCCCAGGTGGCCGCCACCCAGATCGCCAAGCGCCTCACCAGCGGATCGCGCTACTATGTGCGTCAGGTTTCGTTGCGCTACCGCAATCCGGGCAACCGCCCCGACAGTTTTGAGGCCGCCCACTTGGCCGCCTTTCGGGACGGGCAGGTCCGGGAGGTCTGGCAGGTGACCGGGGAACGCGGGAAGAAGGCCCTGCGCTACCTGCTGCCCATGAAAGCCGACCAATCGTGCCTGACCTGCCATGGCAGCTATGACACCGCGCCCCGTTTTGTCCGGGAACGCTTCCCGCGGGCGCATTACTCTTACGGCTACAAGGTGGGCGAGGTGATCGGTGCGGTGTCGGTGTCGGTCCCCATGGAGGGGCTGTACCGGGAGGTCGGCACCAACCTCGCTTTCGACCTGCTCTACGACGGCGCGGTCCTCCTGGCTTTCATCCTCATCAGCGGGTGGCTTATCCGCAGGACGATCCTGACACCGGTCAAGAGCGTTGCCGGGAGCATCGCCGAAGTGGCTCGCACCGGCAATTTCTCCGAGCGACTCACGGAGCGGGGCAACGACGAGGTGGGCGAACTGATCGGATCCTTCAACGAACTGATGGCGGAACTGGACCGCAAGACCCTGCAACGGAAGGAATCGGAGGATCGCTACCGCAACTTCATCGAGATCGCCCAGTCCCCCATCGTCACCTTCGTCGGGGACGGCAAGATCGTCATCTCCAACCAGAAGGCGGAAAAGCTCTTCGGCCTGACCAAACAGGAACTGCTCGGCCAGTGCATTTTCGAATTCATGGAAAACGGCGATGAACTGCGGGCCGCGGTGGAAGGGTATTTCAGCTCCGGCAGCAGCGACCTGATCGGGACCACAACGCGGCAAACGGTACGGGACGTGTGCGGCAACCCCTTTGAGGTCGACATGGTCATTTCCGTTTCCCAGGCGGACCAGAATCCGATCTTTAGCGCCATACTGCGGCCGCTTAAGTAATGACTCCGGGAAAAGTGTCTGCCGCAGAGCCTCGAAGACATAGAGTAAGTCAGGAGTAAGGCGGGCAAAATAATGATGACTCCTGATGATGGTAGTACAAAAATCGTTTTTTATTTTTCTCTGTGGCCCTCGGTGTCGCTGTGCCTCCGTGGCGGATGTCAGCCTCTCTTCCCGGCAGCCCGCGTTTCACGTTTGAAGCGGTACGAATATCTGCTATAGTTTCCCCACTATGGTATCCGACCCACTCTATCAACTCGCCCTGTACGCCCTGGTGACTGTTGCCCTGATCGGAGTTTTGCTGCTGGCTGCCTGGTGGCTCGGGGCCAGGCGCACCCAGCCCGGCAAGGAGGCCCCCTATGAATCGGGGGTTCTGCCCACCGGCGGCGCGCGCCTGGCATGGCCGGTCCCCTTCTACCTGGTGGCCATCTTCTTCATCGTCTTCGACGTGGAGGCGGCCTTTATCTTCACCTGGGCCTCGGCCTGGGACCTGCTCGGCATGGCAGGCCTCACCCAGATCACGGTCTTCATCGTCATCTTAGCCGCCGGGTTGCTCTGGCTATGGCTCAAGGGCGGCCTGGAGTGGGGCCCTTCGCGGGGGAGAAAGGCAGATTTTTCGCAATGCCTGCGTAAATCTTCGGAATAGCCTGTCCGGCGTAGCGCCCTTCATCCGACCTCTCCGCGGGGGAAAAGGGTGGCTAGAGGCTGGGTGAAGGCCTCCGCGCTCTTCCTCGACAGCCTTGATCTGGCAAAAACTTTGCACTTCAGAGGTGCCAACCTTGTACGATAAACCGGACAACATCATCCCGCCCCCGGACAACATCATCCTGACCCGCCTCGACGACCTGATCAACTGGGGGCGGGCCAACTCCCTCTGGCCCATGTTCTTCGGCCTCTCCTGCTGCTTCGTGGAGATGATGACCTCCTTCACGTCGCGCCACGACATCTCCCGCTTCGGGGCCGAAGTGCTGCGCGGCACCCCTCGTGAGGCGGACGTGATGGTGATCGCCGGGACGGTCTTCAAGAAGATGGCCCCCTCGATCCTGCACCTGTACGAGCAGATGGCCGAGCCGCGCTGGGTCATCTCCATGGGGAGCTGTTCCAACTCGGGAGGCATGTACGACGTGTACAGCGTAGTGCAGGGGGTCAACCAGATCCTGCCGGTGGACGTGTACGTGCCCGGCTGCCCCCCCCGCCCCGAGGCATTCCTCCAGGGTTTGATGCTGCTACAGGAAAAGATCAGAACCGGGGAGCGCCCGGCACGGCCGGTCCTGCACCTGGCCGGCGGCTGCCAGGGGACCACCGTCCCGGTCCTCAAGGACGGGGAGACCAAATCCCGCGACCCCCGCGGACCGGGCATGACAGCCATCCCTGCCCGGGGTGCCGCCGTGGGGCACCCAGCCATGTTCCAGCCCCGCTCGGACGAGCAGTGGCGCCCTCCCGCACCCCGCCACCCCTACCCGGATTTCGGGCTTCCCGGAGAGATCAGTACGCTGTTCGGCGACCGGGTCGCCATCGACGGGACCGCCACCGACATGCTCACCCTGCGGGCGCCGGCCGAACTGGTGCCCGACCTGCTGCGCCATCTGAAAGGACGCCCCGGCGCCGCCTTCAAGCGCCTGGAGGACATCGCCGCCGTAGACGACTCGCTGCGGCGGGAGCGGTCGCACCACCGGGACTTCACCCTCAACTACCACCTGCTCTCCTTCGACCAGCCCGGCTATGTGCGCGTCAAATGCGAACTGGCGGGGGAATCCCCGGAAGCGCCCAGTGTGACCCCGGTCTTCCCGGCGGCCGACTGGTACGAGCGGGAGGTGTTCGATATGTTCGGCATCCGCTTTGCCGGTCACCCCAACCTGCGGCGGATCCTGATGCCCCACGACTGGCAGGGGCACCCCCTGCGCAAGGGGCACCCCTTCCGCGCCACGGAAATGGCCCCCTACACCGTGGACGACGCCCGCCGCCACGCTCCGTTGCCCGCTTCGGACTTCTTCGAGCGGATCAATGAGGGGGAGATGGTGCTCAACCTGGGGCCACAGCACCCCGGCACCCACGGCATCATCCGCTGCATCCTCAAACTGGACGGGGAGGAGATCCGCGACATCGACTTCGACATCGGCTATCACCACCGGGGAGCCGAGAAGATCGCCGAACGCCAGCACTGGAACCAGTTCATCCCCTACACCGACCGCATCGACTACCTGGCCGGGGTGCAGAACAACCTGGCCTACGCCACCGCGGTCGAACGGCTGTGCGGTATCCAGGTGCCCGAGCGGGCCCAGCATATTCGCGTCATGCTCGCCGAACTGTTCCGCATCGCCAGCCACCTGGTCTGGCTGGGCACCTTTGCCGCCGATGTGGGCGCCATGACGCCGGTCTTCTATACCTTTACCGACCGGGAGATGATCTTCGACATCGTGGAGATGATCACCGGGGGCCGGATGCACCCGGCCTGGTTCCGCATCGGCGGCGTGGCCGAGGACCTGCCCGAGGGATGGGAAGCTCCGGTGAAGCGGTTTCTGAGCTGGCTGCCCCCCCGGCTCCGGGAGTACGAGCAGCTCATCGACGGCAACCCGATCTTCCGGGCACGCCTTGAGGGGGTCGGCGTCATCTCGGCAGAAGAGGCCCGGGAATGGGGGCTCTCCGGCCCCAACCTGCGCGCCTGCGGTGTGGAGTGGGATCTGCGGAAGAAAATACCCTACGGTGGGTACGAACGGTTCGCGTTCGATGTGGCCGTGGCCGAGGGAGGGGACTGCTGGGCGCGCTACCTGGTGCGCATGGAGGAGATCCGCCAGTCGCTCGGCCTGGTGGAACAGGCCATGGACGGGATGCCCGACGGCCGCTGGATCGTGGACGATTACCGCTATGTGCTGCCCCAAAAGCAGGATGCCCTGAAGGACATCGAATCTCTGATCCACCACTTCGTCAACAGCACCCGGGGCATGACGCCGCCCAAGGGAGAGGCCTACGCCGCCATCGAGGCACCCAAGGGGGAAAACGGCTATTTCGCCGTCTCGGACGGCCTGAACATCCCCTACCGGATGCGCATCCGCACCCCCAGCTTCCCGCACATCCAGGCGTTGCCGCTCATGAGCCGCGGCTGGCTGGTGGCCGACTTCCTGGCGATCCTGGGCTCGGTGGATTTCGTCCTGGCCGATCTCGACCGCTGACGCCCCCTGAAGGTCGTCCGGCTGCCGCTCAGACGTCGAGGGTGAGGGCCGGCCGGCACGTCCCCTCTCCGCAGGATGCCGCTTCCTGGGATTGGCTCGCCTCGAAGACCTCCGCGAACTCATCCTTGATCCTGTCGAACGTGGCCAGGATGCGGGGATCGAAATGCTCCGGCATGGTCCTGCCGTCGCCGTTCAGGATGATGTCGCACGCCGTGGCGTGATCGAAGGCCCCCTTGTAGACCCGCTCGCTCCGCAAGGCGTCATACTGGTCGGCCATCATGGTGATCCGCCCGGCAATGGGGATGGCCTCGCCCCGCAGGCCGTAGGGATAGCCGCCGCCGTCCCAGCGCTCGTGGTGGCTGGCCGCGATGGTCGCCCCCATCTGAAGCATGCTGTGGGCCGAACCTTTCAGAATCCTCTCGCCGATGACCGTATGCTGCTTGATGGTCTCGAATTCGGCGGGCGTGAGCGTTCCCGGTTTGAGCAGGATCGAATCGGGGATGCCGATCTTGCCAACGTCGTGCATGGCGCTGGCGATATGGATTTGCTCGACAAAACTATCCGGCATGTCCAGGGCGGTCGCCAGTTTTTTGGCATACAGGCCGATGCGCAGGATGTGCAGCCCCGTATCCTCGTCCCGCAATTCGGCCGCCGCGGTGAGCCGCTCGATGATCTCGCGGCTCATCTTGGTCAACCTGCGCAACGCCTCGGCCAGTTCCGAGGTCCGCTTCTCCACCGTGATCTCCAACTCCCGCTTGTAGTTCTTTTCGATCTGGGTCAGATGCTTGTAGTGGACCCCCTTCTCCACCGTGTGGATCAGATACGGGGGGCTGTACGGCTTGATGATGAAGTCGAAAGCCCCTTTCTGGATGGCCTTGACGGCCGTATCCAGGTCCGCGTAAGCGGTCATGAGCACCACCGGCGTCTCCCGGTCCAGAAAGCGGATCTTCTCCAGAAGTTCGATGCCGTCCATATGGGGCATGTTGATATCGGTCAGGACCAGGTCCACCGGCCTGGTCACGAACTGCTTGACCGCCTCGTGGCCATTGGCAAAGGCCTGGACCGTAAAACCATATTCGTCGAGCAGTGTTGAAACGCTCTCCAGCACGAAACGGTCGTCGTCAACCACGAAGATGTTCCCGGTTGTTTCACTCCCCATGGCCCAGCACCTCGCGAATTTTCATGAGCAACTCCTTGGGCATATATGGTTTGGGGATGAAAGGCAGGCTTTCATCCAGGACTTCCTGGGAACGGACGATCTCCTCCGTGTGGCCGCTGGTGAAGAGTACCTTTACCCCCGGGCTGCCGGCACGGATGACTTCATAGACCTCCCGCCCCTTCATCTCGGGCATGTTGACATCCAGGAGGAGCAGGCAGATCCGTTCGCGGTTTTCGTTGAACCTGTCCAGGGCCTGCCTGCCGTCCGCGGCCTCGATAACCCCATAGCCGAACTCCTCCAGCACCTCCCGGGAAAAGTTGCGCGTGGACTCGTTGTCGTCGGCCAGAAGGATCACCTTTTTTCCGGCCTGGGGGTGAACCGGAGGCGGCGCCTGTTCATCGTCTTTGGACTCCAGGTCCGAACAGGGGAGATAGATGCTGAAGGTCGTCCCCCTCCCCTTCTCGCTGCTGCACACAATGCACCCATTGTGCTTTTTGACGATGCCATAGGCGATGGAAAGGCCGAGCCCGGTTCCCTTGCCGGTCCCCTTGGTGGTGAAAAACGGCTCGAAGATATGGCTGATCGTCTCCTCATCCATGCCCTCGCCGGTATCGGATACCGTCAGCAGCGCAAAACGGCCGGACTGGCCGAGCCCGTTCAGCGCGGCGAACGTGCCGTCCAGATCGACCAGCATGCTGCCGATGACGATCTCGCCCCCGCCCGGCATGGCATCCCGCGCGTTGGTGGCCAGGCTCATGAGCACCTGCTCGATCTGGACGCTGTCCACCACAACCGGCAACTCTTCGGCAGCCAGGTCGGTGGTGAGGTGGATGTCCTCGCTGATCAGCCGGTGGAGCAGTTTCTGCACCCGTTCGACGATCTCGTTGAGGTTGATGTGGCGGGTGATCGTGTGCTGCTTGCGGCTGAATGCCAGAAGACCCTTGGTCAGGCTGGAACCGCGCTCGGCCGTAGCCAGGATCTGCTCCACCCCGTTGCGGAAAGGGCTTTCCTGCGGCAGCTTGATCTGCATGATGCTGGCATAGCCAATGACCGCCGTCAGGATATTGTTGAAGTCATGGGCGATGCCGCCGGCCAGTTGCCCGATGGCCTCCATCTTCTGGGAGTGGTGCAGTTCGCTTTCCAGCCGCTTGCGCTCGGTAATATCCTCGTTGATAGCGATGAAGTGGGTGATCAGACCGTCTTCATCCCTGATCGGAGCGATCAATGACTGCTCCCAGTACAATTCGCCGCTCTTCTTGCGGTTGTGAAACTCCCCGCGCCACTCGTGCCCGGCGAGGACCGTCTCCCAGAGCTGCCGGTACTCCTCCGGGCTGGTGTTGCCGGATTTGAACATGCGGGTGTTCTGGCCGACCGCCTCGACGGCGGAATATCCCGTGACCTCGCTGAAGCGGGGGTTGACGTATTCGATGGTGCCGCCCGTGTCCGTGATGATGATGGAGGCCGGGCTTTGCTCCACGGCGACCGAGAGTTTTCGCAGGCTCGCCTCGGCTTTCCGGCGCTCCGACAACTCCCGCTGCACCGCATCGTAGAGGTGGGCGTTGTCCAGGGCCACGGAGGCCAGTTCGGCAAATTGCGTCAGGATGGCCATCTGCTCGTCATCGAAGAGCTGCCCCTCCTTGAGGAACGCCAACCCGAGTACGCCGACCACCCTGTTGTTCGACTTCAGCGGGACGCCGGCCACGGCTCGCAGCACGATACGGTCGGCGTCGGGAAGCCGGTGTTCCCACTGGCTGTAATTGTCCACATGGAACGGCTCCCCCGTTGTCCAGACCTGGCCCGCAACCCCGTCATGGGGCCCGATGGGACGATGGACGAAGCGTTTGAATACCCCGCTCCGGTAGACCATGTCCATTGCGGTTCCCTGCCCGTTCAGCAGGTGGACGTAGCAATGCTCGGTCCCCACCAGTTTACCGGCGCGCACGAGGATCGCCTGCAGGAGGCTGGGCACGTCCAGGCGCCTGACGAGCCCCAGGGAGGTCTCGTGAAATGCGGTGAGGTATTCGTTCTGGCGGCGCAGGAGTTCCTCGGCGCGCTTGCGGTCGCTCATATCCCTGGCCACGGCCAGGATCGCCTTATCCCCGTTGAAGTCGATCAGGCGGGCCTTCACCTCCACCGGCAGGGTGAGGCCGTTCTTGCAGCGGTGGCAGGTTTCGAAGGTGATCTGCCCCTGCTCCATGACACGGCTGAACCGCTCGGGGTTGTGCGGGAAGTACTCGGGGGTGTCCAGCTCCCCCACCCGCATGCCGATGAGCTCCTCGCGCGCGAAGCCATAGCGGCTGCACGCCTCGTTGTTCACCTCCAGGATCGCGCCGTCCCTGTGGATGATGAAGATGGCGTCGCTGGACTGCTCGAAGAAAAGCCGGAATTTTTCCTCGCTGGCGACGATGGCCAGCTCGGCCCGTTTCAGGAGCGAGATATCGGTGAAGCTGCCGCGCAGACCCACGTAGTCGCCGTTCTGGCCGAAGACCGGCCGGCAGAGGTAGTTCGCCCAGCGCACCTGGCCGTTCTTGGTGACGATCCTGAATTCCTGCGGCTCGACGGCATCGGCGGTTGCCACATCCCGGTATTGCGCATCCCAATGTCCCCGGTCATCGGGGTGGATGAGGGAACTCAACAGGCCGGGAGTTGCATAGAACTCCTCGGGACCGTACCCGGTGACATCGCTGCAGCTGGGGGAAACATAGTGCATGGTCCCCCGGTCCGGGGCGACCCAGAAGACCATCTCCGAGGAAAAATCCACCACCGTGCGGTACAGCACCTCCCGCTTGGCAAGCTCCTCCTGCTGCTGGTCCACCTCCGTGACCAGCCGGTTGAACGCCTGGGCGAGTATGGCCGGTTCGTCGTCGCCTGCGGCGGGAAAGAGGCGCTCGCCGCCCCTTTTGGCGGAGAGGGTTTCCACGTGCCGGGTGAGGGCCAGAATCGGCGAGGTCAGTTGGGAGAGGGCGCGCCGCAGCAGCAGGGCGGCGAGCAGCGCCACCGGAACAACGATCCCCAGAAAGAGGGCATTCGCCTTGTGGATCGGCCCATAGGCCTGGGCGATGGGATAGTTGGCCGCGATAATCCAGTTCTTGCTCTTGAGGTGCTTGAACGATGCCAATGTGCGCACCCCGCGGGAGGTCATCGTCTCGTCGGTGCCGTCGAAACCTGAGATGGCACGGTCCAGGAGCGGATTGGCGCCCGGGGGAGGCGTTCCCTTCGCGCCCACGTCGGCATCGGAATGAAACAGGGTGGTCCGGTCGGTGCTGATGACGTACAGGTAGCCGTTCTTGCCGATCCTCACGTCGGCAAGCTTGCCCAGGAACGGGGAACGGGTCAGGTCGATCCCCCCTCCCAGCACCGCGATCAGGGCGCCGCTCTCGTCGAACACCGGCGCCGTGAACATGACGGCCGGGTGACGGTGCTCCTGGGAAGATATGTAGGGGTCGGAGATAAAGGGTTTCCGGGTGGCAATGGTCCTTTTCAGGTAATCCCGGTAGGAGTAGTCTTTGCCCGAGCGCTCCAGCCCCAGAGGCATCTCCGCCACCATGCGGCCGGTGCGGTCGAAGAGGAAGAAGCCGTTATCGAAGGTGGCGAGATGCTCGCTCTCCCCCCTCAGGAACGTCAGCGCCTTTTGAGGGGTGGAGACGCTTTCGGGCGTGGCCATGCGGGCGATGGCGGCCAGCGACTCGCTGGTGGCCACCACCTGTCGGTCGATATCATCCGCCAGGATCGAGACGATCTGATACTGCTGTTCGGCGATCCCCCCCCTGATGCGGGATTCGAGAATTTTTTGGGACAGTGCCAGAATCCCCGCCAGCACACAGATGGAGAGAATGGGGTACACTAAGCTGACTTTCGTCTTGAGGGAAAGGGTCCGCATCGCAACGTTTCCGAAATCAGTGAGGTTTTCGCGCTCTGCGCCGCATGGCCGGTCGGCTGCTGCAGGCACAGGTCCGGCATCATACCATAGTCCCGGGCAGAACTAAAAAATAAAAAATCACTCATCTGCGGGACGCACCGGCCGTCCCGGCACCGCCCGGCTTCCGGCCAACTTTTTCTTGGACAAGGTGCACCCCATCGAGTAATATGCATCGAATAACTATCAACAAACGAGGAGAAAAAGGGTGGACAAGCTTGTCATCAAGGGTGGGAAAAAACTAGCGGGCGAAGTGCGGGTCAGCGGCTCCAAGAACGCCTCCCTGCCGATCTTCGTGGCCACCATCCTGAACTCCGGGATGAACGAGATCAGCAACGTACCCTTCCTGCGCGACATCAACACCACCATCAAGGTGCTGGAATCCCTGGGCGCCACCATCGAAGGCAACGGCAACGTCGTCAGGATCGACTCGGCCGGCATCCGCAACCACGAGGCGACCTACGAACTGGTCAAGACCATGCGCGCCTCGGTGCTGGTGCTGGGGCCGCTTCTGGCCCGCTTCGGCAAGGCCCGGGTCTCCCTGCCCGGCGGCTGCGCCATCGGTGCCCGTCCCATCAACCTGCACCTCAAGGGACTCCAGGCACTGGGGGCCGAGATCAGCCTGGAACACGGCTATGTGGAGGCCAGGGCCCGTCACCTGAAGGGGGCGCGGGTCAACTTCGACATCTCCACCGTGGGGGGGACCGAGCACCTGATGATGGCCGCTGCCCTGGCCAAGGGGGAAACCGTCCTGGAAAACGCCGCCCGCGAGCCGGAGATCGTCGATCTGGCCCAGATGCTCAACCTCATGGGAGCCAGGATAGAGGGGGCCGGCACCGATACCATCCATATCCAGGGGGTCACCGAACTCGCCCCGGTTTCCTACTCCGTCATGCCGGACCGCATCGAGGCAGGCACCTTCATGATCGCCGCCGCCATCACCGGGGGGACGTGAAGATCCACGGCATGAAGCTGGAACACCTGGACGCGCTGGTCTTCAAGCTTCAGGATGCCGGGGTGGAGATCACGAGCCACGACAACGTGGTGCGGGTCAAGGCTCCCCGGAAAATCCGCAGCATCAACATCAAGACCCGCCCCTACCCCGGCTTTCCCACGGACATGCAGGCCCAGTTCATGGCGCTCATGTGCGTGGCCGACGGGGCAAGCGTCATCAGCGAGAACATCTTCGAGAACCGTTTCATGCACGTTTCCGAGCTCCAGCGCTTCGGAGCGGACATCACCATCGAGGGGAACAGCGCCACGGTGAAGGGGGTCAGGAAACTCTCCGGCGCGCCGGTCATGGCCACCGACCTGCGGGCCTCGGCGTCCCTGATCCTGGCCGGCCTGGCCGCGGACAACATCACCGAGATCTCCCGCATCTATCATCTGGACCGGGGGTATGAGTCGATCGAGAAGAAGCTGGCAGGGCTGGGAGCGGACATCAAAAGGGTACAGGAGTGACGAATGCCGCTTTTCCGCAATCTCTGCGTTGTCGTTCGGAATCTCCTGGTGCGGCGTAGCGCTGCTACGCCCCCGCGGGCTTCCTCCTCCGCCTTGACCTTGCGAAAAATCGACATCCGAAAGGAATAAAACTAGGTGAACGACTGGATAACAATTGCAATCCCCAAAGGGCGCATCCTGGAAGAATCGGTGAAACTGTTCGGCAAGATCGGCATCGACTGCCGGGAACTGCTCTCCGACTCCCGCAAGCTGATCTTCGAGAATGCCGAACAGCGCATGCGCTACATGATCGTGCGCGCTACCGACGTCCCCACCTATGTGGAGTACGGCAGCGCCGACCTGGGCATCGTGGGCAAGGACACGCTCATGGAGCAGGGCAAGGACCTGTACGAGCCGCTGGACCTGAAGTTCGGCTACTGCCGCATGATGGTGGCCGAGCCGGCCAACCTGGCCCGCACCGACGACCCCTCGGGCTGGTCCCATATCCGCATCGCCACCAAGTACCCCCACGTGGCCGAAACCTATTTCGCCTCCAAGGGGATTCAGGTGGAGATCATCAAGCTGTACGGTTCCATCGAACTGGCTCCCCTGGTGGGGCTCTCCGAACGGATCGTGGACCTGGTGTCCACCGGCGAAACCCTGCGCCAGAACGGCCTGGTGGAGGTGGAGACCATCGCCGAGATCACCACCCGGCTGATCGTCAACCGCGCCAGCCTCAAGACCAAATACCGGCAGATCACCGAAATCATCCAGGGGCTGGAAAAAGAGCTTCAGCCCGCATAAAGAGAGTTCCCATGCTATTTCTCGACATACGCGACAACGACTTTTCCGAGAAGTTCGGCGCCATCCTCGCCCGGGGCGAAGAAACCGGCCGTGAGGTGGAACAGACCGTGCTCGGCATCATCGCCGACGTGCGCAAGCGGGGCGACGCAGCCGTGCTGGAGCTGACCCGGCGCTTCGATCGCCTGGAGGCAGCCTCCGTGGCCGAACTGGAGGTCACCCCCGCCGAGATCGAGGCGGCCTTCGCCCAGGTAGCCGAGGCGGACACGGCGGCACTCAAGCTGGCCGTGGAGCGGGTGGCCCGGTTCCACGAGAAGCAGAAACAGCAGACCTGGATCTCCACCGAGGAGCCGGACATCATGCTGGGACAGAAGGTCACTCCCTTGGCGCGGGTCGGCATCTACGTCCCGGGCGGCAAGGCAAGCTACCCCAGCAGCGTGATCATGAACGCCGTACCGGCCCGGGTAGCGGGCGTCGGCGAGATCGTCATGGTCGCCCCCACGCCGGGCGGCCAGATCAACCCCCACGTGCTGGTGGCGGCCAAACTGGCCGGGGTGGACCGCATCTTCCGCATGGGCGGGGCACAGGCGGTGGCGGCCCTGGCCTACGGCACCGCAACCATCCCCAGGGTGGACAAGGTCACCGGACCGGGCAACATCTACGTGGCCACGGCCAAGAAACTGGTCTTCGGCGCTGTGGGGATCGACATGATCGCCGGGCCGAGCGAGATCCTGGTCATCAACGACGGCAGCGGCAACGCCGCCCACATCGCGGCAGACCTCCTCTCCCAGGCCGAGCATGACGAACTCGCCTCGTCCATCCTCATCACCACCGACCGCGCCTTTGGCGAGCGGGTGGCGGCCGAGGTGGAGCGGCAACTGGCCCAACTCTCCCGGGAGACCATCGCCCGCGCCTCGTGGGACAACTACGGCGCCGTCATCGTGGCCGCCGACCTGGACGAGGCCATCGCCTTCTCCAACCGTATCGCCCCGGAACACCTGGAACTGGCCGTCGCCGATCCTTTCGCCATCCTCTCCCGCATCACCAATGCCGGGGCCATCTTCATGGGGCACTGGACCCCCGAAGCGGCAGGCGACTACCTGGCCGGGCCGAACCACACCCTCCCCACCGGCGGCACGGCCCGCTTTTTCTCCCCCCTGTCCGTGGACGATTTCGTGAAGAAATCCTCCATCGTCTATTTCTCCGAGGGAGGGTTGAAGCGGTTGGGGAGCGACATCGTGCGCATTGCCGGGCTGGAGGGGCTGGAAGCCCACGCCAAGTCGGTCGGCAAGCGGTTGGGGCTGGAGTAGACGGACCGCACCGGCGGATATGGCAAAATACTGTACCATCAAGAGGCACCCGGAGGCGATCCGGGTGCTTTTTTATTTGATGACGGTGGCTCGGGGGATGACTTTGGGCGGCATTTCTTTCGTATGCATTATATTTGCGATTGCGCCTTTTCAATATTATATGTATACAAAAAATACGCTTGACTATTGTATTATCGGGGAATAAATTAATTTTTTTAAATAATTGCAACATGTTGACACGGTCGATCCGTTACCGTTCCCCGGCAGTTCATGTTGCCCAAATTCTGAAAGCGAAAGGATGATGCGTTCGATGAAATCTTGGTCTGATTTGCGGATAGGAACGAAATTGTTTACCGGCTTTATGTTTCTGGCCATTATTGCGGCCATTGTGAATGGCATAAGCTCGCTACGGCTGGCTGAAATCAAGAGAATGCAACAGGAGTTGGCCACACAGGACATCAAACCCATGAAGGACATGGTGAATCTTGTCGATGCCTTCGAGAAGATGCGGGTGGCTGCCCGTGACATCGAACTGGCGCAGACGCCCGAAGCCTTGGCAAAGGCCAACGCCGAAGGGAAAGAGAGCTTCAGGATAGCCAACGAATCACTGACGGCCATTGCCGCCAGCTCCGAGAAGTCCAAAGCCCCGGCTGAAGCGATGAGAGACCTGATTACCAAGGTGGACGCCATTTACGGCCGGATGGCCACCCTGCGGGCAGCCGGCAAGGCTGACGAGGCAGAGGCCCTTCTCCGCGCCCCCAGTTCCGCCCAGTTAGTCAAGGAGTGTTCTGAACGGCTTCAAGCGTCCACAGCCGCAAAAATCACCCATGGCAATAAGAACACCGAGGCCGCCATCGCCATCACGAATTCATCCCTGATCCTGTCCATCGTCTGCGCGGTGATCATGCTGGTGATCGCCGCCGTCTTCGGCAGCTTGATCACCCGCTCCATAACCGGGCCGGTCCAGACCCTGGCGAAACAGGCGGAAAAGATCGCCGCCGGCGACCTGACGGTGAAGATCCAGCAGGAATCCCGGGACGAGATCGGCGTGCTGGCCGCCTCCTTCGCCACCATGGCCGAGAGCCTGCGCGACACCCTCCAGAAGGTCAACGACACCTCGGTCCAGGTGGCGACCGCGTCGAACCAGCTCCAGTCCACAGCGGAACAGATCGCCACCGGGGCGGAGGAGGTTGCGGGCCAGGCCCAGACCGTGGCGACCGCCAGCGAGGAATTGTCGGCCACATCCGGCGACATCGCCCAGAACTGCCACGCCGCGGCCGACGGGTCCCACCAGGCGACCGACGCCGCCCAGACCGGTGCCGCGGTGGTGGCGCAGACGGTGAACGTCATGACCCGCATCGCCGAGCGGGTCACCGCGACGGCCCAGAGCGTGGAAGGGCTCGGCGCCCGGTCGGACCAGATCGGCGCCATCGTGGGGACCATCGAGGACATCGCCGACCAGACCAACCTGCTGGCCCTGAATGCGGCCATCGAGGCAGCCCGGGCCGGGGAGCAGGGGCGCGGTTTCGCGGTTGTCGCCGATGAGGTGCGGGCCCTGGCCGAACGCACCACCACGGCGACCAAGGAGATCGGCACCATGATCAAGGCGATCCAGACGGAGACCAAGGGGGCGGTGGCCGTGATGCAGGAGGGGGTCCGGGAAGTCCGGCAGGGTACAGAAGAGGCGGCCAAATCGGGCCAGTCCATCCAGGAGATCCTGGACCAGATCAACTCGGTCACCATGCAGGTGAGCCAGATCGCCACGGCGGCGGAAGAGCAGTCGGCCACCACCTCGGAGATCACCAGCAACATCCACCAGATCTCCGAAGTGGTTCAACAGACGGCCCAGAGTTCCCAGGAGTCGGCCGACGCCGCCGGGCAGCTGGCCCGGCTGTCGGACGACCTCCGTTCCCTGGTCAACCAGTTCAGGCTGGCATAAGCGGAGAGACAAGGCAGCGGCCGGAAGTTTAAGGCTGCGGCAAAACGAACCATCAGAGGCACCCGGAGGCGATCCGGGTGCCTTTTTGTTTGATACCCGGGGGGCTGAAGGATTGCACCAACAATTTGATTTAAAGAACGCAGCCCGATTTCCTTATTTGCCCCGTATTTCCTCACTTCCTGCCCCAATTCCTCGCTATAATTACCTGAATGAGCAAACGCAAACCATCCACTCGAAGGAAATGAGGATCGACCGATGAACACATATACTTGGGTAAAAACGGCACTTATGCTGGCAACGATCTCGATGCTGTCCGGCTGTCTCGGCTGGCCGTATGAAGGTGGCGGCGGGGGCGGGCGCGGGGGCAACGGGAGCATAAGCGGCGGCAGGGGCGGCGGATTGTTCCATGATGAGCAGCGCGGTGGGGGCGGCGACCGCGGCGGCGATGACGGCGGCCGTCGTTGACAGGAGAAATGTCATGGGGATCAGATCGGCAGTTTCCAAGTTATCGGCATGCCTTGGCGTGCCGGCCTGGTCACTGTTTCCCAGGAATCGCGCCAAAGCATGTCGTATGGCAGGATAGCTACTTTTTCCAATAGGCAAGAACCGGCCTGATGGCCAGCAGGGCCGCAACCACAAGAATCACCCCCACATACGGCAGGACAGCCGCATGGAAATACGCCCCCGCCGCAATGCCGAACAGGAACGCGCACCACTTCAGCAGCCACACGTCCCACCAGTTCCATATCTTCGTTATGAGCAGTTTCATGGCATTACACCGATGGCATAAGATTCAATTCCATCTCGATGTCATCGCCATTCAGCAGGATCACCGTGCCCTTGCCCCCCTCAGTGCGCAGCACCCCGCTCTCAACCCATTTTTGCAGTTGTTTGTGGGAAACCCCGTACTTGTCAGCCGCCTCATCGATCGTGTACCAGCTTTTCGTCAATGACATGGCTCGCTCCTTTGACCTGGGATGACCTGTATCATTATACCATGTCCTGACGGTTCGGCATCAGCCCCGAAATTCCGGGGCCGTTGGAATGGCCGGAGGGGGCGCGTCCGCATTCCCCGCATATGCAGGATGCAGACGCGCCCCGTTCCGCCTTGCAGGCCTCCTCCTGCCAGATATCTAGCGGCTGGCAGCCGCAGGCCCCAGGCGCGTCGCCAGCGCCCCGATTGCCGTCGCCGTAGCCAGGGCCGTTACCGCCATCCAGCCCCATTGCGCCTGCAACAGGCTGCCCAATGCCGAACCGGTGGCCATGCCGGTGAACATGCCCACGAACATGATCGCATTGAGCCGGCTGCGTGCGCCGGGGTCGATGCCGTAAATAATGGTCTGATGGGCGATCAATGTGGCCTGCACGCCCAGGTCGAAGCCGACGGCACTGGCTGCGAAGAGCCACAACCGGGCAGGGGGCGAAAGCAGCGGCGAAAAGAACATGGCCGCGAACGACAGGGCAACGAGACCCGCTCCCAGGCGCGTGACCTGCTCCGGCCCGCGCCGGTCGGCCAGGTGCCCCGCCAGGGGCGCGGCCATGGCGCCCGCTGCCCCGGCCAGGCCAAAGCTGCCGGCTGCGGCACTGCCCAGATGGAACGGTGCGGCATGCAGCATCACAGCCAGAGTGGACCAGAAGGCGCTGAAACCGACCGACAGCAGCCCTTGGGCCAGGGCCGCTCGGCGCAAGGCGCCGTGACGCCGCCACAGGTGGCCGAGCGACTTCAGCAACTCGCCGTAGGAGTCGTGCATGGCCGGCCGGAAGCTCGGCAGGCTGCGCCAGGACTCGAATCCGACCAGGACGATGCTGGCGGCCGCGCCGTAAAAGACGGCGCGCCAGCCGAAGTGTTCCGCCATGTAGCCGCTCACCACGCGGGACAGCACGATGCCCAGCAGCAGCCCGGTCATCACCGTGCCCACCACCTTGCCCCGTTGCGCTGCCGGTGCCAGGTGGGCGGCGGAGGGCACGATGTCCTGAGCCAGCGTGGCGGCGAGGCCGATCACCAGACTGGCCGCCAGCAGGAGCCCGATGGACGGCGCGGCGGCGGCAACGAACAGCGCCAGGACCAGCGCCGCCGCCTTGGCAAGGATAATGCGCCGCCGGTCGTATCGGTCACCCAGGGGGGCGAGGAGCAGGATGCCCACGGCATACCCCAATTGGGTCAAGGTCGGCACCCAGCCCACCGCGCGGTCCGAAGCGCCGATGTCCGCCCCCAGCACGCCAAGCATCGGTTGGCTGTAATAGAGCGAAGCGACGGAAAAGCCGGCACCCGCCGCCAGAAAGAGCACCAGAGCCGCAGGCAGCTTGCCGGCTGTTGCGGCGCCATCAATGGTTTGTACTGTCTCAAGGGAAGTCATACGATAATCTCCTTCGTTTGTGGGGTTGTTCGTTCGAACGTCCGAGCACGCGAGGTGCTCGCCGTCCCTACCTCACATCCTAAAGAAGCCTTATATATTTGTGAAATATATAATTATTGTAACAATTATATATTTTTGCTATAAATAGATCATGGAACTACGACATCTCCGTTATTTCGTGGCCGTGGCGTCGGAGTTGAACTTCTCCAAGGCGGCCGAGAAACTTCTGGTGGCCCAACCGGCACTGAGCACGCAGATCTCGGATCTGGAACGGGACATGGGCACGCCGCTGTTGTTCCGCAATACCCGTACCGTCCAGTTGACGGCAGCCGGGAAGGTCTTTCTGGAGGACGCACGATCGATTCTGGCGTCGGTGGAAGCGGCAAAAGACAAGGCGAGGCGCACGTCACGGGGCGAGGTGGGCGAACTGTCCATCGGCTTTTTTGCGGCGCCGACCATGCACATTCTCCCGGAACTGATTCGTTGTTATCGGGCGCTGTATCCAGACGTCACGATACGGATGCATGAGTTGACGCCGGACCGGCAGTTGGCCGCCTTTGCCCGGGAGGAGATCGATGTCGGCTTCACCCGTCCGCTGCCGCCGGGTCATCCCGACCTGGCAGCCCAGGTGCTGTTTCGGGAGAACCTGCTTGCGGTGATGGCCGAAACCCATCCGCTGGCATCCCGCCAGCGAGTGGAACTTTCCGAGCTTGCCCAGGAGCCGTTCGTGCTTCTGGATCGAATGGTGGCGGTCGGCATGTACGACCACATCATTTCCGCCTGTCGAACGGCAGGTTTTTCACCGTCGGTCGCTCACAGCCCCGACCTGATGGCAACGGTCCTGACGATGGTGGCCGCCGGATTGGGGGTCGGCATCGTTCCCGAAGGGGCCAGGAATCTGCGCAGCAGGCAGGTGGCGTATGTGCCGATTTCACCCGCTCTCGATCCCATGCCCCTCGTCATGTGCTGGCGTGCCCGGTCGGATTCCCCACCCCGCGACGCTTTTTTGCAACTCGTCCGGGAACGGGTTGCGGCAATCCAGGAAGAGCTTGAACGATGAAGGAAACGCGCCTCGTCATGGTTGTGAGGCTCTGGCGAAATCAATCGAATAGGGGGGGAGGCGCGACATCATGAAAGCGGAGATCTATTCCATAACCTACCGGATCCCCCTGACGGATGCCCAACAGGCACGGCTCGACCGCACGTGGCCCGACGGCGACCCGTTCATATCCTATGAACAGATCGCATCCCTGCTGGAACCGTTGCCGGTGGAAGATCTGGACTGGTCCAACCACACGGGCCAGTATTTCTACTTTACCGTGCGCGGGGACGACCGGGAAGGCACGGTAGCCCAGGTCATCGAGCGACTCGAACGAAAGCTGGGGGAGAAGTGATGGCGTAGGGAAAAAGTTTTCGGGAGGATTACATCAATCTGCCAGGTTGCGACGTCAGGAACTCTGCGCGGTTGATATGGACGCAGTAACGGTTCCCGTTGGACCCCGCCGCAAAAATACAGTTTTCCCCTTGGCCCTGTTCCGCGATGCAGTGGAAGACAATGCTTCTGGGGTCTCGCCATGTCCGGCACAATTCAGGGGCGGGATTTTCGTTGTAAGCAACCATAATTAATCGTAACTAATCGGTTCATATTGTCAACGCATCAATTGTGCAAACAATGTGCATCACATCAAGAAGCCATGGGGAGCAGCGTTCTTTTGAATCTCGTTGCGTCGTTGCGTGAGCAAGGTTTCATCCCCTCCTCCACGTTTCAGGCTTGAACGGAAGCCGCAAGCGTGATATTTCTCAGATATTATGAATCTACTCCGACCCAACATACGCGACATGAAGGGGTACGTCCCCGGCTTCCAGCCGGACGACGTGGCCTCGTGGATCAAGCTGAACACCAACGAAAACCCCTATCCGCCGTCGCCCCGAGTCGTGGAGGCCATCTACGAGGAGGTGGGCGTGGACGGCGCCCTGCTGCGCACCTACCCCAGCGCCTCCAGCTCCAGGCTGCGCGAGGCGGCCGGAGAACTGTACGGCTTCGATCCCTCCTGGATCATCATGGCCAACGGCTCCGACGAGGTGCTCAACAACCTGATCCGCGCCTGCGCCGGCGAGGGAGAGGAGATCGCCTTCGTCCACCCCTCCTACTCCTATTACGCCACCCTGGGGGAGATCCAGGGAGCCAGGGTGCGCACCTTCGGCCTGACCGACGACTTCCGCATCGCCGACTTCCCCGAGCGCTACGAGGGCAAACTGTTCTTCCTCACCTCCCCCAATGCGCCGCTCGGCTTCGCGTTTCCCCGGGAGTACGTGGAGGAACTGGCCCGGCGGTGCAGCGGCCTTTTGGTGATCGACGAGGCCTATGCCGACTTTGCCGACGGCAACGCCCTGGAACTGGTAAAGAAATACGACAACGTGGTGGTGACCCGCACCTTTTCCAAGAGCTACGCCCTGGCCGGTATGCGCCTTGGTCTGGCCATCGCCCGCCCCGAGATCATTGCCGCCCTGGACAAGATCCGCGACCACTACAACCTGGACCGCCTGGCCCAGGCAGCCTGCGTGGCGGCGCTGCAGGACCAGCCCTATTTCCGGAGCTGCTGCGCCCGCATCCGCGAGACCCGGGAGTGGTTCACCCAAGGGCTGACCGGCATCGGCTACGGCGTGATCCCGTCCCAGGGCAATTTCGTCTTCGCCACCCCGCCCGACCGGAACGGCAAGCGGGTCTACGAGGCCCTGTACAGCCGCAAGATCCTGGTGCGCCTGTTGTCCGACCCGCTGTTGGCCCACGGTCTGCGCATCTCCATCGGAACCCGCGAGGAGATGGAGCTGACCCTGGCGGCCCTGAAGGAGATCGGATAGGCAGCCAAAATAGGGATAAACAGGATGAACGCGGTCAATCCGCCTTTAGAAGACTATTAAAAACTGAGGTTGTTCAAAAATAGTCGGATCGTCGCACCCGGAGAAGGCCCTGAAGAGGCGTGAGCTTTGCTACGCCACACGAAAGGGCTTTCGAGGATGAAGGCCTGATGGCTGTTTTTCAACAACTTCTTGGGAGGTCATATGTCACGATGCGCTGCGATAGAACGGATCACCCAGGAAACGAAGATCAAGCTGTCACTGGATGTGGATGGCAGCGGCCAGGGCACGATCTGCACCTCGGTCCCGTTTTTCGATCACATGCTGAACCTGTTTGCCCGGCACGGCCTCTTCGACCTCAAGATCGAGGCCTGCGGCGATATCGACATCGACTACCACCACACGGTGGAGGATATCGGCATCGTGCTGGGCGAGGCGTTCAAACAGGCCCTGGGGGACAAGAAGGGCATCCGGCGCTACGGCCAGGCCACGGTCCCCATGGACGAAACCCTGGCGGCGGTGGCGGTGGACATCTCCGGCCGTCCCTATCTGGTGTACAACGTGCGGCTCCCCAAGGTGAAGATCGGCGAATTCGACGTGGAACTGGCCCGGGAATTTTTCCAGGCCTTTGCCAACCACTGCGGCCTGAACCTGCACATCAACGTGATGTACGGCGACAACGTGCACCATATCCTGGAGGCCTGTTTCAAGGCGGTGGCCCGGGCCATGGACACGGCGACCCAGCTCGACCCCCGGGTACAGGGGGTCATGTCCACCAAAGGGGTCCTGTAGCACACCCCCACCATCCAACGAAGAAAGGGCGACCCCCACCACGGGCCGCCCTTTCTGTTTTTCCCTGTTTCCCAGTCCTTTTCTCTACTTGATCTCCTTCAACAGCTCCTTGGCCTTCTTCGCCTCGTCGCTCTTGGGGTATCCCTCCACCAGCTTCTTCAGCACGTACCGGGCGCTCTTGGTGTCCTTGATGGCCCTGAAGGACATGGCCTGCTTGAGCATGGCGGCCGGGACCTTGTCCTTGGTCGGATACTGTTTGATCACCTCCTGATACGCCAGGATGGCCGGTTCGTACCCCTTTTCGCTGTAGAAGGTCTCGCCGATCCAGTACTGGGCGTTGGCGGCCAGGTCGTGCTGGGGATACTTGTCCAGGAACTTGGTAAAAACATCCCGTGCGCCGGGCATATCCCCAGCCTTGAAGAGTTCCAGTCCCTTCGTGTAGGCCGATTCGGGGGTGACGACCTCCTCCTTCTTCGGCTGGGAGGCGAGGTCGCCCAGCTTCTTGCCCAGTTCGTCCATGGCCGCTTGCAGCTTCATGACGCGATCTTCCAGGGTGAGCATGCGTTTGTCCGCGTCCTCCCGGTAGCGTGCCAGGTCGTCCGTCGGTTTTTTGGTGGCGATGGCCAGGTCGTCCGCCTTGCCGTTCAGTGCCTGGATCTCGGCCTTGAGGCTGTCCATGGAGGCCTGGATATCGGCGGAGAGCTTGCGCACCGCCGTCACGTCGGATTTGTACTCCTTCTCGATGGAGCCGATCCCCTGCTTGGATTCGTCCCTCACCCCCCCCAGATCCTTCTCCACGGAAAACAGCCTGGTTTTGACGGCATCCACATCGCTGCGGACCACGTCGAGCGAACTCTGGGTGGCGCAACCGCTCAAGCCGGTCACGGCGGCCAAGAGGAGAAAATATGCGTATTTCATCAGGGAATGCTCCTTTGATGGTTGTTATGGTGTCCCCACGCTACGGATTTCTTATATATCATGCCGCCCACGCTATGACAAGTGGGAGCGGGGCCGGGCCTCAAGAGCGGAAACCTGCGGCAGGACGCGGGAAATAACGCTTGACAATCAACCGCTATTCCATTAACAATTTTTCGTTTCTGCATGTGAAAAAGAATCGCCTGATTATCGGCTATTTATATCAACAGGAGGAATTGAGAGAATGGAACAGTATGCAGTGTACTTCGCCCTGGTCTGCGCCGCGGCGGCTGTCGCCTACGGCCTGATTTCGGCACAGTGGATCCTGGGGCTGCCGCAGGGTAATGACCGGATGCGCCAGATCGCTGCCGCGATCCAGGAGGGCGCCGGCGCCTACATGAAACGCCAGTACACGATCATCGCCGTGGTGGGCGTGATCATGTTCGTCGCATTGTTCGCCACTCTGGGAGTCAAGACCGCCATCGGCTTCGCCATCGGCGCCCTCTTCTCCGGTCTCACCGGTTTCATCGGCATGTTCGTTTCGGTCCGCGCCAACGTGCGCACTACCGAGGCCGCCAAAAGCGGCATCGTCAAGGCCCTCAACGTGGCCTTCAAGGGCGGCGCCATCACCGGCATGCTGGTGGTCGGCCTCGGCCTTTTGGGCGTGGCCGGTTACTACCTGGCTCTGCAGAAACTGATGCCGGGCGCACCGGTGAAGGAAGTTGTCAGCCAACTGGTCGGCCTCGGCTTCGGCGGCTCCCTGATCTCCATCTTCGCCCGTCTCGGCGGCGGCATCTTCACCAAGGGCGCCGACGTGGGCGCCGACCTGGTGGGCAAGGTCGAGGCCGGCATCCCCGAGGACGACCCCCGCAACCCGGCCGTCATCGCCGACAACGTGGGCGACAACGTGGGTGACTGCGCCGGCATGGCCGCCGACCTGTTCGAAACCTACGCCGTGACCCTGATCGCCGCCATGCTGCTGGGCGCCATCGCCTTCAACAGCAACCAGGGCGCGGTCAGCTACCCGCTGATCCTGGGCGGCATCTCCATCATCGCCTCGGTTGTCGGCACCTTCTTCGTCAAGCTGGGCGCCAGCCAGAAGATCATGCCGGCCCTCTACAAAGGGCTGATCGTCTCCGGGGTCCTGGCCTGCATCGCCTTCTACTTCGTCACGGCCCAGATGTTCCCCCAGGGACTCACCAATGACGCCGGGGTGACCTTCAGCACCATCAACATTTTCATCTCCGCCATCGTCGGCCTCGTCGTGACCGGCGGCATCTTCTGGATCACCGAATACTACACTTCCACCGAATACGGCCCGGTCCGCCACATCGCCCAGGCCTCCACCACCGGCCACGGCACCAACGTCATCGCCGGCCTCGGCATCTCCATGAAGGCCACCGCCGCTCCGGTGATCGTCATCGCCGCCGGCATCATCGTCTCCTTCCAGTGCGCCGGGGTCTACGGCATCGCCATTGCGGCCGTGTCCATGCTCTCCCTGACCGGCATCGTCGTGGCCATGGATGCTTACGGGCCGATCACCGACAACGCCGGCGGCATCGCCGAGATGTCCGAACTGGACGACTCGGTCCGCGCCGTGACCGACCCCCTGGACGCGGTGGGCAACACCACCAAGGCCGTCACCAAGGGCTATGCCATCGGTTCCGCCGGTCTGGCCGCCGTTATCCTCTTCACCTCCTATGTGGACGAGCTGAAGTTTGCCGGCAAGGCCATCACCTTCGACCTGTCCGACCCCTACATCATCGTCGGCCTCTTCATCGGCGGCATGCTCCCCTACTACTTCGCCGCCCAGTGCATGGAAGCGGTCGGCAAGGCCGGCGGCGCCGTTGTTGTTGAGGTCCGCCGCCAGTTCCGCGAGATCAAGGGGATCATGGAAGGCACCGGCAAGCCGGACTACGCCTCCTGCGTCGATATCGTCACCAAGACCGCCCTGAAGGAAATGGTCATCCCCGGCCTGATCCCGATCCTTGCCCCGGTCATCGTCGGCTTCACCCTCGGTCCCAAGGCCCTGGGCGGCGTGATCGTCGGCACCATCGTCACCGGCATCTTCGTGGCCATCTCCATGACCACCGGCGGCGGCGCCTGGGATAATGCCAAGAAATACATCGAAGACGGCCACCACGGCGGCAAGGGGGGCGACGCCCACAAGGCCGCCGTCACCGGCGACACCGTCGGCGACCCCTACAAGGACACCGCCGGCCCGGCCGTCAACCCGATGATCAAGATCATCAACATCGTCTCGCTGCTGATCGTGCCGCTCCTGGCCAAGTTCCTCGGGTAGTCGGCCAGATTGTCGAGCAGGAAAACGGAAGCGGCAGGGGAAACGATCCCCTGCCGCTTTTTTCATGCCCGTCACCGACAGAATGCCTGCCGAAGCTCCCCTATTTCTTCAAGGGGTTCTGTTGTTTCCAGTAGATGCCCAGGACCTCGCGCTCGCCGGCGTTCAGTTTGGCTCCCCGCCTCTCCATCTCCTGCTGGATCTTTGCCATGTCCTTGCCTGATGACAGTGCGGCGTCGATCCGTTTGTCGCTGTGGCAGACCGTGCATTTCTTTTCAATGACGGCATGGGCCTTCTTGAAGTCGCCGCCGACCACATTGCCCAGATTTTTCCCTGTCGCGGGGCCGTCCTGGGCGGCCCACAGGGGCGCGGCGGCAACGACCGCAATCGTAAGCACAAGCGCCTGGTTGATGTTCATTGCTGTTCCTTTCCATGGGGAAGATGAAAGGGCCTGACGCCATCCACGGCCGTCAGACCCCTGATGTATGGCATGATGAAGCGGGTACGCCTACTCCCTGACGTAGATGTCCTGGTCGCTCTCATGCACCATGGCCATGATGTGGGCGTACTCGGACTCGATCAGGTCGTAGTGTCCCTGGGTTTCCTTGACCACCCGCTCGAAGACGCTCCTGACCCCGGGGTCCACCACGTCCCTGGCGAACTGGGAATACTGGCCGATGCACTCCTTCTCCTCGGCCAGGGCCAATTCCAGGGCCTTCTGCTCGACCATCTCTTCGTTGATGGCCTTCTCCAGCTTCATGTAGGTGGGGTTCTTCGTGTCCACCGGCGAATTGATGTAGCTGGTCAGGTCGCCGAATTCCCCTCCCTTGTAGTGGTCGAAGAAGGCCTTGAGATGGCCGACCTCCTCGTTGGCCAACAGGTCGAACACCTTCCTGGCCCGCTCGTTCTTTGCCACCGAGGCGGCCTTGCGGTAGAAATCCATGCTATCCTTTTCAGCCTTGATCGCCAGCTTCAAAGCATCCTGTAGCGAAAACTCTCTCCCCATAGTCCCCCCCGTGGCCATATTTTTGTATACAGTATAGCGGGGAAATTGAAACGGTCAACTGCAAAAAAGAAAAGGCGCGGGGGCGGAGTCAGCGGTCCAGTTTCAGCAGTTCGTTGACGACGGTGCCGGCCATGGTCAGGCCGAAGATGGAGGGGATGAAGGAGATGCTGCCCAGGATCACCCGGCGGTTTTCGCAGCGGAAAACCTGATCGCCCCGGTTGGGGCAGATGCATTCCGTGCCGCAGTGGGCGGCCTGGGGATTGAGCTCGCGGTGTTCTTCGGTGGAGTAGACGACCTGCACCCCTTCGTGGATGCCGGCCTGACGGAGTATCTTGCGCATGCTGCGGGCCATGCGGCAGTTGCGGGTGGCGGAGATGTCGGCCACCTGGATCTTGGTGGGATCGAGCTTGTTGGCCGCCCCCATGCTGGAGATGACCGGAATCCCTTCGGCGCGGCAGATGGTGATCAGGGCGGTCTTGGCGGTGAAATGGTCGATGGCGTCCAGGACGTAGTCCGGGCGCGGCGACAGCAGTTGCGCGGCATTCTCCGCGGAAAAGAAGGCCTTGACCGGGACGACCTCGGCTGCCGGGTTGATGTCCCTAAGGCGTCCGGCCATGACCTCGACCTTGGACATGCCGACCGTGCTGGAGAGGGCGTGGATCTGGCGGTTGACGTTGGTCAGGCAGATGTCGTCGAAGTCCACCAGGGTGATGGCGCCGACCCCGGCCCGCCCCAGGGCCTCGGCCGCATAGCTCCCTACCCCGCCGATGCCGCAGATCATGACCCGCTTCCGAGAAAGCGTCTGGAGCCCCTGGTGGCCGAGCAGGAGCTCGGTGCGGGAAAAACGATGGAGTGTCATGCAGGCACCACCCTTCTGCCGAAACGTTTGCTCCGCATCATGCCAGGAGCTCCCGCGCCTGCCCGACGATGACATCCTCGGAGATGTCGCAGACCGAGCGGTCGGTGGCGTCATGTTTGCGAAGGTTGACCCGTGTGGGGGTCTTGATGACCCTGTTCCTGTCGGTGGGGCAGATGCAGACCGGCGTAGCCCCGAACAGGGTAATGGAGGGGACCCCGCTGGCCCAGGCGATATGGGTCGGCCCCGAATCCCCGCCGATGACGAGATCGCAACGCCCGACCGCGGCCTTGAGCTGGTTCAGGTTCAAACGGGGCAGAACCCGGACATGGGGCGCATGTTCGGCAATCAGGGATGCGGTCTGAAACTCCTGCTGGTTGCCGTGGCAGATCATGATGTTCCCCTGCAGCAGGTTCGCGACCCGGACAAACTTTTCCGGCGGATAGTTTTTGTAGCTTGCGCTGGTTTCAGGCACCAGCAGGATATTGTGCCGGCCCGTGGCGAAATAATCGTCCGTGGCCGTGGCGTCCCCCTCCCCCCAGAACAGATACGGTTTTGGCGGGCACAACTCCTCCATCCCGAAGTCCAGGCCGAGGCTTTGGGCGGCCAGGGAGGCATAGCGGCATGCGGCGGGCAACTCCAGCGGCACGGCAACCGAGCGGTGGTAGAACAGGCCGGCCAGCGGCTCCTTGAGCATCTGCCGGGCAAAACCGTGGCGGACGCCCCCCAGTGAAGCGGCCACCCCGGCGGACTTCAACATGCCGTGCAGGTCGATGACCGCATCGAAACCGCCGCATGATGCGAGGCGACGGTATTCGGCAACCAGAGCCGACAGGGATTTTTTTCTTTTCAGCCCCTTCAGATCGACCCGGATAATCTGCTGGATATCCGGGTTGTGGTTCAGGATATCGGCAAAACGGCTGTCGGCAACCCAGGTGATGTGGCATTCGGGCAGGCGGCGGCGCACGACCTGCAACGCCGCCATGGCGAGGATGATATCCCCCAGCGAGGTGAGTCTGACGAAAGCGATCTTCATCCCTGGCTGCGCGTCCGGTACAACTCCGGGTTCAGGGTCGGGTCGTTGTACATCTTGAACTGCTTGTAGAGCTTCATGCGCTTGTGGCCTGTCACGTAATCGGCCAGCAACTGTTCGAGGGCCACGTACAGGTCGTAGCGCTGGAGCTTCAGCACGGAGAGACGGTGGAGCGAGCGCTGCCGGTGGTCATCGTCGATATCGGCACGGCGGCTGTCTTCGTCCATGTGGTAGATCTTGAGCGACATGATGGAGATACGGTCCACGATGCTGCCGGGGGTCTCGGAGTTGATCCGGTCCGCGGCCTCTTTGGGGGCGACGGCCGTCACCTCCGCCAGGATCGCCTCGTCCAGTTTTTCGATCAGGTCGTTACGCTGCTGGTTGAGCTTGTCGATGGCGCGCTTGACGACGGCAATGGCGCTGTCGTCCACATCGGTGCGACGCGCCTTGTCCTCCTCGTGCCACAGCAGGTAGTTGCGGTAGGCCAGTTCCAGGGCGATGGGGCTGATGGCGATATCCAGCGCATCATAGGTGGCGGGATCAGTGTGCCAATAGCTCAGATAGCGGTCAAAGGCGTCTTCGAGCCCGGTGAGGTTCAACGTGGTCAACATGGTACATCCTTTCTTCCATTCGGGTACGGTCCCATCAGATCTGTTACTGCGGCAAAGAGGGCGTCCACGGAGATGCTGTGGCGGCACTCCCCATCCCGCTCGCAGGAGGTCCGGTAGCAGGCGGCGCATTCCATGGCGGCCTGAACGGTGCGGTGCCGCTCTCCCCGGGGGGCGTAGGTGGCGGCGCTGGTGGCCCGGTAATAGGAAACCGTGGGCGTGCCGACGGCGGCAGCCAGGTATACCGGCCCGGTGTCGCCGCCGATAACCAGGTCCACCCTCTTGAGCAGCGGGATGAGTTCCCTGATACGCAGCCAGGGGAGGAGCCGCACCGCCGGGCCGACCTCGCCGGCGATCCGCTCCCCGAGGGCCTTCTCGTCGGGGCTCCCCCAGTTTATCAGTATGGTCGCCCCAGGATACCGGGCCACGATCCGGCGCGCCAGTTCCACCCACCCCTCGGGATACCACAGCTTGGTGCTCCAGGTGGTACCGACCTGAAAGACGGCGACCAGGCCGTCCGGCAGCTCCGAGCGGTAGCGTTCCGCGGCCGCTTCGTCCTCGGGGGCCGAGAAGATGGCGCCTGTCGGTTCCATACCCTGATAATCGCGGTCAAAGGGGGCACTGACCACCCGCAGATAGCGGTCGGTGACGTTGCGGTCGTTCTCCCGGAACGGGATGCGGCGGGTGGTGAAAAGAGCATTTGCCTTTTCCTGCAATACATCCCTGGTGAAGCCGACCCGTTCGCGCGCGCCGGTGAGCCAGGCGATCAGCCCGCTCTTCAGATTGCCCTGGATGTCGAAGACCATGTCGTAGGAGCACTCCCGCAGTCCCCGCCGCAGGGCCTTCAGGTCACTGCGGGTCTCGGCGGAAAAGGGGGCCTTGCGCCATTTCTTGGTCCTGACCGGGAAGATGCGCCTCAGGCCGGGGTTATGCTCCAGCACCGGCAGAAACTGTTCTTCGGCCACCCAGTCGATCTCGATGCCGGGCGACACCCGGTGCAGATAATCGATGACCGCCAGGGCGTGAATGATATCCCCCAGGGAGGATGTCTTTATGATCAGGACGTTCACCGCGTTCCGCCCATGGCGTGGAGTATCTCCGCGATCCGGGCTGCTGCCGCGCCATCGCCGTACGGGTTATGGGCACGGCTCATCATGCGGTAATCATGGTCATTGTTAAGGAGACGCGCCGCCTCCGCCACGATCCGCTGCCGGTCGGTGCCGACCAGCACGACCGTCCCGGCGGCCACCGCCTCGGGGCGTTCGGTGGTGTCCCGCATGACCAGCACCGGCTTGCCCAGGGAGGGGGCCTCCTCCTGTACGCCGCCGGAATCGGTGATGATGAGATGGGACCGGTTCATGAGGTAGACGAAGGGGAGATAGTCCACCGGTTCGATGAGGTGGACGTTGCCCAGCGCCCCGGAGCCCAGCAGGCGTCTGACCGGCTCCTGGACATGGGGGTTCAGGTGCACCGGATAGAGGATCTGGACATCATCGAAGGTGGTGGCGATATCCGCCAGCGCCCGGCAGATATTCTCGAACCCGCCGCCAAAGTTTTCCCGGCGATGGCCGGTCACCAGGATCAGGCGCTTGGCCGGGTCGAGGAAGTCAAAACGTTCGGCAAAAGTCCCCTGGAGCTCACGATCGGTGTCGATACGCGCCGCAACGGCGAGCAGGGCATCCACGACCGTGTTGCCGGTGACGTGGATCGCCTCATCCGCCACCCCTTCCCGCAACAGATTCTGCCGGGAGGCCTCGGTCGGTGCGAAATGCACATCGGCCAGGACACCGCTCACCCGGCGATTGATTTCCTCAGGGAAGGGGGCGAATTTGTTGTGGGTACGCAGGCCGGCCTCCACGTGGCCGACCGGGATGCGGCAATAATAGGCGGCCAGGGCCGCCGCCATGGTCGTGGTGGTATCCCCGTGGACCAGCACCATGTCTGGGCGTTCGCCGGCCAGGATCGGCTTCAGACCCTGCAGCACGTTGCAGGTGATGTCGAACAGGTCCTGCCCCGGCCGCATGATATCCAGGTCGTAGTCGGGGCGGATGTGGAACAGGTTCAGCACCTGGTCGAGCATCTGGCGGTGCTGGGCGGTGACGCAGACCAGGCTCTGAAACCGGTCGGGGTGGCGTCCCAGTTCCTTGACCACCGGCGCCATCTTGATCGCCTCGGGGCGGGTGCCGAATATGGATATGATCTTCTTTTTCATAGGGCCAAGTTCCATCTTCATGCCAGCTTGGCGCGCAGGGTGGCGGCAAGAGCGCCGACCTGCAGCCGTTCCCGCCCCTTCAGCAGGGCCTGCCGCTGGAGCATATACTCATCGAGGGGCGGGTTGTCAAGGATCTCCATGACAGTCCGCCTGACATCTTCATAACTGTCGCACAGATAGCCGATATTACCCATCTTTTCGAAATATGAGGTAAAAAAGGGATTCCTGAGCGCAATAAGCGGTTTGAGATACGAAAATGCGTCGAAAAGCGCCCCGCTTGCGGTAAGGGTGTAGGCATCCGCACCGTGCAGAAATACCGCATAGTCAAGCTGCCGGGCGTGGAGCGCAAATTCGTCTGCCGAAAGGGGGGCATCCGGCGACGGCACCGTTACCGCCGGCCCGAGCAGCTTGCGCAGTTTTTTGTCAACGACCGGCCCCACGCAGACAAACCGCGGCTGCCAGGAGTGCCGGGATGCCGCGACTTCATTGGCCAGTCGCAGGAAGGCATCGGAGCCCTTTGCCTTGCGGATGACCCCCAGGGAGCCGAAGGTGACGGTCCGATCCCCGAAAGGCTCGTGCTCGCACGGTGGGGCGAACCGGTACGGCAGGTCGATACTCGCCACATAGGGGCGCATCTCCGGGAAACGCGCCACCAGTTCACGTTCAATGGAATCCCCCATCAGGATGTAGGTCAACTGTGGTGAATTCTGCTTCAGAAACCATGTGCGAAAGGTATTCCGGTTTTTCCAGGGGAACAGGGAGGGACGTTTCAGTACCGACGCCAAGACCCCGTGCAGCACCGCCACGCACTTGAGCTTTGGGAACTTTGCGGCCAGCAGTTTGATGGCGCGCAGCGTTTCGTCACTGATGCAGGTGAATACCACCAATGACGCCCCCCGTTGTTCAGCCATGGCAAAAAGGGCTGCGACCATTGAGAATTCGTGTTTGAAACGCTCGGATCCCGAAGATTTTCGCGCCGGCAGGGCCAACGGTTCAAAGGCGACTCCCCCCCTGGTGCTGATGATGGGGTCTGAGGCGACATAGCCGATGTGCCCCTCGTCGGCCAGAAACAGGAGTTCCTGGCCGGGAAAGGCCTCGGCCACAACCGACAGCACCGCAGCATTGACGAGAGCGTGTTCGAAACCGTGGCAGACCGGTTCGCAGGCGATGATCATGGCATCCCCTTCCGTGTCCCATATCTCTCGATTTCACTGAGAAACGTCGCTGCGGTATTCTGCCAGGAGAATCCCGCAGCCTGATGCAGCCCCTTCTGCCGCAGAGAGCGGCGGAGCGGTTCATCATCCTGCACCGCCACCAGCGCCTCGCCGAACCCCCTGCTGTCACATGGGTCGATATATAAGGCGGCGGCTCCACAGACTTCCGGAATGGAGGTACAGGCCGTGGTGACCACCGGGCAACCGGCGGACATCGCCTCCAACGGCGGCAGGCCAAAGCCTTCGAAACGAGAGGGATACACCAGCGCCAGGGCATTGCGGAGCAGCCGGGGCAATTCGGGATCGGGGACGTACCCCAGTTCCTGAACCGCCCCGGTGTGTGTCCCTTCCGCGATCAACGACTTCAGTTCGTCGGAAAAATAATGGGCCTTTCCGGCCAGGAGCAGCCGGCAGGCGAGCTTTTGGTGACGGTACAATTCCAGGAAGACCCTGAGCAGTTCAACGATCCCCTTGCGGCGGTCGTAACCGCCGAGGTAGAGCAGGTACGGTCGCTCGGCGGTGGTTTCAGCACCCGGCGCAGCGTCGCTACAGTCAAGGGTTGGGCCAAAATAGTTGACAATCGGCTCGCTTCGCAACGCAAACTGGGCCATAAGCTGCCGTTTCGAATATTCCGAATCGGTGAAAAGAATATGGGACCGCTCGATATCCTGCTGTTTATCGTGGCGATAGCGCAATTCGTCCTGGTCGGTTTTGAAGCTGCCCGGTATTTCCAGGGGGAGCACGTCGTGTATGGTCGTGGCGATGGTGCAGCCGCGCAGGCCCTCCGGCACGCCGCCGTTCCAGGGGAAATGCACCGCCGTCGCCCCCCGGCGCGTCATCAACCGGGGAAGGACGGATGACCGCCAGTGGCCGGAGGAGAAAAACCTGCCGCAACGCTCCGTCATCACCCCTTGCGGGGTGATGCCCGCCAGTGGCTTGCGGTGCAGGCCTGTTATGGTCGTCTCCGGTCGCTGGGCAAGACATTCCCGGTAGAGCATCAGCGATGTCTTGGCAATGCCGGTGAAGGGTATCTCCAGCACTGTGGCGTCAAAAAACAGTCTCATACAATCAACTTTCAGAAATATACCATATTATTTTATGTGACTATCTAAAACTCAGCTTCTTCACAAGAGCCTTAATCTTTATGGAAATATATTTTCTATAAAAACCATTATTAAGTAGCAATAATTCCATTTTTGTCGGAAGGTCCTGCTTCGCTCTTCTTTGCCTGGCATAAATAGTATATAGCGTCCCTTTTGGAATTATATCTTCAATCTTGTTCAGAAGCTTGTAGCTGACATACGAGTCACTACCGAATGCCTTATTAACAATTTGACAATAGCCATCAATATCCAATCTTACCCGTTGATAGAAATCATCAAGGCTGTCACTCTTCAAGAAACCGTCGTTTCCTAACCTTGCCGTCACTACCGGTGTCTGACAATATCTGAAGAGGGCCCCCTGGGCTATTATTTTCATCAGAATATAAACATGGGCGTATGCAGTACCGACAAATCGATCCTTGTCAGGAATATCATCCCAGCGGTTCTTCCGGAAAACCAGTGATGAAATGAACGAAAAATAGGCCCCCAAGGATTGACTCTTCCGGATGTAGTGCAAATAGCCTTCAAAATCTTTTCGACTATCGGCGAGGAGGTCTCCCTCTGTCGCCACAAAAAATTCCCGCCGGGGAATGCTGGACGGCTTCATATCCGATAAGAGACGGTCGAAAAGAAGTATATCAGTTGTGCCGTCGCCTATGGTCTCCATTACTTTTCTGATCGAACCGTCGGAAAGAATATCGTCGCTTCCCATAAGCCAGCAATAATCGCTTGAAGCGAGCTCGACGACTTTAAGATAGTTCCTGTCGGCGCCCATATTTTCGGGCCAACGGTAGTACACAAGATGAGGGAACAGACCTCGATAGCTCTCGACCAAAACCTCCGTATTATCCTGCGAAGCGTTGTCACTGACCACAATCTGGATGGCTTCCTTAAGGTCATCAGTCAGCTGGCATGCGATACTATCGAGCGTTATGCGTAGGAACGGTTCACGATTAAACGTGGGAATACATATTGATAATTTGGCCTGCCCCATCTCAACCTCCAATGTTGTCTGCCACTTCCAGCAGGTCGCAAATCGCAGCCACCGTTGTAAACGGCGACGGTTTATGAGGAATTTCACTGCATCTGTTCGCCCATTCATCCACGAGGCATTTGATCCCGTTCTTTACCGCTTCCGGGTCAGCGGCAGCCACCACCGTATGTCCCAATGACGCCAGCATCCGCCCCAATTCAGGGTTTTCGTGCACAAGCCCCAGGATCGGCCTGCCAGCGTGCAGATACTCATACGTCTTGGACGGGATCGTTTCTGCTGAAAACTCCTCCGTGTTTTGGATGAGAAGCAGGATGTCGCAACACTTCATGGCCACGAGCGACTCGCGGCGTGGAATACGTCCCATATCCCGGATAACACGGCGCTCCGGAAAGTCATTGATCAGGTTGCGGGAGAGATAATCGCAGCTACCATACAGATCGAGGCGAATCACCTCGGCCAATGCGGGACATTCCACGAGTACTTGCCCAAGTGCTTCGAGAAACACCTTGAGGTTGCGTGATCCTCCCAGGGAGCCGAAGTGGGCAAAAGAGCAGAATTGGCCTCGCTTGTAGGTCACCGCCGGCATGGCGGCGGGGTCTGAACCCGGATAAATGGCCCATCCCCGTTTGCCGAGCCCGGTTCTTTTGTCCGCCCGTTTCCGCGCCTCGTCAGTCAGAAAGATGACGGCATCGGCCCGAGTGCAGACAAAGCGCTCCAACCAGGAAAATATCCTGAAAGCCCGCTTGCTGCGCAGCCAGTCGCCATGCACCAGGGGGTCCTGAACTTCCGCGATCCAGGGGATATTGTGCCGGCGGGCGATCACGGCGGCCGCCAGGTGGGCGCTGGCCGGACCGCCGGTAGAATAGATCAGGCGCGGGTTATGGCGACTGCACATCTGCCCCCCCTGCAGTATTGCCAGGGGAAACCACGACCATTGGCTGTCCAGATCGATGACCAGTTTCTCAAGCAGATACAGCGGCAGGATCAGCAGGTTGAGCAATCCCGCCCAACGCCTGATCCCCCCCCTCTCTTCTTCAAATGCCGCAGCTCGAAACGGAAACCGGATGGGGAGATGGAGAGTACCCTTTTGTGAACCAGTTCACCCCAGCGCTCACCGCAGACACTGGTAAGCATGAGCGGCTCGACCCCTCGAACACGGAGCGGCTCGATCCGGTCATCGATGTGTTGGGCGCAAGCCATCCCGTCGATGCGCGAGAAGTATGACATGATCAGCCACGGTTGTTTTCCGCACGTCATTCCGGGGTCAGTCATCGAAGTGTCCACGGTGAAGCACCTTTGTGGCAAGCATTTCCACAACCTTCCCTGCCACCATTTCCGGATCGATACTTTCGAGACATTCCTTGTATATATGGCTTGTGCAGTTTGCCTGCCCACAAGGACGGCATGCCAGATCGGAATTTTCAAAGACGAATGCGTCCCGGTTCCAGGGGCGCGCCCAACCGGCAGTGTTCGGACCATAGACCCCGACTGCCGTGGTCTTGGCTGCCGCGATATGTATCGGCCCGCTGTCGTTGCCCACAAAGATGTCCATGGTTCCGCACAGGGCAGTAAACTCGGCAAGGGTGAGATCCGATGAGGAAAACTCCGGTTTCGTCTTCATCATACGGAGCACTTCCGCCAGAATATCCTTTTCATCGGGACCAGAAACAATAAAGATGCGATGGTGGGGAGCAAGAAGGTCCGCCAGACGGGCAAATTTCTCCGTCCCCCATTGCCGCAACGGCACCCGGGCCCCGGGATGGATGGCGATCCTGGGCAGTTGATCATCCTGAAGGATGGCAGGATGCTTCTTACCCAGCGAGGCCAATGCAACAGGATCATCGGCAATCCTGATGGAATCGTTCGCGACCTCAAGCCCCATGTCCTTCAATAAATCCAGATGATAGGACACCATATGGCTAAATGTTTTCGGGCGAAACAGGTTGTTGAACAGAAGATTTGTCGAGTGACGCCGCCAGGTGTAGCCGATTCTTGTCGAGGCGCCGCTCAGAAAGGTAAGTATCGCCCCCCGGTCGTTATCCGTAAGGTCAATAACCGCATCCGGCCTGATAGCCCGCATGCGCTTCACGAACCCCAAAAACGTAAGCAGCCCTTTCAGCCCTTTGCGGGATTCCCGGTAGGGGAAGGAAAGGATGGTATCCACATCGGGGTGATTTCGGAAAACGAACTCGCTCCCTTCGTTTATCGCCACCGATATGCGGGCATCCGGATAATTTCGTTTCAGGTTCTCGATGACGGGGAGCGTCCACACCGCATCACCCACATAGCGCAGCTTAATGACGAGGATATGGCGGCATCCTTTCAGTATCCCGCCCGAACCCTTATTTGGAGTTGACAATAACATGGGGCAGTTCTCTTGTTACTTCATCATTTTGGCGGCTGTCCAGCGGCCCCAAATATATGATTTCCGCCGCCGGCTGATAGGCGGCGTGGCATCGCCCAGGATCTTGTCGAAAAAGTCACCTATCCGCTCTTCGTCATAGCAGATGTTCACCGCGTTGTTGTTGAAATACGGTTCTTCAAGCATTTCCCGGTAAAGCCTGTCATCACAGTCGACTTCGATAATGCGTTCAATCAGTTCCTCTTCACGGGAGAAGTCGTTGAGGGATAAAAAACTTTTTGTGTTGAACTCCTCGCCGACCTGCGGGTTCCCCCAATAGATGGGAATACAGCGGGCCCACATGGCATCCACCAGCTTCTCGGTGGTGTACCCTTCCGCCTGCTTGTTCTCAAAACAGATGGTAAATTTGTAACCTTGCAGAAAAGCGTGTTTTGCCTGTTCACCGGCGGGCAGGAGCCACTGCATATTGTTAAGCGCCTTGCCGGCCGAATCAACATGCTTGTACCGGCTCAGGGCGTGGAAAAAATCAATACGCCGGCCGGCACGCTTCGGGTTGCCGTTGGAGACGACGAAGGAGCAAAACTTTCTTTCCGAATCGACAATGCGATCTATTTCCTCAGGGGTCTTGAAAAGATTTTCCGGCCGGCACGCACAATTCGTTACATAATAGGGAACCCGGAGATGACGCGGATCGGCCAAATTGAACGTGGTGATCGCGTAGTCACAGCTCGAAAAGTCAGGAAGGATCGTCTCCCCGCTCCAGAAAAGTTTCTTGCAGTTGTACAATCGGTGCAGGTGGCCTTCTTTCGAATAGATCAACAGGTCGGGCCGGTCGCTGATCTCCACATGATACCGCTTCGAAAGAATCCGCGTAAAAAAATTGTCGTTTTTGTTTATCCCGTTGAAGTCCGAAAAATCGATGCGGATCGTAGGCTTCATAGCGGCTTTTTCTCCTTGCCGGCCAACCTCAGTTCTCTCAATTTCACATACTTGTAGAAAACGCTCACGGCATTCGACACGGAGACCACCACTCCTTCAACCCCATCGAGAAAACCGAGTCTCAGCACGTATGTCTTGAACAATGCGAAGAGCGGCCGGAAGACGATATCCAGAACCGAGCACCCCCTTCCGCGTTCGAACATCTGCCGCGCGGAAAGCTCCGTATAGTGATTGAGCTTGGTCAGTAATGGCGCAACCCCGGCAAAGGAGTAGTGGAGCAGGTGTTCCCTGCAGGTGCCGGTTTCCGCCTCCGTAACGACCCGCTCATGCACCAGGCTGTCGGAAAAACGCGCCCGGCGGCGGTCGAACAGCCGGATGGTGCGGTCGGGATACCAGCCGCAGTGCCTGATCTCTTTGCTGCCGAGAAAGGTCCGCCGCGGTACGGAATAGGCCCCGGCAGCGCAGTCCGCGGCCAGGATGCCCCGTATTTCGGCAGCCAGTCCCGGCGTCAGCCGTTCGTCGCAATCGATGTTGAAGATCCAGTCGTTGGTCGCCAGATCGACGGCCGCCTGTTTCTGCGGGCCGAACCCGCGCCAGGGGATGTCGAACACCTTGTCCGTATAGCGCCGGGCGATTTCGCGGGTGGCATCGCTGCTGCCCGAATCCACCACCACGATCTCGTCGGCCCAGGCGGCGCTTTGCAGGCAGGCGTCCAGCCGTTCGGCCTCATTCTTGGCGATGATGACGACCGACAGGGGGGTATGTACGCCACGTTCCGCCATCGTCAGGCCGACAATTCACGCAAAAGATGTGCGGCGTCGTTGTTCATCTGCAACTCCCGTCCGGCCTTTAAGGCGTTGTCCCGATACCTGCCGTAGCTCTCCAGCACCTGCATCACCGCCCGGTACACGTGCTCGGGCGTGCCGGCATCGATCACCAGGCCCGCGTCGTACCTGGCGACAATCCGCGCCATCCACGTATCCGCCAGGGTGATGACCGGGCTGCCGTTCGTCAGGGCATCCAGGGTCACGCCGCTGATGCGGTCCCGAAAATCCTTTTGGGAGTACAGCTGGAGACAGATCGCTCCCGCGAACAACCTCTGGTAGTCCGCCTGGGAGAGGGTTTCGGCAACACGCCTGACATGGGGATACGCGCATCCTTCCAGCCGCCCGATGGCCTGCCGGGTCGCGTCGTCGTACTTGTCGTAGTGTTCCGCCGAGGTCTGCAGGGTAATGGGGATATCCGCCCCTCTGGCCTGAAGCATCTCCACGAGGTCCACCACCGCCGGAAACCCCTTGTCCTCGCGGGCTGCGCCGGCAAACAGCAGGTGGCTGAACCGCTGGTCCGCCCCGGGTCGGTCCCCGGTCTCGCACGGCGTTATGGGATAGGGGGCAAGCCGGGTATGGCTGAAACCGACGGCCCTGAGCTCTTCGCAGACCGAAGCGGTGGGCGCCAGCACGACGATCTCCGGTTGGCGGCGCGCCAGTTTTTCCAACTGGGCGCGCTTGTCCCGGGACGGCCTGAACCAGTGGATATAGACGTAGACCCTACCGGGGGCGATCTGGCCTGTGGCCGCCAGGTCAAGCAGCATGAGGTCGGTTCGGCCGGCGGTCGTGACGAAGATGCGCTCACGCCCCTTCAGCAGCTTGCGGTAGAGCCACAATGCCTGCAGCCGCCGGATTTTTCGCATGAAAAACCGGTTGACCCGAACCGTTTCGGGAAACGCCACCTGTGCCGAACGGCCGCACCATACGGTCAGGGGCTCGTCCCCGGCGGCATTGATCAGGCTCGATATGAAACTGAAACAATGCCCCGCCTCACCGGTCAGCGTCGGCTCGATGATGTGGAGCCGTTCAGCCATGCGGTTTTTCCCGCAGGGAAAGCGCCGCTGCAACCACGTCGTCCGCCGTAACCTCCGTCATGCAGCGATGGTCGGTGGGGCATTCCCGCAGCTTGCACGGGGCGCACGCCACCCCCTTGCGCACGATGGCCGCCTTGACGGTATAAGGGGCGGTGCCGGTATGGTCGGTGGAACCGAAAATGGCCACTAGGGGCACGCCGAAAGCGGCGGCGACATGCATCGGGCCGGAATCGTTGGTCACCATGAAATTACAGCGTTTGATGAGCGCCATCAGTTCCCGCAGGGTGGTCCTGCCGGCCAGATTGAGGCAGCCCCCCTCGAGGCGCTGCTCTATTTCGGCGGCAATCCCGGCTTCATTGGCGCTGCCGAAGATCACGATCCGCGCCTGCCACTCCGCGGCGAGCCGGCGGGCCACCTCGGCAAACCGGTCCGGGTACCATCGTTTGGCCGATCCGTAGGTGGCGCCGGGATTGACGGCGATCACGCACGCCCCCGCCGGTATGCCCCCACGGGCCAGCAGGGCCTCGACGGCGGCGTCCTCCGCCGGTGTGGTGCACAGGCGCGGCAGCACATCCTCCCCCGTAATGCCGAAGTGGCGCACCAGGTTGCGGTAGTACTGGACCTCGTGACGATGGGGCGGCGTTTCATCGTGGGAATAGCGGCCGGTCAGCAGCAAGCTGCGGCCGTCACTGCTTTTTCCCAGCCTGACCGGTATGCCTGCCAGCCAGGGCACCAGGGCGGAATCGAAGGAGTTCGGCAGGATGATCGCCATGTCGAATGAACGCTTGCGCAGTTCGGACGCCAGCCTGAACCTGCCCCGCACCCCCTGGTGGGCTCCATGACGGTCAAAGACCATGACCTTGTCCACCCAGTCGTGGGGCGAAAAGACCTCCGCCACGGCGGGGTTCGCCAGCACGGTGATCTCGGCCTGGGGATAGTACTCCCGGATCATCCCGAGGGCCGGTGTCGCCATGACCGCATCTCCGATCCAGTTGACCGCGCGGATGAGGATGCGGCGGACCTTGTGGCGTTCCGGAAGTTTCATGGGCTATCCTCTCCGGCATCCCCAGGCGGCAGCGCTTCAGCCTCGTCCGCCAGCAGCACCGGGATTCCCTCGCGGATCGGAAACGTCACCCCGCAGGGACGGCACAGCATGGAGCGGCCTTCGTCGAAGAGAGAGAGTTCTCCCGTGCAGATGGGACAGGCAAGTATGGATTGCAGGTATTCGGGCAGCATTGGTGTATATCCTGTAATAAATTTATCTATTTTGACACAGGAACGGTTATTTTTGAAGCAAATTGCTCAACAGCCCCGTCAGGACAGCGGGTTCGTCAAGGACAAACTCAAGCCGGGCGAGCAGGACCTGCCGGGCAAACTCCGGGGCAATGCGGCGCAGTTTCACCCCGTCCTTTTCCGTCGTCACGGCGTACTCGGCGCCGCATGCCCGGAAAGCGGCCGTCAGCCCGGCCACTTGGTCGGGGGTATAGGCCGCATGATCGGGAAACGGGATGGCACGTACCACGTCCAGCCCCAGAGAGTCTAATTCCCGAAAAAACGGCTCCGGCTCCCCGATGCCGGCAAAAGCCAGGACCTTTCTGCCCCGCAGGGCAGCGAAGGAGAGCAGAGGTCCGCCCGCCAGGGGGACGGCCGCGCCCAGCCGATGGCGGGCGGAACAGGACGGTTTCCCCGCCAGGGGTGCCGGAGAAAAACCCTGGGGGCAGCGGGTATGGATAATCAGGTCGGCCCGCTGCACCGCCCTCCTTGGCTCCCGCAACAGTCCGGCCGGCAGGGTCCGGCCGTTGCCGAAGGGATGGGCGCAATCCACCAGCAGGACGTTCAGGTCGCGCTGGAGGCGGAGGTGCTGGAAGCCGTCATCCAGCAGGAACACATCGGGAGAGAGCTCTGCCATGGCCAGCATGCCGGCGCGGTACCGGTCTGCCCCCATCACCACCATCAGGCCGGGCACCGTGGCGGCCAGCAGGTACGGCTCGTCGCCGCACTGCCCGGCATCCAGGCGGATGGCCGCCCCATCGGCGACAATGGCGGTCTGCCCTTCCATGGCGCCGCCGTACCCGCGCGACAGAACCGCCACCTTCATGCCGCGGGCGATGAGAAGCCGGGCAATCATCGCCGTGGCGGGTGTTTTGCCGGTGCCCCCCACGGTGATATTGCCCACCGAGATCACCGGCCGGGGCAGACGCCTGGCCTTCAGGATACGCTTTTGGTAGAGAGTGCTGCGGGTGGCCTGAATGCAGGCATACGCCAGGGCCAGGGGAGACAGGGCAAGGACCAGCAGGCGCCCGGGAAGCCCCTTTCGCGTTCCCGTGGCAACGCTGCGCCAGTATGTGGAAAAAGAGCCGATGATAATAATCCACCCTGACAAACGAAGGCCTGGGGCCGCCGGCAAGCAAGGCGGCGGCCCCAGGCAGCAGCAATCGGGTTACCTAGTTGTAGATCCGCCGTATGGTGTAATTCAGGCCATCCGCCACAAAAAGGCTGGTGCCGTCCGTGATGATGCCGGCAGGACAATAGAAGTAAACTTTCTCCAAAGATTCGTCGGCACCCGAGTCGGGAAGGTTGCCACTGGCATCCTTAACGTTGATACGCCCCGACACGCCGGCTATGGTGTTCACGGTATAGTTCCCGGTGGTAAGATCGATCCTGCGGATGGTCTGCCCCTCGACCTGATTGCCGTAAATCACCCGTCCCCAGTCGGTTACGTACAGATAGGTCCCATCCGTGGTGATACCTTCGGGCCCGCTGAAGGTCGCACTGGTCCCGTTCCCGTCGGCATGGCCGGAGGTGCCGTGGCTGCCGGCTATCGTCGTCACCTCCCCCGTGGCGATCACGACCTTGCGGATGACGTAATTATTGACGTCCGATACATACAGGTTGGTGCCGTCCGTGGTAAGGCGCGTGGGGTAATTGAAGCGCGCGGATGTTCCCGTGGCCGTGTCTGCGGTCCAGCCGGCCGTGCCGAGGGAACCGGCCAGGCTCGAAACTTCGCCGGTGGAAATGACTATCTTGCGGATCGCGTGATCATCCGTGACATACAGGTTGGTGCCGTCCGTGGTGATGCCGGTGGGAGATGCGAAACGCGCCGTCGTCGTGCCGGCGCCGTCCAGCGCGCCGGAGACGCCGGTACCGGCAAGCGTCGTCATGGTTCCCGTACCGATCGGATTGCCGCTGCCGTCGAAATCGAGCACGATCTTCCGGATCACGTAATTGCTGGTATCCGTCACGTACAGATTGGTCCCGTCCGTGGTGATATCGGTTGGGGCATTAAGCGCGATCGCGGTGGTAGTCCCCGTGGTTTTCAGCGTCGTGACAGCCGTTGCTCCACCAGAATCAGTCGTAAGCATCCGGATGTCGTTGTAATAATTGTCCAGGACAAAAAAGGCCTTCCCATCGGTGGTGGTGATGGCGACCGGCCTGCCAAATTTTACAGGAGTAACGTCGCTGAAGCCGGACGAGCCGGTGACACCGGCCACCGTTGAAACATTGGCAAAGGGGGCGGCAAGCGCGGTCCCCTGAATCGTCCCTCCCATCAGGTTGAACCGTGCGGCATTCGACGATGTATAGGTGCTGAACGTTGACGTTGTTGTTGCCGAATCAACATACATCCTGCAATTTTTTTGGCTGGCAGCATCGGTGACCAGCCAGTAATTCGGGGCCGTTTTGGCTGCATCCACGTATACCTTCTGGAAACCCGTCAATTTTTTGATAACTGTTGACGAAGCAAGGTCGCTAAATGTGACCGAACCGTCTGTAGCGGAAACGGACCACGTCCCAAGCCTGGTGCTCGTGTCCGAAGGATCGCTGTTCCAATCATACTTCGTGACGCCCGAATAGGTATGGAACGTGGTATAGGGTGCTCCCAGGGGAGAGGTGACGTGAAGCGTCTTCTTGTAAATGTCCGAAACCGTGAACCTATCGACAGGACTCGCGATGATGCTCGTGGCGGTGCTCCCGCCGCCGCACCCGGAAACGACCAGTGAGAGGAATAACGCTGCTGCCAGCCAGATGCCCTTCTGCATAAAAAAACACCTCGTCCGATTGTTTGTCGTTCGTGCAAGTTTGTTACTATACTTCATCCGGCTCAATTATTTAACCTAAAAACAGCGCCGGTTCACCTCAAAAAGGGATGGCCACAAAGAAATCATAATCATGGGGCGCTGCCGCCTTTCTTCACGGCGGTTGGACAGGCCGTCAGACGTATGCGGCGATCACCGCCAGGTGCCGCTCGGTGGCACCGCCGTTTTCCCGCACCATGGCCAGCCCGTTCGCGCCCAGTTCCCGGCGCAGGGAGGCGGCGTCGAGGAGGCTGCGGCAGGCCGGTGCCAGCTCGTCCGGGCCATTGATCCGGACTCCGGCCCGGCAGTTCAGGACCAGTGCCGCGATCTCCCGGAAATTGGTCATGTGGGGGCCGAAGATGAACGGTATGCCCAGGGAAGCAGGCTCCAGGAGGTTATGGCCGCCGGTCGGCACCAGGCTGCCTCCCACGAAGGCCAGGTCGGACAGGGCGTACATGTCCATCAACTCCCCCACCGTATCCACCAGCAGCACCGATCCGCCGGAAAACGCCGGGGAGGCGTCACCCGCCAGGGCCGTGCGCCGCAGAAACGGCAGGCCCGCCTCTTCCAGCAGTCCGGCGACCTGAGCGGCCCGTTCGGGATGACGCGGCACCAGAACCAGCATGAGCGGGCCATGGGACGACGCCAGGAGCTCCCGGTAGGCGGCCAAGACCGGTTCCTCCTCGCCGGGATGGGTACTGGCGGCCGTGATGACCGTCATCCCCCCGGGGATGGCGTAGCGTTGCCGCAGGGCCGCCCGCTCTGCCGGGGATACCTGGCGGCAGGGGATATCGTACTTGAGGTTGCCCGGCACCAGGGTCCGCTCCGCCGGAGCTCCGATGGCGATGACCCGCTCCCGGTCCGTGGCGGTCTGCATGCAGAGGCGGGAACAAAACTCCAGGGCATGGCGGAAGAACCAGGCGAATTTCAGATAGCGGCCGTAGGAGCGATCCGAGATGCGGCCGTTGGCCAGGATCACCGGGATGCCGCGGCGGGCGGCCTCCCGGTTGAAATTGGGCCAGATCTCGGTTTCCATGATGATGACCAACTTCGGCTTGACGGCGTCCAGGGTGCGGCGCACGGCGGGCAGGAAATCGAACGGGAAGTAGATGCACAGGTCCTTTTCGGGGAAGCCGGAGGCCACCCCGCGGCCGGTCTCGGTGGTGGTGGAAACCACGATGGCGTGGCCGGGGTAGCGCTGGCGCAAGGCCTTGAGCAACGGCCGGGCGGCAACGGCTTCCCCCACCGACACGGCGTGCAGCCAGATCACCGGCCGGTTGGCAATGATGTCGGGCAACGTCCGGGGGATACGCCCGAAACGTTCCCCCAGGGCCGGCGGCCGGCCGCGGCTGACGGAGCGGTACAGGTGGTAGACGAGTACCGGCACGAGCAGCACCAGGGAGAGTATGTTGTAGACCGCGTAGAACATGGAAGGGGTCACCCCCTGCCGGCGGGAGCGGTCTCCCGGTCAAGCCCCATCAGGTAGTAGAGCGCCACGGCCGTGAGGTGGACGACCCCCCAGGCCCACAGGATGTCGCTGACGAAATGCCCGCCCTGACTGACGCGGGCCACTCCCATCACGATGCCGTACAGCATGCCGAGGACGAATATCCGCCGTGCGATCCGCGGGGAGCGGCGGCGCAGGGCAAAATACGGCATGGCCAGGTAAAAGGCCGAGGCGCCGTGTCCGGAGGGAAACGACTTGCCGTTGCCCGGAATGCCTCTTTCCCAGGGGGAGTGGAAGGCACGTTTCCCGCCGAACTGGGCGACCTCCCGCGGCCGGGGGCGGCCCCAGCAATCCTTGAAGGCAGCGTTGACCAGCAGGCCGGGGCCCAACAGCAGCAGGATCACCATGAAAGCCGCGCCCTTCCTGAAAGTCGCCAAGTGCGACTTGGCAAAGCCTGCCACGTACAGCGCCAACGCGGCCCCTCCCAGGATATAGGCGGGATAATGGCCGTAGAGGTACAGGAAGTGCCACGGTTGGGCATCCCCCACGGGCCAGGCGCCGTTGATGTAAAAAAACGTCGCGGCCTTCAGGTCGGCCCCGGTGACGGCAATAAGGGCCGTTGCCGCCACCAGCACCACAAGCGGTACTCCGAAATCAAGAAGCTTGGTGTTCAGCATGACGGTTCCCCGGCCCGTTTCCAGCGGCGATGCACCCAATACCAGTCAGCCGGATGCGCAACGGCAAAGTTCTCCACATAGCGCGACAAGGCCTGGACATCGCGCCGGATACCCTCGTCCGACGTGTCGCTGCCCAGCTCGTATTCAGGATAGAAGGTGATGACGCTCTTTGCGCCTTCACGATGGATGAAGGCCGGGACCAGCGGTGCCCCGGTTTTCCGGCCGATGATGACCTGGGCCTTGGTGGCCCAGGCCTTCCTGCCGAGGACATCGATCAGTGTCCCGTCCTCGGGAAAAACCGCCTGGTCCCCCAGAATACCGATGATCCCGTCCTTTTTCAGCACGCCGAGCATCTGCCGCAGGCCGCCATCTTTGTAGATGACCTTGTTGTTGTAATGCAGCCGCATGGTTTCCACCATGGCATTGAGGGAGGGGTTGTTCTGGCGGCGCGCCACGACCGACATGGAGGTGCCGAACGTGCGGGAGAACGCCAGAGCCAGCAATTCCCAGTTGCCGCAATGGCCGGTGACGAAGATGATCCCCTTGTGGCGCTCCCGGGCCCGCTCGTAATGTTCGCGCCCCCTGATCTCGACGCCGCCGATGATGGCGTCCCCCCTGCCGTGGTACAGCCGGCAGGTTTCAAGCAGGGAAATTCCCAGATGCCGGAATAGTTCGCGGGCAATCTCTTCAGGGGTTTCCAGGGGGCAGGTCCAGTCGGGATGCCGCTTCATGAAAGGGAGGGCCTGGCGGATATTGTCGATGGCGATGCGCCGCCGTTTGGGCAGCAGCCGGGCCATGACGGCGCCGACCACCGTTCCGGCGGGGAAGACGAGGCCCGCGGGGAGGACCGCCCCAACCAGGGTGAGCAGGTAGAACAGGGCCGTCTGAGCGGGCCAGAGGATGCGTTTCATGACTCGGCGCTGGGGTCGCCGGTGGTGCGGTCGCTGAATTGCAGGGCGTGCAGCCGGCTGTAGAGACTACTGTTTTTCAGCAGGTCTTCGTGGGAGCCGCGTTCCACAATCCGCCCCTTTTCCAGGACGATGATGGTATCGGCGTGCAGTATGGTGGAGAGCCGGTGGGCAATGACGAAGGTGGTGCGGTTGACCATCAGGTTATCCAGGGCCTTTTGCACCATCTGCTCGCTCTCCGTGTCCAGGGCGCTGGTGGCCTCGTCCAGTATCAGGATCGGCGCATTCTTGAGAAGCGCCCGCGCGATGCAGATGCGCTGGCGTTGCCCGCCGGACAGGCGCAGTCCCCGGTCGCCGATGCTGGTATCGTACCCGTCGGGCAATTCCAGGATGAAGTCATGGGCAAAGGCGGCCTTGGCTGCCGCCATCACCTCTTCCAGGGGAGCTCCCGGCTTCCCGTAGCGGATATTGTCGGCGATGCTTTCGTTGAACAGGGTCGTTTCCTGGTCCACCAGGGCGATCTGGGAGACGAGCGAGGCAACGGTCACGTCGCGAATGTCGCGGCCGTCGATGAGGATGGCGCCTTCGCTTACGTCATAGAAGCGGGGGAGCAGGGCCGCCAGGGTCGATTTACCGCCGCCCGAGGGCCCCACCAGGGCGATCATCCGGTTGCTTTCGGCGACCAGGGAGATGTCCTGAAGGACCGGTTCGCCGCCGTAACTGAAGGATACGTTGCGAAACTCCACTCGGCCGGCGGAACGGCCGAGGTCAAGCGCGCCGGGGCGATCGACGATGGCCCGGTGTTCGTCCAGGAGGTTGAAGACGCGCTCCGCCGCACCGGCAGAGCGCTGGACGACGTTGTAGGAGCTTTGCAGCTTCTTGATCGGGTTGAAGACCATGACCATGGCGGCGATGAACGAGAAGAATTCCGAGGCGGTCATGTGCCCGGACATGACCTGGCTGCCGCCGAAATAGATCACGCCGGCCACCCCAAAGGAGATGATGGCCTCGGAAACCGGCATGGCCAGGGATTCGTATTTGATGAAGCGGCGGATCTGATGGAAAAACTCCAGGTTGGTCGCGTGGAAACGGCTGATAATCTGGTTTTCCAGACCAAAAGCCTTGATGACCTTGACGCCGGAAAAGGTTTCCTGAAGGGTGGCGGTCAGCCCCCCCATGACGTTGAGGCTGCGCCCGGAGGCATTCTTGATCTTCTTGCCGATCAACTGGGCGGGATAGGCCGTGGCCGGGATCACCACGAAGGAGATGATGGCCAGTGTCCAGTTGCGATAAAAGATGACCCCCAGAAGCGACACGGCGGAGATCAGGTCGCGGAACAGCCCGCTCACGACCTGGCCGATCCCCTCCTGCATCTGGGAGATATCGTTGGTCATGCGCGACATGAGCTCGCCGGTGGCCTGGCGGTTGAAAAAGGCCATATCCTGGCGAATCGTGCTGGCATACAGGGTATTGCGGATATCCTGGATCGCCTTCTGGCCGGCCAGCTTTATGGCCGTATCGTAGGTAAAGCGGGCAACCCCCCGGACCAGGAACAGGGCGATGATCCCGATCGGCACGAGCAGAAAGATGCCGGTATCCTTGCCGGCAAAGATCTTCTTCAGGACCGGTTCCACCAGATAGGCGAAAGCGCCGTCCATGCCGCCCACGACCGCCGAGCAGAGTGCGGAAAGGAGCAGCAGGCCCCAGTAGGGTTTGAAAAATCCGAGGGTGCGTAACAGGGTTGGTTTCATTGATCTTCCATTGTTGCCAGTATCAGTCGCGCCACATTGGCGGATGCGCCGCCACCGCCCAACCTCTCCCGTATGGCCGCCAGTTTTCCCCGTATCGCCCCGGCGTAGCCGGCATCCGTCAGGATCGAACCGATCTCGTCCGCGATCATGGCCGGATTGGCCTCATGCTGGATGAGTTCCCGGACCACGGTTTCTCCGGCGACGATGTTGCAGAGGCCGATGTTGTTCACCTTCACCAGGTGTTTTGCCAGTTGGTAGGTGAGGGGCGAGAGCTTGTAGATGATCACCATGGGGGTGCCCACCAAGGCGATTTCCAGGGTGACGGTGCCGGAAACGGAAACGACGGCGTCGCAGGCCCGGATCAGGTCATGAATCCGTTCCCGGGTGATGGTGACCTCAAGGCCGGCCGCCGCAAGATGCGGAACGATATCCTCATCGCGCAGCGTGGACGCCAGGGGAAGCGCAAACTGGATGTCGGGAAAGCGCCGCTTCAGCAGGGTGGCGGCTTCGATGATCACCGGCAGGAGCCGCTCGATCTCGTTGCGGCGGCTGCCGGGGAAGAGCCCGACAATCCTGCGCCCGGGATCGAGTCCGAAGCTTGCGGCCGCCTCGTCCCGCTCCCGGGTGACCGTGACCAGGTCGATCATGGGATGCCCCACGAAGGAGACCGGCACCCCGGCCCGCTCGTAAAAGGGGGCCTCGAAGGGGAGGATCACCGCCATGTGATCCACCAGCCGTGCGATCTTCCTGACCCGTCCCTGGCGCCAGGCCCAGATCTGCGGACTGATGTAGTAGAGCACCTTGACGCCGGCCCTTCGGGCCGCCTTGGCCAGGCGCAGGTTGAAACCGGGATAATCGATCAGGATCAGCAGGTCGGGCCGGTCGGTAGACAGGAGCTTTTTCAGCGTGAGGAAGGCGCCCGAGATGACATCGAAATGCTTGAGCACCTCCACCAGCCCCACCACGGCCATATCGGCCGAATCCACCAGCGTCTCCACCCCGGCCTCGCGCATGCGCGCTCCGCCGATGCCGAAAAAACGCAGTGTCGGGTCGAGTTTGAGCGCCGCGCGGACCAGGTCGGCGCCGTAGATGTCGCCGGAGGCCTCACCCGCCACGATCATGATATTCCGCTGTGCCGTCGATGGAACAATGTCGGGCATCACGCGCACATCCCTTCAACACCAGGGGGAACACAGGGATACAGTTTAGCCAACCAGTACCTCTTTGACGGTTTCCGCCACCAGGCGCACCGACGCGTCGGGCATTTCCGGGTAGACGGGGAGCGACATGCAGCTGCCGGCCACTTTTTCGGCCACCGGCAGGCTCACGCCGGCGCAGGCCTGGGCAAAGACATCCTGTTTGTGGAGCGGGATGGGGTAGTAGACGGCCGAGGCGATCTGCTGTTCGGAGAGTTTTGCCATGACGGCATCGCGCCGGTCGGTCAGGATCGTGTACTGGTGGTAAACGTGCCGTCCCTTGCCATCCTCATGGGGAACGGTGGCCACGTCGGCCAGCAGGGACGAGTAGAGCTGCGCCACACGGCGGCGGCCGGCGTTGAATTCGTCGATCCGCTTGAGCTTCACCCGCAGGATGGCGGCCTGGATGTCGTCGAGACGGCTGTTGAAACCGATCATGCTGTGGTGATACCGTACCCGGCTGCCGTGGTTGCGCAGCACCTTGACCTGCTCGGCCAACTCGGCCGTGGCGCAGGTGACCATGCCGCCGTCGCCGTAGCATCCCAGGTTCTTGCTGGGGAAGAAGCTGAAGCAGCCCAGCATGCCTATGGTGCCGGTCATGCGGCCATCGATCGCGGCACCGAAGGACTGGGCGCAATCCTCGATGAGAAGCAGGTTGTGCTTCTCGCAGATGGCGCTGAACGCGGCCATGTCGGCCGGCTGGCCGAAGAGATGCACCGGGATGATCGCTTTGGTCCGGGGGGTGATGGCCTTTTCGACCATGACCGGGTCCAGGTTGAAGGTTTGGGGGTCGATGTCCGCGAAGACCGGCGTGGCCCCGGCGTAGCAGATGGCCTCGGCCGTGGCGATGAAGGTGAACGGCGAGGTGATGACCTCATCCCCCGGGCCGATGCCGGCCGCCAGGATCGCCAGGTGCAGGGCGTCGGTGCCCGATGCGCAGGTGACGGCGTGGGGCGCGCCCAGGTATGCGGCCGCCTCCTGCTCCAGGGCGGTCACGTTGGGGCCCAGGATAAACTGGCTGCTCTCCAGGGCGGCGAGAACGGCCGTGTCTATTTCAGCTTTCAGGGTGTGGTATTGGGTCTTCAAGTCTACCATCGGTATCATGGGTGTGTCCTTTTCAGGCTTACGTTGATTTTGAGGGCTGTCTCCAGCGCCATCTTCCCTTCCCGGCCGCTCACCTGGGGCTGTTTTCCCTCCCTGATGGCCTCAAGGAAAGATTCGATCTCGTTTTTGAGCGCATCGGCCTGCCCCAGTTCCCGCTCATCGACCCTCACGTTGGGGACCCCCGGAAACAACTCGCCACTCCCCTTCTGAGCCACCAGCAGCTTGCGGTTCTGGAAGTCCAGGGTTATGTAGGCGTCGCGCTGGAAGATTCGCATCTTGCGTTCGCTCTTCAGGCTGATGCGGCTGGCGGTAACGTTGGCAACGCAGCCGTTCTCAAAGACGATGCGGGCGTTGGCGATGTCCTCCTCCCCGGTGAAGACCGGTGCGCCGATGGCGTCGATGCGCTCCACCGGGGAGCCGACGATGTGCTGGATGATGTCGATGTCGTGGATCATCAGGTCCAGGACCACATTCACGTCCGTACCGCGCGGCTTGAAAGGGGCGATGCGCACCGATTCGATGAAGAGCGGTTCGTGGAGTATGTCCCCAAGTGCCACCAGAACCGGGTTGAAGCGCTCCAGATGGCCGACCTGGAAGACCAGTTTACGCGCTTCGGCAAGGGCGATCAGTTCGTCGGCCTCGGCCGTGGTGACGGTGATCGGCTTCTCGATCAGCACATGAACGCCGGCCGCCAGGAAATCCCGGGCAACGGCGTGGTGATACTGGGTTGGGACCACCACGCTGACCGCATCCACCTTGCCGATCAGGGTTTGGTGATCGCTGTAGGCGGTCGTTCCCAGCGCCGCGGCAATCTCGGCGGCCCGTTTCGGATCGCTGTCCACCACGCCGACCAGTTCCACATCGGGGATGGCGGCGTACTTCTGGGCATGGAAGTTACCCAGGTAGCCAACGCCTATGACGGCCGTCCTCATGGCGCTCATCCGCGGCAGATCCCCCGTTCGGAGCGTTCAATGAAGGCCAGCAGGTAGTCCACTTCAGGGCATTCCTGGACCTCGGCCCTGATGCGGCTGATGGCGTCGGGGAGCTTCAGGCCGGCCATGAACAGGGTCTTGTAGGCCTTTTTCAGGTTGCCGATCGCCTCGTCCGAGAACCCGCGCCGCTTCAGGCCGATCAGGTTCAGCCCCCGCAGTTTGGCATCGCGCTTGCCCGAGGTGGCGATCATGTACGGCGGGATGTCCAGGCCGATCAGGGTGCCGCCGCCGATCATGACGTGGGCGCCGACCGTGACGAATTGGTGTATCGCCACCAGGCCGCCCAGGATGACGTGGTCCTCCACCGTGACATGCCCGGCCAGGGTCGCCACGTTGGCCATGACCACGTTGTTGCCGATGCGGCAGTCGTGGGCCACGTGGGAGTAGGCCATGAAGAGGTTGCCGTTGCCCACCACCGTCTCGCCGTGGCCGGAAACCGTGCCGCGGTGGATTGTGGCGAACTCCCTGATCATGTTGTTGTCGCCGATGCGGGTCCAGGTCTCTTCGCCCCGGTATTTCAGGTCCTGGGGGGGGGCACCGACCGAGGCCTGATGGAAGATCTGGTTGTTCTCGCCGATCTCCGTCCAGTCGCCGATCACGGTATGGGCGCCGATCTTGGTGCCCTTGCCGATGGTGACCTGCTTGCCGATAATCGCATAGGGGCCTACCTCGACATCAGACGCTAGCTGTGCGCTCGGTTCGATTATTGCGCTTGGGTGTATCATTGAAACTCTCCCCGGTATTACCTAAGAAATTGGCATATGCCTGTGTTATGCGGCTTTATCGGCAAAGGTCGCCTTGAGGGCGGCCTCGGTGACCAGGGTTTCGCCCACGAAGGCCTTGCCGTCGACCCCCCAGATACCGCGGCGGTTGAAGGTCGTTTCGATCTCGATGCGCAGTTGGTCGCCCGGGAACACCGGTTTTCTGAACTTCGCACTGTCGATGGACATGAAGTAGCTGACCTTTTTCTTCGTCTCATCGTCCGACGCCAGATAGGCCATGATACCGGCCACCTGGGCCATGGCTTCGACGATCAGCACGCCGGGCATAACCGGATGACCGGGGAAGTGCCCCTGGAAGAAGGGCTCGTTGATGGTAACGTTCTTGATTCCGACGCAGCGCTTGCCGTGCTCCAGTTCAACGATCCGATCGACCATGAGGAAGGGGTAGCGGTGGGGAAGGATCTTCATGATTTCATTGACGTCCATTAGCATGGGAAACCTCGTTGAAATAAAATAGGTGCCACAAATAAACAGTCTGCCACGGAGCCACAGAGGCACTGAGAACGTCAAAAAACAATCTGCTCACGTTACAGCAGATGGACATAAAACCGTCTTGTTCCTCTGCCTCTGATTTTCCTCTGTGTCTCTGTGTCTCTGTGGCTCCGTGGCCAATCAAGCCGTTATTTTTTCAGTTGTTCTTCCAATTCGGCGATGCGCTTCTCCAGGCTGCCGACCGTTTTCTTCAGGGTCGGCAGGTTGGCGACCACCGCCATGGATTTGAGCCACTCCTTGTGGGGCTGTGCCGGATAGCCGCTGTAGCCGGCATTGGCGGCCAGGGAGTTGGGTATCCCCGACTTGGCCCCCACCATCACGTTGTCGCCGATGGTCAGATGGCCGGCAACCCCGACCTGGCCGGCCAGGGTCACGTGGTCGCCGACCTTGGTGCTGCCCGATATCCCCACCTGGGAGACGATCATGCAATCACGCCCTATCTGGCAGTTGTGAGCGACCTGCACCAGGTTGTCGAGCTTGGTGCCCTGCTTTATCAGGGTAACTTCCAGGGCCGCCCGGTCGATGGTCGTATTGGCGCCGATCTCCACATCGTCCTCCAGCACGACGATGCCGATCTGAGGAATCCGGTAATAACCGCGTCCGTCCGGGGCATACCCGAAGCCGTCGCTCCCGATGACCGCACCGGGCTGGATGATCACCCGCTTGCCGAGACGGCAACGTTCGCGGATGACCGCATTGGCATGCACCACGCAGTCGGCGCCGATCACGGCACCCTCGTAGATGACAGCGCCGCTGTGGATGACGGTCCGGTCGCCGACGGTGACGTTGTTCCCGATGCAGGCGCCGGGATAGATACTGATCCCCTCCCCCAAGGTCACGCCGGTACCCACGCTCGACCCGGGCAGGATTCCCAGCGTAGGATGGGGGGATGTGTAGAAGAGCGTCAGAAGCTTGGCAAATCCCAGGTACGGATTGGCCACCTCGACCGCGTTGCGGCCGTAAGCCTCGCTCCCGGGTACCATCAGCACCGCTCCGGCCCTGGTCTCCGCCACCTTGGCGGCGTATTTGGGGTTTGCCAGAAACGTGATGGTGTCGGGACCGGCCGTTTCCAGGGGGGCAAGTCCGCCAACGCGCACCGTTTCGTCCCCCTTGACCGTGCCTCCCAGGTAGTCGGCTATCTCTTTCAATGTTTTGCTTTGTTGCATGTCACTGCCCCGTAGCGATAGTCAAAATTCAGGCCGCACAAGCGATACGGCGCCTGCTATTTCTTTTTTGCGGCGTTGAAGCGTTTCAGCACTTCTTCGGTCACATCGGACTTTTCATCCACATACAGCATCATGCTGTCGTTTTTGGCAAAGATAAAGGCATAGCCGTTGGTACGGCCGTACTCCTTGATAACCTTTTCCATCTCCTCGAGGATCTTGCGGGTGAACTCCTCATCCTTGCCCTGAAGCTCGTCCTGGGCGTCCTTGGTGAAACGCTGGAACTCCTTCAACCGCTGCTGGTAGTCCTTTTCCTTGGCGGCCCGGGCGGTTTCGGACAGGAGCATGCCCTGTTTCTCAAGCTCGTCCTTCAGCTTCTTGAGCTCTTCCTGCTTGCCGTTGATCTCGTCCTGATACTTCTTGAGGCGTGCCGCCAACTGTTCCTTGGCCTCCTTACCCGCCTCGGAGTTGTTGAGCGCCCGCTGCATATCGACGTAGCCGATCTTCACATCGGCGGCAGACGCCGATGCCGCTGCAAAACCGAAAGCCATGACTGCCGCCAGTATAAACCTTCTCATGATTGACGTTCTCCTTTTTCTGTATGATGCAGCCTAAAAGAGGCTGCCGATCGAAAACTCGAGCCTGCCGCTGGGGCTGTCCAGGTTGGCGCGCGGGTTGACGGGGATGCCATACTCCAGGCGGAGCGGCCCAAGCGGCGAGGCCCACCGGATCCCCCCGCCGTAGCTCATCAGCAGCGAATCGAACATCTTGTTGTAGGGGGCGCTGGTGGCGTTGCCGTAATCGAAGAATACGACCCCCTTGACCCCCACATCGGACAGGAGGGGGAAGGAGAACTCCGCGTTGCCGTAAAATTCCTTGTTGCCCCCCAGGTAGACCTTCTCCTCCGACGTGGTAAGGGACGCGTGGTCGGCGGTTCCCAGAAGCTTTACCGGGGAAACCGTGCGGGCCTTGTAGCCGCGGAGCGAAGAGATGCCGCCCAGGTAGAACTTCTCATCGATCGGCACCAGGGTCCCACCCACCTCCTGGACGTACCCCAGGGCCAGTTTGGTGGAGAAGATCAGCTTCTTGTAGATCGGGTGGAACCAGGTGTTCTCCAGGGTGTAGCGGGCAAACTTGTTATTCCCCCCCAGGCCGGCAAATTCGGCCGTCACCGAATTGATGAACCCGGTGGTGGGGTCGAGTCGGTAGTCGGTATTGTTGTGGGTGATGCTGGCCATGACTGAACTGGTCGTCGTCACCCCCAGCGGATAGTTGTCCGGGTCGTCATGATTGAGCCTCGAATAGGCATCCTGGGGATTGTAGATATCCTTGATCTCGTATTTGTACATGAAGAAGGTACCGATAAAGTCGTTGATCGGGTACCCCCCCTTGATGTCGCCGCCGGTCAGGCGCCGGGTGTAGTCGTTGTAGTCGCGCTGCGTCCGGTAGACGTCGGCGCCCAGGGTCCACTTGGTGTCCAGGAAGTAGGGGTCGGTCAGGCCGAGGGAGTAGGTTTGGGACTTCCCGCCGATGGAGCCGGAAACGTTCGCCTTGAGCCCCAGGCCGAGGAAGTTCGACTGCTGGACGGAGCCCTGGCCGATGATGCCGTCCAGGGAGCTGTAGCCGCCGCCGATGCTGAACGATCCCGTCGGCTTCTCCTTGACGTCCACGTTGACGTTGAGCTTGTTGCCGGCGCTCCCCTTGGCCGTCGCAATATTGGCTTCCTCAAAATAGCCCGTGTTCATGAGATTCTGCTTGCTGCGCTTGATGCCGGTGGCGCTGTAGAGTTCACCCTCGGTGATGCGCAGTTCGCGGCGCACCACCTTGTCGCGGGTCTTGGGGTTGCCGGCGATGTTGATCCGTTCGATGGAAACCAGTTCACCTTTTTCCATATCAAAGGTCAGGTCAATGGTCTGCTTTGCGCTGTCGGCCTTTGTCAGCGGATTGACGTTGGCAAAGGCATACCCCTTGTCGGCATAGATATCGGTCAGGGTAGCGATATCGGTGCGCAGGGTGCTCCGGCTGAAGACCTGCCCCGGCTCGACCTTGACCTTCCTGCGCAACTCGCTCACCGGCTCCAGCAGTTCCCCCTTGAAATCGAGCTCACCGATGCGGAACTGCTGCCCTTCCGTGATGCCGATGGACACCTCCAGGGCGTCCTTGGCGTCGGTCAGCTTGACGACCGGCTCTCCCACTTTGACATTGATATAGCCGTTATTCATGTAATGGTCGGCGACCAGCAAGGCGTCGTTTTTCAGCACCTCTTCCTTGTACGTGCCGGCCCCGGTCAGCCACGACAGAAACCACTTCTCCTTGGTCTCCATGACCTTGCGCAACTGGCTGTCGGTGAAGGCCCTGTTCCCGTCGAAACGGATGACGCGGATGAGGATCTTCTTCCCTTCGGTGACCTTGAAGGTAATTGCGAGGTCCGTGGGCGTGCGTTTTTCCATCGCCGGCTCGATTTCGGCCAGATAGTACCCTTCGTCGCCGTAGAGTTTTTTCATCTTGGCAACGCTCTTGGCAAGGTCCTTGGCGGAGAATATGGCGTTCTGCCGAAGTTCCAGGGCTTCCTTGAGCTTGTCGGTGCCCAGTTCCTTGTTTCCCTCGAACTTGATGTCGCGGACGACCGGTTTTTCCAGCACCGTATAGACCAGGACCACGCCCTTGTCGGTCTCTTCCGTGGCAGCCTGGATATCCTGAAAATGGCCCAGCTTGTAAATGGCGCGGATGTCGGCGTCGGTCTTGTCGCCGGACAAGGTGTCGCCCGCCTTGCTTGAGACGACGTTGAGGATGGCGGCCGATTCAATGCGCCGGTTGCCCTTGACCCGTACCTCTGAAATCTTTTCGCCTTCAGCCCACGCCATACCGGCAACGGCGAACTGAAACGCGCATGCAACCATCACTGCCATACGAAATATGGGCACTCTTCCCCCGAGACTCATGTAAATTGTTCAAGCCGTCCGTCAACCAGCCGCACGGTTCTTCCCATGGCGGCGGCCAAACGTTCATTATGGGTGACGACAACCAGGGTCAGCCCCTTTTTCTGCTGCAATTCGGCCAACAGGGCATGTACCCCCTCGCTGGTCTTCATATCCAGATTGCCGGTCGGTTCATCCGCCAGCAGCAACTCCGGGGATAATGCCAGGGCACGGGCAATGGCCACCCGCTGCTGCTCCCCCCCGGACAATTCGCCGGGACGGTGCCCCATGCGGTGGGAGAGCCCCACGTCATCCAGCAGCTCCGCCGCCGCTGCCCGGGCCTTGTCACGGGCGACGCGGGCGATCAGAGCCGGCATCATGACGTTCTCCAGGGCCGTGAACTCGGGGAGCAGGTGGTGAAACTGGAAAACGAACCCGATGCTTTTGTTGCGGAAAAAAGCCAGTTCACGATCGCTCTTCCGGAAGATGTCCTCGCCGCGGAAGCTGACGGTGCCCGATGACGGCCGGTCCAATGCCCCCAGCAGATGCAGCAGCGTACTCTTGCCGGCGCCCGAGGCCCCCACCAGGGCGGTGGTGGTTGCGGCCTCCAGTTCGAGGTCGATGCCGGTCAGCACCTCGACCCTGTTCGGCCCGGTAGCATACGTTTTGCACAGGCCGCGCACCTCAAGCAGGTTACTCACAATAGCACCTCTTGACGAAAAACGCAGCGGGTTGAAAAAAATTCACATTTCCTACTCATAGCGCAATGCCTCGGCGGGCAGCATCCGGGACGCCTGCCACGACGGGTACAGAGTAGCGATGAAGGAGATCAGCACCGCCGTCACCGATATCAGGACCACGTCGGACGGCACCACCAGCGACGGGAAATGGTCCAGGTAGTAGATATCCTTGCTGAAGAAATTCAGGCCGGTGACCTTCTCGATGACGGTGATGATCGGCTCAAGGTTGAGGGCGATGAGGAGCCCCGAGGCAACGCCCAGGATGGTGCCGATGATGCCGATGATCAGCCCTTCCAGAACGAATATCTTCATGATGCTGAGACCGGTGGCCCCCATGGACTTGAGGATGGCGATATCCCTGGTCTTCTCCATGACCACCATGAACAGGGTCGAGGCGATGCCGAAGGCCGCCACGAGGACGATGAGGGTCAGGATGATGAACATCACCATCTTCTCCGTCTTCAGGGCAAAGAGGATGTTGCGGTTCATCTGCATCCAATCCCGGGCGTAGTAGTCGCTCCCCAGGGTCCGGTTGATGGCGCGCGCCAGTTCGCCGGTGTGGTAGACGTCGGCAACCTTGAGCTGGATGCCGGTGACCGTATCCCCCAGGTCGAAGAAGGCCTGGGCCTGGGCCAGGCTGATGTAGGCCAGGGTCGAGTCGTACTCGTACATGCCGGTATTGAAGATCCCCGCCACGCGAAACGGTTTCATCTTGGGCATCATGCCCAGGGGCGTGATGTTTCCCATGGGAGAGACGACGTTGATCGTATCCCCCACGAACAGGTTCAGGTGCTTGGCCAACTCCTTGCCCACCACCAGCCCCGGCTTGGCGTCGGAACCCGCCCCCATGACCGGGTCGAGTTTATCGATGGAGCCTTCGACGATCGACCTGCTCAACTTGGTCACCAGACGGTCCGACTGAACATCAATCCCCCGCAGCACCACGCCGGAGACATTCCTGCCCGACGACAGCATGACCTGGTTATAGATGAACGGCGTGGCCGCCTGCACCCCCTTGAAGCCTTTGAGCTTCGTCATGACCTGTTGGTAATTGTCCATGGAGGCACCGTTGCGGAGGACCACCACATGGGCGTTGGTGCCGAGGATTTTCTCCTTCAGGTCTTCTTCAAAACCGGTCATGACCGCCAGCACGACAATCAGCGCCATGACCCCCAGGGCAACCCCGGCGGTGGAGATGAAGGTGATGATGGAAATGAATGTTGACTTGCGCTTGGCCTTCAGATAGCGCAACCCGATAAAAAGCTCGAAAGGCATCGCCTATTTCATTTCCTTCCGCAGCTGGGGAAACAGGATCACGTCACGGATCGAGGCCGAATCCGTCAGGAGCATCACCAGACGGTCAATGCCGATGCCTTCGCCGGCCGTGGGGGGCATGCCGTACTCCAGCGCCCGGACATAATCCTCGTCCATGTAATGGGCCTCTTCGTCCCCTTTATTCTTCTCCGCCACCTGGGAGAGAAAACGCTCCTTCTGGTCAACCGGATCATTCAGCTCCGAGAAAGCGTTGGCGATCTCGCGGCCGCCGATGATCAGCTCGAAACGATCGACGATGTCGGGGTTGTGATCATTTTTGCGCGACAGCGGCGACACCTCGGTCGGATAGGCGGTGATGAAGGTCGGCTGAATCAGTTTGTGCTCGACCACCTCATCGAAAATCTCCATGACCAGCTTGCCGTATCCCATATCCTGGGGGATATCCAGGCCGAGGCCGCGGGCATAGGCCAAGGCCAGATCCCGGTCGTCCAACTGCCTGGCGTCGATATCCCCGTACTCCAGGATCGCCTCCCGAACGGTCAGACGCTTCCAGGGGCGCTTGAAGCTGATCTCGTTCCCCTGGCAGGTAAAATCCAGCGTGCCGAGAATCTCCCGGGCCACATGGCAGAAGAGCTCTTCGGTAAAGTCCATCAGATCCTCATAGGTGGCGTAGGCCTGATAGAACTCCATCATGGTGAATTCGGGGTTGTGGCGTACCGAAATCCCTTCGTTCCTGAAATTGCGGTTGATCTCGAAGACCCTTTCCAGTCCGCCCACCACCAGGCGTTTCAGATAGAGTTCGGGGGCGATGCGCAGGAAGAGCTGCATGTCCAGGGCGTTATGATGGGTAATGAACGGCCGGGCCGTGGCGCCGCCGGGGATCGGCTGCATCATGGGGGTCTCGACCTCCAGGAAGTCGCGGCCGGCCATGAAGCCGCGGATCAGGTTGACGATCCGGGAGCGCTTGATGAAGACATCGCGGGATTCGGGATTGACGATGAGATCCACGTATCGCTGGCGGTAGCGGGTTTCCAGGTCGGTGAGGCCGTGGAACTTCTCCGGCAGGGGGTGCAGCGATTTGACCAGGAGGCGGATCTGCTTCGCGTGGAGCGACAGTTCGCCGGTCTTGGTGCGGAAGGGAAACCCCTCGACGCCGACGATATCGCCGATATCAAAGGACTCGAAGGCCTCGAACGCCTCCGGGCCGACCTCGTCCTTTTTCACATAGACCTGAATGCGTCCCTTGCGGTCCTGAAGCTGGATGAAGGCCGCCTTGCCAAAGGAACGCCGGGCCAGAATGCGGCCGGCCACACTGTACTGTTCGCCGCTGGCATCGAACTGTTCCGTATTGCCGTAGGCGGCAACGACATCGGCCGAGGTGTGCAGCGGTTTATAATCATTGGGGTAGGGATTGACGCCCGCCTCCCAGAGGGCATCGACCTTGCGCCGTCTCTGAAGCAGCAGTTCGCTGAGTTCTTCCATGGTATCTTTTCAGCCTTTCGTGAGCAACGGTATCCGGGTTTCGGTGGGGCAAGACTGGTAAAAATATCGCCAACATCCTGTCAGGTCAAGAAAAAAAGGGGGTGGCCGCAGCGGCCGGTCACGGACGGCCTTGTGCCCTTCGTGACCGGCTCACCGCACAGGAGACTACTGATCCCCTTCGCCCTTTTTGACGCTCCGGGAACGGCTCGCGCGCTTCTTCGGGGCAGCAGCCTCTTCAGCCGCCGGTTCGGCGGGGGCTGTGGCGGCCTTTTTGGCCGGTGCGCGGCGCGGTTTTGCCGGTTTCGCGGCACCCGGGGCCGCTTCGGCCGGAGAAATCTCCGCCGCTGGCGGTACCGGTTCGCTCTTTTTCCGGGTACGCGGGGCTTTGGCCGGCTTCGGCTTCTCCGCGGCCGACGGCGCCTCGGACGGGGCTGCAACGGGCGGTTCGGGAATGGCCACCTCGGGCTGGGCGGCCGCGGCAGCCTCTTCCTGCTTGCCTTTGCGGCTGCTGCGGCGCGGCTTGGCAGGCTTTTCGGGCGCCGGTTCCTCCCTCGCGGCGACGGCGGGCGGGACGGCAATCGCCGCGGCCTCGACAGCCGGTGCGGCAGCGGTGTCCGGGGCCGTCCGGGACGTCTTGCCCCGCCGGGTTTTCTTGGGGGGTGCCGCCGCCTCGGGCTCAACCGCCGCCGGTGGCTGCTCCACAGGAGCCGCCGGGACGACCGCCTCGAACTCAACCGTGGGCACCGCCGTTTCTGCGGCTGCCCCGTCCTGCCCCTTGCCCCCCTTGCGGCGGCGACGCTTGCGCTTCTTCTTGGCCGGGGTTTCCGGTGTGCCCCCTTCTTCCTGTTCGTGGGCCGGTTCGGCCTCCTGCTGCGCTTCGGCCGGGTGTTCTGCCGTTGCCGCTGATTCGGCGGATGCGGCCGCGGCCTCGGGTGCCCCTTCTCCGGCAGGCTTTTTCTTCTTGCGGCGACGTTTGCGTTTCTTGCCACCTTCGGCAACGCCCCCCTCAACCGCCTTTTCCTCCGGCTGTGCTGACTCGGGGCGCTCCGCCTTCCCCTCCGACTGCTTCGGCGCTTCGGCGGCTTCGGCCTCGGATGCCAGCACATCCTCCATACGCGGTTTTTCCCGCTTGACGGTCTCCAGTTCAAGCTGATTCATGGTAAACGAGGGTTTCCCCTTGACCGTAACCTCGATCTCGTAATCGTTCTCGATCTGGGTCAATTCCCGTTTCTTACGATTGAGCAGGTAGTAGGCGACCTCCAGCGGCAGGGAGCCGAGCACCCCGGCCACGGTCCCCTTGGCGGCGGCGGCGTGCACCTTGCGCAGGAACGAGACGGCCATGGCCTCCACCGACTTGACCTTGCCGCGTCCCTCGCAATGGGGGCATGCCAGGTGAATGGCGTCGTTGAGCGTCTTGGCGATGCGCTGACGCGACATCTCCAACATGCCGAATTCGGAGATCCGCCCCAGGTTGACCCTGGCCTTGTCCATCTTGAGGGCCTGCTTGAGGGTCTTCTCCACCTCGATATTGTGCTTCCGCTCGCGCATGTCGATGAAGTCGATCACGATCAGGCCGCCCAGGTCGCGCAACCGGAGTTGGCGCGCCACCTCTTCGGCGGCCTCCAGATTGGTCTTGTAGGCGGTATCCTCGATCCCCCGCTCGCCGCTGGATTTCCCGGAGTTGACATCAATGCTGACCAGGGCCTCGGTCGGTTCGATGATCAACGAGCCGCCCGAGGGGAGTGCCACCCGTTTCTCGTAGATCTGGTCGATCTGCTCTTCCAGCTGAAAACGGGAAAAGATGGGACGCTTTTCCTTGTGCAGCTTGACCCGTTTCTCGCACTTGGGCATGGTCTCGCGGAAAAACTCCTTGGCCTCCCGGTAGGCGTCCTTGCTATCGACGAGCACCTCATCGATATCGTCGGAAAAGTAATCGCGGATGGAGCGGATGATCAGTCCGCTGTCGCGGTAGATTTCGCCCGCCCCGCTGGCCTCGGCCGCCCGCGTCTTGATATCGTCGTACAACTCCAGCAGGTTTTCCAGATCCTTCTGCAACTCCTCCGGCGTGCGCCCGACCGCCTCGGTGCGGATGATATAGCCGATCCCCTCGGGAACGTTCAGGCCGGCCACGATCTCCTTCAGCTTCTTGCGCGCCCCTTCCTGCTCGACCTTGCGGGAAATGCCGGTGGAATCGCTGCCCGGCATGATCACCATGTAGCGCCCCGGCAGGGAAAGATAGCTGGTCAGGGCAGAGCCCTTGGTGTCCCGCTCGTCCTTCTCCACCTGCACCACCAGTTCCTGCCCCCGACGCAGCACCTCCTGAATGCGGGGACGGCGCTTGTGCTGGTCCTCCGGCACATCGTCGCGCCACCGCCAGAAGTCGGGGTGCAGCTCCCCCATCTGGAGAAAACCCGGCTTGGCCCGCCCAATATCGACGAAAGCGGCCTGGAGGCCCGGCTCGACCCTCAACACGACCCCTTTGTAGATATTGCCCTTGGTCTGCTCCTTGCCGCTGATCTCGATGTTGAGTTCCATCAGGCGACCGTCGTGCACGATGGCCACCCGCGCCTCTTCGGGGTGCATGACGTTGATCAGCATTTTCTTGCTTACGGTATCACTCATTGCCTCTATTCCTTTCAAGTGAGACGTGCCCACGTGACAACATTTAAATGAGTTATTATATAGATTCCAGCACCGAAAGCAAAGAAAAAGGGACACCTGGCGGAAATTGGCTGCCGCCTGGCGCCCCTTGACAGGACCAGGCCCGTGCGCTCGGTTCGTACTCGTACTTCCCACGACTTGCCGCACGGGACACCGATATGGATGCGGGCGTCATCATGCCCGCCGGCCATCAGTTCTCCGTCATGAAGTGCTGTTCGTAAAGGTCTTCCAGCGCCTGCAAATGGCGGCTCTCTTCCTTGAAAAGCTGTTGAAAGAGCTGCCCCATGGGGGCGCCGCTGCATCCCGACGCAACCTTGCCGTAAAAATCCACGGCCCCCTTTTCCAGGTGAATGGCGTAGACCAGGGCCTCCCGCACCCCCGATTCGGGGCCGAGTTCCTGCTTTTTGAAGACATAATCCAGGTGCATGGTGGGGATCGGTTGGTCCAGGGCCTCGCCCCCATCCATGCGCCCTTCCAGCAGCGCCTTTTCCAACTGGTGCTTATGGTCCAGTTCATCCAGGGCGTTATCGCGCAGGAGTTCCCGCGCCCCCTTGTTCGTCACCCTGCGGATGGCGGCGAGATAGTTGCGAAAGCCTTCGTTCTCCATTTCGATGGCCATCTCCACGGCCGCATCAAAGGTATAGCAGACCTGATCGTTGCTCATGACTGTACTCCCCTCCTCTATCTGATGTGGGCGTTACCTGCGTCGGCGTTAGCGGGAGCCATACTGTAGCTCATATTGTATACAGTTTCAAGGATGCAATTCCGCCCCACAGCCCATGAACAACAACGCCCCGTTTCCGGGAGGGAAACGGGGCGACGATGCCGGGGAGGGCGTACAGAAACAGGCGTTATTCGATGACCTTGGCCGACACGATGAAAACCGGCTCCACGGGGACGTCGGAATGGCCCCTGCTCATGCCGGTCTTGACGGCGCGAATCTCGTCAACCGTCTCCATCCCCTCCAGGACCTTGCCAAAGACACAGTAACCGTAGAGGTCCGGTTGCTTGCCCCGGTGGTCGAGAAAGGAGTTGTCCACCACATTGATGAAGAACTGGGAGGTGGCCGAGTCCACCACGGAAGTACGGGCCATGGCCAAGGTGCCGCGCTCGTTGGAAAGGCCGTTGTCGGCCTCGTTCTTGATGGCGAACTTGGGCTTCTTCTGTTCCAGGTTTTCACTCATGCCGCCACCCTGGACCATGAAATCCCTGATGACCCGGTGAAAGATCAACCCGTCGTAAAATCCCTCACGAACGTAGGAAAGAAAGTTCTTTACCGTGATTGGCGCCTTATCACTGAACAGCTCGATCTTGATGGAGCCCTTGGACGTTTCCAGCATGACATATGGGTTCTGCTCGGACATCTGCAACCTCCTGATGCGTAAAATTCGGATCTTGTCCCGTCAGGTGGCTGTGTAACACACTGCGGCGCAAAATTAAACCTTCTTTTTTTGTGGGCCGCCACATGAGCCATCCCAAACGGAGAATGACGGCCGGCGCCAAAGATTAAAGAAAATACACTTTTCTTGCACACGTATCATCTCGATATTACTTGAAATATTTTTTCATGTTAAAAAAAATAACATTTTCCTCGCCAGACACAACATCCCGATATTGCTGAATAAAAAGAAAGACTGTTAAAAAAATTACCACTTCCCCCCCAAAACCATTGCCATGCCACGGCACAAGGCACATCAGCCCCAAGGCAACTAGCTGATACTATTTAGTTTTATATACATGGCACGCATATTGATAAGACCATTCCAGATACCCCGTGCAGCAGGGAGAGCCCAGGCGTTCCACGGGACGCAAACGGGAGCATCCCGAAGGGGCAAGGAGGAGGAATGATGGAAGAAGACCTGGTAACTATTTTCTGCATCTCCTGCGGTTTCGTCAGCACCGTGCCGCGCAAGGGGGCGCCCCATGAAGCGCGGCGGGCCGTATGCCCGAAGTGCCGCTACTCGTTTCACCTCTCCGATTGTCTGGCGGATGTACAGCCCCGTTCCCTGCCGACCGGCGTGCTCATGGTGTAGGGTCATCCCGTCGCCGGAGAGCCCCCGGGCGGAAGGAAAAAACGGCGGCGGCCATTCGTGCCGGCCGCAGCTCTTTTTTTGTGGAGCAGAACCGCATAATAGGTTAGTATTCGCCCATTCTTTTTGGAATGGCGTACATGACACCTCAGGAAACGTGGACAACCATCAAGGTCCTTGCCTGGACCAAAGACTATCTGTGCACAAAAGGCATCGAAAACGCCCGGCTTGAAGCCGAGTGGCTGCTGTGCGCCGCTACCGGCCTGGACCGGGTCGGACTTTATCTCCATTTCGACAAACCGCTCAACGATGACGAATTGGCGTCATTCCGCGCCATGGTGGCCCGCCGGGCCCGGCGAGAGCCGCTCCAGCACATCCTCGGCACCCAGGAGTTCTGCGGCCTGGAGTTCCAGGTTTCCCCGGACGTGCTCATCCCGCGCCACGACACGGAAACCCTGGTAACGGAAGCCCTGGCCCGCCAACCGGAAGCGCGAAGCGTGCTGGACATCGGCACCGGCAGCGGCTGTATCGCCGTTGCCCTAGCCCATAGCCTGCCCCAGGCAGCCGTGACGGCCATCGACATCTCCCCGGCCGCCCTGGCGATGGCGCGGCGCAACGCCGAGCACAACGGGGCGACGGTGGAGTTTCTGGCCGGCTCGCTCCTGGAACCGGTGGCCGGACGCACGTTCGACCTGATCGTATCCAACCCCCCCTACATCCCCACGGCGGATATCGACCGACTTGAACCCGAGGTGCGGGACTTCGACCCCCGCGGCGCCCTGGACGGCGGCCCGGACGGCCTGGACGTCTACCGGACGCTGATCCCCGCGGTCCCGGCACACCTGAACCCGGCCGGTTGGCTGCTGGTGGAGGTGGGGATCGGCCAGGCCCCGGCGGTGGCGGAACTGTTCCGGAAAGCAAATAATTACGATAACCCCGTCACGGCGCGCGACCCCGGCGGTATCGAGCGCGTGGTGGGAGCCCAGCGAAAGGATGTGTCATGACGGTAGATGAAGCGAATCGGGTGTTGACGGAGGCCGACCTGCTGGTCGGGGAGGCGGGGGTGGCTGCGGCCATCGGGCGTCTGGCAGGCGAGATTACGGAACAGCTCAACGAGGCAAACCCGGTGCTGCTCTGTGTCATGAACGGCGGTTTGATCTTTGCCGGACAACTGGCGACCAGACTGGTGTTCCCCCTGGAGATAGACTATTGCCACGCCACCCGCTACGGCCAGGAGACGACGGGAGCGGGACTGAACTGGATCGTCCGGCCACGGCAGGAGTTGCGGGGGAGAACGGTGCTGCTCCTGGACGATATCCTGGACGAAGGGATTACCCTGGCCGCCATTGCCGACTATTGCCGCGAGCAGGGGGCGGCCCGGGTGCTGATGGCGGTTCTGGTGGACAAACGCCACGACCGCAAGGTCTCCCCCGATTTCCGGGCCGATTTCACCGGTATCGAGACCGCGGACCGCTTCCTGTTCGGCTACGGCCTGGACTATAAAGGGTATTGGCGCAATGCGCCGGGAATCTATGCGGTGAAGGGATTGTAAATGAAAAACTTTTTCCAGTTCGAGCACCACAAGACGAGCTATCGCCAGGAAACTCTGGCCGGGGTCACCACCTTCCTGACCATGGCCTACATCATCATCGTCAACCCGGCCATTCTGGAAAATGCAGGCATCCCCAAGGGGCCGTCGGTCACGGCCACGATCCTGGCGTCGGTGATCGGCACCGTGATCATGGCCTTCTGGGCACGACGCCCCTTCGCCATCGCCCCCTACATGAGCGAAAATGCCTTTGTCGCCTTTGTGGTGGTCAAGGTGATGGGCTATCCCTGGCAGGTGGCCCTAGGGGCCGTATTCATCGCCGGGGCGCTCTTCACGCTGCTTACGGTCTTCAAGGTGCGCAGTTGGCTGGCGGAATCCATCCCCCTGTCGCTCAAGGCCAGCTTTGCCGTGGGTATCGGCCTGTTTCTGACCTTCATCGGCCTCAACGAAACCGGGCTGGTGGTGCTCGGGGTACCGGGAGCGCCGGTCAAACTGGGCAACATCTCGCAGCCGTCGGTGCTGTTGGCCGTGGCCGGCTTTCTCCTCGTGGTGGTGCTGATGGCCCGCCGCATCCGTGGCGCGCTGGTGATCGGCATCATCGCCACCACCATCGGCTCCATAGCCCTGCACATCACCCCCCTGCCGACCCGGTTCGTCAGCCTCCCCCCTTCCCTTTCCCCGATCATGTTCAAGCTGGATATCGCCGGCGCCCTGAATGTGCACTTCTTTCCGGTGGTCATGGTCATATTCATCATGGCCTTCCTGGATACGGTGGGTACGCTCATCGGCCTCTCCATGCGGGCCGACCTGCTGGATGAGAACGGCAACCTGCCGGAGATCGAGAAACCGATGCTGGCCGACGCTCTGGCCACCATGGCGGCGCCACTCCTGGGCACCACCACGACCGGCGCCTACATCGAATCGGCAGCTGGCATCGAAGAGGGGGGGCGCACCGGTTTTTCGGCCCTGGTGGTGGCGGCGCTGTTCGCCCTCTCCCTGTTCTTCGCACCGCTCTTCACCATCGTGCCGCCCCACGCCTACGGCATCGCCCTGATCGTGATCGGCTCCTTCATGATCCGCCCCATCACCCAGCTCAACTTCGACGACTTTACCGAGCTGATCCCGGCCTTTCTGACCGTGGTGCTCATGATCTTCACCTACAACATCGGGGTGGGCATGACCTCCGGCATGATCGCCTACGCCCTGCTCAAACTGTTCACCGGCCGGGCGGCCGAGGTCAAGGCCGGCATGTGGGTGCTGGCGCTCTTGTCCCTGTCCCTGTTCTTCTTCCTGCCCAAGATGTGATTCCGGGCGTGGCCGCCCGATAAAAGAAAAAGGAGGTGGTAGCCGTTGCGCTCCACCTCCCTTTCTTTATCCTGAATTTGTGACGCCTGAATAGTGGGGCGAGCATGTCCCCATCTTATAAAAGCTGAACAATATCAAAACTTACACTTCAACCTGAATTTCTTCGGTTTCAATAACAGCTTCTACAGCCACCTGAATTTGCGAATATATCTCTATATCACGTTCGACCGCATCAAAGCTCACTACCAGGGAGTATTTCGCTGAGGCATCGGCATCTTTATCCCATCCCGGGTGTCCAACAACAGCAATACAAAAATCTTCAGGCAATCGATTTGATTTAACAACAGCCCAATCCTTTTGAACAGTTCCTACCCCACGCTTTATTCCTTGAACTGTTCCCCAATCCCCTCTTTCTCGGAGCATCCACGGAATTTCACCCTCACCGTCATTGTAACCACGTACCCCCTCCAGCAAAACCCTATTACTGAAGGAGTCGAATGTTTCTCCAACTTTAGAGCTTTTCCAATCAACCCAAGTTGATAAGTAATTCTTTATGTTTCTTCTGGTCCTCTTGGGTTTTGCGGCATATGACAGGGTCACATCAATCCTAATATCATGCTCTTCGATAATGTTGCGCAGTTCAACAGGGATGGGTACACGATAAATTTGTGCCTCACGAGCTCTAATTCTTCTCTCACCTGCGGTAATCAAAGTCACTCTATAGGGAGAATTAGTTGTCGCACGATCCAAATTGGGAATTCCGTAACCGATTTTTCTTATGACCGCAAGCGGATTTCGATGATTTTCTGCCCATCTTGGCCAGCGAGCAGAGTTCACGATCAAGGCACGATATAGAAGAGCAGGCTCATTAGGAAAAATCGTCTCAATAGAGGCTGCAATGTGAGCAACTTTAGGAGCTGAAAAGGATGTCCCTACGCAGTCACGAGAATAAAGAGGGCCACCATGAGGGTACGTTGATCGAACAAGTTCCGGACACACCTCAGGAGGCGTAGAAATACTAGGCGGATATCCTCCGTCAAGAACCATTCCCCCGCCATATTCTACAACCTCTGGCTTGATAGAACCCCAAATACCAAGACCTGTAGTGGTAAATGCCGATGGCATTTCAGCAGAGTCGATCGAAACGAGGTCAGGTGTATTTATATTTTCTTGAGCAACCGAACCAACGGTCAGTACCTGAAGGCTTTGCGATGGATTCGGAATACGACATGAATCTTGAAGTAAATAATCCGGATAAGGCCGACCTGCACTTATATGATCAAGTATTCCATAACGGACTGGCCCCGGATAAGAGTTCCGAAGGTTTCCTGCGCTCTGAATAATCAACACATCCCTATTATAGGAGAGTAGATCGATTTGTGCTGCCCAAGCAGACATATGAAGAAGGCGACAGGGAGCAAAGCCAGAAATTGAGTGATTAAAAATTTTAGTGGCTGGCTGTAGAGATGAGTATTGGTTCACAACCTGAGAAATTAATGCTGGAGGGAAAATTTGTTCAATGAGGGAGTTGTTGTGATCTAAAACTCTTGCATTACGTATTCGACATGGCTGCTGATAGGCTGTGCGGCGGGGAATCCCGTTCGGATAAAGAACAGCTCCAGCGACACGAGTTCCATGTCCACCTTCACGCACATAATCAGCAGTATCGGTAGGCGACTCCCCAGGTATGAAGCATTCTGACGAAGCTCCATCAATGGCATCTTTCAGAAGCGGGTGTTCCTCCTGTATACCACTATCTATAACACAAACGTATGGAGAATCATCGTTGGGTGGTATAATTTCCAATTCAAGGTTGGGCAAGGACTCAGAAGCACACGGGACTTCATTTTGGAGTGAATCAGGTTCAGTAACCTCAAATAAAAAAGGATAATTTAAAACTAAATCCTTCAGCCCCAATCCAGATATTCGTACTCTGATAGTAAAGCTATCAGGTATATAATCTGCTTCGCCATCTACCATACCCAAGACTTCACCAGCATGGTCTTCAACTATTCGTATGAATTGTGTTTCACGTTCTAACCGTAACTCGTCCCAGTTTTCATATACTTCTGCACGTTTACGTTCCCAACGCTGCCTCTTCGCATCATATTGCTCGTCGCTCTCGCCCTCCTGTTTCGGTTTCAGCTCAGATAACGTGATTGTTCCGGCACATTCTATACCGAAATCTATGACATATTCTAAGTGATCATCTATTTGGAACCAGTTCTCCATAAGCTGCTCGGATAACAAAAGTCTAAGCCGAGACTCACAGGTTTGATCTTCAATAAAATCGTAGACTTTGGCCGCATTCCCCGTTCGTGCTTCATTCCGTGCGAACGACTCCACGGCTTCAATAAAGCGATTCAGATTAATTTCTTCAGAGGCAACAATAACAAAACCTTCCTCTTGTTCAGAAACTATTTCAAAACCAAAGGAAGAGCGTAAAAAATCAAGATCCGTATCAGGTTCGACTCTCAATAAGACTGGGATTCCTGACGGCAACACTGGTAATCGATGTGCTTGACGATAGTCATTTCTTTCGTTCCAGAATCCTGTAACAGTTCTAGCTGATTGTGCTAAGCGAAAACCATGTTGCTGAAAATTATGACGATTATGTTCTAACTCTGCGGGGACTTGGCCTCTACCTTGGAGAAAAGCGCGGTCGGACAAAATGTACGGTAAGGGTAAATGACCGAAATCCGTTCTAGGCGGCATGGAAGAGGTCTCCTTGCTGTTCCTTTAGATAAATATCTTTTAGAGCCAATTCCAAGTCTTTCTGAGTTACACAATTTTTTCCTTCTAAAATTATTGATTTAGCCGCATTCTGAGCAATGGTTGCGACATTAGCAGCAGACATTCCAACCATTATTTGAGACAAATGATTGTAATTTATATTACTTTCAACTTTTACAGATGATAGTGACGTTGTTAACAACTCGTGAATCTCATTTTGGGTCGGCATAGGCACTTCAAAAACATCGTCAAACCTTCTAAAAATAGCTCTATCCAGCATCTTATCTAAGTTAGTTGCAGCCACAAGAAGGCCAGGTGAATTATAATCATCTAAAAGTTGAAGCAGTGTGTTTACAATACGAGGAATTTCTCCGACATCATTTGATAAGTTACGAGATTTAGCAATGAAATCACATTCATCAAGCAGTAATACGGAAGGAGCATTTTTCACTGTATCAAATATATTTCTGAGATTTGATGCAGATTCGCCAAAGTATGAGGAGATCATAGCATCAAATCTCACTTTGATGAGCGGAAGACCTGTATTCCATGCAAGCCTTTCTGCCCCTAGAGTTTTTCCGCAACCAGGAGGTCCATATAGCAGAATTTTCTTTTTGTATGAAAAACCATATTTTGCAAGACGTTCACGAGCAGCAAACTCTTTCTCAACTCGACTGAATCTCTTTTCAGTATCCTCGTTCAGTATCATGTGATGCCTGAGTTCATCACGTGACATAACAGTAACGAGAGGATCATTATGCCTTCGACTTGTTGGGAGCTTAGAAAAGTTTTTAGAGCTTTGAGAAGAGCGAGCGGCAATAATTTTTTCCAAACTCGATGCAAGCACGACATGGCCATTTTTACGCTCTGCCTCGATTATTTGTTTGCATGAAAACAACAGGTCGCTATCCGAGTCTTTGCTGATGGCTCTAAACAATTTTTTATTAAGTCTGCCTGCATATATTTCCCTATAACTAAGTTTGACGCAAATGATGCAACGGTTCCTAAGCCCCCCAAAGCGTACTACCCATCAACTTTTACCTACGATTTGTTATTAATATCATATCTGTCAGCCTTCGCTCAAAAAAAATCCACTTTAAATCATTGGATAATTCCGGGTAGATTAGAGAGCTACCCTATTCTCCCTCATCAAACCGTTCAAGAAACCCTAAAGGGGGCAGCTCTTGACATGAGGCATTTGAGATGCATGTTTCTGAACTAATCGAAAGAGGGAAGCATAATGTCGAGACATCTACGCCTGGAATATGAAGGCGCTGTCATCATGTAACTGCTCGTGGCAACAAGCGGGGCAAGGTTTTCTTCACCAAAGCCGATTGTCAGAAGTTTAAGGAATATTTGCGTGAAGGGCAAGCAAAGTTTGGCTCTTATTCTCCACTGCTATGTACTCATGGAAAACTGAGAAAACTAGGGACACCCCCCTGTTTTCTTAATTTTTTCCGAAGCCGTGGCACCTGAACGGCGGAGCTAGCGGCATGCCGGAGTCCAACGCCGCCCATGCAGCACCATGCCGAGGGTATTGTGCGCCCTCTGCCACGGTGGATACATGGCCGGGACTGAGGTATACTAAGCGAACGGCACCTCGAAGGCACCACGGATTCAGGCTTGTCCTGGTATTTCCCGTCGAACTCCCCATCCGTTTCGTTTAATCACCACGCAGATAGAAAAGCGTCCTCCTTTTGGGCGACTATGTCGTTTCCAGAAACCGGAGTACCTCCGCCGGGTGCTGTTCCGCCTTGGCCACCTTGGCCCAGTGCTTTTGCACCACGCCGTCCGGACCGACGACCACGGTGGAGCGGATGGTGCCGGTGCTCTTTTTACCGTACATGACCTTTTCCCCGAACGCCTCGTAGGCCTGCATCATGGTGGTGTCCGGGTCGGACAGCAGGACGAAGGGCAGACGGTGGGCGGCGATGAATTTCCCGTGGGAGGCGATGCTGTCCTTGCTGACCCCCAAAAGCACGATTCCCCGGTCCGCAAGCTTCCCATAGTCATCCCTGAAACCGCACGCCTCCTTGGTGCAACCCGGGGTGCTGTCCTTGGGGTAGAAATACAGAACCACGGTTTTTCCCGCATACTGTTTCAGGCTATGGCGTACGCCGTCGCTCCCCTCAAGATTGAAAGCGGGGGCCTTTTTCCCTTCCAGCGACATGGTGTTCCCTCCTCGGCACAAACAGGATGGTTTTTATCTTTAAGCCACCATACCATTATTTTCCAAAAGGTCAACACCACCGCACGGATCATTTTTTGCTGTGTCCCGGCAGGAATTATGTTACCATTCAGTAACGTAATTTCCAACGGAGGCATCATGAGCCCAGCAGCGGACATTTCGACCATTCACCGGGCGATCCTGGAGAGCATGGGGGAAGGGGTCATCTTCATAAACGCCGAGGACCGGCTGGCCTTCATCAACCATACCGCCGAGCAGATCCGCGGGATCAGGGCCGAGAACTTCATCGGCCGCCACATCCTCACCATCCATTCCCCCGCCTCCGCGGAACGGGTCGAAAAGCTTCTCTGCGGCCTCAAGGACGGGTCTATCCAGCAGACGCGCCGGGTGATCGAGGTCAAAGGCAAATACTTCGAGAACAGCTACTACCCCATACGGGCAACGGACAGCACCTACCTGGGGGCGGTCCTGGTCAGCCGCGACATCACCGAGAAACAACTGCTCAAGGAAGAGAACCGCCTGCTGCGCGACCAGATGGGGTTGGGCGACGCCTTCAACGATTTTGTGGGGACGAGCCAGCCCATCCTGCAACTCTTCCAGACCATTGCCGCCATCGCCACGCTGGACTCCACCATCCTGATCACCGGCGAAAGCGGCACCGGCAAGGAATTGGTGGCTGCCGCCGTCCGACAGCACAGTAAGCGGCTCAACAAGCCGATGGTCAAGGTCAACTGCGCCGCCCTGCCGGAAAACCTGGTGGAATCGGAACTGTTCGGCCACGAGCGGGGGGCATTCAGTGGAGCGTTTTCCAGCCACCGGGGCAAGTTCGAACTGGCCCACGGCGGCACCATCTTCCTCGACGAGATCGGCGACCTGCCTCCCAGCGCCCAGGCAAAGCTGCTGCGGGTGCTCCAGGACCGGACCATCACCCGGGTGGGGGGCGAAAAAGAGAGCGCCGTGGACGTGCGCATCATCGCCGCCACCAACCAGGATCTGCAAGCCCTCGTGGCCGTGGGGCGGTTCCGGGAGGACCTGTATTTTCGGCTCAACGTCATCACCATCCATGTCCCCCCCTTCGGGAGCGGCGCGAGGACATCCTGCTGCTGGCCGAACATTTTCTGCGGCGCTTTGCGGACAAGATGGGGCGCCCGGTCACCGGGATCAGCCAGGCTGCGGCCCATATCCTGGCGGCCTACGATTTCCCCGGCAATGTCCGGGAGTTGGAGCACGCCATCGAGCGGGGCGTCGCCCTCTGCAGCGGCGGGAACCTCATGCCCCAGGATCTCCCCGCCGGTTTCCTCGCGGCCGGGGGCAGAACCGCCCCGGCCAGGCGCGAAAACGACACCCGCCCCCTGCGCGCCCTGTCCCGCTCGGTTGACGATTTCGAGCACCAGATGATCCGTGACGCCCTTGCCAGCACCGGCGGCCGCAAGCAGGAAGCCGCGCGCCTGCTCAACATATCCCGCAAAACCTTGTGGCAGAAATTGAAACAGATGAAAAACGGGTAGCAGACGTTACATGAACGTTACCTCAAGGTAACACAAACCCGCCACGCCTCCTCACCTCCGAACGCCATTCAGAAAAATTAAGAAAAATTATCGTCTATTTACGGCAAGTTATATGGAACGCGCATCCCTGGCACGTTCCCTGCTCATCTGTTCGCCGGATGGGGTTCGGCCGCCATTGCGGAGAACCGCTCCGGTGATACACTTGAAACCATCCGCTACGCGACATCTTACCAAGGAGCATTCATGCCGGTTTCAGGAGTCGTCATCACCTGTGTTGATGGGTGCGCCCAGGATGTGGCCCAACGGATCGCCGCCTTTGACGGCGTCGAGGTGCATGGCGTGCTGCCGGACGGGCAGATCGTGGCCGTCCTGGAGGCGGATACGGTCGATGGGGAGGTCCAGATGTTCGCCGGCTTTCATGAGGTTGAGGGGGTGGTGGCGGTGAGGCTGGCCTACCACCATTTCGATGATACGGAGCAGCTGCCGTCCTGACGTCGTATTTTCGCAGCACAGGAGGAATATATGGAACTTTCCAGGCGTGATTTCATCAAGAGCAGCGCGGCCGCGGCCGCATTCGCCGCAGCCGGTGCAGCGGCACTGAGCCCTCTGCGCCCCGGGGATGCGGCGGCTGCGGAGGGCGGCATCACCTGGGGCAAGGCCCCCTGCCGCTTCTGCGGCACCGGCTGCGGCGTGCTGGTGGGGGTCAAAAACGGCAGGATCGTCGCCACCAAGGGGGACCCGCAGGCCCCGGTCAACCGGGGGCTCAACTGTATCAAGGGATACTTCCTCTCCAAGGTGCTCTACGGCAAGGACCGCCTGACCAAGCCGCTGATCCGCAAGGGGGACAGGATGGTGGAGGCCTCCTGGGACGAGGCCATGACCCTGATCGCCTCGAAGTTCCAGGAGGCCATCGCCAAGCACGGCCCCGATTCGGTGGCCATGTACGGTTCCGGCCAGTGGACCGTCTTCGAGGGGTACGCCGCCAGCAAGCTCTTCAAGGGGGGGATCGGCACCAACAACATCGAGCCCAACGCCCGGCTCTGCATGGCCTCGGCCGTGACCGGGTTCATGACCACCTTTGCCAGCGACGAGCCCATGGGGTGCTACGACGACCTGGACCTGGGGGACACCTATTTCCTGTGGGGCGCCAACATGGCCGAGTGCCACCCGATCCTCTTCTCCCGCATGATCGACAATCGCCTGAAAAACCCTGCGGTAAAGATCATCGACTTCGGCACCCGCCGCACCCGCACCTCCCAGATGGCCGACCAGTACATCCGGTTCACCCCTCAGACCGATCTGGCGCTCCTGAACGCCATCGCCCACGTCATCATCCGCGACAAACTCTACGATGAGCAATTCATCAAGGACCGCGTGGTGTTCAAGCGCGGCAAGGAGAAGATCGGCTACGGCCTGGAGGACAAGTTCAAGTTCGCCGACGAACCGAAATTGATCGATTTTGAACAGTACCGGGAGTTTCTCAAGCCCTACACCCCAGAATACGTGGCCGGACTCTCCGGCGTGCCGGCCAAGACCATCGTGGAGTTGGCCCACCTGTATGCCGACAAGGACCGCAAGGTCACTTCCCTCTGGACCATGGGCTTCAACCAGCACACCCGCGGCACCTGGGTCAACAACTTAGTGTACAACGTGCACCTCCTGACCGGCAAGATCTGCAAGCCGGGAGAAAACCCCATGTCCCTGACCGGCCAGCCCTCGGCCTGCGGCACGACCCGCGAGGTGGGCACCTTTACCCACCGTCTGCCGGCCGACATGGTGGTCACGAATCCCGAACACCGGGAAAAGGCCGCCAAAATATGGGGCGTCGATCCCAAGAAGATTCCCGCCAAGCCGACCTACAACGCCACGGAGATGTTCCGCGCCCTGGACCGGGGGGACATCAAGGTGGTCTGGGTCCAGGTCACCAACCCGTTCCAGTCCCTCCCCAACCTGGGCCGCTACCGCAAGGGCGCCCGAAAGGAGGATGGGCGCTTCGTGATCGTCTCCGACATCTACCCGACCCGCTCCACGGAACTGGCCGACGTGATCCTCCCCTCGGCCTCATGGGTGGAGAAGGAGGGGGTCTTCGGCAACGCCGAGCGCCGCACCCAGCAGTGGTTCAAGCTGGTGGACGCGCCGGGCGAGGCAAGAAGCGACCTGTGGCAGACCATGGAACTGGCCCGGCGCCTCGGCCACGGCAACCTCTTTCCCTACACGCAGGTGGAACCGGAGATGTGGGAGGAGTACCGCAAGTTCAACGAGGGACAGGGCAAGGACCTGGCCCCCTACGCGACCTATGCCACGACCCGCGGCCTGCGCTGGCCGGTGGTCAACGGCAGGGAGACTCTCTGGCGCTATGCCGAAGGCCATGACCCCTATGTGAAGCAGGGTGAGGGAATCAAATTCTACAAGAACAAACCGGACCACTTCAAGGCGGTCATCTGGGCCCGCCCCTATGAACCGGCGCCCGAGGTGCCCGACAAGCAGTACCCGTTCTGGCTCTGCACCGGCCGTGTGCTGGAACACTGGCACACCGGCACCATGACCGGCCGTGTGCCGGAACTCAAGCGCGCCTACCCGGCGGCGGTGTGCGAGATGCATCCCGACGACGCCAAAAGACTCGGCGTCAAAAATCGCCAAAATGTGAAAATTTCCTCCCGGCGCGGCTCGATCGTGCTGCCGGTGGAACTCAACGGCCGAAGCCTGGCCGAAAAAGGCAACATCTTCGTAGCCTTCTTCGACGAGGGGAAGCTGATTAACGAACTGTGCATCGACGCCTACTGCCCCATATCCGGGGAGCCGGACTTCAAGAAGTGCGCGGTGAGGATCGAAAAGGCGTAAGAACGAAAAGGACAAGGACAATCCAGCGACTTACGGAGATGGTCGAAAAATTCCACCCCCGGCCTGGGAAGCGGCGAACGCCGGGTTTCCCACTCGGGGAGGGAAGATGGATGACGGCCCTGACGCTGACGATTTCCTTCCTGGCCGGCGGTCCGCTGTTTGAAATTTTTTCTCCCCTTGGAGCGGTTACTCGTGCCATTATGTTTGCTGATGTGGCCCCCTTTGCTCCTGCTGCCGGCCATCGTGGTCGTCGAGGCGGTCGTGGACAACAGCCCCCGGCAGGTCGTTTGCGGCCACCCGCCCGCATCCGTGTGTGAGCCCCAAGGCGCTGGTTTTTGATGCCTGGTACAAAAAAATGATTCCCATCCTTTGTCATTCAGGAGGTTGCCCATGAAGATCTTGTTCAGGATTGCGGCCCTGGTTGCCTGCGTTGTCGTCCTGACGCTCCCGGCCCTGGCCCAGGAGCAGGAAAACTACGATGCCGATGCCCGCAACGCCGAAGACGCGCCGCCGATGATCCCCCACGTCGTGGGCGACGACGTCAACGGCAAGGCGTGCCTGGCCTGCCACGAAACCGGCCTGAAAGGGGCACCCGTGACGCCGCACCCCACCCGCCTCAACTGCACCCAGTGCCATGTCAGAAGCAATATGGGTGCAAAAACATCCGGAAAGAAGGCCAGGACAAAGCAATGAACATCAGCCGCAAGGAATTCTTCAAAAAGAGCCTGTACTCCCTGGGCGAGGCGATCACCACGGTCAGCGGCGCCCTGAAGGAACCGGAGCCCGAACAGCCCACCATCCGCGACACCGCCGATTTCGTCACGGCCCCGCACGAAGGGATGCGGGCCGTGGCCCACAATGAGCGGTGCCTGGCCAGGAACTGCGGCTGCTTCGCCTGTTTCGAGCGGTGCGAGGCCCAGGCCATCACCGTGGTCATGGGTGAGGGGATCAGAATCGACGCGGCTAAATGCACCGGCTGCGGCACCTGCGAATACGTCTGCCCGGTAACCCCCAAGGCGGTCAGCCTGCAACCCCGCGAACAACCGCAGTCCCTATAAGAACTCTGTGCCACACGGGATATCCCGACCCTCAATGAAAGGAGAATCACCACATGCGGAAGAGAAACCTGGCCATCGCAGGAGCAGTCATCGGCGCGGTCGCAGTCCTGTCGCTTCCCGGCCTGACCACTGCCGCCAAGAGCAAGCCAGCCGCCGACGGCAGGGACAAATGCTATTCCTGCCACGATGAGGTCAAGGCGCTGAAGGAGGGTTCCAAGCACGCCAAGCTCTCCTGCAGGACCTGCCACGACAAGCTCGACGCGCACATGAACGACCCGGAGAAGAACAAGCCGGTCACCGTCATCGACCAGGCGTTGTGCGGCAAATGTCACAAAAGCCAGTACAACAGCTTCTTCACGGTCAACTACGAGGCGGCCGCCCGCAAGGAGAAGGGCACCCCCACCGGCCGCTCCCCCATGCAGGACAAGCTCCTCGCCGGCCACGGCTTCACCTTTGAGCACAACGAGCCCCGGGGCCACGCATTCATGGTCATCGACCAATTCGTCGTGGACCGTTTCCAGGGCGGCCGTTTCCAGTTCAAGGACGGCTGGAAGGGGATCGACAAGACCGGCAGAACCTGGGACGTGCTGACCGACACCGGCAAGAAACTGTCGGAAACCGCCATGGCCGGGAACCCGACCTGCATCCAGTGCAAAACCTCCGATCATATCCTGAAATGGAAATTCATGGGCGACAAGGATCCCAAGGCGCAATGGGACCGTAGCTCGGATATCGTGGCCGTGGCCAAGGACACCCAGAACGCCGTGGGCTGTATCCACTGTCATGACCCCCACGGGGCCCAACCGCGGGTGGTGCGCGACGCCCTGATCCAGGCCATCGACAAGGACCGGGCCGGCAACATCTTTGCCAAAAACGGCGCCACCGACCTGAAGACCATCTCCTTCCGCGACGGTTTCCGCAAGATCGGCGTGATGCAAAAGACCGACTCGCGCATGATGTGCGCCCAGTGCCACGTGGAGTACAACTGCAATGCGGGCTCCCAGTGGAGCAACGGCAAGCCGGTCAAATACGACGACGGCCGCACCAACCACTTCCCGCTCAAGAATTCCCTGCAACTGCTGAAACATTACAAGGAGCTTGATTTCTTCGACTTCAAGCACGCCGTCACCGGCGCCCGGCTGGTCAAATTCCAGCACCCGGAGGCCGAAACCTACGCCGGCAGCGTGCATGACAAGGCGGGAATCCAGTGCCACCAGTGCCACATGCCCAAACAGAAGGGCAAGGACGGCAAGCTGTTCTCGAACCACGGCGTGGTGCGGCCCAAGAACCACGTCAAAGAGTCCTGCCTCGGCTGCCACCCCACCAGCAGCGCCGAACAGAAACTGTACCAGATCGACGCCGTGCAGAACTACGTCAAGGGCAAGATGCGCAAGGCCGAGTACTGGCTGGGCCAGTTGATCGACACCTATGCGGCGGCCCAGCGGATGGGCGTGACCGAGAGCGTCCTGGCCCAGGCCCGTGAAAAGCATGAAGAGGCCCACGTGCTGTGGGAATACTGGACCGCCGAAAACTCCGACGGCTTCCACAACCCCGACCTGGCGCGGGAATCCCTGACCGGTTCGATCTCCGCCTCCAAGGCCGGCGTCAAGATCTTAAACGATGCCATGGCGGTCGCCAGGAAGGACGACGCCAAAAAGTAGGGACCAGACAGCGCTGGATGTACCACAAGAAAAGCCCCGCTCATTTTTGAACGGGGCTTTTCTTGTGTGTCTTGACGGGAGAAAAACTAGGCGGACAGCAGGCCGAACAGGCTCTCCTGGATATTGGCGATGTCCTCCGACGTCGGCTGCACGTTGCCGATCCGTTTGAGCCAGAAATGATCGGACGCGGTCAGCCCCTCGGTCTCGAGCTTCATCTCCACCGGGAAGAGGGAGAAGAAGCTGAGTTGCCGCAGTATCCCCACCAGAAAGCCGATCTTGTCGGCCCCCACGATTCGGGCGTAGAGCGAGCCGCCGTGCCGGGGGGATACTTCCAGATGGTAATCCTTCAGGCTGATCGTGGGCGCGGATTTGTAATCCGCCGGTTTGCCGAATATGGAGGGGACATCCAGGGAGGCCAGCCCTTCCGGGCGCACCGAGCGCGGCTTGATCTCGAACCGGGCCGACCATTTCAGGGCGCTGGTCTTGACGGCGCTCCCCCGGATAATGCTGATGTCCTGCAACGTGAGGGCGGACGCCAGGGAACCGGCCCACCCCGACGAGAGGACCCCGTCGAGTTCCAGAAGCGCCGTCGCCCCCTGGGGCCTGATGGCGTATTCGAGATCCCTCCCCGGGGAGGTGTGATGCCGGGTGGTGTCGGTCGTAAAGCTGCTCGTCGTCATTGGCTGCCTCGCTTCGTTGCATTTTTCCATGAAAGGTGCAATTTGCTTGCCGATATACGCCCTGCGGAAAAACAGGTGGGTGCGTATGCGCTACCGCCGGTTTTTTATTACCCTTTCGCCCGCACAGCCGCTGGGGGCCTCCCGGCAGCGTCGCCCCAAAACCCCGCCAGGTGATTAACGAACCGCCAGGGTGCACGGATTTTCGGCAGAGCGGCCTGCGATTCTGCGGCATCATCGCGCCCGATTCTTGTGCTATAATAGCACTATGCGAAGGAGGTGAATGATATGGACGCAATCGAATTCATGGCCCGTTTCCAAGAGGATGGCCTTCGCTTTTTTGAAGCCCTCGGCGCAGAGAGCGTGGATGCCGAACGGAAAGAGTTGTTCGACCTCCTGGCCGACAACCAGAAGCGCCACCTGGGTTCTCTCCAACGCCTGAAAGAGGGCGTGCACGGCATGGAGACCGACACCCATCTGGTTGACCGGGCCGAACAGGTGACAAACGGCTTCCGGCGGACACTTGACCACCGCGACCTCCTCAGGGAGTTCAAACAGGATGCCGATGCTTTCGAGCATATCGTGAAGGCGGAAGAGGAGGTAATCGGACTGCTGGACGGGATGGCCAAGGCCGAAGCGGAGGAAAATACGCGGGAGTTGCTGGTGTTGCTGGCAGAGGAGGAGAAGCAGCATCTGCGCAGGATAGAGAATATCTATGAGTTCATCGAGGCCCCCCGCAGCTTCCTGGAGTGGGGAGAATTCTCGAATCTGCAACCGCTGTAAGACATACGAAGTGACGGAAGAAACGTGGGGCGCCTGTGAAGGCGCCCTTTTTCATGGGTCAGTGGGCATGGCCGTGGTGATGGTGGCGGGCAGCGTGGCTCAGGTCCTTGATGACCGGCCGGGCTAGGCAGGCGCTGCATTCCACCTGCAGGGTGGTGTGGGTGATGTGGTAGCGGTCCAGGAGCATGTGCTCCACCTCGTGGATCACATCGGCCTGCTGCCACTTGAAGTCGTCGCTCACGTCCAGATGGGCGGAGAGGGCCACAATATGGGAGCAGATGGACCAGACGTTGAGGTGGTGGATATCCCGGACCCCCGGCACGCTGCGGATGGCCTCGGCAACCTCGCTCACCTTCAACCCGCGGGGCACCCCCTCCAGCAGGATATGGGTCGATTCCCGCAACACCCGCCACGCCCCGAAGAAGACCACGCAGCCGATGCCGATGGAGATGAGCGCATCGAGTACATACCAGTGGGAAAAGTACATGACCACCCCGCCGACGATGACGCCCACCGAAGCGGCCGCGTCGCCGATGACGTGGAGAAAGGCGCTGTGCACGTTGAGATCGTCGTGGGAATGCCGATGAAGGGCTGAGGCGGCGATCAGGTTCATGACCAGGCCGACCACCGCGATGACGAACATGGGGAGGCTGTTGACCGGCTCCGGGTGCAGCAGACGCCCGGCGGCCTCATAGAGGATACCGAAGGCGATCAGGAAGATCGACACCCCGTTGATGAAAGAGGCGAAGACCTCGGCCCGGTGCCAGCCGAAGGTGCGGGTCTCGGACGAGGGGAGCCCGGCCAGCTTGATGGCGCCAAGGGAGAGCAGCAGGGCGAACAGGTCGAGGAACACATGGGCGGCATCGGACAACAGGGCCAGGGAGTTGGTCCAGATGCCGCCGATGACCTCGGCTGCCAGGGTGACCACCGTGAGCACGATGGCGTAGCGAAACCGGGCGGCGATGCTTTTATCGGGATTGTGTGGGTGCATGATGTTCCAACCATACCACAGAAAGGTGCCGAATACAAAAAACAGCGGCACGATGGCGCTCCTGGCCGCATTACTCCCGTTTGGGCAGCCTAGGGGGTACCTTCATCGACCGGCTCCTCATAGGTCTGATGCAGTTGCACCGGCGCCCCGCCCCGGCCGAGCCGCAGGTTGAGCAACTCCACCATGACGGAGAAGGCCATGGCGAAGTAGATGTACCCCTTGGGCAGATGCATGTCCAGGCCGTCGCCGATCAGCGCCACGCCGATCAGGAGCAGGAAGCTGAGCGCCAGCATCTTGATGGTCGGGTGCCGTTCCACGAAGGCGCTGATCGCTCCCGAGAAGAGCATCATGAAACCCACCGCCACCACCACCGCGGCAACCATGACCGCCAGCCTGTTGGCCATGCCCAGGGCGGTGATGATCGAGTCGAGGGAGAAGACGATGTCGAGCATCAGGATCTGGACGATAACGCCGCCGAAGGTGGTCCCGGCGCGACCGGAGGCGTGCGCCTGCTCCCCTTCGAGCTTCCCGTGAATCTCCATGGTGCTTTTACCCAGCAGGAACAGCCCCCCCGCGATCAGGATCAGGTCGCGGCCCGAGATCTCGTTGCCCAGCACCGAAAAGAGCGGCGTGGTGAGTCCCATCAGCCAGGTCAGGGAAAACAGGAGGCCGATCCTGATGAACATGGCCAGCCCCAGGCCCAGCAGCCTGGCCCGTTCCTGCTGGTGGCTGGGCAGTTTGCCGGCCAGGATGGAGATGAAGATGATGTTGTCGATGCCGAGCACGATCTCCAGTGCGGTCAGCGTGGCCAGGGCCAGCCAGACCTGGGGGTCGGTGAGCCATTCCATTGGTGCTTCCTCCCTGTGTTCTAGAACTTTGTCTTATACGCCACTGCTTCGAGTCTGGCAATGCGCTCTTCCATGGGGGGATGGGTGGAAAAGAGGGCAACCAGGCCACCGCCGGTCAGGGGATTGACGATGAAGAGATGGGCCGAGGCGGGGCGGGCCTCCTCCAGGGGGATCATCTGCGATGCGCGGTGCAGCTTGCGCAGGGCATTGGCCAGGGCCAGGGGTCTGCCGCAGATCTCCGCCCCCGACGCATCGGCCAGATACTCCCGGGAGCGGGAGACCGCCATCTGGATCAGCATGGCGGCGATGGGGGCGACGATGGCCATGGCCAGGGAGCCGATCAGGCCGCCCACGCCACCCTCTTCGTCGTCGCGGCGGCCGGCGCCGAACAGGGCGCCCCACTGGAGCATGTTGGCCAGCATGGAGATGGCCCCGGCAAAGGTTGCGGCAATGGTGGAGATGAGGATGTCCCGGTTTCTCACGTGGGCCAGCTCATGGGCCATGACCCCTTCCAACTCCTCGGGGGTGAGGATATTCAGGATGCCTTCCGTGGCGGCCACGGCGGCGTGCTCGGGGTTGCGGCCGGTGGCAAAGGCGTTGGGGCTGTCCGAGGGGATGACGTAGACCCGCGGCATGGGCAGGCCAGCCCGACGGGCCAGACGCTCCACCAGGCCGTGGAAGTAGGGGCTGTCGCCGGCAGTGACCTCCCGGGCGCCGTACATGGCCAGGACGATCCGGTCCGAAAACCAGTAGGAGAAAAAGTTCATGGCGGCGGCCACGGCAAAGGCGGCCGCCATACCGGTCTTGCCGCCTATGGCGCCGCCTATGGCGACCAGCAGCAGGGTCAGCAGGGTGAGAAGCAGGGTGGTCTTGAAACGGTTCAACATGGTCATGTACCTCCGACGATTGAGTTGTCGCCGGGGGTAATAAAAAAAGACCTTTATCCCCGGCGTGAACACCTGGATAAAGGTCTTGCTTTCGAATATCATCGTCCCCAGCCCGGGTCGTTCGACCGTATTGACGGGCCTGGGGCCGGCCATGTCTCCGGCCGGTAGCTACTCCCCTTTATGCTGATACGACTATACCCAATCTCCCGTGGGCCTGTCAAGGGGATAACGCCTACTTCCCTCCGCCGTAGCTGTGGAGGCCGGACAGGAACAGGTTGACCCCCAGGTAGCAGAAGATGGTGGCCGCGAAACCGATGATGGAGAGCCAGGCGGCCTTTTTGCCGACCCAGCCGCGGGTGAAGCGGGCGTGGAGAAACGCGGCGTACACGAACCAGACGATGAGGGACCAGGTTTCCTTGGGGTCCCAGCTCCAGTAGGTGCCCCAGGCGTAGTTGGCCCAGGCCGCGCCGGTGATGATGCCCAGGGTGAGCAGGGGAAAACCGACCATGATGGCCCGGTAGTTCAGGTCGTCCAGCACCCGGATGGGCGGAAACATGCCCATGAGGCCGCCGGCGGGGGTGGAGCCGCCCCTCTCCTCGCTGCCGGCCTTGATCAGGTACATGATGGAGATGCCGCAGGCCACGGCAAAGGCCGCATAGCCGAGGAAGCAGGTGACCACGTGGTACAGGAGCCAGTTGCTCTGGAGCGCCGGCACCAACGGCTCGATGCCGCTGTGCAGCCCGAGCTGGGCCCAGGCCATGCCCAACAGGGCAAAAGGCATGACAAAGGCGCCGATGACCCGGTATTTGTACTTCAGGTCGAGCAGGGCGAAGATCAGCACGATGGTCCAGGAGAAGAAGACCACCGACTCGTACAGGTTGGACAGGGGGGCGTGGCCGTACCCCATGTCGTAGGACTCCTTCCAGCGCAGCAGGATAGCCCCGGTCTGGGCCACGAGGCCGGCGTAGGCGGTCACGATGCCGGCCGTGCCGAGCGCTTTGGCACGGCTGGCGAGGAAGGCGAAAAAAAGCAGCATGGAGACGAGATAGGTGAACGTGGTGACGTTGAACAGAAGTGAGCTTGTCATTATCTTTTCTCCCCTGAGCATTCTGATTTGAGTTTCTCGGCCAGGCCGTCGAAGAACATCTGGAAGGCCGCCTGGTTCTTGCTGGCGTTGCCTCCCATGGTGACGGTTCCGTGCTGAATCCGTACCCAGATGCGGCGGTGGGACAGGAAGAACGCGGCAAAAATGCCCACCACCATGAGCAGGCAGCCCAGCCAGACGACCCAGACCCCCGGGTCCTTCGCCACCTGCAGCCCGGTGTACATCCGCTTTTCCTCACCCTTGAAGTGGATGACCGGTCCCGTGCCGTGGTGTTTCGCATGCTCCATGTTCAGTTCGGGATGGTTGGCGTAGACCACCACCCGTTCCGAAGCACCGCCGCGGGTGTGGATCTCGATGTTGGCCGCCGGGCCGGAGAGGCCGGGAGAGAAGGGAGCGATGTCCGGCGTGGTTTCGAGCACGTGCATGCTGCTGCCGTCCGGCAGGGTTGCCGAACCGGTGGCGGGTACCGTTACCGGCACGGCGTTTTTGCCGTCGAGATCGGTGACCAGAAAGCGATATTCACCGGCATTGCCGTAGCTGGACTGGTAGAAGGTGATCCCCTTGTAGGTCAGCGGTTCGTTGACAATGACCGGAACATGTTCGTACCCCGGCACCGGCTTGCCGTTCTCCAGGACCGTCAGGATGCTCTTGAACTCCTTGGGGGCGCCGCTGTCGTAGAACGCGACGCTGAACTTCTCGCAGAGCACCGAAAAACCGAGATCGATCTCCTTCTCCGAGCGGGTTATCGCCTTGGCAACGCTCTCCCCTTCCATGATGTTGACGAAGCCCTTGTAGCCGAAGAGCGAGCCGATCATCGTACCGATGAAGATGACGATGACGCTCAGATGGACGAAGTAGACCGAGAGGCGGCACCAGGGGCTCTTCTGGGCAAACAGGTGACGGGCGCCGTCGCTTTCCGTCGCTACCGGCTCGGCAAACTCGGCCTTGAGAAAGGCGGACACCTTTGCCTGGAGCGCCTCGGGCTCGCCGCCCGCCTTGAAGGAAACCACGCTGGAAAGCGATTTTTCCAGCCCGCTGCCCAGTACCGTCACCGGTTGGGTGATGGTCTTCCAGATATGGGGCAGGCGCTTGATGGAGCAGGCGACCAGATTGACCGTCAGCAGGTAGAGCAGCAGGATGAACCACCAGGAATGGTACATGTCGAAGAAGCCCAACGCCTGGTACAGCTTGAATTTGGCCGGGGAGATCTGTTGCAGGTATTCCTGGGGCGGCGTCCCCTGGGGGATGATCGTCCCGATGATCGAGGTGACCGCCAGGGTGATGAGCAGGAACATGGTGAGTTTCAGAGAGCAGAAGAAATCCCAGAGGGAGTTCAGAAAACTGCGTTGATCGGTTGTCACGTTGGCAGACTCCTTTGTTGGTATGTTCCCCTGCCGCCGGCCGCCGGGGGCCATGCAGGGGCAGGATAGCATGAATGAGAGGGTTGTGGATGCAGGAGGGATGCCAAACAGGGGCGCAGCCCTCCGACGGATGGCCGGATCAGGCGATGCGGTTCTGCGGGGGCACGTAGATGGAGGGGTAGACCTGGGGCAGTTCCCCGCGGATCTCCGGGCTGCGCTGGAACGTGACCATCGGCGCATAGGCGACCGTGACGCGCTGGCCGAAGGGGGCGTGGCAGGGGCAGCAGCAGGCGCTTTCGCAGCAATCCGCATGCCGCGTTCCCGTGCAGGGACACGAGCCGCAGGGGGCCTCGTCGCCGGTCTGTACAAACTGGACCCCGGCATTGCAGTCCTCCGGGATGTCGCAATGGGCAAAGGCCTTTACCGGCAGCAGCAGGTAGAGCGCTATGACGACGATGGCGAATGGGTAATACACTAAATGGCGCATGGCTGGTTCACTTCGTATAGAATTCGGGCCGCGCTGTCAACGATTAATCGTCAGGCGCATCCTTCCCTGTTTCGACACATTCCCGCGTGAGGAATATTCCACACCCGTCTGGCGGATATTCCTCACACGCAAAATGCATTCCAGCGTGAAACCGCAAAAATACGAACGATATTACAGTTATTTACACAATACAGCCACGCTGGCATGTTCCTTGAAGACAGGAAAACAACGTGGTTTGGCCGGTGAAATGACCATGCACGACCGAATGGGGCGACTATGAAAAACAGAATCATCAATACGGCATTGGTCTTGACGGCGATCGTGTTCCTTGCCCTCCTGGCGGTACGCGTCAGGGCCGGGGCGACCGCCGACTCGGTGGCGGTCCTGAAGACGGCCGGCATGACCTGCGGAAGTTGCGCCGACAGGATCACCACGGCGCTGCGGGGCATCAAGGGGGTCGCCGCGACCGAGGTGGATACGGAGGGCGGCTGGGTCATCGTCGGCTACGACACCAGGGCGGTCAGACCGGAGGCGCTGGCGGAGAACGTCAAAAAGGCCGGGTTTGCCAGCGCGGTCCAGGAGGTTGTGACGCCGGAGGAGTACCGGCGGGTCACCGGCAGGGATGTGGGCGCCAGCGGCCCCGGCAGACAGGGGTGTTGCGGAAACAGGAATGGCGGCTGCGGGGCAGGCACAACAACAAGATAAGGGGAGCAGGGCATGCGCATGAATTACGCAAAAAAACTGGTTTGGGCAGGGATTATCGTCGGGGCGCTGGTGATCGGCGCGGCAGGGGTGTTTGCCTTTTCCCTCGGCAAGTACGAAAAGATCAAGGCCGTCAACGGCACGGTTTCCATCCCGATTTCCCGGTTGAGCGGCGACAAGGCCCGCTTCTACCGTTTCGATGACGGGGGCAAGAGCATCGCCTTCTTTGTCGTCAAGGCCCCGGACGGCAGCTACCGCACCGCCTTCGACGCCTGCGACGTCTGCTACCGGGAAAAGAAGGGGTACGACCAGCAGGGGGACCAGATGCTCTGCAAGAACTGCAATAAGAAATTCGCCATCGACCGCATCGGCCCCAACTCCAGCGGCGGCTGCAATCCCTCCTTCCTTCCCCACCAGGTGAGCGGCGGCACCATCACCATCAAGGCGGCCGATCTCAAGGCAGGGGCGCGGTTCTTCTAGATGAGACTCCACACCATCGCCATAAATAATCTCAAGCGCCGCAAAGCCAAGATGGCCTTCCTCACCATCGGCCTGATGGTGGGGATCGGGACTATCGTCACCCTGATCACCCTCACCAACTCCATGTCCCGGGACATCGAGCACAAGATGGACGAATTCGGCGCCAACATCCTGGTCACCCCCCAGAGCAACGGCCTGGCCATGAACTACGGCGGCATCAGCCTTGGGGGTGTGACCTTCGACCAGCGGGAGATCCGGGAAGCCGACCTGGAGCGCATCACGACCATCGCCAACCACCGCAACATTTCGGCCATAAGCCCCAAGGTGCTGGGGAGCGTCCCCATCAACGGGCACGACGTCCTCCTGGTGGGGGTCAATTTTGCCAGTGAGCTGAAGATGAAACAGTGGTGGCGGATTTTCGGCGATGCCCCCAAGGGGGACAACCAACTGCTGCTGGGGAGCGATGCCTCCAAAGTGCTCAATGCGGCTAGCGGGGACACGCTCCGGATCAAGGGAGAGGCATTCAAGGTCGTCGGGGTGCTGGACCAGACCGGCTCCCAGGATGACTCGCTGGTCTTTGCCCCCCTCAAAAAGGCCCAGAAGCTGCTCGGCAAGGAGGGCAGGATCACCCTGGCCGAGGTGGCGGCGCTCTGTTCCGGCTGCCCCATCGGCGACATGGTCGTCCAGATCGCCGAAAAGCTGCCCGACGCCAAGGTATCGGCCATCCAGCAGGTGGTGGAGGGGCGCCTCAAGGCCCTGAACCAGTTCAAGCGCTTCTCCTACGCCATGGCCGGCGTGGTGGTGTTCATCGGCTCCCTGATCGTCTTCGTCACCATGATGGGGAGCGTCAACGAACGCACCACCGAGATCGGCGTCTTCCGCGCCATCGGCTTCAGGAAGAGCCATATCATGCGGATCATCCTGCTGGAGGCGGCCCTGGTCAGCCTCCTGGCCGGCCTGTTGGGGTACGGAGTCGGCATGGGGGGCGCCCGGCTGGCACTGCCCTTCATGGCGGAGGCCAAAGACGCCAAGCTGCTCTGGGATGCCAGGGTGGCGGGCGGCTCCATCGCCCTGGCCCTGGTGCTGGGCCTGCTGGCGAGCTTGTATCCGGCGTTGCATGCCAGCAGGATGGACCCGACGGAAGCGCTACGTGCCCTGTAAGGAAACGCGGCTTTTGCGCAATATCTGCGTAAGTCTTCGGGACTGCTTTGTGCGGCGTAGCGCTGCTACGCCTCCGCGCAATCCCTCGACAGCCTTGATCTTGCACAAAATCCACGTTTCTTACGGTGGTCTGCCATAAACAAAAACCCGTTTTTCAAGAGAGTCCAAATAATGTCACTCATTGAAATCAATAATCTGACCAAGCACTACACCAGCGGCGGCGAGACGGTCGAAGCGCTGCGCGGCGTGGACATCGCCATCGAGGCCGGAGAATTCATCACCGTCATGGGGCAGTCCGGCTCCGGCAAAAGCACCCTCCTCTCGGTGCTGGGGGGGATGAACCACCCCACATCGGGCGAGGTGGAGATGGCCGGGGTGAAGCTCTACCAGCTTCCCGGCGAGAAACTGGCCGATTTCCGGGCTCAGAACCTTGGGTTCGTCTTCCAGTCCTTCCACCTGATCCCCTACCTGACAGCGTTGGAAAACGTCATGCTCCCCCTGGCCATCGTCAAGGCCAAAAACGCCCAGAAGCAGGCCGCTGCCCGCCAGGCCCTGGAGCGGGTCGGTCTGGGGGCCAAGGCCGGGCGGCTCCCCAGCCAGCTCTCGGGGGGCGAGCAGGAACGGGTCGCCATCGCCCGGGCCATCGTCAACACGCCCCATATCCTGCTGGCCGACGAACCGACCGGCAACCTGGATTCCCGCACCAGCGACGAGGTCATGGCATTGTTCCGCGAACTGAACGCCGCCGGCCAGACCATCGTGATGGTCACCCACAACCCGGACAACGGCAGACACAGCGACCGGACCATCACCTTGAAGGACGGGCGAGTCGTGTAATTCAAAAACGCCTCTCACCCGCTCACTTTCGCTCGCTCAAGCTCACAGAGGCACAGAGAACATCGAAAACCGAGCCTTTTGGGGGTAAACCAAAATTATTGCGGTTTTCTTTGAGCCTTTGTGAGAAATTGCCTTTGACGCTTTAAAATCTCAAATCTTTGTTTTATGTTGTCCTCTGTGCCTCCGTGAGCTCTGTGAGAAACCGATTTGGGTTTAATTTTACGCGGGGTTGCGCTATATAGATACCCATGAAATCAACCATCCTGCGCACCGCCCTGCTGGGCCTTTCCATCCTGGGCATCAGCCTGCTCCACTACCTGACGCCGCTGCACCTGCCCTATCTTCACGACATCTTCCAGCGTTTCTACTACCTGCCGGTCATCCTGGCGGCCCTCTGGTTCGGCTTCCGGGGCGGCCTGCTCTGCTCCCTCACGGTCAGCGTGGCCTACGCCCCGCACATCCTCTTCCAATGGGGGGGCGGCCTGGCCCTGGAGATGGAGAAGTACCTGGAGATCGTCATGTACAACGTGGTGGGAGGCGTCACGGGGCTCCTGGCGCAGCGGGAGCGCGCCCGGAGCCGGGAACTCCAGCGGACCGCCCAGGGGCTGGAGGAATCCTACAACAAGCTGCAGGCCCAGTCGGAACGGATCATGACCATCGAGGAGCAGTTGCGCCGGGCGGAGCGGCTCTCCACCTTGGGAGAGATGGCGGCGGTGCTGGCCCACGAGATCAGGAACCCTCTCGGCTCCATCCGCGGCACGGCCGAGATCCTGCGGGACGACTACCGACCCGGCGACCCCAAGCACGAGTTCATTGAAATCCAGATCAAGGAGACGGAGCGGCTCAATCGGGTGGTGGAGGAATTCCTGCGCATGGCCCGCCCCCAGCCGGCGGAGATGGCACGCTGCTCGTTACGGGAAGAGCTGGAAACCATCGTCACCCTCACCGCCAACGACGCCAAGGGGCGCAAAATAAAACTCACGTTGGAACCGCCTGCCGGCGACCTCTTCGTCAACGCCGACGGCGAGAAACTGCGTCAGGCGTTCCTGAATATCGTCATCAACGCCCTGCAGGCCACGCCGGCGGGCGGCACCGTAACCATCGCCACCCGGCAGGCCGACGGGCTCCACGAGATCCACTTCAACGACAGCGGTCCGGGGATCGAGGCCAGTGCCCTGGCGCGGATCTTCGAGCCGTTCTTCACCACCAAACCGGATGGCACCGGCCTGGGTCTGGCCATAACGAAAAAGATCGTCGAGGCCCACGGCGGTACTCTGAAGATAGAGAGCCAAACCGGTACGGGCACGAAGGTGGTGGTGCAGTTACCGAAAATATCGTAGATGAACGAGGAGAAACATGAATGACAAACCGGCACTTTTCGAAGGCTATCAGATTCGCAGAATCTACGACGAACAGACGGAGACGTGGTATTTCTCCGTTGTGGACATTATCCGTGCCTTGCTGCAACAGCCGGACTATCAGACCGCCCGCAAGTATTGGAACAAATTGAAAGAACGCCTGAACAGAGAAGGAAGTCAAACGGTGACAGATTGTCACCAGTTGAAGCTACCAGCCGAAGACGGCAAGATGCGCCTTACCGACACAGCCTCGCCGGAAGTCTTACTCCGCTTGATCCAGTCCGTTCCTAGCCCCAAGGCCGAACCGATCAAGCTTTGGCTGGCCAGGGTAGGTTATGAGCGGATGCAGGACATGACCGATCCGGCCCGTTCGCTGGACCGGGCCAGGGAATACTGGCGGCAGCACGGCAGAAGTGAAAAGTGGATTCAGCAGCGGATGATGGGGCAGGAAACCCGCAACAAGCTGACCGACTACTGGAAAGAACATGACATCAGGAAGGAATCCGAATTTGCCATCCTGACCAACATCATTCATCAGGAATGGTCGGGCTTGACGGTGCAGGCGCACAAAGAGGTAAAAGGGCTGAATACCCAGAATCTGCGTGACCATATGAGCGAGGCAGAGTTGATCTTTACCGCCCTGGCGGAACTCTCCACCCGCCAGATTGCCGAAGTGGCCGAGGCCACCGGCATGGAGGAAAATAAGATTGCCAGCAAGAAAGGCGGAGGCATCGCCAAAAAAGCGCGTTTGGAGTTGGAGCAAAAGACCGGCAGAAGCGTTGTGACCGGGGACAATTATCTGCCGCCGAAGGCTGCTGTTATTGACAGCAACTCGAAGAAGAAGTGATCACCGAGAGGACCACTATGACCCCCAAAATCCTCATCATCGACGACGACACCTCCCTCAGGCGGGTATTGGAATACAACCTCCAGGAGGCCGGCTACCAAGTGGTTGCCGCGGCCAGCGGCGAGGAGGGGCTGAGGCTGTTCGCCGATGAAGCGCCCGCCCTGGTGATCACCGACATGAAGATGCCCGGCATGGACGGGCTCCAGGTATTGAAGGCGGTCAAGGAACGGTCGCCCGAGACCCTGGTGATGATCATCACCGCCTTCGGAACCGTGGATATCGCCGTGGAGGCCATGAAACTGGGGGCCTACGACTACATCACCAAGCCCTTCAACCGGGACGAGCTGCGGCTCACCGTGGGCAAGGCCTTGCAATTCACCGGCCTGGCCGCCGAGAACAAGCGCCTGAAGGACCAACTTGCCGACCGCTCCGACTTCCGCACCATTGTGGGGGCCTCGCGCCAGATGGAGCGGGTCTTCGACATCGTGCGCAAGGTGGCCGACAGCGAGGCGGCGGTGCTCATCACCGGCGAATCGGGCACCGGCAAGGAGTTGGTGGCCCGTTCGATCCACGCCCACAGCGGACGAAAGGATGCCCCCTTCGTGGCCATCAACTGCGCCGCCATCCCCCGCGACCTTCTGGAGAGCGAGCTGTTCGGCCACGTCAAAGGCGCATTCACCGGCGCGGTGAAGGACAAGACCGGCAGGTTCCAACTGGCCGAGGGGGGTACCCTGTTCCTGGACGAGGTGGGGGAACTCCCCCTGGAATTGCAGCCCAAGCTGCTCCGGGCCTTGCAGGAAAAGGTCGTGGAGCCGGTGGGGGGGACCAGGGCGCACAAATTGGACGTACGCCTCGTGGCCGCCACCAACCTGGACATGGAAAAGGCTTTGAGTGAGGGGACCTTCCGGGAGGACCTGTACTACCGGCTGTCGGTCATCCCGATCCACCTCCCCCCCTTGCGGGAGCGGCCGGACGACATACCGCTCCTGCTCCGCTATTTCTGCGCCAAGCACGGCAGCACCCAAGTCACGTTCGACCGCCCGGCCCTGGATACACTCGTGCACTACGGCTGGCCCGGCAATGTGCGGGAATTGGAGAACACAGTGGAACGCCTGCTGATCATGCGCAACGGGGATACCATCACCCCGGAGGATCTGCCGGACAAGATCCGCTCCGGCAACGGTGCGGCATCCACGGCAACGGCGGTGATCAACCTCCCCGCCGAGGGATATTCCCTGGAGCGGTTGGAGCACGAGGTGGTGGTGGCCGCCCTGGAGCGCAACCACTGGAACCAAACTGCCGCGGCCCGGTTCCTGCGCATCCCCCGCCATACCCTCATCTACCGCATGGAGAAGTACGGAATCGTTCCTCCGGAGAAGTAAAAACAGAATCTGTTCTCTCACCCGCTCACAGAGGCACGGAGAACATCAAAGGCCGATTGATTTTAGGGGTAAACCAAATTTCTGTGGTTTTCTTTGTGCCTTTGCGAGCTTTGCGTGAGGTAGTCTTTACGATTTTCTCTGTGCCTCTGTGTGCTCTGTGAGAAACCGTCTTTGACGTTTTCAGCCTTCCTGTTGCTGGAGAATATGCTCCCATCCCTGTAGAATATTCCACGACCTTTCACCCCGCCCTCGCTGTACATCCCGAGCAACCGTTGTATAATCGGTATATTGCACCGTTGGCACACCCTTTGTAATATCTTGTTGCATGACCACGAAACCGATACCGAGGCACCGTATGAAAACCACCATCGTTCTTCTCGCCCTGCTCGTCACCGCCACGCTTCCGGCAGGCTTCAGCCGCGCGGCCGAAACCAGGCCACCGGAGAGTCTCCCTGAACTGGTGAAAACCGCCCTGGCGAATAACCCCGAGGTCGCGGCCTCGGAGGCGTACCTCAAGATGCTGGAAAACAAGGCCAAACAGGCCGGCAGCCTGGAAGACCCCATGTTGATGCTGAAAATCCAGAACGGCGTCGTAACCGATCCTCTCAATTTCAGGCGCGACAGCATGACCCAGAAGGTCGTGGGTATCAGCCAGCAACTCCCCTGGTTCGGCAAACGCGGCCTGCGCAGCGACGTGGCGCGGCGCGAAGCCGAGGCCTCCCACTGGAACCGGAAGGAACGCATCCTGGACATCGCCCGGGGGGTCAAGGAAACCTACTACCAGATCTACTTCACCGACAAATCCCTGGAGATCCTGAACAAGAACACCCGCATCCTGGACGACTTCATCACCATCGCCCAAAACCGCTACGCGGTGGGCCAGGGGGTTCAGCAGGACATATTCAAGGCCCAGTTGGAAAAATCGAAACTGATGGACATGCGCATCACCCTGGAGCAGCAGCGGCGCAGCCTGGAGATCAGGCTGAACAACCTGCTCTACCGCCCGGTGAACACCCCCGTCGGCGCCATCCCGGACCCGCAGATCGCCCCCTTCAACCACGGCGACGCGGAACTGCTGGAACAGGCCGAGAAAAACCGCCCGCTCCTGAAGGGGATGCGGGCCCAGATCGACAAGAGCCAGGCGGCACAGGCCCTGGCCCGCAAGGAGTTCTTCCCCGATTTCACCGTCTCCTTCGAATACATGCAGCGGGAACCGGCCATGGGGAGCGACGGCTCGGACATGTACGGCCTGGGGGTCACCTTCAACCTGCCGCTGCAACGGGAGCGGCGCCACGCCATGCTGGCCGAGTCGGCCTCGGAGCAGGCCATGTCCACGGCCGAACTGAATGACGCCAAAAACAGCATCCGCAGCACCATCGCCGACCTGATCTCCCAGATGGAGCGCCGCCGGAAGCTGGCCGGTCTGTACAAGGGGGGCATCATCCCCCAGGCCGAGCAGGCCCTGGAATCGGCGGTCATCGCCTACCGGGTGGGCAAGGTTGATTTTCTGGCCCTTCTGGACAGCCGGCTGACGCTCTTCAACTACGAGCGGGACTACTACGACTCCCTGGCCGATTACCAGATCAGGCTGGCCCAGTTGGAGGCCACGGTAGGTGCCGACCTGGAAAACGGCTACACTATGGCGGATCACGACCATCATTAGGAAACACGCTGCCCTCCCTTCGCGGGCGAGGAACTCATACGAGGAAAGGTGCTCCACATGGCCTTAAACAAGAAGATAACCATCCCCCTGACCCTGGTGGTCCTGGCCATCGTCGTCGCCAGCTGGCTGTACAAGAGCGGCAAGCTGGGCAAGGTGAGCGGCTGGACCAAAAGCGACGGCACCGCCAAGCAGGAACTGAACGCCAAACCGCTCTGGACCTGCCCCATGCACCCCTTCATCATCAAGGACAAGCCCGGGGCCTGCCCGATCTGCGGCATGGAACTGATCAAGAAGCAAAACGACGCCCAGAGCGCCACCCAGACGCCGGAGCAGAAGCAGCAGGCCGCAATGATCGGCCATGTCTCCCTTTCGCCGACCCAGCGGGTGATGGCCAACGTGGCCACGGTGGAGGTGAAGCAGGAGGATCTGAACAAGGAGATCAACGCCGTGGGCATCGTGCAGTACGACCAGTCGCGCCAGGCCAAGGTCACGGCCTGGATCGCCGGGCGCATCGACAAGCTGCACGTGGGCGCGGTGGGCGCCTACGTCGGCAGGAACAGGCCGGTGGCCGAGGTCTATTCCCCCGATCTGCTGGCCTCCCAGCAGGAGTACCTCCTGGCGGTGAAAAGCCGCGACCAGTTGAAGAACTCGCCCATCCCCTCCATCTCCCAGAACGGTGACGGGCTGGTGCAGTCGGCCAAACAGCGTCTGATGCTGTTCGGGGTCAAGGAGAGCCAGATCGCCGAGTTGGAACGGGCCGGCAAACCCAACATCCGCCTGCCGATCTACACGCCCCTGTCCGGCGTGGTCATCGAAAAGATGGTGCAGCAGGGGCAGTACGTCAACACCGGCGACGTGCTGTTCAACATCGCCGACCTCTCCCGGGTCTGGGTCGAGATTGAGGTCTACGAGAACGAATTCCCCAACATCAAGATCGGCCAGCGGGTGGAGATCCAGTCCCAGTCCTTCCCCGGCAAGCCCTTCAGCGGCAGGATCGCCTTCATCTATCCCTTCCTGGACCCCAAGACCAGGACGGTCAAGGCGCGGGTGGAGATGGCCAACCCGGGCATGAAGCTCAAGCCTGACATGTTCGTGCGGGCGTCGATCAAGATAGGGTTGGGCAAGGCCATCGTCGTGCCGGTCACGGCGGTGATGGATACGGGCAAGCGCCAGGTGGCGTGGATCGAGACCTCCCCCGGCATGTTCGAGCCGCGGGACGTACAGCTCGGTCAGCGCACCGACGACCGGGTGCAGGTCCTCTCCGGCCTCAAACCGGGGGACAAGGTGGCGGTTTCCGGCGCCTACCTCATCGACTCCGAATCCCAGCTCAAGGGGGGCGGCGGTCATGAGACCATGCCCGGCATGAAGATGGACGACAAGAAACCGGCACCGACAGCACCGGCTCCGGCCAAGAAGGATTCTCTGAAGATGGATGATATGAAGATGTGATGTGAATTCAATCTTGCCACGGAGCCACAGAGGCACGGAGAAAATCAGGAGCGAGACAATCAATATGAAACGACCCAAAAGGTTTTGTTTTTCTCTCTGTACCTCTGTGTCTCTGCGCCTCTGTGGCAGAAGATAAGGTTTTCTCCCTATGATCGAAAAAGTCATCGAATACTCCGCCAAAAACCGCGTCATCGTCCTGATGATCTTTGCCCTGATCGTAGCCTTCGGCATCTGGTCGGTGTACAGGACCCCGGTGGACGCCATCCCTGACCTGTCCGACAACCAGGTGATCGTGTTCACCGATTACCCCGGCCGCTCGCCCCAGGTGGTGGAGGACCAGGTCACCTACCCCCTGGCGGTCAACCTCCAGGGGCTGCCCCAGGTCAAGGCCGTGCGCGCCTCGTCGGCCTTCGGCTTTTCCATGATCTACGTGATCTTCGAAGACAAGGCGGACATCTACTGGGCCCGCACCCGGGTCCTGGAGCGGCTCAACTACGCCGCCTCCCTGCTCCCTCCCGGCGTGGTGCCGACCCTGGGGCCGGACGGCACCGGGGTCGGGCACGTGTTCTGGTACACCATCGAGGGGAAAGGGTACGACCTGGAACAGTTGCGCACCCTGCAGGACTGGTTCGTGCGCTACCAGTTGAACACCGTCCAGGGGGTGGCCGAGGTGGCCTCCATCGGCGGCTACGTGCGGGAGTATCAGATCGATCTGGACCCCAACAAGCTGTTCGCCTACAACATCAAGGTGGGCAAGGTGATGGAGGCGGTCAAGGCCTCCAACAAGGACGTGGGGGGGCGGCTCATCGAGCAGGCCGACGCCGAGTACCTGATCCGGGGGCGCGGCTATGTCCAGTCCAAGGCCGACCTGGAGAACATCGTGGTGGGCGCCGACATGCGCGGCACGCCGATCTACGTCAAGAACCTGGGCACGGTCCAGATGGGGGGCGCCATCCGGCGCGGCATGCTGGACATGAACGGCGAAGGTGAGGCCGTGGGCGGCATCGTGGTCATGCGCTACGGCGAGAACGCCAAGGACGTCATCGACCGGGTCAAGGTCAAGATCAAGGACCTGGAAAAGGGACTGCCGCCGGGCGTGAAGATCATGGTCTCCTATGACCGATCCGACCTGATCGAGCGGGCCATCGACACCCTGAAAAAGGCCCTGACCGAGGAGTCGGTGGTGGTCTCCCTGGTGATTCTGGTATTCCTGCTCCACTTCCAGAGCGCCCTGGTGATCGTCCTGACCCTCCCCATCGCGGTATTGATCTCCTTCATCACCATGAAGTTCATGGGGGTCAGTTCCAACATCATGTCCCTGGGGGGGATCGCCATCGCCATCGGCGTCCTGGTGGATGCCGGGGTCATCATGGTGGAGAACTGCTACCGCCACCTGTCGGAGATGCCGCCGGAGGAGCGCAAGGAGAAGCGCCTTGAGGTGATCATCGCCAGCGCCAAGCAGGTGGGAAGGGCAATCTTCTTCTCCCTGGCGATCATCGTGCTCTCCTTTGTGCCGGTCTTCCTACTGGAGGGCCAGGAGGGGAAGATGTTCCACCCCCTGGCCTTCACCAAGACCTTCTCCATGGTCGGTTCGGCCCTGATCGCCATCACCCTGGTGCCGGTGCTGATGTACTACTTCATGCGGGGCAAGATGCCGCCGGAGAGCTCCAACCCGGTATCCACGTTCTTCATCAAACTCTACTCCCCGGTAATCCGCTGGGTGCTGAAATGGAAGAAGACCACCATCGCCCTCAACCTGGTGGCGCTGGGGATCGCCGTCCCCATGTTCATGCACCTGGGGAGCGAGTTCATGCCGCCTTTGGATGAGGGGTCGCTGCTCTACATGCCGGTCACCCTGCCCAACGTCTCCATCACCGAGGCCAAACGCATCATCCAGGTGCAGGATGCCATCATCAAGAGCGTGCCCGAGGTGCAGCATGTCCTGGGCAAGGTCGGCCGCGCCGAGACCTCCACCGACCCGGCGCCGGTCTCCATGTTCGAGAGCATCATCATCCTGAAGCCCAAGGAGCAGTGGCGGCCGGGGATGAAAAAGGCCGACATCGTGGCCGAACTGGACGGCAAGCTCCAGCAGATCGGTGTGCGCAACGGCTGGACCCAGCCGATCATCAACCGCATCAACATGCTCTCCACCGGGGTACGCACCGACCTGGGGGTCAAGATTTTCGGCTCCGACCTGAACGTGCTCAAAGATCTGGCCGTGCAGGCCGAGGGGATTCTGAAAACCGTGCCGGGTGCGGCGGACGTGGTGGCCGAGCGGGTCACCGGCGGCAATTACCTGGACATCGACATCGACCGGGAGGCGGCGGCCCGCTACGGCGTCAACGTTGCCGACGTCCAGGATGTCATCGAGACCGCCCTGGGGGGCGCCACCCTCTCCACCACGGTGGAGGGGAGGAACCGCTTCCCCATCCGCATCCGCTACGAGCGGGACTACCGGGACAGCATCCCGGCCATCCGCCAGATCCTGGTGGGGAGCGCCGACGGCGCCCAGGTCCCCCTGGCCCTGGTGACCAAGCTCAAAGTCTCCACCGGCGCCCCAGAGATCAACAGCGAAGGGGGCCTGTTGCGCTCCATCGTGTTCCTCAACGTGCGCGGCCGGGACATGGGCGGGTTCGTCAACGAGGCTAAGCAGACGCTGGAGAAACAGCTCAAGCTGCCGGCCGGCTACTATGTGGCCTGGTCCGGGCAGTGGGAGAACCAGGTGCGGGCCAAGGCACGCCTCCAGGTGCTGATACCCATGGGGATGGTTATCATCTTCATTCTGCTCTACTTCACCTTCCACTCGGCCCTGGAGGCCAGCATGGTCATGCTCTCGGTCCCCTTTGCCCTGGTGGGGGGTGTCTACCTGGTGGCGGCCCTGGGATACAACCTGTCGGTGGCGGTGTGGGTCGGCTTCATCGCCCTGTACGGCATCGCCGTGGAGACCGGGGTGGTGATGGTCATCTACCTGCATGAGGCCTTGGACAAGAAGCTGATCAACGGCCCCTGCACAGAGCAGGACATCTACGACGCCACCTTCGAGGGCGCCGTGCTCCGCCTGCGGCCCAAGCTCATGACCGTGGCCGTGGCCCTCATCGGCCTGGTGCCGATCATGTGGTCCTCCGGCACCGGGGCCGACATGATGAAGCCGATCGCCGCCCCCATGATCGGCGGCATGATCTCCTCGGCGGTGCACGTGCTCATCATGACGCCGGTGATCTTCGTGCTCATGAAAAAGCGGGAGTTACGGAAGGGGACGCTGAAGTATTCGGGGATGAAACATTAGACGGGCGCGCCTTTTCCGCGATATCCGCGTCAGGCTTCACCATGCTCTTGTGCGGCGTAGCGCTGCTACGCCTCCGCGGCATGGCTTGCCTTCCTTGATCTCACGAAAAAATCGCACCCGTCAGGAGAAACCCGGTGAATCCGGTAACAACAAAAAGGAGAGAACAACGATGAAAAAACAACTACTGATGATTGCGGCAGCAACACTGGCTTTCTCGGCACCGGCGGCCTTTGCGGCCGACCACGAAGGTCATGACCACGGTTCCATGGACATGGGGCACGGCGACCACTCCATGATGCAGATGGGGGCTGCGGCGCACCAGGAGGTGATCGACGGCGTCAAGGCCACCTTCAAGGTCATGAGCATGAAGGAACACATGAAGGGCATGGACATGCCCAAGGGGATGAAGGAAACCCACCACCTCATGGTGGAGTTCAAGGATGCCAAGAGCGGCAAGGCCCTGACCACGGGCGAAGTGAAGAGCAAGGTGATCGGGCCGGACAAGGCCGAGCAGACCAAGGACCTGATGGGCATGCAGGGGCATTTCGGCGCCGACTTCGACCTTTCCAAGAAGGGGAAATACGGTGTGATGTGCAAATTCAAGCTGGCTGACGGCAAGGTGCGCAGCGCCAAATTCTGGTACACGGTGAAGTAGGGCACAATACCGGCACCGATAGGCGCCCCGGACAAAACAGGCAGCCGATGCATTGCGTAATCGGCTGCCTGTTTTGTTTCAGAACACCGGCATGTGCCTACTCTATGGCCGTGACAGGGGCCAGTCGTTCCTCTACCCGCGCCATGCGGTTTCCCAGCTTGGCCAGTGTCTTGCGCATCTCCGGCAGATAGGGGAATATGGCGGCGGACTTGAGCCGCGCCTGGTGAGGCATGGCCGGGGTGCCGCTCAATACCGCCCCTGCCGCCACATCGCCGAATACGCCCGACTGGCCGGAGATCATGGCGTTGTCGCCGATCACGGTATGATCGACGATGGCCACCTGGCCGCCGAGGGTGACGTGCCTGCCCAAGCGGGCGCTCCCAGCTATGCCGGCCTGGGCGACGATGATGCAATCCTCGCCGATATCGCAGTTGTGGGCCACCTGCACCAGGTTGTCGATCTTGGTGCCGCGCCCGATGCGGGTGGTCTCCAGGGCGGCCCGGTCAACGGTTGCGTTGGCCCCGATCTCCACATCGTCCTCGATGACCACGTTGCCGATCTGGGGGATCTTGAACCACCCCTTCCCGTTGGGGGCATAGCCGAAACCGTCTCCACCGATGACGGTGCCGTTGTGGATGGTAACGCGGCTCCCGAGGCGGCACCCCTCGCGCACGGATACGCCGGAATGCAGGGTCACATCGTCCCCCAGCACCACCCCCTCGTAGAGCGATACATTCCCGTGGATGGTTACCCGGTCGCCGATCCGCACCCCGTCGGCGATGCAGGCGCCGGGGTAGATGGAGGCATCCTTGCCGATGACCACGTCCCGCCCCACGAAAGCCCCCTCCATGACCCCCCTGGCGCTGCGCGGCCGGGAGGTGAAGAGCGTCAGCAGCATGGCGAACGCAAGGTACGGATTATCCACCACGATGGCGTTGCGGCCGAAGGTCTCGGCCGTGGGAGGCATGACGATCGCCGCGGCGCGGGTCGTCCCGACCTTGGCGCCATAGCGGGGGTTGGCCAGAAAGGTGATCTGCCCCTCCACCGCGTTGTCCAGCGTCCCAAGCCCCGTGATGGCGACAGCCGGGTCGCCCTTAACCTGGCCGCCGAGATACTCGGCCAGTTCCTGCAGGGTTTTACTCACGTCACATTCCGTTCCCGGCGAAGACGCAGAGAGGAGTCCGCCACATTTATTGATGGTGCTGCACGCAGCATAGCACATAGCTGTCATCCTGTAATTGCGTTTACGCGTTACAATTAAGGAAATAGGACTAGATGCCGGCGCAGCTTCCGGCTGCCGGGCAAAATCACCTCTTGAATCAAAAACAATCGCTGCTATCATAGGGGACACCATGCTTTTTCCGGGAGGCTCCCCATGCGTTATGCCCTCATCCCTTTTTTTCTGCTGCCGCTGCTGCTCGCCGGCTGCGCCTTCGTCAACGTGCCGCTGATCTCGCCCCCCAGCCCCCTGGCCGAACAGGTCCTGGAAGGTGACGGGGCCAAGAAGATCCTGCTGCTGGATATCAGCGGCACCATTTCGGAGCAGGAGAAGTCGGGAGGCCTGCTGGGACGCGCCGCCCCCTCCCTGGTGTCCCTAGTCCGCGAATCGCTGCACAAGGCGGAGCAGGACAAGGAGATCGCCGGCGTCATCCTGCGCATCAACTCGCCCGGCGGCACCGTGACCGCCAGCGACATCATCCGCCACGACATCATGGAGTTCAAGAAACGCCGGAACGTCCCGGTGCAGGCCTGCATCGTGGCCACCGGCGCGTCGGGGGGGTATTACGTGGCCACGGCGGCCGACGGGATCACGGCGCACCCCACGGCCATCACCGGCAGCATCGGCGTGATCCTCGTGAAGTTCAACGTGGAGGGGCTGATGGGCAAGATCGGGGTGGAGGAGCAGACCGTCAAGTCCGGGGACAAGAAGGACATCATGTCCCCCTTCCGCAAGGCCACGCCGGAAGAGGTGAAGCTGGGGCAGGAGATCATTGACCAACTCTACGGACGTTTTCTGGATGTGATCATGGAGCGGCCCGGCAACAGCCTGACGCGGGACGAACTGCGCAAGCTGGCCGACGGGCGGGTCTATACCGCGGGCCAGGCGCTGGAGGCGAAACTCATTGACCGGATCGGCTACCTGGACGACGTCATCGCCCGGATGCGCACGGCCGCGGGGGACGGCAAGGCCCGGGTGGTGAGCTATTACCGCCCCGGCAGCTACAAGGGGAGCATCTATGCCGGCGCGGCCGAAAAGGAAGGGCTGGCCGAGGCGCTGGGCGGCTTCGACGCTTTGGGGAGCAGCAGCTTCATGTACCTGTGGCGCCCGTAGGGGCGCATTGCATGCGCCCTGATTCCTGATTGGGCGAACAGCAGTTCGCCCCTACGGATTCTGATTCACAGCGGCCCACCTTACCCCCGTGCCACCCCCACGAAGTTCTCCAGCAGGCGCCGGGCGGTGGCGGCATAGGCGGTATCCGCCCGCCAGGCGGCCACCAGTTCGTCGGCGCGTTCCCTTGTGGCCGGGTCCCAGGCGCACCAGGCGCGGATGATCTCTTCGGTCACCTCGGGGTGGAACTGGGTGCCCCAGGCGCACGACCCGACGCGGAAGGCCTGGTGCGGACAGGCCGGGGAAGCGGCCAGCAGGACCCCGTCGGCGGGGAGATCGAAGCTGTCGTGGTGCCACTGGAAGGTGCCGATCCGGGGGGCGAGCCCCGCAAAGAGCCGGTCCTCCCTCCCCTCCTTCGTTAGCTCCACCTCCAGGGTTCCCAACTCCTCCCAGCGGTTGGAGACTACCCCACCCCCCACGGCCGCCGCCAGCAATTGCCCCCCCAGGCAGATTCCCAGGTAGGGAACGCGGCGGGCCACCATCTCACGGATGAATCCCTTGACCTGCATGAGAAAGGGGTGGCGCTGATCGTCGTTGGCGCACATGGCGCCCCCCAGGACGATGACCCCCCGGGTATCCTCCGGCGCGGGCAACGGCTCGTTGCGGTAGGCGTGGCAGACCCCGGCCGCGATACCCATAGACCGGAGGTGTTCAGTGATGTTTCCCGGCGGGACCTCCGGGTCGTTCTGGATGATGTGGAACACGCAAGCACCTCATTTCAGCGGATAGTCGGACATGCGGACGAAACGGAAACCGCGGCGCAGCAACTCCGGGACCGCCGCCATGATCCCGGCTCCGGTGCCGCTCTCCGGGTGGTTCATGTGGCAGATGATGACGTCCCCGGGGGCGGCCTTCACCAGCGCCGCCGTCACCTTGGGGGCGCTGTAGGTCGCCCCGGCATCCCCCAGGATGCTGAAACCGGCCACCTCATGCCCCAGGGCGCCTGCGACCTCAACCGCCACCTCGTCGTAATAGGCCGTACCCGAGCGGTAGAGCCGGGGCCGTTTCCCGGTGATCGCCTCGATCTTCCGGGCGTTCCGTTCGATCTCCTCCACCAGTTCCCCTGCATCCTTCGTGCCCTGGATGCCGTACACCGAGCGACCGGCCACCGAGGCCGGCTTGTGCCACATGCCGTGGTTTGCTATCTCGAACAGGGGGTTGGCGGCCAGGCGTTTGAACAGCTCCGGGTTGGCGTCGATCCAGCGGGCATTGATGAAAAGGGTGGCAGGTATCCGCTCCTGCGCCAAAAAATCCATCAGTTTGGCATCCACCCCTTTGCCTTTGCCGCTGCCGCAGGCGTCCAGGGTCAGGGCGACCACCTTGTCCCGGGTATCCAGCCGGGTGCGTACGCCGCTGACCGTCTCGCCCCACTGGAGCGGTTTGCGACCGGAGAAGCGGCCACTCACCTCCTGTTTAATGGTATCGAGGAGGGGCGCAGGCTCCGTCGCCGTTACCGACACGGCCCACACCAGCAGCAGCGACACGACCAGAGAAACCACCCTCACCTTCCCGAACAACGACATCACCATGCAATCCTCCCGTGATTCATTTGTGCCTCCTGACCCCCAGCAGCCGCGCCGCCACCATGGCGATCCCCGCCGCGGTGATGCTCAACATGGCCCCCATCTTGGCCGCCCCCTGGAGTGCGGGATCGGCGAAGGCCTCTCCCGCCACGAACAGGGCCACGGTGAAACCGGTGCCGGCGATGATGCCGGCCACCAGGAGGTCGCTGCGGTACATCCCCCGGGGCAGGCCGAAGCCGAACCGGGCCGCCAGCCAGCCAAAGCCGAAGATGCCCAGGGTCTTGCCGCAGACAAGGGCCGCCAGGACCAGCCAGGTGGCGGTCCCCAGGCTGGAGAACCCGACCCCGGCATTGGCCAGCCCGAACAGGAACATCCCCACGTCCACCACCGCTTTCCATTCGTGCTCGAACCGGGAGAGGGGCGAGCGGTCGCCCGGGTCCTCCTCGAAGAGCAGCTTGGTCTCGCGGCGGCGGTGGGGGAGGAAGGGGACGATGAACACCAGGGCCAGGGCCGGATGGAGATGGGCGTGGTGCAGTCCGCTCCAGCTCAGGGCGCCGCCGCAGATCACGGCGGGCCAGTAGCTTGCGACCCTGAGGCGGCGCAGGGCGTAGGCCACCAGCATCCCCAGGGCGGTGAGCAGCAGCCAGAGCGGCGCCACCGGGTGGCTGGGATCGGGGTAGAAGATAGCGATGATGGCCAGCCCCACCGCGTCGTCGGCCACAGCCAAAAGGAGCAGATAGGAAACCGCCGGATGTGCTGCGCCGAAGGCGGCGCGGGCGACCAGCCAGGCCAGGGCGATGTCCGTGGCGGTGGGAATGCCCCAGCCGTTGCGCAGTTCCGGGCCGCCCGCCAGGGCGTTCAGCCCCAGGTAGACCGCCACCGGTCCCAGCACGCCCCCCAGGGTGCCCAGAAGCGGGTTGACGGCCCGGGAGGGGGGATTGAGGGCGCCCCCCGGCAGGCAGCTCTGGGTGATCTCCACCGCGGCGATGCCGAAGAACAACACCATGAACAGTTCGTTGGTGATGAAGTGGAAGGAGAGCCCCCCCACCAGCGGTTGTTTCAGGAAGGTGTGATACCCGGCCGGGTCGAGGTTGGCCCAGGCAAGGGCTACCGCCACGCCGGTGAGCATGGGCACGGAAAATTCGAGCAGCAGGTTGATGCGTCGTTTCATGGGGCGGTCCCTGTGCCGTGCCCGCGGGGTATCCCGCTTGGGCACGCGTTCGTTCCGGTATAAAATAGCCGCCCATGCACCGGCCTGTCAAACGTTTCCCCGCAATATTATTGCTTTCGGCTCGCTTTTCGGATAGGTTTACCCTGTACTCGGCCGCACCATTCACCGGGCGACCGGCATGCCGCAGAAGCCCAACGACACCCCCCGGAGGCGTAGCGATGCAAAGCATACCCCGTATTTTCCCCCTGGTGGCGCTATCCTGCATACTGACGGCCGCCCCCGCCTGCGCCGACGAGACGGCCACGGCGCAAGACGCCGGCCAAAAGGATATCTGCCTGATCCATCCCGAAAAATGCGCCAATTACGTGGATTCCATCCAACAGCGGATGGAGCGGTTGAAAACCGAGATCGCCAAGGGAACGGCGGTCTATACCGAGGAGGAGTTGTCGAGGCTCCGGCAGCAGTTGACGGATGCGAACAGGATATGGCTCAATATTAAGGGCGACCGGCCGACGCTCGGCAATTGACCACAACCGGACGTTCAAACGAAAGAGGAAACGTGTCAAGACACCTGCCAAAAATGCTCTACGCCGATGAAAAAGGCACCATCTACGACCATCCCGAACTGTGCATGGCCGGGATGAACGGCACCGTGCCGGTGCTGCCCGAGGATGTGGAGTTGATCCCGCTGCCCGAGGACAGCCGGCTCTTTACCATGCCCGCCATGCCGCCCATCGCCTGGGACGAGCGGGAAAAGGGCTTCGTCACCCTGGACAGCGTCCGGGAGGGGAAACGGCAGCGACGCATCCAGGCGGTGTCGGCCTTCATGGCGCCCGGCTACGTGCGCACCCTGCTGCCCGCCTGCGACTACTCGCGCAAGACGGTCCAACTGCCACTCTGGTCCTACACCGCCGTGGGGTGGGACGAGGAGCGGGACTGTTTCGTGGTGGCCGCGTCCAAGGTGGACGGCAACAGCAACTGGAACCCGGTCAACTACGACGACCGCACCCTGGACCCGCTGGTGCGCCAACGGCTGGCGGAGATGCCGGGCAACCGCCTGCTGGAGCAATTGTCCCGCTGCGCCGTGGACTATCACTGCTTTGCCGCGAAAAACCTTTTCTACCGCCGCTGGGAGGCGCCGCTGCCCACCTCGCCAGTGTGCAACTCGGCCTGCCTGGGGTGCATCAGCCTGCAGCCGTCCGAATGCTGCCCGGCCAACCACGAGCGCATCGGCTTTGTGCCGACCCCGGAGGAGATCTGTCAGATCGCCCTCCCCCATCTGGAACAGGCCGAACAGGCCATCGTCTCCTACGGCCAGGGGTGCGAGGGAGACCCGATCCTCCAGGCCGACACCATCGCCGAGGCGACAAAGCGCATGAAGAAGGCCACCAGCCGCGGCACGGTCAACTTCAACTCCAACGGCTCCATCCCGGAGCGGGTGGAGCTTCTGTGCGACGCGGGCATGGACTCCTTCCGCTTCTCCATGAACTCGGTGCGGGAAGAGTTGTACAACCGCTACTACCGTCCCAAAGGGTATACCTTCGCCGACGTGCTCCGCTCCGTGGCCATCGCCAAGCAGGCGGGCCGTTTCACCATGATCAACTACCTGGTCTCCCCCGGCGTCAGCGACGCCCCGGAGGAGGTGGAGGCGCTGCTGCGCTTCGTGGGCGACACCGGCATCGACATGATCCAGATGCGCAACCTGTCCATCGACCCGGATTTTTACAACCAGGAGATGGGGGTAGAGGGCAAGGGGATCGGCATGTACCGGCTCTTGGAGCGGTTGAAACAGGAGTTTCCCAAATTGCAGTTCGGCTATTACAACAGGACCAGGGAGAATTTCTTTCCCGAGGGGTATGAGCAGGGGTGGCCGATCAAGGGATAGGGGAAAGGCTCATCCCGGCAAGCGGGACATTCAGCCCAGGGCGTTTCCTTGCGGCAGGGGAATGGAGAAAATCAATGGTTCAAAAGTTTTTTTTGCTGTTGCCTGTTCTCAGTCTTGTCGTTCTGTCTTCTGTCATGAGTGCCTGCGTTTACGACCCAAGGACAGAAGAGGAAAAGTTCAAAGATAGATTGGCAACAGAGAGATTTGAGATGCAACTTCGAACCGATCAGGAGAAAAAGGATTGGAGCGAGTACAAAAAACAATGGGACAACGATCCCCCGGCTTCGTCGGGAAAGCCCCGTTATAAATTTTTTTGATTCAAAATAGTGCTATGGCTCTCTGAATATAAACAAATGACTTTACTTATCATGGATGTCCCCGGAACTCCCCCTTTTAGGTTCTGAACCTTTTGCACAGCCTCCGTCCGGCACTGAATGTAACGAGACCCAACACTAACGGCGCAAGGAATTTGGGCCAGTCGATATTGTCGAGAACCATCTCAAACGGTTCTTTCACTTTATTGTATTGTGACATATTCCAGAGCGTGAGCATTGGAATAACAATGTTCAACAGGATCAATATAAAAGAAGTACCGAGGAAGGTCACAGGAGCGATAACTACTGCAATTGCAACAGCCAAGATTGTGGAAAACCAATCGACATAGAGAGGCCAACCAAATAAGACCGGTAGCACGCCTCCTAAAATCGTAATCAAAGCATAGCCTCCCAAAGCCCTTTTCCAATTGCGCTCATCCTTGCTTCTCAAAAAGTGGTCAAACAGCGGCGGGAAAGATATACACAGCAAGAGAACTACCAAACTCCCATAAACAGCTATCATTTTCCCTCACATCCAATAAGAGTCACAAGGGCCAGAACCCTATTCTCCACAAAAAGGCAAATCCATGAGGGTCGGGTCTACATTCTACACAAAATGTAGAATGTAGACCCGACCCCAGGTAAACTTCCTTGATTAAGACCTTTGCCGACAAAGCAACCGAACGGTTCTTTGAATCCGGGAAGTCGAAAAGGCTACCGCCAGGCATTGTCACCCGGGGATACTCAAAGGGTCGCGTCTACATTTTTCATTTAATATCGAATGTAGACCTGAGCCTGATCCTCACGTTCCTCTTCCTCAATTTAAATCGCTAAAGGGGTCTTTTCCAAAGAATTTTGTGTATTGTTCGACGGCGGGAGAAGCAAGGGGGTCAAAGCTCCAAATATCAAATTTGAATTTTGGAAACCGACCCCTCCCGCCTTTCACAGAAATTGCCTGGCGCGGCAACAGCGCGGAGAGAATCCGTGACAAGAATTTTACTTGCCGAGTGTAAACATTTTGTTTATACTGCATCCATGATTAAGACCTTTGCCGACAAAGCAACCGAACGGTTCTTTGAATCCGGGAAGTCGAAAAGGCTACCGCCAGGCATTGTCACCCGTGCGGCCATGCGGTTGAACCAGCTCGACAATGCCACGGTGGTCGAGGACTTACGGATGCCGCCGTCAAACCACCTTGAAACGCTTTCGGGAGACAGAAAAGGTCAGTGGAGCGTCAAGATAAACGACCAATGGCGGGTATGTTTCACCTTCGCCGAGGGTCATGCGTATGACGTAGAGATCACCGATTATCACTAGCAGGTTGTTGAAAAACTATTGCGGAGAGCCGTCTGCGGCGTTGCGCGGTACTCGCGACCTCGGCTGACTTATTGTCACGCCTCGGCCGCTCCGTTCCGGGCGCCTGGCATACGGCCTTCCTCATGACGTTTTTCAACAACCTGTAGAACTGGAGAACTGGCATGGCAACAAAGAACGGGCTTCCGGCCATCCACCCCGGAGAATATTTGAAAGAAATCCTTGAAGAGCTTGGGCTATCGCAAAATGCCTTTGCCAACTCCATCGGCGTCTCCGCCATGAGGATTTCCCATGTCATTCATGGCAAGCGCCCGGTGACTGCCGAACTGGCCGTGTTGTTCGGCAAAGCGTTCGGCCAGACGCCGCAGTACTGGATGAACCTCCAGACGAGCTACGATCTGAAAATCACGGAGAAGATCATGGCGCACCGGGTCAGGCAGATACGCCCGATTGCGCTGGCCGCGTGATCAAGCAGCTTATGGAGAGGTAAGGGGGCCAAAGCTCCAAATAGTAGATTTGAGACGAACACCACAACACGCCTCTCGCCCTTCTACACCCAGCAGAACCCAATTTCAACGTAAAATCAGAGTGTTAAAAAAATTACCATAAAAATGCCAATCCCCTATTCCATTGAAATCAAACAATAAAAGGCTCACGAACTTCACCCGGCCACCCACCATTGCATCATTTTGACACAAAAAAAACCCGGAAAATATCCGGGCTTGTGGGTGCCTTTTTCAAAAATGCCGCAGGGTCCATCCCTCTCAGGCAATAGTATGCCGAATATCCTTCCCCTTGACCATGAAGATCACCATCTCGGCGATGTTGGTGGCGTGGTCGGCGATGCGCTCCAGGGACTTGGCCACGTAGTTGAGCTTGATGGACCGTGAGATGGCGTTGGGATCGCCGATCATGAAGGTCAACAACTCCCGCTGGATCTGTTCGTTGATGTCGTCCACGAAATTGTCGTCGTTGCAGACCTTGATGGCCAACTCGTCGTCGCCGCGCACAAAGGCGTCCAGGGACTCCTTGATCATCACCTCGGTCCAGTGGGCCATGCGGGGGATGTCGATGTACGGCTTGAGCGGCGGCTCCTCGTTCAGCTCCTTGACCCGCTTGGCGATGTTGGTGCACTGGTCGCCGATCCGTTCCAGGTCGGTGACGATCTTGAGGGCAAGGGTGATGAAACGCAGGTCGCGGGCCGCAGGCTGGCGCAGCGCCAGGAGTTCCAGACAGCGCTCGTCTATCATGACCTCCAGGTGGTTCACCTCGTGGTCCATGGCGATGATCCGGTCGGCCAGGGGGGTATCCCGCTCCACGAGCGCCTTGACGGAGCCGGAGATCATCATCTCCACCTTGCCCCCCATGGCAAGCAGCATGGTGCGCAGTTCGTCCAACTCTGCGTCGAATGTTGCACTGAAGTGTTCACGTTCCATATATCGTCATCCTTTCAATCCCGGCAACCGGTTTCGTGTGTTTTTGTCCATCGGGCTCCGGTCGATCCGTTAGCCGAATCTCCCCGTGATATAGTCCTCGGTCTGCTTCTTCTCGGGGTTGGTGAAGACCTTGCGGGTCTCGCCGATCTCCACCAGTTCGCCCAGGTAGAAGAAAGCCGTCACGTCCGACACCCGCGCCGCCTGCTGCATGTTGTGGGTGACGATGACGATGGTGTACTTGGATTTCAGCTCCTCGATCAACTCCTCGATCTTGAGGGTCGAGATCGGGTCCAGGGCCGAGGCCGGTTCGTCCATGAGGATCACCTCCGGCTTGACGGCGATGGTCCGGGCGATGCAGAGGCGCTGCTGCTGCCCGCCGGACAACTCCACGGCCCCGGTGCGCAGACGGTCCTTCACCTCGTCCCACAGGGCCACACGCTTCAGGCTCGACTCCACGATCTCGTCCGCATCCCCCTTCTTCAGCACGCCGTTCAGCTTGTAGCCGGCGATCACGTTGTCGTAGATGGACATGGCCGGAAAGGGGTTGGGCTTCTGAAAGACCATGCCGACCCGGCGGCGGATCGTGACCGGGTCCACGCCGCGGCCGTAGATGTCGGTGTCGTCCAGCATGATGGTGCCGGTCACCCGGGCGGAGGGGGTCAGGTCGTGCATCCGGTTGATGCTGCGCAACACCGTGGATTTGCCGCAGCCGGACGGGCCGATGATGGCGGTCACGCTGTTCTCGGCGACCTCCATGGCGACACTTTTGACGGCATGGTTTTCACCGAAATGGATGTTGAGATCTTGTATGGCTAGTTTGCGGTTCATGAAATGCCCCTTCAGGAATGTTTGCTTCTGCCGAGCCAGCGGGCGGCCAGGCTCAGGCCGAACATCAGCACCACCAGCACCAGGGCGCCGGCCCAGGCCAGGCGGTGCCAATCCTCGTACGGCGAGATGGCGAAGTTGAAGATCTGCAGCGGCAGCGCAGCCATGGGTTCGGTGAGTTTTTTGCTCCAGAACTGGTTGCCCAGGGCCGTAAAGAGCAGAGGCGCCGTTTCCCCGGCCACCCGGGCGATGGCCAGGAGGATGCCGGTGATGACGCCGGTCAGGGCGCTCCTCAGGGTGACCTTGATGCTGGTGCGCCACAGGGGCACGCCCAGGGCCAGGGACGCCTCACGCAGGGTGGCCGGCACCATCTTGAGCTGTTCCTCGGTGGTGCGCAGCACGATGGGGATCATGATGAGCGACAGGGCGAAGGAACCGGCCAGGGCGGAAAAGCCCTTGAGCGGCACCACCAGCATGCTGTAGGCCACCATGCCGGTGATGATGGAGGGGATGCCGGACAGGACGTCGGCGCAGAAGCGGATCGCGGTGGAGAGCTTGCCGGTGCCGTATTCCGTCAGGTAGACCGCGCCGAAGATGCCGATGGGGAGCCCCACCAGCGACGCCATGCCGATCATGATGGCCGAGCCGGCGATACCGTTGGCCATGCCGCCCCCCGCTTCGCCGGTCGGCTTGGGGATCTGGGTAAAGAAGTCCAGGGAGATGGAACTGATGCCCATCTTGACGATATGGTAGAAGATGATGATGAGCGGCAAGAGCACCAGGAGCGTGGCCGCTCCCATCAGCAGAGTGGCGGTCAGGTTGGCCGTGCGGCGCAGGGCAATGGAACGCAGGATCATGCCACGCCTCCTTTCCACTTGCGGGTGACGCTCCAGAGCAGCATGCGTGCCAGGAAGTTGATCACCAGGGTCACGAACAGGAGGATCAGGCCGATTTCCATCAACGCCGAAGCATGCATCTTGGTGGTGGTTTCGGCGAATTCGTTGGCAATGACGCTGGGCATGGTGTAGGCCGGCGACAAAAGCGACAGGGAGATCTTGGGGGTGTTGCCGATCACCATGGTGACCGCCATGGTCTCGCCGATGGCCCGGCCGAGGCCGAGGATCACCGCTCCCAGGATGCCGGAGCGGCCGTAGGGGAGCACGGACATGCGGATCATCTCCCAGCGGGTCGCCCCCAGGGCGACGGCCGCCTCCTTCTGGCTCGCCGGCACCGCCATCAGGACCTCCTTGGTGATGGAGGTGATGATCGGCACGATCATGATCATCAGGATGAAGACGGCGGCCAGCATGCTGACCCCGTAGGGTGCCCCCTGGAAAAAGGGGAGAAAGCCGAAGTGATCGACGAGAAACGGCTGGATCGTGCTCTGGAGCCAGGGGGTCATGACCAGGATGCCCCACAGGCCGTAGATGACGCTGGGGATGGCGGCCAGGAGTTCCACCAGGGCGGCGGTGGCGGCGCCGATCTTGCGGGGCGCCAGTTCGGTGATGAACAGGGCGGTGCCGATGCTCAGCGGGGTGGCCAGGAGGATCGCCAGGATGGAGGAGACCACGGAGCCGTAAAGGTAGGGGAGCGAGGCGAACTCCTCCTGGACGGCGTCCCAGGTGCTGCCGCCGATGAAGCCCCAGCCGAAACGTTTGATGGCCGGCAGGCTCTCCTTCACCATCTCGGCGGTCATGAGCAGCAGGATGACGATGATGCTGCAGGCGAGGAGCAGGGTGAAGCCCCGGAAGATGGCGTCCCCCTTGATGCCGTGTGCGCTGTTCTGCATGTCTGGTTCCTATCTTTTTACTCGTCTCTATCTGTTTGGATCCTATCAAGATCATGTTACGGACATGTTACAAGGCAGGAACTATCCGGCAACATTATCAAGTTTGTAACATGTCGCCGTTTTGTCAAATTGCGGGGGGCGGCCGGGGAGCCGTGCTTTTTGGCACCTTCCCGACGGCATTCGGCAGGAGCCGGGGGGTGCCGGCAAGAAAAAAGCGCGGGCGCCGTAGTGGCGGCCCGCGCTTCGGGATGGCGGGGCGAACGCTCGCCCCATGGCCGATCAGTGCTTGATGGTTTTGATGGTTTTCTCAACCATCTTCACGACCGCCGGGGGAAGCGGCGCATAGAGCATCTCGGGGGCCATCTTCTGCCCCTTGTGCAGTTCCCAGTTCAGAAACTCCACCAGCTTCTTCCCTTTGACCGCATCCTTCTGGTGTTCGTACACCAGGAGCCAGGTGAAGCCGACGATGGGGTAGGCGTCGTCGCCCGGCTGATTGACCAGGGACACGCGGTAGTCGGCCGGCATGTGCTTGACCGCGCCGGCTGCGGCGGCGCTGGTGGTCTTGATGGAAGGCTCCACGAACTTGCCGCTCTTGTTCATCAGCGTGGCATAGGGGAGCTTGTTCTCGAAGGCGTAGGCCAACTCGACGTAACCGATGGAGTTCCTGGTGTTCTTGATCTGGCCGGCGACGCCTTCATTGCCCTTGCCGCCCAGGCCGATGGGCCAGTTCACGGAAGCGCCCTTGCCGACTTTCCCATTCCATTCCTGGTTAACGCTGGAGAGGTAGTCGGTGAAGATGCTGGTGGTGCCGCTGCCGTCGGAACGGTGCACCACGATGATCGACTCGTTGGGGAGTTTCACGCCCGGGTTGTCGTCGGCGATGCGCTTGTCGTTCCATTTGGTGATCTTGCCGAGGAAGATGTCGGCCACGTCGCTGGAGCGGAGCTTGAGCCCCTTGTGCACGCCGGGGATGTTGTAGGTGACGACCACGGCGCCCATGACGGTCGGGATGTGCAGGAGTTTGCCCGGGGCGGCCTTGAGTTCGGCGTCGGAGAGGAACTTGTCGCTGGCGCCGAAGTCCACGGTGCCGGCGGTGATCTGCTTGATGCCGCCGCCGCTGCCGATGGACTGGTAGTTGAATTTCACCGAGGTGTCGATCTTGGCGTACTCGCTGAACCACTTGGAGTAGAGCGGATAGGGGAAGGTGGCCCCGGCCCCGTTGATCAGCGTCTCCGCGGCGGCCTGGCCCGCGGTGCAGACCACCGCCAGCAGGGCGAGGGTCAGAACAGATTTACGAACGGTTGCAAACATCATAATCCTCCTTTGTTTATGTAATCGTTACAAAAACAATACAGGAGAAATATTACAGTGACGTTACGGACAGGCAAATTATCCGCAACAGAAACCGGGCCGGGTCAGGCAGCGGCAATGGGCAGGGTGAACGAGAAGATGGACCCCTTGCCGAATTCATTGTTGGTCACGGAGATCTCCCCGCCGTGCAGTTGGACGATGTGCTTGGCGATGGCCAGCTCCAGCCCGGTTCCCCCCTGGTCGCGGCTGCGGGCCTCGTCCACCCGGTAGAAACGCTCGAAGATGCGGGGGAGGTCCTTGAACGGGACGCCGATGCCGGTATCGGCAACGGCGATCTTCAGGAACCCCGGGTTGTCGCCCGGGCGGACCGACAGGGTCACCATCCCCTGGGGAGGGGTGTATTTGATGGCGTTGTCCAAAAGGTTCACGATCACCTGCTCCACGCGTCCCTGGTCGGCCAGCACCCGCGGCAGCCCCGCCGGGATGTCGATCTGCATCCTGATGTCCTTCTTGTGGGCGTTCTCCTCCAGCAGCATGTAGGTCTTGCGCATGGTGCCGGAGATGTCCAGCGGATGGCGGTCCAGGATCAGGCCCTTGGACTCCAGGGTCGAGAGGGTGAGGATGTCGTTGATCAGGGCGGTCAGCCGTTCGGAATGGCTGAGGATGATCTCCACGAAGCGCGCGGCCCGATCCCCATCGGACTGCAACGCCCCGTCCAGAAGGGTTTCGGCGTACCCCTTGATGACCGACACCGGGGTGCGCAGTTCGTGGGACACATTGGCGACGAAATCGCGGCGGATGTTCTCCACCTGCTTCATGTCGCTGATGTCGTGGAAGACCGCCACGACCCCGCTCTTTTTGCCGTCCACGGTGAGCGGCGCCCAGTGGGTCAACAGGGTGATCTCTCCCGGCTGGATGGTGATCTCCCTGATCAACTCCTCCCCTTCGGCGGCGTCCAGGGCATTGAAGGCCGCCAGGAGGTCGGGATGGCGCGAGATCTCGATGAGCTTTTTCCCCTCCACATCGCCCGCAAGGGAGAAGAGCCTGCGGAACGCCGGGTTCACCAGGGCGATCGTCCCGTCGGGCGAGGTGACCATGACCCCCTCCCCCATGCCGCGCAGGATCGTGTCCAACTGCTGCTTCTCCGAGGAGAGCCGCTGCATCTGCTGCTCGATCCGCTCGCTCATGTCGTTGAGCACCCGCGCCAATTCTCCCACCTCGTCATGGGTCGTCACCGGCATCCTGACCGGCGATTCGCCGCGCCCGATACGGGCCGCCGCCGCCGCCATGGTCCGCAGGGGGCGGGATGTCAGATTGGACAGGATATAGCTCAGGATCAGGGCCGCCAGGGTGGTCAGCAGCACGGCGATGCCCACCACGCGATGCAGGGCCTTGCTGGAGTTGGTGAGGTAGGACAACGGCATGGCAAGGCGCACAAAGCCGTCGGTCCTGCCGCTCCCGTAGGTCATGGCCACGTAGAGCATGTCGGTCTTGAGGGTCTCGGAGTAGCGCATGGCCACTCCGGTTCCCGTGGCGAGGGCCGCCTGCACCTCGGGGCGGTCCAGGTGGTTCTGCAACTCGCCGAGCTTGGCGCCGCTGACGTCCGAATCGCCGATGACCCGGCCATCGGGGGCGATCAGGGTCAGGCGCTCCCTGATGGTGGCACCCACCGTCTCGGCCAACTGTTGGGGAGGCAGCTTCAGGTGGTCGGACATCACCAGGAGGCGGGCCAGCTTGGCCTGGCCGAGCAGGCTCGTCCGGCTCTCCTCCACCAGGTTCGTCTCCAGCACATGGTCCATGTACAGGTAAAAGCTCCCTGCGATCGCCACGATCAAAAGCAGGTACGACAACATCAATTTCAGGCGGAATCCCATCTTCACTCCTCTATCTTGTAGCCGAAGCTGCGTACGGTCTTGATCAGGTCGCCCGGTTTGCCCAGCTTGCCGCGCAGGCGGGTGATATGGGTATCAACGGTCCGGGTGTCCCCCACATTGTTGTAGCTCCACACGTTCTGCAGGAGCAGTTCCCTGCTCAGCACCCGGCCGGGGCGTTCCGCCAGGTACAGCAGCAGCTTGTATTCGGTGCTGGTCAGCTCCACCTCGTTCCCGGCGCTCAGCACGCGGTGGCGTTCGGTCTCGATGGAAATGTCCCCGATGGAGATCCCCCCCTCGGCCGAGGAGGCCGGCTGGCTGTCGCATCGCCGCAGGATCGCCCGGATACGCAGCAGCAACTCCCGCATGGAAAACGGCTTTACCAGATAGTCGTCGGCCCCCACCTCGAAGCCGACCACCCGGTCGATCTCCTCCCCCTTGGCGGTGAGCATCAGTACCGGCACCTGGCTGGTGCGGCCGTCCTTGCGCAGTTCCTTGCACACGTCCGTCCCCATCATGCCCGGCAGCATCAGGTCGAGCACGATCAGGTCCGGGGGGTCGCGGCGCGCCGCCTCAAGCCCTTCCAGGCCGTCATAGGACCACTGCATCTTGAACCCTTCCTTCTCCAGGTTGAACACGAGCAGCTCGGTCAGATCCTTTTCATCCTCGATTATCAGGATATTTTTCATCGGGGCCTCCCTGAGGCGCAGCAGAAAGATTTTTCTTGTATTTTACTTTTTTTGCTTTCTTGTAACATAGTATTATTGCGATTGTGTTACGAAAGGCCAACATGTTTGTGTGGCTTGAGTTTTTTTATCCGCTTGCCCACCGGGAACATTACACTGGCCGAATCGCGACGCAGGGCGCGACATATTTTTACTCTTCCTAAACACACCACGGCCGTAGCAATTTTGACTTGCATTTTTCAAAGCATTTGTGTAAACAATAATAACTGTATCAAATTATGTTGTAAACTCCACAGTTAGACACATTTTGCGGCACGCATGTCCACCAGTCAACGACCGACTGGTGGAATTTTAGTTTAACTAAAAAGGGTATTCCTGTGAAAAAGAAGAAGATGCTTCTTTCGACCGAGACCATGGATGTTGACTTCGTCCGCAAGGTCGAAGCCCTTTCAGGGACCTCGGTGCGGCGCTGCTTCCAGTGCGGCAAGTGTTCGGCCGGCTGCCCCATGGCCACTTTCATGGAACACCCCCCCAACCGGGTCGTGCGACTGCTCCAGCTCGGCCAGTGGCAACGCATCTTGGCCGGCCGCTCCATCTGGTACTGCGCATCCTGCGAAACCTGCTCCACCCGCTGCCCCAACAAGGTGCACCTGGCTTCCATCATGGATGCCCTGCGCAAACTCTCCTGGGATGCCGAAGGGCCCTCCAAGGAGAGTTACGTGCAGTTGGCCAACCGGCTCTTCCTGCAGAACATCCGCACCTACGGCCGCCAGTACGAGATGCGCCTGGCCGCCGTGTTCAACGTCAAATCCGGCCAGTTTCTGAAGGATCTGATGCTGGGCCCCAAACTGATCACCAAGGGCAAACTCAAGATGTTCCATCAGAAAAACAAGAACATGACCGAGATCGAAAAGATCTTCGGCCGCATCGAGGAGATGCGTAGGAACGGGGAGGCCCTGTGACCTCCAGGAACACCCTCAGCTACGCCTACTACCCCGGCTGTTCCCTCCATGCTTCGGCCGGCGAATACGACCTTTCCACCCGGGAACTGTTCAGAAAGCTCGGCATCGGCCTGACCGAGGTGCCGGACTGGTTTTGCTGCGGCGCCACCCCGGCCCACAACGTGGACGAATTGCTCTCCCTCTCCCTGTGCGCCAAAAACATGGAACTGGCGGAAAAGGTGGGGGGAGACCTGGCGGTCGCCTGCGCCGCCTGTTTCTCACGGCTCAAGACCACCCAGCATGTCCTCTCGGAAAACGACGTCAAACGCAAGCAGGTGGAAAAGGCCATTGACGCCCCGGTGCCCATGAAGGGCAACGTCAAGCACCTGCTGGACATCCTGGCCCGCGACCTGGGGCTGGATCGCCTGAAACAGGCCGTCACCAAGCCGCTCGCAGGCCTCAAGGTGGCCTGCTACTACGGCTGCCTCCTGACCCGGCCCACCGACGTGCCGAACCTGGATTGCGTCGAGGCGCCGACCATCATGGAGGACGTCTTGAAAGCGGTGGGGGCCGAAACCGTAGCCTGGAGCCACCGCCTGGAGTGCTGCGGCGCCAACTTCACCCTGTCGCGCCCCGGCGTGGTCATCCAACTCTCCCACGCCATCCTGGATTCGGCCAAGGAGGCCGGCGCCGACTGCATCATGGTAGCCTGCCCCCTATGCCACGGCAACCTGGATATCCGCCAGGAGGAGATCGAGGGGGTCTACGACACCCGGTACGCCATGCCGGTCTTCTACATCACCCAACTGGTGGGCCTGGCCACCGGCCTGGGCGCGGACAAGCTCGGCCTGGATGCCCTGATCGTCAACCCCATGCCGCTTTTGAAGGAAAAACAGCTTTTATAAAATCTGCCACAGAGACACAGAGACACGGAGAACGTCAAGAGCAAAAACGAGAGGCTTTAGGGTTAATGCTTAATAGAGTTTTTCAGCCTTCGTTTTTCCCAACAAAAGGATTTTGATTTTCTCCTGCCTTTCTCTGTGTCTCCGTGTCTCTGTGGCAAAAGCCTTTATGGTAAAAGGAATCATCGATGTCCAGAATAGGCGTATTTATCTGCCATTGCGGTGAAAACATCTCCCGGACCGTGGATGTGGAGCGGGTCGCGGCCCAGGTCGGCACACTGCCCGGCGTGGCCTTTTCCACCGATTACAAATACATGTGCTCCGACCCCGGTCAAGGGCTCCTGAAAAAGGCCATCCAGGAACAGCGGCTCTCCCACGTGGTGGTGGCGGCCTGCTCGCCCCGCATGCACGAGAAAACCTTCCGCAAGGCGGTGGAATCCGCCGGGCTGAACCCCTTCCTGTGCGAGATGGCCAACATCCGCGAACACTGTTCCTGGGTCCACGAGGACCGGGACGAGGCCACGGCCAAGGCCATCGAGATCGTGGGCATGATGGTGGAGCGGGTCAAGAAGAACCGCGTGCTCCCCACCATCACCGTGCCGGTCACCAAACGATCCCTGGTCATCGGCGGCGGCATCGCCGGCATCCAGGCGGCACTGGACATCGCCGACGCCGGCCACGAGGTGGTGCTGGTGGAGCGGGAACCCTCCATCGGCGGCCACATGGCCCAGCTCTCCGAAACCTTCCCGACCCTGGACTGCTCCCAGTGCATCATGACCCCCAAGATGGTGGACGTGGCGAACCACCCCAAGATCACGCTCTACACCTATGCCGAGATCGAACAGGTGGAGGGGTACATCGGCAATTTCCAGGTCACGGTGCGCCGGAAGGCCCGGTCGGTGGACGAGGACAAGTGCACCGGCTGCGGGATCTGCATGACCAAATGCCCCCAGAAGAAGATCCCCAACACCTTCGACCGGAACCTGGGCATGCGCCCGGCCATCTACGTACCCTTCCCCCAGGCGGTGCCCAACACGCCGGTTATCGACCGGGAGAACTGCACCAAGTTCAAGACCGGCAAGTGCGGGGTCTGCCAGAAGGTGTGCGGCCCCGGCGCCGTGGATTACGAGCAGGAAGACCGGTTGATCGTGGAACCGGTGGGCGCTATCGTGGTCGCCACCGGCTTCGATCTCTACTCCATCGAGGAGAAGCCCAAGGGCTCCGCCATCAAGGGGTACGGAGAATTCGGCCACGGCAAGATTCCGGACGTGATCGACGGTATGACCTTCGAACGCCTGGCCTCCGCCTCCGGGCCCACCGGCGGCAAGATCCTCCGCCCTTCCGACGGCAGGGAACCGAAGCAGATCGTCTTCATCCAGTGCGTCGGCTCCCGGGCCCGGGAAAAGGGTATCTCCTACTGTTCCAAGATCTGCTGCATGTACACCGCCAAGCACACCATGCTCTACCACCACAAGGTACACGACGGCCAAGCCTACGTCTTCTTCATGGATGCCCGTACGCCGGGCAAGAGTTATGACGAATTCTGGCGCCGCTCCATCGAGGAGGAAGAAGCGGTCTACATCAGGGGCATGGTCTCCCGTCTCTACCAGAAGGGGGACAAGATCGTGGTCATGGGGAGCGATATCGCCGTGGGGGTGCAGGTGGAGATCGAGGCCGACATGGTGGTGCTGGCTACGGCCGTGCAGCCCCAGAAGGGGGCCGACACCCTTGCCCAGAAGCTGGGCATCTCCTACGACAAGTATCACTTCTATTCCGAGGCCCACGCCAAGCTGCGCCCGGTGGAGTGCGCCACGGCCGGCATCTACCTGGCCGGCGCCTGCCAGGGGCCCAAGGATATCCCCGACACCGTCAGCCAGGCCTCGGCCGCCGCGGCCAAGGTCATGACCCTCTTTGCCAAGGACAAGCTGGAGCGGGAGCCGATCGTGGCCCGAGTGCGGGAGGCCGGCTGCGTGGGGTGCTTCTACTGCCAGAAGGTCTGCCCCTACGGCGCAGTGGAGGAGAAGGAGATCCGCGACCGCCAGGGCAACCTGGTCAAGGTGGTGGCCTACGTCAATCCCGGCGTATGCGGCGGCTGCGGCACCTGCCAGGCCACCTGCCCATCCAAGAGCGTGGAGTTGGACGGGTATACCGATGAGCAGATCGTGGCTATGATAGAAGCGCTTTAAAAATTATTATTCACCACGGAGGACACGGAGGGACACAGAGGAAACCGGAGGAAGGCGAAAACAAATCGAATTGTTTTCGGTTCACCCCCAAATATTCAGGACTTTGATTTTGTCTTTCCTCCGTGATCCTCTGTGTCCTCCGTGGTTCGAGCTTTAAGAAGGAAGTTCTCAATGCACCATAAAGAAAAACACGCCTTCGAACCGAAGATCATTGCCTTTGTCTGCACCTGGTGCACCTATGCCGGGGCCGACCTGGCCGGCACCAGCCGCCTGCAGTATCCGGCCAACGTACGGGTGCTCAAGTTCCCCTGCACCGGACGCATCGACCCGGTCTTCATCCTCAAGGCCTTCCAGCAGGGGGCCGACGGCGTCCTGGTGTCCGGCTGCCACCCGGGGGACTGCCACTACATCGCCGGCAACTTCCACGCCCGCCGCAGGTTCGCCGCCTTCAGGAAGCTTCTGGAGTTCGTGGGGGTCGATCTGGGCCGCCTCCAATTTTCCTGGGTTTCGGCCGCCGAAGGGGGCAAATGGGTGGAGATGGTCACCGACCTGACCGAGCGGGTCAGGGGCATGGGGCCGATGCAGGAGTTCAAGGAACTGGCCCTGGAGGAACAGTGGTCCGGGGCTATCGATACACCGGAATTGCAAGAGGCGTACGATTCTATTTAAAATCAACATCTGCCACGGAGACACAGAGACACGGAGAAATTCAAAGACGAGAAACAAGAAGGGAAAACAAAAGGCTCTGAAGAATTATACCTCGCAACTGTTTTGGCGTTTGGCTTTACTCAAATAGTGGTTGGTTTTCTCTCTTTGTTTTTCCTCTGTGTCTCTGTGGCAGATTTCAAGATTTTAAGGGTTTTATATGACAAACACCATCGACACATCCATCTACGCCGCCATTACCGAGGCCATCCAGGGCGAGGCGCGACGTATCCTGTCGGAAGGCCACGTCTCCGCCGTTGTGGGGTATGCCGCCGCCCGGCGCAAAGGCTCTGCCCAGCCGGTGGTCATCACCGATGCTGTACGGGCGGAAGAGTTGATCTTCTCCGCCGCCTGCGTCAACAACCTGGCTGTCTACCTGACCAAGGCCAAGAAGGAAATTCCCAAGACCGGCAAGATCGGCATCGTGGTCAAGGGGTGCGACCTGAAGGCGTTGGTGGGACTGATGGGGGAATCGCAACTGAAGCGGGAGGAATTGTACCTGATCGGCGTCCCCTGCGCCGGGGTGCTGGCCTCCACGGCCCAGCCCGCCCAGGAGCTGACCGGCGACACCATCGCCCCCAAGTGCCGCGAATGTGATGCCCACCTGCCGCAGGAATGCGACTTCGTGCCGGATCGGCAGCCGGCCACCCCAGAGTTGGCGGGAAAGTACCGTGCCGAGATCGCCCGCCTGGAGGCCATGACCCCGGCCGAGCGCTGGGCCTACTGGAAAGAGCAGTTCAAGAAATGCATCAAATGCTACGCCTGCCGCCAGGTCTGCCCGTTCTGCTTCTGCGAGCAGTGCCTGTGCGACCGCAACAAGCCCCAGATGGTGGAGACCACCCCACGCCCGGCCGGCAACACGGCCTGGCACATCGTCCGGGCCATGCACCTGGCCGGTCGCTGCGCCGGCTGCGCCGAGTGCGAACGCGTCTGCCCCATGGACATCCCGCTCAATCTCTTGAACCGCAAGATGGCCAAGGAGCTGAAAGAGTTGTACGACTACGAGGCCGGGTTCCAGGTGCGGGAAAAAGGACCGCTGGCGATGTACGACGAGAAGGATGACCAGAGTTTTATAAAATAATTATTTGCCACGGAGCCACAGAGGCGCAGAGAAAAGCAAAAAACAAAGTTATTGTGGGTTACACACAACGAATCTTTCAGACTTTGGTTTTCCCTGAAAATGTTTTGGTTTTCTCTCTTTGTTTTCCTCTGTGTCTCTGTGTCTCTGTGGCAGATTTTAAAGGTGTTAACATGCAGAAATTCATCTCACAACAAAACCTGGGCCACCTGCTGGACAAGTTGATCGCCGACGGCAAGCGTGTCGTGGCGCCGCGCATGGAGGCCGGCACACCGCTCTACGGGCCGTTTGCGGATTCCGCCGGGATCGTGCTCGGCCAGTTGCCCCGCCGCTCGGCCAAGGAGACCTTTTTCCCGGTCTGCGAGGACATCATGTCCTACGGCAAGGAGGGGCAGCAGGTCACCCTGACCGATGTAAACCCCGCACGTTTCCCGGAAACGGTGCTGGTAGGGGTACGTCCCTGCGACGCCGCTGCGGTCCCGGTACTGGACGCCGTGTTCTCCTGGGATTACCAGGACGAGTTTTTCCTGGAACGCCGCCAAAAGACCACCATCGTCGGCCTGGCCTGCACGCAGGCCGACGACGCCTGTTTCTGCACGGCCGTGGGGCTCTCCCCGGCCGATCCCAAGGGGAGCGACCTGTTCCTGACCCCGGTGGAAGGGGGCGGTTACGCCTGCGAGACCTTCACGGAAAAAGGAGAGACCCTGGTCAACAGCCACAAGGAACTGTTCGGTGAACCGAGCGGCGCACCGGCGCTCCCCCTGGCCGAACCGCAGACGGAAAAGTTCGACCTGAAAAAGGTCAAGGCGTGGCTGGACGACCATTTCGAGGACCCGGCCTGGGACAGCATCGCCGTGCGCTGCGTCGGCTGCGGGGCCTGCGCCTTCCTCTGCCCGGCCTGCCACTGCTTCGACATCGTGGACGAGGGGACCGAGAAAGCGGGCAAACGCCGCAAGAGCTGGGACGCCTGCGGTTTCTGGAAATTCACCCACCACGCCTCGGGCCACAACCCGCGCGACCTCCAGCCCAAGCGTTACCGCAACCGCATCATGCACAAGTTCAAGTACTACGACGACAAGTTCGGCCAGACCCTGTGCACCGGCTGCGGCAGATGCATCCGCTTCTGCCCGGTGGGGATCGATATCGCTGCGATTGTTTCCGAGATAAGCAAGAAATAAAAGAACGCCATATTTGCCACAGAGGCCAAAACGAGGTCTTACATGGAACGATTCATCAATATACGGCACGTCATCGCCGCCCAGATGACCACCCCGGAGGACAACCCTCTGGTGTCGGACACCACCCGCATGATGGATGTGTGGTTCGGCGGCCCGGTGGTCAGGAAGCAGCTCTTCAAGAAGGTGTCCAAGGTCGAGCAGGAGGCGTTCGTGGCGGCGCTCCGGGAGCGGGGGTTCATCCAGTCCGGCAACCTGCTGGTGGACCCGGCGGCGATCCTGTTCGCCGAGATGGAGCATCAACTGGTGGGAGGCGTCATCACCATCGGCTTCGGCGACAACAACCGGCCGGTGGAGTTGAAGGTCAAGGCCCAGGCCTTTACCGAGATGGCTGCAAAATTATAAACTTCATAATCTGCCACGGAGACACAGAGACACGGAGAAAATCAAAACACAAAGGCTTATGGTTTCCCCCCAAAGAAGATTGTGTGCCTTTGGTTTAACCCAAAAGATTGTTTGCTGCCTGGTTTTTCTCTAGTTTTTCCTCTGTGTCTCTGTGTCTCTGTGTCTCTGTGGCAAAAAGGTTTTTAGAAATGTGTGATCACAACAAGAACATCTACCTCCCCCACCTGGCCACCGTTGCCGAGGTCATCGACGAGACGCCGGACGTGCGCACCCTGCGGCTGGTCTTCCAGGACGAGGCGCTGAGGGACGGTTTCACCTTTCGTGCCGGGCAGTTTGCCGAGTACTCCGCCTTCGGCGCCGGCGAATCCACCTTCTGCATCGCCTCTTCGCCGACCCGCACCGGCTCCATCGAGTGCTGTTTTCGCGCCGTGGGCCGCGTGACCGAGGCCCTGCGGCGCCTGGAGCCGGGGGACACCATGGGGGTGCGCGGTCCCTACGGCAACTCCTTCCCCATCGAGGAGTTCTTCGGCAAAAACCTGGTCTTCGTGGCGGGGGGCATCGCCCTGCCGCCGCTGCGCACCCTGATCTGGAACTGCCTGGACTGGCGCGACAAGTTTGGCGACATCACCATCGTCTACGGGGCCCGCACCGAGGCAGACCTGGTCTACAAGCGGGAACTGCAGGAATGGCAAGACCGGGCAGACGTGCGGTTGGTAAAGACCGTGGATCCGGGGGGCAACGGACCGGATTGGGACGGCAGGGTCGGTTTCGTGCCGACCATCCTGGAAGAAACAGCCCCCGGCGCGGAGAACACCATCGCTCTGGTATGCGGTCCGCCGATCATGATCAAATTCACCCTGCCGGTGCTGGAGCGGCTGGGTTTTACGGACGAGCAGGTCTACACGACCCTGGAGAACCGCATGAAATGCGGCCTGGGCAAATGCGGCCGCTGCAACGTGGGCAATGTTTATGTCTGCAAGGATGGCCCGGTGTTCACGGCGAAACAGGTCAAGGCCATGCCGGCGGAATTTTAAACCGGATGAGCCGGGGAGCCTCCCGGCTCATCTCGTGCCGTATCATCGTCAACCGCGGCAGCAATCCTGCATAGCGTGTTTTTGCGCCACGACACCGATCCTATCCTTGAGTTCCTTAATCTCGGCTTCAAGCTGGCGTGCTTCGATAATCGTGGAATCATACCCAAGCAGTTGGGACAACTCTATCTCCTTGACTCTCACGGCATCGGACAATGCAGCAGTCTCCTGCTTATACTGCTGTGCGGACGATTTATCGAGGCAGGCGCCCTCCTCATTGCAGCAGGATGCGGTTGTGGCTGCCGAAGCTGACACTACGCCGATTGAAAGCACCCCCAGCGCAATGGCAATTCCCATGACAAGATCCCTTTTCATTGTGTCGCTCTCCTTCTGGATGGAAATATGATCAGATTGATCTGATGTCATAGGGTATTTCAATGAACATGCCAAACCGGAACTATTCACGTAACCATCATTAATAACTACATTATTTTGCCACTACGCCTCTTTACCCCCGGTTGTATCGTTACCGAATATGCGACAACCTGTGGAGAAAATCCTACAGACAGGGGCTCGGCAAATCGGCAGAAGAAACCGGGCACAAAAAAACGGGAGCAGGCTTTAAAGCCCGCTCCCGTCCACGTATCCGGCTGCCGGAATCCCCGGATCTATCTGCCCAGCGCCTCTTCGATCTTCTTCTGATCGAAACCCTCGATGATCCTGCCGAACAGCATGAAGGTCGGCGTGGCCGAGACCTTGTTCTTCCTGGCGATTTCAGCCTGCTCCTCCAGCAGCTTGACCCCGGCGGGCGTAACGGCAAAGCTCTGCTGGCCGTCCAACCGCCCTGCCATGACCTCATGGTAGGCCTTGGCCTTGTCATGCTGGGAGAGGATGTACTGGGCCTTCTCCTTTGCCTTGGGATGGCGGGGAAGCGGCCAGAAGAAGATATACTGGGTTACGTCGCTGCGCCCCGCAAAATACCTGGCCGCCTTGCGGCAGAAGGGGCAGTCGGGATCGGTGAACTCAATGACCTTCTTGGGGCCGGAGCCGATGATGATCGCCTTGTCGAAATCGATGCCGGAGGCGGACGCCGCCCCGACGCACAACACCAGTGCCGCAACCACGAGGGATATGCCGCTGAAACAGGCGAAGAAACGTTTTTTTTTGTTCATTGTCCGCTACACTCCGTGTCGTCTGAATAACAGGGCAACAGGATGACGAAGATGCTCCCGAGCCCGGCCTCGCTTTCAACCCAGATGATCCCTCCGCAACTTTCCACCGCCATCTTGCAGAACGCCAGCCCCAGTCCGGCCCCGCCCCGCTCCCGCCCGACGCCGCCGCGCGACTGGACATAGCGTTCGAAGATGCGCCCCTGGTCGTCTGTCGGGATACCGCTGCCGGTGTCACGAATGCTCACCTGCACGAAGCAATCCTGCTCCGCAAAGCCAGCGGGCACCGCCACGTAGCTGGGCAGGCGCGCCCAGGGGACCTCGGCGCTTTTCAGGCAGCGGCAGGACACCACGATCTCGCCCCCCTCGGGGGTGAATTTGACGGCGTTTGCCAGCAGGTTGGCGATCACCCGGCTGAAGGCGTTTTTGTCAACGGCAATCCTGGGCGTTTCGTGGGAAAGACGCTCCCTCAGCCTGATGCCGTCGTGTTCCGCTATCCGCGTGAAGCGGCGCGTGACCCCCCGCAAGACCTCCAGGGCGCTGTAGGCGGCTATCTTGATCTGCATGCGGCCCGCCTCGAAGCGGTGGATGTCCAGCAGGTTGTCTATCATGGCAATGACTTCATTGCAACTGTCGATGGCCGCATGGAGATACTCCGCCTGCTCCTGGTTCACCGCCCCCAACCGCCCCTCGCGGATGATGTCGATGGACCCGATCACGGCGGTCAGGGGGTTTTTCATATCGTGGGAGAGCATGGAGACGAAATCATCCTTTTCCTGCTCGAGACGCTGTTTTTGCAGCAGCACCCGACGGTTGGTTATGGCGCGCATGACCCGCTGGAGCATATCGTCCATGGCAAACGGCTTGGAGAGATAATCCACCCCCCCGGCCTTCATGCACTCAACCGCCAGATTTTCGTTGCCGTGGGCGGTCATCATGATGACCGCCGTGTCCTTGCCCGATTCGCGAATATGACTGAGCACCTCAATTCCGTTGACCTTGGGCAGTCTGATATCCAGGAGCGCCAGGGAATAGTCATCCCCATCCAGCATGCCGATGGCCGCCTCGCCGTTCCCCGCCCAGTCGGCCGTGAAACCGGCTTCCTGGAGTTGCAGTACGATAAGTTTCGCAATATCGGCCTGATCGTCCACCACCAGAATCTTTTCGGAAGGTTGCTGTGCGGTCATCAGAGAACTCCATTCTGCCCGCTGCCGGCCAGGAACGCCTCGGCCAGGACAATGTCTTCGGGCGTCGTAATCTTGATGTTGCGGTAGTCGCCGCGCACGATGCGGACCGCGCCGCTACTCCGCTCAACCAGGGAAGCGTCGTCGGTTCCCATGAATCCTTCCTGTTCCGCGGCACAATGCGCTGCGTAGATAATGCCATAACGAAATGCCTGGGGCGTCTGGGCCTGCCAGAGGGTCTCCCGGTCCGGGGTACCGGTAACGAGTCCGTCCCGGACCGTCTTGATGGTGTCCTTGGCCGGAACCGCCACCAGGGCGCCGTCACAGACGCGGGCCACATCGATGGCCTCCTGCAGCAGTTCCGGAGTGATGAGCGGCCTGACCCCGTCGTGTATCAACACCACGTCATCCTCCCCCACCCGCCCCTGGAGTGCCCGCAAACCGTTCATCACCGAGTTCTGCCGTTCCTTGCCACCCGGCACGATCGCCACGATCTTGCGGAACCCATAGGCCGCGACCACGTGCTCGCGGCAGTAGGGAATCTCGTCGGCCGGGGTTACCAGCAGGATACCGTCGATACAGGGGGCGCTTTCAAATACGGAGATGGTCCGGGCGACGATCGGCATGCCCGCCAGTTGCAGGTACTGTTTGTTGATGGAAGCGCCCATGCGCTTGCCCATGCCGGCGGCCGGGATCACGGCAAAGGTTCTGGAAACGGTCATCGGTCCTGCTCCGTCAATGAGGCCGCCGCCTCGCCGAGGGAGAGCGCCAGGCCGGGCAGGTCGTGGTCGAGGATGGTACGCACATCCAACAGAAAACGGTCCCGCTGGATACGGCCCACCACCGGGGTCGATGTCCGGCGCAGGCTCTGTTCGATCTGCTGCACGGAGGCGCCGGCAATGCGCACCTCGATAAGGCTGGTGGGCAGGCGGAGCAGGGGGAGCGATCCCCCGCCGGCGCTGGATTCACCCGGCTGCTTCACCAGGGTGACCGTTTTGGGGAGCCGGCGGCGCAACATGGCGAGGATACGGTCGGCTCGCCGCGACAGAGCGGCCGGGGTGGCCGTCAGCATGGAGAGGGTCGGAACCTCCTGGATGGCGTGTCGTTCGTCACGGTAGAGCCGCAGCGTGGCCTCCAGCGCCGCCAGGGTGAGCTTGTCCATGCGCAAGGCGCGCAGGAGGGGATGGCGTTTCATGGGGGCCACCAGGTCCCGGCGGCCGGCGATGATCCCGGCCTGGGGACCGCCCAGGAGTTTGTCGCCGCTGAAGGTCACCACATCGGCACCCGCGGCCAGATAACGGCGCACGGTCGGCTCTCCGGCAATACCGTAGGGGGCCAGGTCGATCAGGCAACCGCTGCCGGCATCCACCATGACCGGGACCCCGGTCTCGCGCCCCAGGGCGGACATCTCTTCCACCGCTACCTCGGCGGTGAAGCCTACCACCGCGAAATTGCTGGTATGCACCTTGAGCAAGAGCGCCGTGGCGTCGCCGATCGCACCACGGTAGTCCCGGGGGTGGGTGCGGTTGGTCGCGCCGACCTCCACCAGATGGGCCCCGCTCTGAAGCATTACCTCGGGGATGCGGAACGAACCGCCGATCTCCACCAGTTCACCGCGGGAAACGATCACGTCGCGCCCCTGGGCCAGGGACGACAGGGCCAGAATGACTGCTGCGGCATTGTTGTTGACCACCAGTGCCGCCTCGGCCCCGGTCAGTTCGCAGATGAGCCCCTCCACGTGGGCGTAGCGCGTGCCCCGCTCGCCGGTGGAGAGGTCGAACTCCAGGTTCGAATAGCCGCGGGAGGCCCGGTGGATGGCTTCTTCAGCCGAAGCGGCCAAAGGCGAGCGCCCCAGGTTGGTATGAATCACCACGCCGGACGCATTGACGACCTCGCGGAGGCTGGGCGCGGAACGGCGGTCGAGTTCGCCCTTCACCAGGGAGACGACCCGCTCTTCGGAAAAATCGACGGGATCGCCGTTGCCGACGGCAGAACGCAGCCGGTCCAGCACCGAGCGTATGGCCACCAGCAACTCGGGGCGCTGATGCGACGCCGCAAGCGGCGCCATCAGGCTCCATGCCAGGACACGGTCAACCTTCGGTATCTGCTTCAATGTCTCTTTGTGCACAGTGGCGGCCTTGATCATTCGTGTACCACGGGATTGTGGATAAAGCAGGAAAAAAACGGGACATCATACAGCGAAGCAGGATTGATTAAACCATACAAATAGGGAAAGTGCAAAAGGAATCGCGGGATAACGGCATGGGGATGCTACGAAGGCGGCACGACCGCGGGGGATTTCAGCTTCCGCCCCAGGCGCTGGTCGCCCGGAGCGCCTTTTTCAGAGATCCATCGGCATGGCGTCGGATGGGGGAAAAATCGTCATACCGCAGTCCATGAGCGCCTGGCCGCCGTACACGGCATTCTTGCGCACCAGCATCTCGGCGGCCTCGACATTTTTGCTGCGGAAGGCCTCGATGATCTTTTCGTGTTCCTGCACAGAGTTGTCCATGCGGCCGGGCAGGGAGAGCGACATCAGGCGCAGGCGCTGAAAGCGGGTCACCAGGCTGTTGATCAGTTCGCGAAGCTTTTCGTTGTCCGCAGCCTTGATGAAGACGTCGTGAAAATCGTTGTGGACCTTGAAAAAGGTCTTGATGTCGTTATGCGCGGCCAACTCGGCCAGGCGGTCATTGATCGATTGCAGCCGGTCCAGTTCCCTGGGGGTCAGCTTCTCGCAGGCCCGCCGGGCGGCATACCCTTCCAGAATGCTCTTTATGGCGTAGAAATCCTCCACATCCTTCTCGCTGAAATCGCTGACCACCGCCCCTCTGCGGGGGATCACCGTCAGGTAGCCCTCCGACTCCAGCTGGCGGAAGGCCTCGCGGATAGGGGTCCGGCTGATGCCGTAGCGTTCGGCCAGGTCCGGTTCAGAAACCCGGCTACCGGCCTTGAGGGCTCCGGAGATGATGGCGTCTCGGATATTTTCCAGTATCTTTTCCCGCAGGGTGAGATGCTTCTCCATCGTTTTTTTCATGGGTGGCCGGGCTCCAAAAGTTTTCACGTATTGTATACAGTATGCATTATTTGTCAACCGCAACCTTACGGTATTGCAGTTTATTGTATATTTAGTGCCACTAAGGAACGGTTTTGGCGTGCCCGGGGCGCGGGACACTCCTTGGGAAATGGATGAAAAAGAATAATCATCCTTGAATTTTACGGGCGCTGCGGGTAATCTTCTTAAAATTTGCCAGGTTGCCGCTGAACGGCCTCGCAGGAGATTGCCGACAAGCTGTTTGAGGAGACCCGCTGAATGGACCCCGTCCGCCACCTGAAAATATCCGTGCTGGTGCTCCTGCTCCTGGTATCGGCAGGCACCACCGGCTTTATGACCATCGAGAAGTGGCAACCGCTCGACGCCCTCTACATGACGGTCATCACCCTGAGCACCGTGGGGTTCAGGGAGATACACGATCTATCCGACGGCGGCAAGATCTTCACCATGTGCCTGATCGTGGTGGGGGTGAGCGTCCTGGGCTATATCGTCGGCAGCCTGGCCCAGATCATGTTCGAGGGGCAGATTCAACGGGTTATCGGGAGGAAAAAAGTGGAGAAGATGATCGAGGCACTGGGGGGGCATTACATCATCTGCGGCTTCGGCCGGATCGGCTCGCTGATCTGCAAGGAGTTCAAGGCCAATGGCCTCCCCTTCGTGGTGGTGGAAAAAGACGGCGATACGCTTGAAAAAGTCAAGGAAGAAGGATATTTGCACATGAGGGGGGACGCCACCCAGGACGAGAGCCTGCTCAAGGCCGGCATAAAGCGGGCCCGCGGCCTCATCTCGGTGGTCACTTCCGACACGGAAAACGTCTACATCACCCTCACCGCCCGCGGCCTCAACCCCGAACTGTACATCCTGGCCCGTTCCGGCGAGGAAGGGTCGGACATCAAACTCAAACGGGCCGGGGCCAACAAGGTGGTCTCCCCCTACCTCATCGGCGGCAGCAGAATGGCCCAGTCGGTGCTGCGCCCCAACGTGGTCGATTTCATCGAGATCGCCACCGGCAGCGAGCACATGGACCTGCAGATGGAGGAGATCACCATCCCCCCCCACTCCGCCTTCGTGGGGGAAACCCTGGTCAGTTCCGGTTTCCGCAAGGAGATCGGCGTCATCATCGTCGGCATCAAAAAGGCCCACGGCAAGATGGTCTTCAACCCCCACTCCCAGGCCAAGGTCGAGGGGGGCGATACCCTGATCGTCCTGGGCGAGCCGGGCGCCATCACCAAACTGGACGACCTGGTGGCGCGCACCGCCACGGACGAGGTCATCAAACAACACCGGAAAGAGCACAGCGACCATGAAAAATAGGATCCACGCCCACGTCCCCTATCCCCAACTGCCCGAATACCTGCCCTATCTGGTGGAGCGGCACATCAACCCCGAGATCTACCTGCCGGCCGAGGCGCTGGACCGCATGGCCTGGGAGGAGTTGGCCGTCCAGGCCCACGCCATCCACACGGCGGGACTTGCCGTCACCATCCACTCCCCCTTCATGGATCTGAGCCCCGGCGCCCTGGATGCCGGCATCCGGGAGGCGACCCGGCGGCGGTTCCACCAGGTGTTCAAGGCTGCGGAACTGCTGCGGCCGCGGGTGATCGTGGTGCATCCCGGGTTCGACGACCTGCATTACGGCGATAACCGGTTGGCCTGGCTGGGCAACAGCATCGAGTTCTGGCGGGAGTTCATCCCCTGCGCCCGGGAACTGGACACGGTCCTGGCCGTGGAAAACATCTTCGAAAAGGAGCCTTCCACCCTGCGGGCGCTTCTGGAAGGCATCGACGATCCCCGCTTCCGGCACTGTTTCGATGTGGGGCACTGGAACATGTTCACCACCGTGCGCATGGAGGAGTGGTTCGCCGAACTCGGCCCGTACATCGCCGAGAGCCACATCCACGACAACCACGGCCAGACGGACGAGCACCTGCCGCCGGGCGAGGGGGAGATCGACCTCGACCTGTTTTTCGGCCTCTTGAAGCATTACGCGCCCGACGCCGCCTGGACCATCGAGGCCCACAGCATCGAACACCTGCAACGGGCGCTGAAGACTATCCCAAACTATCTGTGAGGAGCCAGAACATGCCGGAAACCATTCTCGTCAGCGGCGGCTGCGGCTACATCGGCAGCCACGTCGTCCGCCAACTCAGCGAAGCGGGGCGCAGGGTCGTTGTCTACGACAATCTCTCCACCGGCTTCCGCGACGCCCTGATCCACGGAGAGGAGTTGATCGTGGGGGACCTGGCCGACCGCCAGACCCTGGAGGCGGCGTTTGAACGCCACCGCTTCACCACGGTCCTGCACTTCGCCGCCTCCATCGTGGCCCCGGAGTCGGTTTCCCTGCCGCTCAAATACTACGGCAACAACACCCGCAACACCCTGGGGCTTCTGGAGACCTGCACGAAGTTCGAGGTGCGGCGCTTCATTTTCTCCAGCACCGCCGCGGTCTACGGCATCCCCGACGGCGACGCGGCCTCCGAGGAGAGCACCCTGGCGCCCATCAACCCCTACGGCACCTCGAAGCTGATGAGCGAGTGGATGCTGAGGGACACTTCCGCCGCCCACGGCATGCAGTACGTGGCCCTGCGCTACTTCAACGTGGCCGGTGCCGATCCCCGGGCCCGCATGGGGCAGCGCACCCCCGAGGCGACCCACCTGATCAAGGTGGCCTGCCAGGCCGCCCTGGGAATGCGCGCAAGCGTAGCCATCTACGGCACCGACTACCCGACCCCGGACGGCAGCGGCATCCGCGACTACATCCATATCGAAGACCTTGCCGCCGCCCACCTCTGCGCCTTGCAGTACCTGGAGGAGGGGGGCGAGCCCACCGCCATGAACGTCGGCTATGGCCGGGGGGGGAGCGTGCGGGAGGTGCTCAGGATGGTCAAGGAGGTCAGCGGGGTGGATTTCACGGTGAAAGAGGCGGGGCGCCGTCCCGGCGACCCGGCCTCGCTGGTGGCCAAGGCCGACAGGATCAGGCGGCTGACCGGCTGGCAGCCCCGGTATGACGACCTGCGGACGATCGTCGCCGACGCCTGGCGGTGGGAGAGTAAACTGGCGGGGCGCTGAATCGACGATTGCGGACGGTGTATGGCCCCACCCGTGCCGCAGGCGCGGTATGGTCATCCGGTGTGCCGTTTCCGCCGGCGCGATTGGGCGGCATCCCGTACGGCGTTCAGGCGCCGCCGGCAAACAGCCGTTTTTGAAACCGGAAGGCCACGTTGACCAGGCCGATCATCACCGGCACCTCCACCAGCGGCCCGATCACGGCGGCGAAAGCAGCCCCGGAATTGAGCCCGAACACCGCCACCGCCACGGCGATGGCCAGCTCGAAGTTGTTGCTGGCCGCGGTGAAGGCCAGGGTGGTGGTCTTGCCGTAGTCAGCCCCCAGGCGCCTGCCCATCCAGAACGACACCAGGAACATGACCACGAAATAGACCAAAAGCGGGATGGCGATACGCAGCACATCCAGGGGCAACTGCACGATCAGCTGCCCCTTGAGGCTGAACATGACCACGATGGTGAAGAGCAGCGCCACCAGGGTGATGGGACCGATCCGGGGGACAAAATTCGCGTGGTAGCGTTCCTTGCCCACCAGCCTCACGCCGACCAGACGGGTCAGGGCCCCGGCGATGCAGGGGATGCCCAGGTAGATGAAAACGCTCTTCGCAATCTGGCCGATCCCCACATCCACCACCACCCCTTTGAGGCCGATCAGCGGCGGCAGCACGGTGATGAAGAACCAGGCGTAGACGCTGTAGAACAGCACCTGAAAGATGCTGTTGAAGGCCACCAGCCCGGCGGCGTACTCGGTGTTCCCTCTGGCCAGCTCGTTCCAGACGATCACCATGGCGATGCAGCGCGCCAGGCCGATCATGATCAATCCCACCATATACTCCGGCTTGTCCGGCAGAAAGACGGCCGCCAGCACGAACATCAGCAGCGGGCCGATGAACCAGTTCTGCACCAGCGACAGCCCCAGCACCTTCCCGTTTCGGAAGACCCGGGGCATCTCCTCGTACTTCACCTTGGCAAAAGGGGGATACATCATCAGGATCAGCCCCGCGGCAATGGGGATATTTGTGGCGCCGACCTGAAAGCTGTCGATGAAGCCCTCCACCCCCGGCACGAGCCAGCCGAGTCCCACGCCCAGGGCCATGGCGGCGAAGATCCACAGGGTCAGCCAGCGGTCGAGAAACGAAAGTTTGCGGGATACGTGTTCGCCCATGATGTATGCTCCTGAAACCTGAATTTGGCCACAGCCAAGCCTGTCGCCATAAACGCTACACAATTTAGTTGTAAAATGCAATTAAATTGTGTAACGTTACCCACAGGAGAACAACCGATGAAATCCATCCGGGAAGAACTGCAGATATTCGTACGCCGCTTCGGCCTGCTGAACGCCTCCTGCTGCGACGAATGCTGCGGCGAGCAGGTGTCCATGGTGCAGAGCCACATCCTGTTCGAGATCAGGAGAATGGGGAGCCCGTCCATGCAGCAGGTGGCCGAGGAACTGGGCATAGACGTCACCACCTTCAGCCGCCAGGCCAAGAGCCTGGAAGGAAAAGGCCTCATCACGCGGCAGGTTTCGCCCGACGACCGGCGGGTAAGCCTCCTGGGGCTGACCGCAGGCGGGGCCGAGGTGCTGAAAAAGATCGACGGCTACATGGCGGCCACCCTTGAACGGGTCTTCTCCCACATGAGCGGCTTCGAGCGGGACACGGTGGTCAGGTCGCTGGAGCTTTTGAACGAGGCGGTGGCCAAGGCCGGCGACGACGCCTCACAGCAGGGAGGTAAAATTGCATGTTGCAACTAAATAACGGGACAGGCGGCCCCATGAAGATCACGAGCATCCGCAGGGCCACGGAGGCGGACCGCACCCCGGCTGCCTCCACTTGCGGCGAAGCCTCCGGTGACGGGCTGGACAAGCCCCCCTGCTGAGGCCCCCCGACCTCCGCCGGGGGCGGAGAGATCACGGACAAGGTACCCGGTTTCATCGAGTGGCTGGAAACCCCGGCCGGCCGGGTGCCCAGAATCGCGTCCGAACTCGGATTCCGGGACCGTCTGGGCGCCTGCAAGGCCCGCTGGGGCATCGGCAGGATGAACTACATGGTGCCGCCCGGCATCTACGCCATCGGGCGGCCCACGGCGGCCGATCCGGTTGTGGTGACCGCGAACTACAAGATGAGTTACGACATCATCCGTCGTACCCTGGCGGGACGCAACGTCTGGCTGCTGGTGCTGGAGACCTACGGCATCAACGTCTGGTGCGCGGCCGGCAAAGGAACCTTCGGCACCGGCGAAGTGGTGCGCCGGGTCGCGGCCACCGGGCTGGGCAAGGTGGTCAGCCACCGCCGCCTGATCCTGCCGATCCTGGGGGCGGCGGGCGTGGCGGGGTATCAGGTGACGCGGCGCTGCGGCTTCACGGTCAGCTTCGCCGCCATCAGGGCCGCCGACCTGCCGGAGTACCTGGACAACGGCATGGCCACCACCCCGGCCATGCGGCAGTTGACCTTCACCCTCTACGAACGGCTGGTGCTGGTGCCGGTGGAACTGGTCATGGCCCTCAAATCCGTCGCCGTCATCGCAGGTGTCGTGTTGCTGCTCGTAGCCGCCGCGGGGGGCCTCACGGCCGGCGTGACGGCCCTTTTCGCCTATGTGGGTGCGGTCGTGGCCGGGGTCGCCGTCGGGCCGCTGCTCCTCCCCTGGCTCCCCGGCAAGAGTTTTGCCGTCAAGGGGGCCGTGGCGGGGGTGATCTGGGGCGGGGCGTTCTACCTTCTGGCCGGAGGTCCCGCCTGGGGTATGCCGGCTATCGGCGCCCTCTTCCTGGCGCTGCCCGCGGTGAGCGCCTTCCACACCCTCAATTTTACCGGGTGCAGCACCTACACCTCCCGTTCGGGGGTGAAGAAGGAGATGCGCATCGCCCTGCCGGCCATGGGCGGCGCGCTGCTGGCGAGCGTGGTGCTGCTCCTGGCGGGAAAATTTCTGTAATTACGAAGGAGCGAGCCATGAAAGGCTTCCGATATTTGCGCGACGTGGTAACCCTTGAGCTGGACCGGGCGGCCTGCACCGGCTGCGGCAGGTGCCTGGAGGTCTGCCCCCACCAGGTGTTCTCCCTGGCGGAAAAGAAGGCGGCCCTCCGGGACCGGGACGCCTGCATGGAGTGCGGCGCCTGCGCCCTCAATTGTCCGGTCAAGGCCATCACGGTGGACGCCGGGGTCGGCTGCGCCTCGGGGATGATCAACGAGTGGCTCCAGGAACGCAAACTGCGCGCGCCGAGCGGCACCTGCTGTTCCTGATGCGTTGCGGTACCGGCGTCGAAACCACGACCATTACGGAGGGAACCATGTTGCCGGAACAACAGCAGAAGGCATTCGGAGAGTTTTACGACACGGTCAGGGAAAATCGGATCCTCGATCCCAAGACCACGCTCCTGCTCCACCTGGGGGCAGCCATGGCGTTCGGCTGCTCCCCCTGCATGGAGTATTACCTGGGGCAGGTGGAGGGGGCCGGGATCACGGCCGAGGAGATCGGCGCCGTCCAGGGCGTGGTGATGGCGGTTGCCGCCGGCAAGGTCAACGCCCAACTCGGCGAGGTGCAACGGCGCATGCGGAAAGAACGGAAGGCCTCCATGAATGAGACGCTGACATGAGCGGCCCCGCACGTAATGGTCCCCGGGATGGCGCCCCGTCCGATCGACAACGGCAGAAGGCAGCGGTCTTTCTCGGGCTGCACCAAGGTCCGGATACCCTGGTTCTCCCCAATGCCTGGGATGTGACGAGCGCCAAAATCTTCGAACAGGCGTCGTTCCAGGCCATCGGCACGACGAGCAACGCCATTGCCGCCTCCCTCGGTTACCCGGACGGGGAACATATCCCTTTCCCGGAAATGGTGGCGGTGATCGAGCGCATCGCACGGCATACCGACCTTCCGGTCAACGCCGACATAGAGTCGGGCTACGGCACGGCTATCACCGCGGTTGCCGGGACGGTCAGGAGCGTGATCAAGGCCGGGGCCGTGGGGGTCAACCTGGAGGACGCCACCCGTGACCCCGGGCGGCCGCTCTTTGAGCCGGGCGTTCAGTGCGAAAAACTGCACGCCGTCAGGGAAGCCGCCGACGCCCTCGGGATCCCCCTGGTCATCAACGCCCGGACCGACACCTATTTGACCCCCTTCCAGGACCCGGAGACGCAATTCCGGGAGACGGTGAAGCGGGCCAATGCCTACCGCGAGGCGGGCGCCGACTGCATCTTCGTCCCCGGCAGGCTCGACAGGGACCTGATAGCGCGCCTGGTTGCGACGATCCATGCGCCTCTCAATATCTTCGCCACACCCGTTACCCCAAGTGTTCCCGAACTGAATAAAATGGGGGTGGCACGTCTGAGCATCGGCCCCGGGGCATTCCGGGCGGCCTTGGCAGGCACCGCAAGGATTGCGGCCGAACTGGCCGGAGAGGGGACCTATAAAACCCTTTTCGGCGAGGCCTTGACGAAAGCGGAGGTCGAGAACCTGCTCAACCGTACAAGCTCTTATTCGGAAAGTGCGGCGAGATGATCCCTGCTTTTTGTTTGTAAGTTTGACGGTTTCAACCCATCCTGGCTTTGGCAGACGCCCAAGCGAGCGACTATCCCCGGGCCGTTTTACGGCTTGACCTTCTCTTGCCATGCCGCAAATACCAAAGGGCGGATGCCGAAACGTATCGCATTCCCTTCGTGCAGGTTTTCAAACTCTTCGAGGACAAGCTCTACGAACGTGTTATGGTCTTCTGCGCTTACCGAGAGAGGAATGGCCGCTGTCACTGTTTCTTTGGTCGGCCGTTGCTGTTGCAGGACAATCGCCCTGACTGTTTCGCCGAGTGCCTGCCGGTACCGCAAACGGAAGGTGTCCGGCGGCACGAGTTCCTGGCGGATTGCCAGATACTGCTGACAAGAACGTTCATAGGCCCAGACAAAGACATCACGCAGCAGTTCGACTCTGTTCAGTTCGTACACCCCGAGCATGGCTTCTACATACGCACGTGCCGGAACGTCGATGAATGAAAGAGGGCAGAGATTGTGCCGGATCAAGGGAATATTGGCGGCCAATCTGGAAACACGCTTATTAACGTCTTCAAACGGTTGCAGGTATGGCAGATGCACCATGAGGAAGAAAGCCTGCTCAAATGGGTCTCTGATCTCCTGGGCCGTGGAGAGAATTATCCTGAAAAGTTCTTCAAGCCGCTGCGGCATGGCAATCGGCAGGTAGACACTTCCGCCGATGTCAACCGGACGGTGACGAATCCTTCCACAGGCGCTGCCGTGTGCCAGAAGCCCATCAGAAAGAAGTGCATGCAGGTTTAAGATGGTGAGCGGGGTAACGTCGACCAGATCTGCCTCATTCACCAGCAACTCGATGGCAGCCTTGTGGTTGAGGATCATCTGTGTTTCAAGGGCATCCTTCCCTTCGGCCGCCTGACCGAATTCAATCAACCGCTGTGTGTCGAGGCGGCTATAGGTGTTGCCTTCAAGTCGTGAAGAGGCCCAGGAAAGATCGATCAGCAGCCGGTTCAGAATATCTCTGGCAAAGGTCCCGGCCGGATGTTCATCTTCGGGTGGCGTGCCGATCTGACGAAGCTGTTCCCGCAGTTCGACCGTTAGGTAGCAGGTCTCGTTAGGGTAATACGCTTCGAGAAAACCTTGGTCATATCCGACAGGCTTGCGCATCTGGCGAGGCTGGCGGACATATGCCATGATTTCCTCACCTTCAGGCGATAGAGGCACGTATTGTTCAAGAGCGATTATGTCGGCAGAGGAGATTGCTTTTGCATCTTCAGCATGCAAAAGCGCATCTTGCCTGACAGGCAAGTATACACGCCCCTTTTTCTCTCCAACCGGGGCAATCCGGCCCCGGTCATGCAGCACCACGAGCCGGCGCAACAGAGTCCGCCGCTGCATTGCAAATCCATGCACCGAAAGCTCAGCTTCTAATGCAGAGACGCCGATGCCTTCCTGGTGCCCGGCAATGCACTTTTCAATTAATGTCAACTCGTTATCGGCAATAGTCTTGATCACCTTGTTACCCCATGGCCCTTGTTTTCCGACACTATTAATGACACATCTTGTCTGAAAAATCAATTTAACAGACAAAATAATTGTCGCAAAAAAGCACTCTCAATAGGCGTGACAATGCCGTATTATTCGAACAGTCACAATTAAAATGAAGAATTACGGCGGGAACGCCGCAGGAGGTAAGGGTGCCGGAACTCCCCGAGGTGGAACTGACCCGACGCAGGCTGGAACCGGATTTGATGGGCAAGAGGGTTGAACGTGTGGAGGTGCGGGCTCCGAAGCTCCGCCTGCCGATTCCCGAAGAACTGGCAACAGTCCTGCCGGGGCGGACCATCCGTTCCGTGGCACGGCGGGGCAAGTACCTGCTGCTGGACTGCGAGGCGGGGTGGCTCATCATCCACCTGGGCATGACCGGCTTTCTCCGGTTCCTCCCCCACATCACGCCGCCCGGCAAGCACGATCATCTCGATATCCGTTTTGCCGGCGGCTCGGCGCTCCGCTTCCACGACCCGCGCAAATTCGGCACCGTGGCCTGGACCACCGACGCCCCGGCGGGGCATCAGCTCCTGGCCGGCATCGGCCCGGAACCGCTCACCCCCGCCTTCGACGGCGACTACCTCTTCCAGGCGAGCCGTTCCCGCACGGTTGCGGTGAAACAGTACATCATGAACGCGGCCACGGTGGCCGGGGTCGGCAACATCTACGCCAACGAGGCGTTGTTCCGCGCCGCGCTGCGCCCCGACCGGACCGCCTCCTCACTCTCCCTTCCGGAGTGCGAGCGGCTGGCCCTCGCCATCCGGGAGGTGTTGCAGGAATCCATCGACCAGGGGAGCACCTACCGGGTGGCGGAGGACTCGGCCGCCTACCATCCCCTGGAGTTCACCGTGTACGGGCGGGGCAAAGGGAGCTGCACCCGCTGCAACGGGGCGCTGGAAGAGATCCGGTTGGGGAACCGGAGCACGGTCTTCTGCCCCCGCTGCCAACGATAGCCTCCTACCCCCCGGCCTGCCTCTCCACCCCTCTGTATCAAAAGATTACCCCCCAAGCATGACGCACGCAAAAGGGCTGCCGATCGGGCAGCCCTTGCCGCTTCAGGCCTGCCTGTCCGCTTCAGCCTCGCCCGACGAACTCCCGCAGGCTGGCGATCATGGACGAATCGGCGGTCGGGTCGATGTGCGGAATCTTGGTCTGCCCCCCAGCTTGCCGCGCACCGTCCTGGACCACTCGTAGATCGTCCCTTCACCTGCCGTCACCACCTGGGGCGGGTGGATGCGCCCCTGGCGGCGGAACGTGGCGTAATCGGCGTTCATGTCGCACAGGGCGATGTCCAGCAGATGGGCGGCCTGCTCCGTGTTCCCGCCCGCCCCCGCCGTGGCCAGCACCCACACATGCCGCCGGGCCGGCACGTCGGCCCCGACCATGAATTCCCGCACATTCCAGCTTCCGAGGGCGTTCAGCTCCGCAATGGCCCGTTCCACCTCCCCCTGGGTCACCTTCTCCTCCAGCTTGTCCAGAAAGCGGTCCCGGCCGGTGAACTCGATGAAATGCGGTGCGAGCGAGGTAAAACGGATGGTGTCGCCGATGTGGTAGCGCCACAGCCCGGAACAGGTGCTGAGGATCACGGCGTAGCGCCGGCCCGTCTGCACCTCTTCCAGGGGGATCGCCACGGCGTCCCGCGCCGGCCTCCCCTGCTCGTCCAGATCCTCGAAGCGCACGAACTCGAAGAACGCGCCGTAAAAGGGTGTCAGGCGCATCTGGGCGTCCCCCTGCCGCTGGAACGCCATGAAGGCCTCGGAGGAGGGGAGAAGCTCCAGCAGATGGGGGAGCCGCCCCGGGAACAACGCCTCGAACTCGCTGCGGTAGGGCTTGATGCTGGTGCCGCCGTGGATGATCAGTTCCAGATGGGGCAGTAGCTCCGTCAGCGGCCTGCCCCCCATCTCGGCGCAGTGTTTCAGGAGCAACAGAATCCAGGGGGGCACGCCGGAGATGACCCGGATGTCCGGGTCGCCCAGCAGCAGTTCGGCCATGGCCTGGAGCTTCTCCTCCCAGGGGAGGGCCGACACGGGGGCCTGGGGCTCCACGAAGGGGTCGAGCCAGCGGGGCCGGAAACGGAGCGTGATGGCGCTCATGTCGCCGGAACAGATGCCCTCCCCCATGTCGTTCAGTTCGGTGGAGCCGGACATGTAGAGAATCTTGCCGGAACCGATGCGCGACGCCCGCTGGGCGGCGAGATAGCAGGAGATCATATCCGTGGCCGCCCGGCGGTTCTCGTCGAACATCCGGCCGGAAAACGGGATGTACTTGGTCGGGGCGGTGGTGCCGGAGGTCTCGCAGAACATCCGCACCCTGCCGGGCCAGGTGACGTCATCCAGGCAGATCCGTTTTGTGCCGTCCATGCCGATGCGGCAGCCGGCCTGGAAATAGTCGTCCCAGAACTCCTGGTAGGTGCGGATCGGCACCAACTGCCGGAACCGCGCGTAGGCCTGGTCATAAGGGAGGCGCGCCAGGACCGGGAAGTCGTGGTCGCGGCCGAACCGGGTCCCGGCCGCCGTGCCGACGAGCTGCTGGAAGATGGCCCGCTGGGTCGCGAGCGGGTCGCGCTGGTGGAAGCGCCGGGCCCTAAAGGCGGCCGTCTGTCTGATGAGCCCCTGCACGGGGCCTGTCCGCAATGCCTGCCTGAGAAGGGCCATGGATCAGACCGCCATCTGGAGCAGCGGCGCCGAGAGCTTGCTGTACCAGCTTTCCAGCAGGGGGTTGTAGGCGTCGTGGTGGAAGATCATGGAGGCGTGGGGCACGCTGTCCCCCTCGTTCTTGGAGATGACCTTCTTCACCCGGCAGTTGGGAAACAGCCTGGTGTAGCGGCACGAATCGGCAAAAAGGGCCAGGGTCGGCGACAGCGGCACCAGGATATCCCCCTCGTTTTCCGCCAAAAGCGTCAGCACCGGCCCGGCGAAGACCGAGCCGTCAAGGGTGGGGAACGCAAGCTCCCGCAGCGCCTTGACCCGCTCGTACCCCCCCAGGGCCGAGGTATGGGCCAGGACATCCATGATCTTGCGGCGAATGGCCAAATGCTTGCTGCTCAGCACCCGGTTTTCGGCGCCGGCGGCGAACAGGGCCTGGAAACAGCGCCGCGAGCGTTCCACCTGCTTCTCCAGTTCGTCCCGTTTGGCCGGGTCGGCGGTGATGATCTTCTGCAGGCTGCTCTCCAGGAAACGGATGCCGTCCCGCTTCTCCCCCGAGGGGCGGATCAGGTCGTCGGTGCAGATGACCGGACTGACCAGGAGCAGGCCGCGAATCTTCTCGTGGATCTGTTCGTCGGCCCGCCGGAGAAAATCCACCAGCAGGCCGGAGCCGAAGCTGACGCTCATGATCAGCGGCTTGGTGCCCCGGGCGTGGATATCGTCGATCAGGTCGGACAGTTGGGCGGAAAACATCGCGGCCGAGAAGCCGTTGCGGGGATAGTTGAAATAGTAGATGCTGCCGTAGCGGCGCAACAGCGGGCGCTGGAATTCGATCGTTTCCGTGGCGTCCGGCACGAAACCGGCGACCACGATGGTCGGCAGGGACCCGGCCCCCTTTTCCCGGAACAGTTGGCACCGGACGCTGGGCATATTGTGAACGCTCTTCATCAGGCCGAATTCGCGGCGCCGGTCCCGCGGGGCGTAAGGTTTGATGGCCATGGAGCGCATGAAGCCGTGTGCCATGGTCGCTGCCGAAACAAGTACGGGGTGGGTCTCTTTCGCCGGGCCGGTCTTTAACGAAACGGATTTCATGTCGCCTCCTGATCTTCGTGCCTGCTCCCGCCAGTAAAGCACGGCAACGTTACGCACCGGCGGCGAACGGGCAACAGTTGGTGAAGATTCTGTTGCGATCGCGAAAAAAGCGCCGGGACCACGACTTCGATCCCGGCATAACATGGGGGGAACAACTGGTGCGGCAGGCTGCCTGCGGTCAGGCCGCCCGGCCGCTCTGGAGGATGGTGCTGTAGGCGGCGCCGCTGGCGGGGGCCCGGAGCAGGGTGAACCTGCGGGCGTTATGGCTCATCTCGGCCAGCACCGCCCGGTTGTTGAGAAAGTACCGGATGGCGGCGGCCAATTCCGCCCCGCTGCCGGCGCCGAAGACCATGCCGGTCTCGCCGTCGGCCATCAGCTCCTTCGGGCCGCCGGCATCGGAGACGATCACCGGCAATCCCGAGGACTGGGCCTCCAGGACCACATTGCCGAAGGTGTCGGTGGCGCTGGGAAAGACGAACAGGTCGGCCGAGGCGTACCCGTCCTGCAGCTCCTCCCCCGCCAGATAGCCGGTGAAGAAGGCCGGATACCCCACAAGACGCGCCTCCATCTCCTGGCGGTACGGCCCGTCGCCCACGATCACCAGGGAGGCGTCGAAGCCGGAGTCGATCAGTTCGGCGAACGTATCCGCCAGCAGTTCCAGCGATTTTTCCCGCGATACCCGCCCCACGTAGAGGAGCCTGATCCCCTCCGGGATGCCGCGGCTGGTCCAGAAATCGGCCCGGCGCCTGACCGGCGTGAACTGCTCCGTGTCCACCCAGCGCGGCAGCGGCTGCATCTTTTCCTGTGCCAGGCCGCGGGAGAGGAGCTGCTGCCTGGTCCCGTTGGACGGCACCATGACCTCCTCCATCTGGTTGTAGAACCAGATCATGTAGCTCCAGGCGGCCTGTTCCAGGAACTCGTCGTTGGTCAGGCTGCGCACGTACTGGGGGATGTCCGTGTGGTAGGTGCCGGCCACCGGGATGTCCATCATGCGGGCGATCAGGAGTCCCAACAGGCCGACGGTTCCGGGGGTGCTGACATGGATGCGGGTGAAGCCCCCCTGTTCGATGTAATCCATGACGTCCAGGATCGGCGGGAAGGAAAATTTCAGTTCCGGGTATTCGGGCAGCACGAAATCGCCCACCGATTCGAAACGCTTGACCCCCTCGGGGAGCGGGGCGTCGGCATTCCCGGCGGTGATCACCGTCAACTCCACCCCCCGGTTGCGGGCGGTCCGGATCAGGCGGTGGATGGTGATGGCCACCCCGTTGATCTCGTCCAGGGTATCGGTGAACAGGGCGATCTTCTCTACCCCGCCGTCGCCGGCATGGGGAAAGGTCTCCTTGAGGCCGCGCATGATGTCCTTGCCCTTGTGCTGATGGTGGAAGGCCAGGTAGTAGGGGGTCACCAGCAGGTGCACCAGGCCGATGGTGGACAGCGTGGTGACGTAGTCGAAGAACCCGGCGGAGAGGGGCAGCGACATCAGGCGGTTGGTATAGATGTAGATCATGCGGTTGGCCAGATAGCTGGTCACGGCGAAGATGGTGCGGTTCTGGTCGGCCCCCTTGAGCGTGGCCAGAAAGACGCCGTCGTTGAGCAGCGTCCGTGCCTCCCGGTCCAGGACCTCCTCGAAACTGCGGCTCCGCTGGCTCCGGGACGCGGGGATGTTTTTGAGGATGAACAGCCGAAGCTTTTCCACGAACGATTCCCGGGCCGAGCCCACATTGAAGAAGCGGTTCAAGAGGGCGCTGATGAAGGGGGTCGAACTGTGCCGGCGGTCGCCGAAGCGCTCCCGGTAGAAACTGTGGGCGATGCCGTACATGCTGTGGGCCATGGTCAAGGGGCCACCGCTCTCCCCCTCGGGACGGCTCCGCCCCGCCTTCACGGCCTCGATGAAGCCATCCACGCCGTCGGCGCCATCCACCGCCGTGTGGGCGCGGCTGATGAACAGCCCGCCGTGGTCGTCCGAGCCCCCCACCATCCCCTTGATCCACGGCGTGGCACCGTAGGGGCGGATATCGTGCCGGTCGGCGAGCCGTTCCAGGATCTCCCGGTCGAGGCCGGTGACGATCTGCTCGGTAAAGGCGTTGAACCGCCGTGCCCGGCACCCGTTTCTCACCTCGAAGGTGGTGAAGAGCACCAGGGACTTCTCGATGATGGCGGTGGTCAGCTTGTCGTTCTGGGCGTAGAGCGGGTGGGCCAGGAAGTGGGCAATCCCCTCCCGGTGGAGATAGGCCACCATCTCGTAGATGTTCCTGCGCAGTTCCATGATCTGGCGGAACTGGGCCTCGGTGATGTGCAGCACCACCACGTGGACCTTGCAGCCGGTTTCCGGGAAGTAGGCGGTGATCTCGGAGCTGACGAACGCACCCGGCAGGTGGGCAATCTCCAGGGCGCCGTTGATGCTGTTGTGGTCGCTGATGGTGACGAAGTCCATGCCCCGGCTCCGGGCGGTCTGGTAGAGATAATCGGGCGAGGTGTAGCTTTCGGGGCAGTTGAACTTGCGCATGGCCCAGTAGGTGGGCTTGTTGGAGTGGCTCGAATGGACGTGCAGGTCTGCTTTGTAGGTTCGCATGGTCGGGATGGTAGCAGGCGAAGATTACAAACATGTTGTGGCTCTGCAATAGTTGTGTGGCTGTTCGGGGCGCGGCGGGGGCATTTTTTCTGCGCCCTGTTTTTTGTCCTTGACAGCCCGGCTGCCGATCGATATATTGATTTCAGTTTTCAATATCATATTGTGACATCAGCAGTACCACCACCCCACACAGAGGAAGCGGCACCCATGGTTCATCACACCGGAAGCCCGACAGATACGGACAGAACGCAGCATGCGGGCAGCGGGCGCACCGGGCGTGCCGACCATGGAAACACCCCACGGCAGGGGGGCATCGGCGGAGAAGCCGACCCTTGTGGCCTGTCCGGCCGCTTTCACAGCAGCAATCTCACCGGCGAGAATCTGAACAGTTGAGTTGATCCCTACGCACTCCGAAGGGCGTCACTGCCCTTCTTTTGCCCTTTTATTGATAACGATTATCAATATCCATTTACCAGAGAAAGGAGAGGACCATGAGCGTTGTGCTGATCGGCGGGATGGACCGCCTGGAGCCGCAGTATCTGAGGGAGGCCGAGAAAGCCGGCGTGCAGTTGAGCGTGTTCACCACCGCCCAGAACGGCATCGCCGCGAAACTGAAACATGCCGACGCCGTGGTGATCTTCACCAACAAGGTGTCCCACCGGGCCAAGAACGAGGCCATGACGGCGGCCCGCGCCAACGATATCCCGGTCTTCATGCACCACGCCTGCGGGGTCTGCACGCTCCGCGAGTGCCTGAAATGCATGCATATCATCAACCATAAAGGAGGAATGAAGGATGCCTGAGGCCATCATCACAGGGGGGAAAAACGGCATGGGGGAAATGATGCGGAGGGGGATCGCAGCGGTGGCACTGCTGGGCATGGTGACTCTGGGCGCGGCCCAGTCCTTTGCCGGGCCGCCGCTCGTCACGGACGATACCGGAACCGTGGAGCCGGGCCATGCCGAAGTGGAGTTGAACGGCGGCTACGCCTACGACAAGGAGTCGGGCAACGGGATCGCCACGCGCCGCGAGGCCTTCGACGGCGAGATGAAGATCACCACCGGCATCACCAAGGATCTGGGCGTGTCCCTGGCGGTCCCCTATCTCTTCAGCGAGCGGGTCAGGGAGGATGGCCAACTGGCCGGGACCAACGACGGTTTCGGCGACATGACCCTGGAGCTGAAGTACCGCTTCTTCGAGCACGAAGGGCTGAGCCTTGCCATCAAGCCGGCCATCCTTCTGCCCACCGGCAAATACAGCACCGGGCTTTCGGACGGCAGATGGGGCTTTGGCGGTGCGCTCATCGCCACCCGGGAATTCGCGGAGGGGAAGTACCTGCTCCACGCCAACCTGGGGTATGAGCACCACGGTTTCCGCACCGACATCCAGAGGGACGAGAACCGCTCCGACCTCTGGTCCGGCTCCCTGGCCGGCGAGGCCCAAGTCATGAAGGGGCTGACGCTGGTGGCCGACCTCGGCCTGTCCACGGCCCAGGACAAAGCAACCAGCGAACTGTGCAGCTACGGCCTGGTGGGCGCCCGGTACGAGGTGCTCCCGTTCCTGGATGTGGACGCCGGCGTCAAGGTCGGGCTCACCGCGCCTGAGGACGATCTGGCCCTGCTCTACGGGGTGGTGCTCAAATTCTAGCGAGCCATGTCGCCCGCTCCCCCCGGGGAGCGGGCGAAGAAAGGGAGTCGAGCCAATGATGCCATTGGGACTGATGGGCCCCGGAGAGCGGGGCGAGATCGTCGAGGTCGGGCAGTGTACGCCGGAATGTGGCGAATGCCGCTGCACCAAGGAACGCAAACCGGGGGACGTGCGGGTGGAGGACATGGGGCTCAGGGTCGGCAAGCAGGTGGAGATGCTGAACAACAGCGGCAGCCTGGTGCTGCTGAAGGTGGACGAATCACGGATTGCCGTTGATCGCGGCGTGGCCATGAAAATAAAGATACGGAGGTAGGGGATGCATCTGGCGATGATGAAACCGGGACAACAGGGGAGGATCGTGCGCATCGGGACGGCCATCGGCCCCATGAAGCGGCGGCTGATGGACATGGGGGTGCTGGCCGGCGAACCGGTCAGGGTGGAAAAGGTGGCCCCCCTGGGGGACCCGATGGAGGTGACCATCAAGGGCTACAGCCTCTCGTTGCGCAAGAAGGAGGCGGAAGGGATCGAAGTGGAGGTGGCCCCATGACGGAACAGGCACAGCACCCCGGCCGCGACGCCGCTGCGCCGCCGGAGACGCGCCCCCTGGTGGTGGCCGTGGCGGGCAACCCCAACGTGGGCAAGTCCACGCTGATCAACGCCATCGCCGGCACCCGGCTCCAGGTCGGCAACTGGCCCGGCGTGACCGTGGAAAAGAAGGAGGCCCTGTTCGAGCATAACGGCCGGAAGATCCGGCTGGTGGACCTGCCCGGCACCTACTCCCTCTCCCCCTACACCCAGGAGGAGATCATCGCCCGGGATTACCTGGTGAAACAGCGGCCCGACCTGATCGTCAACGTGGTGGACGCCACCAACCTGGAGCGTAACCTGTACCTGACGGTGCAGCTCCTGGAACTGGGCATCCCGGTGGTCATGGCCCTGAACATCTACGACGAGGCCGAGGGCAAGGGGTACCGCTTCAATCTCCACGATATGGAGATGATGCTGGGCATCGACGTGGTCCCCACCTCCGCCACCCGCAAAAACGGCCTGACGGAGTTGCTGGACAAGGTACTGGATACGGCCGCACACCCGGCCGACCATGCCCCGCGCATCCTCAACTACGGCGACGACATCGAGACCGCCGTGGCCCTGCTGCACGACACCCTGCGCCGGGAGCACCCGGCCCTGTTCGGCCTCTATCCGGAGCGCTGGCTGCTCCTCAGGCTCATGGAGGGGGACGAGCGCCTGCACCGGGAGATCAACCTGGGCAAGGACGCCCTGCCGGAGGAAATCTTCCACCACCTGCGCCGGGCTCACGGGGAAGACCTGGAGGCGCTCATGGCCGACGCCCGCTACTCCCAGGCCGCCGGGCTGGCCCGGGAGGTCCTCTTCAAGAAGGAGGGACGCCGGGTCGAGATGACCGAACGGATCGACCGGGTGGTGCTCAACCGCTTTCTCGGCATCCCCATCTTCCTGGCCGCCATGTGGCTGGTGTTCAAGCTGACCTTCGACCTTTCCAAACCGTTCGGGGACTGGATCGGCGACATGGCCGGCGGCCCCTTCAAGCATTGGGCGGCACTCCTTTTGGGCATGGTGGGCGCCCCCGACTGGACGGTTTCCCTGGCCACCGAAGGGGTCATCTCCGGGGTCGGCTTCGTGCTGGTGTTCGTCCCGGTCATCTTCATGATGATGTTCTTCATCACCTTCCTGGAAGGGAGCGGCTACATGGCGCGGGCCGCCTTCGTCATGGACCGGGCCATGCACGCCATGGGGCTCCACGGCAAATCGTTCATCCCGCTCCTGCTCGGCTTCGGCTGCAACGTGCCCGGCATCTACGCCACCCGGACCCTGGAGAATCCTCGCGACAAGGTGCTGACCGCCCTGTTGATCCCGCTCATGTCCTGCGGGGCGAGGCTGCCGGTCTACGTCCTCTTTGTGGGGGTCTTCTTCCCCAACAATCCGGGCACGGTGATCTGGTCCCTGTACGTGCTGGGCATCGCCCTGGCCATTGCCATGGGGGTTCTTTTCAAGCGGACCCTCTTCCGGGGCGAGGCCCCCATGTTCATCATGGAACTGCCCCCCTACCGGATGCCCTCCTTCACCAGCCTCTGCCTGCACACCTGGGAGAAGGGGAAACACTTCCTCATCAAGGCCGGTACCTACATCTTCGCCGTTTCCATCTTTGTCTGGTTCCTCCTGAACCTCCCCTGGGGGGTGGAGCAGAAGAAGGATTCCTACCTGGGACAGGCGGGACAGGTGATGGCCCCGGTCCTGAGCCCACTGGGCTTCGGCACCTGGCAGGCGGCGGCGTCCCTGATCACCGGCGTCATCGCCAAGGAGATCGTGGTCGGCACCATGGGCGAGATCTACGCGCCCAAGAAGGATGAGCAGAAAAAACCCGAGGCGAGCTTCGGGGAGGATCTGCGGGAGATCGCCGTCTCCTTCGGCAAGGCGGCCGGGGAAGCGGCCTCCAATGTGGTCTCCACCTTCGGCGTCTCCAGCCTTTCGGCTGACGAGAAGGAGGACCGGGGCCCCCTGAAGGCCACGATTCAGCAGACCTTCACCCCCCTTTCCGCCTATGCCTTCATGGTGTTCGTCCTGCTCTACATGCCGTGCGTGGTGGTGGCCATCGCCATGCGCCAGGAGTTCGGCTCGTGGAAATGGTTCGGGGTGGCTTTCGTCTACCAGAGCGCACTGGCCTGGGGCATGGCGCTGATCGTCTACCAGGGGGGACGGCTCCTGGGATGGGGGGTGTGACATGGGAACATGGGATATCGTGCTGATGGCCGCCATACTGGTCGGCGCGGCTTGGCTGCTCTACCGCTCCCTCTGGAAGAAAAAGGGGCATTGCCACGGTTGCGACGGCGGCAGTTGCGGCGAGCGGTGAGACGGGATGGCAGGTTAGCCCGGCGGCGGGTGGTGGACGCCCCGCCGCCGGAGCGCCGGGAGGGATGCAATGCCCCTGATATTCGCAGATGAGATGTTTGTGGGGGAAACGGCGGAGGTCGTTTCCCTCAGCGAGACGACACCTGAGATCAGACAACTGAAGAACATGGGGCTCAGGGAAGGCAAACTGATCGACCTTCTGTACTACGACCCGCTGGCTTCCCGCAAGGCGGTGATCGCCGCCGACGGTACGCGCCTCGCCTTCGATGCCGGCCTGGCCGCCCACATCATGGTGCGCCCCATCAAGGAACATTTCGAGATCATCCGGGATATGGCCCATTACGACAATCTGACCGGCTGCCTCAACCGCCATGCCGCCGGGACCATCATGCGCAGCGAGGTCGAGCGCTTCTCCCGCGAGGGCCTGCCGCTGGCGCTCCTCATGGCCGATCTCGACCACTTCAAGACCATCAACGACACCTACGGTCACGAAGCCGGCGACAGCGTCCTGAAGAGGTTCTGCGACCTTACCCGCCAGGGGCTGCGCCGTTCCGACCTTTTGTGCCGCTGGGGCGGCGAGGAATTCCTGATCCTGTTGCGGGGGACGCTGGCCGAAGAGGCGCAGCGCATTGCGGAACGCTTTCGGGAACGGGTCGCCGCGGCGCTGTTCCCCCCCTTCGACCGGTGCGGCCTGGTCACGGTCAGCATCGGCGGCGCCGCGGTCCCCCCGGGGAAGGATTTCGCCCGCCTGGTTGCGGACGCCGATGCGGCGCTGTACCGCGCCAAGCGGGAGGGGAGGAACCGGGTGGCGTTATGCTGAAACTCCTGGGGAACAGACCCGGCGCCACGTCCAACGGCACGCCGCTTCCCGGAGCCGCTTCCGGGCAGACGGCCTGCGCCGCCGCCTGCCCCACCCTGCACCAGTTCGCCGAGGCGCTGGGCAACGCCGTGGATGCCAAGGACCCGCAGCTCTACCACCATTCCCGCGATGTGGCCGAGGTCGGCCGCATCCTGGCGGCCGGCATGGGGCTTTCCCCCGGTCTCGTGGAGGTGATCCACATCGCCGGGCACCTGCACGACATCGGCAAGATCGGCATCCCCGATGCCGTATTGAACAAGCAGGGAGCCCTGGACGAGGAGGAGTGGTCCTGGATGAGACGGCATCCCGAGATGGGGGCGGAGATCGTGCGCCCGGTACCTGCGTTCAACCGCCCGGGAGACGTGGCCGACATCATCCTCAGCCACCACGAGCGCTACGACGGCAGGGGGTATCCTTCCGGCATGGGCGGCAAAGCCATCCCCCTGGGGGCACGGATCGTGGCGGTGGCCGACACCCTTTCGGCCCTGCTGCGGGACCGTCCCTACCGGCCGGGGTGCAGCTTCGAGGAGGCGGTCGCCGAGATCGGCCGCTGCTCCGGGACCCAGTTCGACCCTGCCGTGGCACGGGCTCTGGCGAGGATGCGGGACGAGGTGCGCACGGTGCTGCTCGTCGTCCCGGAGGCGCCCTTGGCGCCGGAAGTGCCGGCATCGTCCATCCGGCCGCTGCGCAGGAAAGAAAGGGGGGCCTGTGAGACCGGACCATGACCGGCAATTTTACGATTACCTGGGCGCCCGGGGCCTCAAGCTGACCCGGCAGCGGCGGCTCATCCTGACGGCGTTCCTTGCCCACGGGCACGGGCTGAGCGCGGACGAGTTCTTCCGGGAGTTGCGGGCCCAAGGCCACGCCATAGGTTACGTCACGGTGTACCGCACCCTGAAACTGCTTGCCGGATCGGGGCTCGCCAGGGACATTCGCGCGGACGGGGGCCCGACCCGCTATGGGTCGGTTGCGGAAGAGACGAACTGAGAGGGAGAAGGTTCCATGTGCGCAGCAGCCGAAAGCGTGCGGCGTTACAGCCGCTTCTTCAAAACCCAGCGCGCCGTGAAGGTGCTGGACTACGGCACCGGCACCATGCGTAACGCCTGCTATCTCTCGGAGCGGGGTTTTACGGTCTATGCGGCGGACCTGCCGGAACAGGTGGCAAAGCTGCGCAGCCGCCCCGCCGCCCGGCAGGTGAAGCGCCTGCTGGCCACGGACGAGCTTTCCGGCAGCCGCTTGGGCGTTGATCTGGTGCTTTCCACCTATGTCTTCAATATCATCATGGCAGAGGAGGAGCGGCACGCCTACCTGCAGACCGCCGTCGCCAACCTGAAGCCGGGCGGCTACCTGATGATGGAGGTGCGCTGCCGCCGGCCGGACGAGGTGTGCGGGCACTCCTGCGACGCCCGCCTGTCGCCCGGCACGTGCGCCAAGACCCTGAGCCACGGCGAGCTGGACCTCATGCTCGCTCCCCACGGGATGCGGCGGGTCAGCCATTACTACCGCAGCCACGCCCTGGCGGCCATCTACCGCCGCGACGGCACTCCCCCAGGGTAAAAAAGCAAAGCCCCTGTTTCCCGCCGGTACCGGGCGGAAACAGGGGCGGTTTCGTTACGGCGGCAGCCTTCGCGCAGCGGCAAGGTCCACACCGGGAACGGCGCTTCACCAGTGCGCTAAAGGCATGGCGGGGGGCGCGGTGTGTTCCCTTCCGCTGCGGGCGGTTGCTGCTGCGGGTCAGTAGTTTTCGGCCAGCAGTTCGAAATGGGCTTTCGGATGGGCGCAGGCGGGGCACAGCTCCAGGGCGGCGGGCCCTTCGTGGAGGTAGCCGCAGTTACGGCATCTCCAGACCACCGGCTCGTCCCGCCGGAACACCCGGTCGTTCTCGATATTGGCCAAAAGGGCCCGGAAGCGTTTTTCATGCTGTTTTTCGGCAACGGCGATGGCCGTGAACACGGCGGCCAGCGCCGGGAAGCCCTCTTCCTTGGCAATGGCGGCGAATTCGGGGTACATCTCCGTCTGCTCGTGGTTCTCCCCCTGGGCGGAGGCCAGCAGGTTTTCCGCGGTGGTGCCGATCACACCGGCCGGGAAAGCGGCGGTGATCTCCACATCGCCCCCCTCCAGGAACTTGAACAGCCGCTTGGCGTGCTCCTTCTCCTGATTGGCCGTTTCCTCGAAGATCTCGGCGATCTGCACGTAGCCGTCCTTTTTCGCCTGGGCGGCAAAATAGGTGTAGCGGTTGCGGGCCTGGCTTTCGCCGGCGAATGCGGTGAGGATGTTTTTCTCGGTGCGGCTTCCTTTCAATGTCATCTGTCCTGTTCCTTTCTGTGGTTGGTGTGGGTTCCTTCGGAGGAATGCTGCGGGCAATTTCGGCGTTTATGGATGAAGCGGGAAACTCCGGGGCAAGCAGGAACGGTTCCGGTCTGTCCGGCAAAAGACACTAGGACGTGCGGCACTGCCGGCACAGCCCGTAATACTCGAAACGCATGTCGTGGGGGGCAAAGCCGGTGTCGCGCTCCACCACCTCGGGCGGTACGGGCGCGGCGTCGGCAAAGTCCTCGATCCTTCCGCAATTGGTGCAGATCAGGTTGAGATGGCTGGCCGTGTCCATATCATACCGGTTGTCCATGGTTTCGAACTCCAGCTCCCTGATCAGCCGGTGCTTTTTGAGGAGGGCCAGGGTATAGTACACCGTGGACAGGCTTATGTTGGGGTACTTCTCCCGCGCCTTCTTGAAGATGGTCAGGGCGGAAGGATGGCTTCTGTCGCGGGTAAGCACGCCTATGATCTCAAGGCGCTGGGAGGTCAGTTTCAACCCCCTGTCCCTGAGCCCCTGGATAATGCTTTTTTTGATCTGTTCCCGTTTGATGGCCTGCCCCTAATCAGGAATCATTCCTAGCGAAGAGACAATACGTTCTTGCGGGCTGTCTGTCAAGGGGCAAAATAAACGGGGCGGGTCGGCGCAACGGGAGCGCTTCCGCTGCCGGCCCCCGGGCATGCGGGCAGCCGGGGGGAGCCGGGCTACATGATGAGCCGGGCAAAATCGGCCACAGCCGTGATGCGCGCCGGACCGTGGCCGACGAAATCCCCATCGAGCTGGATCGGCTTCGTTCCCCGCAGTTCGATCTCGGTGGCGGTGAGCCAGGTAATGGCCGTATCCGGCATCGGCCGCCCCAGGAAGAGGTTGCGGGCAATCGCCAGGTATCCCCGCCTGTCGGCCTTCGTAACGCAGGCGATTTCAAAGCCGCTGCGGAACAGGCTGCTGCCGGGCGAAAGCCTGAAGTTCCCCCCATAGCGCGAGGCGTTGCACACCACCGCGGTGTGGCAGAGGCAGCACTTCCCGTCCGCGACGATCTCCTGCATACCCCGGTCCCACCCAAGCGCCGCCCTGAAAGCCGACAGGGCATAGGCCCCCTGTTTCAGCACCCGCTTTTCCCCCGCCCTGACACCGCCCACCACGGCGCCGTCCAGACCGCTGCCCGCCATGAGGGCGAAATAGCGGCGGCCCGCGTCAAACTCCAGGAGCCCCGTCGCCAGCGGCCCGGTCTTGCCTGCGCATATCCGGGCGATGCCGTCCGCAAGGGAGGCGATCCCCAGTTCGGCGGCCAGGACGTTGGACGTGCCCAGGGGGAGTACCGCCAGGGTTGCCGGTCCGGGGCCGAGCCCGTTCAAGACGGCGTTGAACGTGCCGTCTCCGGCGGCAACGATGATGAAGGGATGTTCGCGCACCCGGCGGATGGCCTGGCAGCAGGGGTACGCCTCGGCGGGGTTCCTGACCGGATGGATGATCGGCGGCAGACCGGCACGCGTGAGGCTGTGAACCACCTGCGCGATGCGCCGGCGGCTGAAACTGCCGGAAGCGGGGTTGATGATCAGAAACGTGGTGGGCATGGGTCCGGACGTTCCGCTGCCGGCCACAGCGGCGGGCAGCATACCTTTGGCAGAGTGAGGACGGCCTCCCGGGCGGGCACCGTCCATGGAGTTGCCCCAGCATCATACCAGGGTTTCAGGTTATATCCAGACGTAAATGTGCGAGGGGGTGCCCGGCAACCCGCCGCGTCAGCAGAGACCCGCGGCGATGGAGGTGTCGGTGGCGATGCCCGGGTTGTCGGGCAGGGCCAGGGGGCGGTGGCAGGCGCCGCAGTAGGCGCCGGTGTGCAGCCGCGCCCAGAGGACGAGATTTTCCGTGTCGCACCAATCGCAACACCAGTAGTAATAGTCTTCATCGGGGCGAATTTTCATGGCGATGCTCCTTTGCATGTTTATGGCAATCTACTTACCTGCGGATTGTTACGGTCAGGTGGAAAAAGGATAACATGTGGGCAACTTTGCGGCGCAGCCGGCCGGGAAAGGGCGGGGGCTTGCAGAGCGCGGCCCGGGGAGATACAATAAATCCAGAAGGGGGAAAATGCCATGAAGACGAATCAATACGACCAGGTCTGCTACTGGACCGAGCAGCGCGAAGAACACGTGCCCCTCCGCAACCTGAAGAATGGGCAACTCGGCTATTCGTTCGGCTGCACCTACGCCGGCGAAACCATTCAGGTGCGGCTTGAAAACGGCGAACTGGATTCGTGGGAACGCAGGGAATGCTCCGAGGTCACCCACTGAACACACCGTCAGTACCCATGGGGGCCTGCCGCACGGCAGGCCCCTTTCGCGGCCTCTTCGCCGACCGGCTTGACCGAGATGGGTAGGCGTATATTTATATGTGGATTTTAATGTAACCTTGTTCTATATTGTTGTTTATACAGAAACGCCGCCATGACGCATTTCCCTTATAACACCGTAATTGTTATCAGTTTTTACCGTGAAGCCGGCAGACGGGAGGAGATACGGATGAGTGCGATGGAACTGCGGAAGTTCGTAGCGCCCGAGATCATCTTCGGTACCGGTGCCATTGAGCGGGCCGGCCAGTACGCTGCCCTGTACGGCGCCCGCAAGGCCCTCGTGGTTTCGGACCCCGGCGTGATGGCGGCCGGGTGGACCGAACGCGTGCTGGCGGCGCTCAACGATGCGGGTGTCTGCCACGTGCTCTTCTCGGGGGTTTCGCCGAATCCGCGCACCGAAGAGGTCATGTCCGGCGCCGAAGTGCACCGAAGCGCGGCTTGCGACCTGATCGTGGCGGTGGGGGGCGGCAGCCCGCTGGATTGCGCCAAGGGTATCGGCATCGTGGTGTCCAACCGGGGAAACATCCTTGATTACGAGGGGATCGACAGGATTCCGGTTCCCATGCCGCCGCTGCTCTGCATCCCCACCACCGCCGGAACGTCGGCCGACGTTTCCCAGTTCGCCATCATTTCCGACCGGGTGCGCCTCACCAAGATCGCGATCATCAGCAAGGCGGTGGTCCCGGACGTGGCCATCATCGACCCCCAGACCCTGACCACCATGGACGCCTACCTCACCGCGTGCACCGGCATGGATGCCCTGGTGCACGCCATCGAGGCCTACGTTTCCAACGCCCATTCCCCCCTCACCGACAACCACGCCCTCCAGGCGATCCGCCTGATCGCGCGCCACCTGCTTGCCTCCATCGCCGCGCCGGACGATCTGGACCACCGCAGCCAGATGATGCTGGGGAGCCTTGAGGCCGGGCTGGCCTTCTCCAACGCCAGCCTGGGCGCGGTGCACGCCATGGCACACAGCCTGGGGGGGCGTCTTGACCTGCCCCACGGTGAGTGCAATGCCATGCTGCTCGAACACGTCATTTCCTACAACTTCGCCGAGGCCGGGGACCGTTACCGCGATGTGGGGCAGGCACTCGGCCTCGATACCGGGAGCATGGACCGAGGGGAGTGCCGGGCGGCGCTGTTCGCCGAGGTGCACCGGCTGCGCACGGCAGCGGGCATCTCCGGGGGGTTGGGGGACCGGGGCGTACGGAGCGGCGACCTGGGTGACCTGGCGGCCAACGCGCTGCGGGACGCCTGCATGGTCACCAACCCGCGACGCCCCAGCCAGCGGGATATCGAAGTCATCTACGAAGAGGCGTTCTGATGGATCCGGATTGGCAACAACAGCGCGATGCCGTCATCGGCCTGGGCAGCATGTCGGGGCGCAAGAGTTTTTTCCCCGAACTGCAGCACAAGATAGAGGAGCTCGAGGAAAACCGCGAGCTTTTGGCCAACGTCATCGACTCCATCCCCAACCCGGTTTTCCACAAGAACCTGGACGGGGTCTATCTCAACTGCAATGCGGCCTTTGCCCGCTACCTGGGGTTCTCCAAGGAGGAGATCATCGGCCGTACGGCATACGACCTGGCGCCCCGGGAACTGGCCGACACCTACCGTCGCGCCGACCTTGAGCTGCTGGCCCTGGGAGGGACCCAGGTCTACGAGGCCGCCCTCCGCCACGGCGACGGGACGCTGCATGACGTGGTGTTCTACAAGTCCCTGATCCTGCGCGCAAACGGCACGGTACGCGGCCTGGTCGGCGTGATTCTCGACATCACCGAGCTGAAGCGGGCCGAGAAGGCCCTGCGGGAGAGCGAGGAGCGTTTTCGCGCCATCTTCGACCTGATCGGCGACGCCGTATTCATCCACGACCTGGAGAGCGGGGCGATCCTGGAAGTGAACCAGACCATGTGCGACCTGTTCGGCTATAGCCGCGAAGAGGCCAGCCGGCTCGACGTGGAGGCCATCAGCGCCGGCGAGCCCCCCTATTCCCAGGCCGAGGCCATGGCATGGATGCGGCGGGCGGCAGCGGGGGAACCGCAGGTATTCGAATGGCTGGGCAAACGCAAGAACGGCGAGCTGTTCTGGCTGGAGATCAACATACGCCGCGCCATGCTCGGCGCCGCCGAACGGCTGATCGTGGCGGGGCGGGACATCAGCGACCGCAAGCAGGCGGAGGCTGAGAAGAAGATTCTGTCCGAGCAGCTGTCCCAGGCCCAGAAGATCGAATCCGTCGGCCGGCTGGCGGGCGGAATCGCCCACGACTTCAACAACCTGCTGACTCCCATCATCGTGTACGTCCAGCTCCTGATGCGGGACTTGTCGGACAACGAGCGGGCCAGCTCGCGCCTGGGGCAGATCATGCTGGCCGCATCCAGGGCCAAGGAGCTGACCCAGCAGCTTCTCAGCTTCGGCCGGAAACAGCGGCTGACCATGCGGGTTCTTGACCTGAATACGGTCATTGCGGATTTTTCCGGCATTCTGCGCAGGACCATCCGGGAGAGCGTGGAGATCAGCCTGCACCTCGCCCCGGAGCTGCCCAGCATCCGCGCCGACCGGACCCAGGTGGAGCAGATCCTGATGAACCTGGCCATCAACGCCCAGGACGCCATTGAAAAAAACGGCACCATAACCATCGAAACCGCCATGGTGATGCTTGACGAAGGTTATGCCCGGCACCACGCCGGCATCGTTTCGGGCTGGCATGCCATGCTGTCCGTGACCGACACCGGGCACGGCATGACCCCGGAAACCCAGGAAAAGATCTTCGAGCCGTTTTTCACCACCAAGGAAAGCGGCCTCGGCACCGGCCTGGGGCTGGCAACGGTCTACGGGCTCGTCAAACAGCACAATGGGAGCATCTGGGTCTACAGCGAGCCGGGGCGGGGTACGGTCTTCAAGATCTACTTCCCCCTGGCCGGGCGCGCCCCCGACCAGGAGTCGGCGCCCGTGCCGGGCGTGCTGGCGACAGGACAGGGAAGGGGCGTCATCCTGTTGGCCGAGGACAACGAGATGGTGCGCGATATGGCCTCTGAGCTCTTGAAGGAGGACGGATATGCCGTCCTTGTGGCGGAGAGCCCCGAAGTGGCCCTGAAGCTGACCGGGGAGCAGCACATCGATCTGCTGCTGAGCGACGTGGTCATGCCCAGGATGAGCGGTCCCGAACTCTACGCCCGGCTGGCGGTGGCCCAGCCCGGCCTGAGGGTGCTCTACATGTCGGGCTATACCGACAATGTGATCGTCAACCACGGCCTGTTCGACGAAGAGCGCAACTTCATCCAGAAGCCCTTCTCCGCGGACGCGCTGTTGGCAAAGGTCAGGGAGCTTTTGTCCTAGCGCTCCGCGCCGGTGCCGCGGGGAGTAACGGCGAGCTGGTGCGGCCGGTGTGGCAGGGGCGGCATCAAGGTGCCGCAACGACGGCACCGGCCCCGAAAGGCGGGGGTGCGACTACGAACCGGGCGCCCGGGACAGCGGGTTCCCCGGGCGGGCCAACTGCCGGAGGGCCCGGTAGCACCCGCGGGGCGTACCGTCGAAGGTCAGCACCGGGCAACCGAGGCGCCCCCGCACCTCATCCAGGGACACGTCGTCCAGGAACAGCCCCTCCCCCTCCTTGAGCATCACGTCCGGCACCAGGAGCCCCGCGCCGATCTCCACCCCCGCGAGCGCCGCCATGATGTCGTTGCCCGCCACCAGGCCGCTGACCGTCACGCTTTCCCCGAACAGGCGGTTTTCCACCGCCACCGGCACAATCCGGGCCCCGGTCCGCTCCCCCAGCCGCGACAGGAACTCTCCCACGAAGCCCACGGCCGAGACGCCGGTCACCACCGTAACCCGCAGGTCGCCCACCGGCCGGGCCGTCCGCAGCACCTGGGCGGCATCCCGCAGGAACAGCGGCACCATGCCGACCCCGTTCTCTATCTGGGGCAGGTCGCCGTACTCCCGCAGCGGCGGGAACGGGACGCCTCCCTTGAGATAAAACTCGTCGGCCAGGAAGAGGAACGGTTCGCCCAGGCGTTTTTTCAGAGCCGTGGCCCGCGGCCCCCAGGCGGTGACGAAAGCGCGGGCATAGTCGGCGTCCGCCGGCGTGAGCCGGGGCAGGCGCCCGCGGTGGCGGGTCAATCCCAGCGGCACCACGGCCAGGGACTGCACCGCCGGGTAGAGTTCCGCCAGGTCGCCCACGGTCCGTTCCAACTCGGGACCGTCGTTGAGGCCGGGACAGAGCACCACCTGGGTGTGCATGCCGATGCGCCCGGCGGCCAACTCCCGCAACTGGTCGAGGATGGGGGGGATGCCCGGCCGGCCCAGCAACTGTTCGCGCAACGCCGGGTTGGTGGCGTGAACGGAGATGTACAGGGGCGAGAGGCGCTGTTCGATGATGCGGGCCAGTTCGGCTCCTTTCAGGTTGGCCAGGGTGACGTAGTTGCCGTTGAGGAAGGAGAGGCGGTAGTCCTCGTCCTTGACGTAGAGCGGCTTGCGCAGCCCCCGGGGGAGTTGGTGGACAAAGCAGAAGACGCAGTTGTTGCGGCAGCGGGCTGGCTCCGGGGCCGGAAAGGTGAGCCCCAACGGCTCCCCCGGCTCCCGTTCGATGGCAAGCTCCCACACCTCGCCGTCCGGCTTGGCGACCTCCAGCAGCAGTTCGTCGTCGGCGGCGGTGTAGTAGCTGTAATCGATGATGTCCCGCAGGGGATGGTGGTTGACCGCCAGCAGCCGGTCCCCCGGCTCCACCCCCATCTCCCCGCCGATGGAGCCGGGCGCGACCGCTTCGATGACAAGCCCGTTCATCGCCCCTCCCGGTAAAAGTCGGATTCGCGGTACCAGGCGGCCAGCGAGCGCAGGAACACCTGTAGCACGGCGGTGACCGGCACGGCCAGCAGCATCCCCATGAGGCCGAATATCTGCCCCCCGATCAAAAGCGCGATGATGGCCACCAGGGGGTGCAGGCCGACCGTGTCCCCCACCACCCGGGGGGTGATGACCGCCCCTTCAAGGGCCTGGACCAGGCCGAACCACCCCAGGCAGAGCAGGGGGTGGAGGATGTCGTGGAATTTGAGCAGCGCCATGACGACCGACAGGCAGATGCCGATGATGGTGCCCACGTAGGGGATGATGAAGGTGATGCCGGCCAGGGTGCCGATGGCGACGGCCAGGTCGATGCCGATGAAATACAGGCCGATGCTGTAGAGTACCGCCAGGATGGCGCAGACCGAAAGTTGGCCGCGGATGAACCCGCCCAGCACCGTGTCGATTTCCCCAAGCCTTTCGTTGTAGGCGTGCTGGTGGCGCTCGGGGACGAACGACTGAACGAACGCTTTCAGCCGGGGGAGGTCGGCCAGCAGGTAGAAGAGATAGACCGGGATGATGAAGTAGCCCAACAGCGCCAGGACAAAGGAGATCGTGGAGGAAAACGCCTCCCGGAGGAGACTCAGCAGCGGCTTGACGATGTCCGGCGCAACGCTGCGGGCTTGGGCCAGGGCGTCATTCAGGCGCAGGGAGAGCTTGTCCGGGGTCTCGACCCCCAGGTACGACTTGACCGCCGCCGGGGTGATCTCGTAGAGGTGCTGGGCGTAGGCGGGCAGATTGAGCTGCATGCTGGAGAATTCCCTGCCAAGGGATACCACGAAGAACACGGCGATGCCGACGCAGACAACCAGCGCGGCGAAGAAGACGACCAGGATGCTGGGGATGCGCCCCATCCCCTTGCGCTCCAGAAAGAGCACCGCCGGGTTGAGCATGTAGGCGAGGGCAAAGGCGATGAACAGCTGCAGGAATACGGAGGCCGAGAAATAGAGGATGACCGCCGCCAGGGCCGCAAGCAGCAGGGCCGTTGCGAGGAGGATCTTGGTACTCTTGTTCATGGGAACCTGATTCATGGGGCCGTCTCCGGGGCCGCAACGTCCCCGGAGACGGCTGAACTGGTCATTGGTGCAGCCGGAAGGCGCCGTCGGCCGAGGTGATGGTGGAGATGGCGTGCTTGTAGATCAGGATGTCGCCGTTGTAATCCAGCAGCACCGAGAAGTTGTCGAATGACTTGATATGTCCTTCCAGCTTATCGCCCGACATCATGGTGACAACCACGCGGACACGCTCCTTACGGGCCTGATTGAGGTACTGGTCCTGAATGTTGAAGGGTGCTTTTGCCATGAGGGGCGTTCCTCCTGTTATTCAAAAAAATTCAATAGCATGCCGTAAAATAGTAGCAAACTTTCCCGGATATTCAAACCATAATATGTCCGGGTCGGCATTGAACCATGTCAATTGGCGTTTGGCATAGCGGCGCGTGTCCCGCTTCATGATCCACACGGCCTCGTCCAGGCCGCATTCCCCGGCCAGATACGCGGCCGTTTCCTTGTAGCCGATGGCCCGCATGGCTTTCGACTGGCGGTCATATCCCCGGGCCAGGAGCCCCCCCACCTCCGCCACCAACCCCGCCGCCAGCATCTGGTCCACCCGGGCCTCGATACGCCGGTACAGCTCCTGGCGGTCGACGCGGATGCCGATCTGGAGGCTGTCGTAACGCTGGGTGCCGAAGGCGTGCTCCTGCTGATGGCGGGAGAGGGGGACGCCGGTCAGGCGGTGCACCTCCAGGGCGCGGATGATGCGCACCAGGTTGTTGGGGTGCATGCGCGCCGCCGACTCCGGGTCCACCTGGCGCAACTGTTCCAGCATGGCCTCGTTGCCCAGGTGCGCCGCCTCTTCCTGCAGCGCCCTCCTGATGGCGCCCGCGCCGCTGGGGGAATCCACCAGCCCCTTGAGCAGGGCACGGATGTAGAGCCCGGTGCCGCCGACCACAATGACCCGCTTGCCGCGGCCGGTTATGTCGCGGATGGCCGCGTCGGCCGCCTCGGCAAAATCGGCCGCTGAAAAAAGCCGGTCCGGTTCCGCCACGTCGATCAGGTGGTGGGGCACGCCGGCACGCTGCTCCGGCGACGGCTTGGCGGTGCCGATATCCAGGCCGCGATAGACCTGCATGGAGTCGGCGTTGACGATCTCGCCATCCACTTCTCGGGCCAGGCGCAGGGCCAGCTCGCTCTTGCCCGAGGCGGTGGGGCCGACGACCACCAGCAGTTTTGGTTTGCCCGATACGCTCATGTCACCTGTACGCCCTTAATTGCCGTTCCCGGACCGGATTCCATAAGGGACGGTAACTTCCTGTAAGCACTATAGCAATCATTAAATGGGTTTTCATGTGATTTTTTTGGTGTTATATTCGGCCACAATTCGTGCACAATTCTGTCACAATCTGCCGCAATCGATCAAAGCTCCCCAATACTCCCGTGCAATCTCACATGCTTCTATAAATGAAGGAGGATGTATGTGGCTCAAGAATCTCTCGATCGGCGCAAAACTCATCATGTCATTCCTGCTGGTCCTGCTGCTCACGGTCTTTTTGGGCATCTTCATGATCGGCAGGCTGAACCTGGTCCGCACCAGTGCCGAGGACGTGGCCCAAAAGCAGGTGCCGGGCATCCTCTCCGTAGCCCGCATCAGCGATCTCTTCGGCAGTCTCCGGCGGGGAGAGTTGCTGATGGTCGTCTCCAACAACCCGGAAGACATCGACAAATACATCAAACGCAACCAGGAAACCGCCGAGAAGCTCAGGAAGGAGCAGGCGGCCTATGAGAAGATGATCGACACCGACGAGGAACGCAAACTCTACGGCGAGTTCACCAAGGCGTTGCAACTGTACCTGGCCGAGACCCCCAAAGTAGCCGAAATGGCCCTGCAGAACAAGGATATCGAGGCCGGGGAACTGATCCGGGGGGCATCGAGCAAGTATTTCAACCAGGCGCTCAAGGCCCTGGATGCCACGGTGGAGAATCAGGCGAAACAGACCACGACGGAGAGCCGCGGCATGGCGACCATCAGCTCCGCTGCCCGCACCTGGGTCATGATCGCCCTGGCGGTCTGCATCGCCATCGGCCTGCTCGAGGCGGTCATCCTGGCGCGCCTGTTCAGCGCCCCCCTGCGCAGCCTGGCCCACAAGGCGGACCAGATCGCCTCCGGTGACCTGGGAGTCGAAATCGAATTGGACTCCCGGGACGAGATCGGCCAGTTGAGCGCCGCCTTCGGCGCCATGGTGAAAAACCTGCGGGAACTTATCGGCAAGGTCATGGAGACCGCGGCACACCTATCGTCGGCCGCCGCCCAGGTCAGCGCCACGGCCACGCAGATGTCCACCGGCACCGAAGAGGTTGCCGCCCAGGCCGCAACCGTCGCCACCGCCAGCGAAGAGATGGCGGCCACCTCCTCGGATATCGCCAACAACTGTCACATGGCCGCCGGGGGGGCACAACAGGCCGCAGCCACGACGAGCAAGGGGTTCGAGGTCGTCAAGAACACGGTGGACGGCATCCGCCAGCGGGGTGACGGCACCCGCGCCAACGCCAGGATCGTCGAGTCGCTGGGAGAGCGCTCGGACCAGATCGGGGCCATTGTGGCCACCATCGAGGACATCGCCGACCAGACCAACCTCCTGGCCTTGAACGCGGCCATCGAAGCGGCCCGTGCCGGCGAACAGGGGCGCGGCTTCGCGGTGGTCGCCGACGAGGTGCGCGCCCTGGCGGAGCGCACCACCCGCGCCACCAAGGAGATCGGCGACATGATCAAGGCGATCCAGGGGCAGACCAAGGAGGCCATCGTCTCCATGGAGGAGGGGGTCAAGGGCACCGAGCGGGGAGCCGCCGAGGCCGCCCAGCTGGAAACGGCCCTGAACGAGATCCTGGAACAGGTCAACGCCGTCACCATGCAGGTCAGCCAGATCGCCACGGCCGCCGAGGAACAGACCGCCACGACCAGCGAGATCACCAACAATATCCACATGATCACCCAGGTGGTGCACGATACTTCCCGCGGCGCCCAGGAATCGGCCGCCGCAGCCTCGCAGATGGCGCAGCAGGCGGAGCACCTCCAGACCCTGGTACGGCAGTTCAGGCTGTGATCGCCGGCTCCGCCCGGGCGGAGCCGCTCAGCCACGGGAACGGCCGCAGACAAGCCCCCCGGCAAACGCGCACCCGCGCTGCTTGCCGGGGGTTTTTCGTTCGCCCTTCCCGAGCATCCGCGGCAGCCGGAAGAGGTTAGGTCCGCTTGAAGATCTTTTCCAACTCCCCCAGGGTGATGGTGTGGGATACGGGGCGGCCGTGGGGACAACTGGCGGCGAAGTCGGTTTCGTCCATGGCCCGCAGCAGTTCGGTGATCTGGCGGTTCTCCAGGGGATGAAAGCCGCGCACCACCGAGTGGCAGGCGATGCGGGCCAGCAGATCGTCGATGGCGCCGTCGAAGGCGGCGCTGGTCCCCAGTACGGCAAGCTCGGCCAGGATGTCCCGCACCAGCTGCATGCCGTCCCGCCCCGTGGCCAGGCGCGGGAGGGCGGCAACCACGACGGTGGCGCCGCCGAACGGCTCGAGATCGAAGCCGATGCGGGCGAGATCGTCGCGGAAACGCCCCACCACGGCCGCCTCGCCGAAAGAAAGCTCCAGGGTCTCGGAAAAGAGCAACCGCTGCGATTCCACACCGCCGGCCCGAAACTGCTGCCGCAGGCGCTGGTAGGCGACCCGCTCGCTGGCGGCATGCTGGTCGATGACCACCAGTTCGGCGCCGGACTGGCACAGGATGTACTCCCCGTGGAACTGGCCGATGATCGCCAGTGAGGAAAAATAGCCCGCGGCTTCCGCCGGCGCGGGCTCCGGCCGGAACGGTTCCGCCGGCTCCCGGACCGAAACGGTGGTGCCGGAGGGGGCGACTGCGGCAACCGGCGCGGTACGCGTGCCCTCTCCGGAAGCGGCGGCAGGGGAAAAGGACGTACGCGGCGGTTGTTCCACAAACTTGAGGGATGCCTGGGCCGCGGCGGCGATTCGCTCGCGGTAGGCCTGGCCGCCGGCCGGGGCGGCCGGTGCCGGGGGCGCTGGTTCCGGCCGGTGCGCCAGCCAGGGGGACCGGCGCAGCACCTCCTCCAGGGCCGCCTGAAGGGCGTCGTGCACGGCGGCTTGGCGGCGGAAACGCACCTCATGCTTGGTGGGATGGACGTTGACGTCCACCTCGCCGGGGGGGAGTTCGATGAACAGGGCCAGGATGGGATAGCGGCCACGGTCGATCACGCCGCGGTAGGCCTGCATGATGGCGTGCTGTACCACCTTGTCCCGGACGAACCGGCCGTTGATGTAGGTGAACATGGCCGAGGTGGTGGAGCGGACGGCGTGGGGGCCGGAGATGAACCCGGTGACCGTGATGCCCCCCTCGGTGCTGGCAACATCGTGGAGGGCGGCAGCGGCGTCCCTGCCCACGGTCTGGGCGATGCGCCGGCGCAGGTCGCTGCGCTGCACCCGCAGCAGTTCCCGGTCGTCACTGGTCAGACGAAAGGCCACATCGGGGCGGGAAACGGCCATGCGGGCCACCGTGTCCCCCACGTGTCCCGTCTCGGTCTCGGCGCTCCGCAGGAACTTGAGGCGCGCGGGGGTGTTGAAGAACAGCTGCTCCACGCTGATGACCGTGCCGGGGGCCATGCCGCAGGCCTTCACGTCCCTGACCCGCCCCCCCTCCACGACGATCTCGGTTCCCTCCAGGCTGCCGGCTTCACGGGTCGCCAGCCGGAAACGGGAGACCGAGGCGATGGAAGGGAGCGCCTCGCCGCGGAACCCCAGGGTCAGGATGCCGTCCAGGTCGCTGTCGGTCCTGATCTTGCTGGTGGCGTGGCGTTCCAGGGAAAGCAGGGCGTCCTCACGGGACATGCCGTGGCCGTTGTCCGTGATGCGGATCAGCCGCCGCCCCCCGGCGGCGATCTCCACGGAGATATCGATTGCGCCGGCATCCAGGGAGTTCTCAAGCAGCTCCTTGATGACCGAGGCGGGCCGCTCGACCACTTCGCCGGCGGCGATCTTGTTGGTAATGGTTTCGGGGAGGATGGCGATGCGCTGGGACACGTGGGGACTCCGGGGAAACGTTTTTCATTCGGGACTGCCTGCGGTGGATACGTCAAGGCCCGTCCGCCCTGGAACGAGAGGGGGAACGGGCCTGGGGCCAGCGGGCCGGCACGCGGCGGGACTACTTCTTGGTGCCGCCGAACAGGCTGCCGAAGTCATCCTCGCGGGGTGCGCCCCCCTTATCGTCACTGGCGGGATCGGGCGTGTCGTCCCACGAGAAATTCTCCAGATCGAACTCATCGTGAGCGGCCGCGGCAGCGGGCTTGCCGGCCGGCGCCGCGGCGCTCTTCTGCGGGGTTGACTCCAGCAGGCTGGCGAAGGCGTCCTCTTCGGCCTTGGCCTGGGCCGACTTCTGTCCCTCCTGCTCGTCGCCGAAGGAGAAACCGCCAAACCCGGAGCCGAAGGCATCGCCCGGCTCGTCGTCGAAGCTGAAGGGGTCATGGACGGGTCCGCCCCCCTGGGGCGTTTCCGGCCCATCGTCCCCCAGGTCGAAGGAAAAGATATCGGAGGCCATGTCCGTATCCTCCGGCGCATGGCTGTCGGCGTGAAGCTCGCTCGCCATGGACCGGGCCATGTCCGTCCGGGCCGCCAGGGGCAGCGCCATGGCCTTGAGTCCGTAGGTCGCCTTGTAGCCGGTGAGGTCATTGAGGCACTTGGGACAATTGTCATTGTACTCAAAGCTGTTATATCCGCACTTGGGGCATTTCATCGCCGGCTCCTTGCGACCTTCAAGTCTGGTTACAGAGTGTCCCAAATATACTGTAAAATTGCGGTAATGGCAATAGCGGCGGTTTCGGTCCTCAGAATCCGGTCTCCCAAGGTAACCGGCAGATATCCCTGCCGGAGGAACTCCTGCACCTCGAGGGGGTCGAAGCCCCCCTCCGGCCCCACGGCCACGATGACGGAAGCGGGGCAGGCACGGTCGGCGAGGATCGACTTCAGCCCCTGCTTCCGTTCCCCCTCCCACAGCAGCAGCCGGAGCTCCTGGGACGTGGCGCCGGCCGCCCCGGCCGCCGTCGGCGACCAGGTGACGGCGGGAATGGAGCGCCGGTTGCATTGGCGGGCCGCCTCGGCCGTTATCCGCCGCCAGCGTTCCAGCTTGGCGATGAGCTGCTCCTCGCGCACCCGGGCCACGGACCGCCGGCCGCCGAACAGGGAGAAATCGTGGACCCCCAACTCGGTCCCCTTCTGAAGGATCAGGTCGATCTTCTCCCCCTTGGGCAGGGCCTGGCAGATGGTGATCCGCACCCCCTCCCCCCTGGCCGGGGCCGCTTGCCGGGGCGCTTCGACCCTGACGGCGACCCATTCCCGGGAGACCTGGTCGATGACCCCCTGATGTTCGTTGCCCGCTTCGTCCACCAGGGTCACGCCGTCGCCGGTGCCGAGCCGCAGCACCCGCACCATGTGGTTGAAGAGGTCGCCGTCGAAGGAGGCATACCCGTCACGGATCGTGCGGGACGATATCATGAAACGCCGCTGGCTCATGCCGGTGCGACATCCTTACGGTAGAGCATCGCCACCCACTCCCCCTGGCGCGCCGTTTCCCGGTAGGCCAGGGGCTGGGCCGCGAACCCGCTCCGCACAAGGGGTTCCTTCTCGGCCAGGATGCCGGAGAGGATCAGCACGCCGCCCGCAGCCAGCCGCTCCGTAAGCTGGGGAGCCAGCCGAACCAGTTCCTCGGCCAGGATGTTGGCCAGGATGACGTCGAAGGGACCGGCCAGGGCCTCCAGAGGGGTCGCGCTGCACTCGATGCGCTCCGCCAGGCCGTTGATCGCCAGGTTTTCCCGCGCCACCTCCACCGCATCCGGGTCGATGTCCACGGCACAGACGCGGCCCGCGCCCAGGCGCGCCGCGGCCATGGCCAGAATGCCGGAACCGGTCCCCAGGTCCAGCACCGAGGGGGGAGAACCGGCCGGGCGGCCCAGCAGGACCGCCTCCAACTGTTCCAGGCAGAGCCGGGTCGTCTCGTGCCCGCCGGTGCCGAAGGCCATGCCCGGGTCCAGGCTCAGGACGATGTCGTCCGGCCCGGCCTCGACCACTTCCCAGGACGGCACGATCAAAAGCCGCCGTCCCACGCGGAGCGGCTTGAAGTTGGCCTTCCAGCTCGTGCTCCAGTCCTCGCTTTTCACCGTCGCCACCACCGGCTTCCCGATGGCTGCGCCCGGGTTGGCGGCGGCCAGGTCATCCAGAAAGGCCGAGATCTCCGCCAGCCGGGCGGCCATGTCGTCGGCGGCGCTGAAGTAGGCCTTGACGGTCATGAGCGGGCTGTGGGTTATTTCGGCAGGGGAAAAAGCATCCACATTCAGGTTTTCGACGCAGACGCCGGCGCCCGAGACGTCGGCCAGGTACTCCGCCAGGATATCGGCAAGTTCGTTGGGCAGCTCGCAGGCCACCTCCAGCCAGGTATCATTCATATCAGACAGGGACTCCTCGATTATTTTCACGTTATTTCGGAAGGTTAGCAGAACAACCGGCCCTTGGCAATAAAAATTCGGCCGCGGTTCCGGACAATTGGCCCACCAGCAGGGGTACCTATTGAATGCTTGACGGCGTTTCCCGCATCACATAAACTGCACGGTCAGGCGTTGCATACCCTCTTCTTAGACAATCGGGAGCACTCACTCAGATGGACAACGTTGCCGCAATCATCCTTGCCGCAGGCAAGGGCACCCGCATGAAGTCAAGCTTGGTAAAGGTTCTGCACCCGGCGGCCGGACGGCCCATGATCGATTATCCGGTAATGGCGGCCCGGGCCGCGGGGGCGGCCCCGGTGGTACTGGTGGTCGGGCACCAGGCCGAGGCGGTGCAGGGCCATTTCCACACCGCAGGGGATATCCGCTGCGTGCTCCAGCAGGAACAGCTCGGCACCGGCCATGCCGTGGCCTGTGCCCGCGAGGCCCTGGCCGGTTTCGACGGCACGGTGCTCATCCTGTGCGGGGACACCCCCCTGCTGCGGGAGGAAACGCTGAAAAAACTGATCGAGTTCCACCGCGCCCACAGGGCGGCGCTGACCGTTCTGAGCGCCACCGTGGACGATCCCCACGGCTATGGCCGGATCGTGCGCAACGACGGCGGAGCGGTGCTGCGCATCGTGGAGCAGAAGGACGCCGCTCCGGAAGAGTTGGCCATCCGCGAGATCAACAGCGGCATCTACTGCATGGATGCGGCCTTCCTGTTCGACAACATCGACAGCGTGGGGAGCGACAACGCCCAAAAGGAGTTCTACCTGACCGACCTGGTAGCCGTGGCCGTGAACAAGGGGCTGGCCTGCCTGGCCCTGGAGAGCGGCGACGCCGAGGAAATCATGGGGGTCAACGACCGGGGCCAGCTGGCCGAGGCGGCGCGCATTCTGCGCCGGCGCATCAACCGGGAGCTGATGCTGTCCGGGGTGACCATCATCGATCCCGACCAGACCTACATCGACCAGGGGGCCGCCATCGGCGCCGACACCATCGTCCACCCCAACTGCCATATCGACGGCACAACGGTCATAGGCTCCGGCTGCGTCATCGACGGCAACGTCACCATCTCCGGCTGCCGCATCGCCGACAACTGCCACATCAAGGCGGGATCGGTCCTGGAGGATTCCCAACTCCACGAGGCGGTGGCCGTGGGCCCCATGGCGCACCTGCGCCCCGGTACCGTGCTCCATGCCCACGTCAAGATCGGCAACTTCGTGGAGACCAAGAAGATCGTCATGGGCGAAGGCTCCAAGGCGTCCCACCTGACCTACCTGGGGGATGCGGAAATCGGCCGCGACGTCAATATCGGCTGCGGCACCATCACCTGCAACTACGACGGGGTCAACAAGCACCGCACCGTCATCGGGGACCAGGTGTTCATCGGCAGCGACGTCCAACTGGTGGCGCCGGTCACCGTGGGGCGCAACTCCCTGGTGGCGGCCGGGACCACCGTCACCATCGATGTGCCGCCCGATTCCCTGGCGATCGCCCGGGTGCCGCAGGTGAACAAGGACGGCTGGCGGCTGAAAAAAAAGTAGTCCCCAAACGGCTCAACGGGTGACGAAGAGAGAGCGCATGACGGGATCCCCTTACACCATACAGGCCGGGAGCACCATCCTCATCATCGAGGACGACGTCGCCTTTGCCGAACTGACATCGGGCACCCTCCAGGAACACGGCTTCAAGGCCATCGGGGCGACCAGCGGCCAGGAGGCCCTGGAACTGCTCTCCGCCACGATCCCTTCCCTGATCATCCTCGACTATTGCCTGCCCGACATGACCGGAGTCGCCATCCTGGAACAGATTGCCGACCGCGGGCTTTCCGTCCCGTTCATCATGGTGACCGGCCGGGACGACGCCCTGCTGGCGGTCCAGATGATGAAGACGGGCGCCTGCGACTACCTGCTGAAAGACACAACCTTTCTGGACCGCCTGCCGGCAGCGGTCCTGCGCACCCTCCACGACGCCGAGACCCGCGAACGGCTGCACCGCGCCGAACAGTCCCTGCGCCAGAGCGAGACCCGCCTGGCACGGGCCCAGAAGATCGCCCGCATGGGGAGTTGGGAATGGAACCCCCAGACCGGGGAAACCTACTGGTCCGACGAGTTGTACCGCATCTTCGGGTTCACCCCCGGCGAACCCCGCCAGGTGGAGATGGAGTGGTTCGCCGACCTCATCGACGAGGCCGACCGCCCGGCCTTCAAGAAGGCCATAGCCAACGCCGCCCGGCAGTGCCAGCCGTTCAGCCTGATCTACCGCATCAAATCGTGCACCGGCGACGAGTTGGTGGTCAACAGCCAGGCCGAGGTGGAGTGCGACGGCGACGGCAAGGCGCTGCTCGTCTCCGGCACGACGCTCGACATCACGGCCCGCATCAGGGCCGAGAACGAGATCCAGCAACTGATCAACTACGACAGCCTGACCACCCTCCCCAACCGCACCCTGCTCCAGGACCGCCTTCGGCACGCCATTGCCCAGGCGTCGCGGGACCGTCAGATGGTCGGCGTGCTGTTCCTGGACCTGGACCGCTTCAAGGGGATCAACGAGACCCTCGGCCACCGGGCCGGGGACAAGCTGCTCAAGACCATCGCCAAACGCCTCAAGGCGTGCGTCCGGGAGACCGACACCCTGGCCCGCATCGGCGGCGACGAATTCGCCATCGTCCTGATGGGCGTCTCCAGCGAAGAGGCCATCACCGCCATCACCAAGAAGATCCTGGGGCTGATCTCCGAACCGATCTACATCAACGGCCACGAGATCTACACCACGGGCAGCATCGGCATCGCCGTCTACCCCATGGACGGGGAGGATGGCTCCACCCTGCTCAAGCACGCCGACCAGGCCATGTACCAGGCCAAGGAGCGGGACGGCAACAACTTCCAGTTTTTTTCCAGCGAGATGAACATCAAGGCGCTGGAACGGATGATGCTGGAGAATTCCATGCGCAAGGCCCTGGAGCGGGAGGACCTCTTCCTGCTGTACCAGCCCCAGGTGGATACCCGCACCGGCAAAATCACGGGGCTGGAGGCGCTCCTGCGCTGGCGGCACCCCGACCTGGGGGTGATCGTCCCGGACAAGTTCATCTACCTGGCGGAGGAGACCGGCCTCATCATCCCCATCGGGGAATGGGTCCTGCGCACCGCCTGTCTCCAGGCCAAGGCCTGGCAGCAGCAGGGGTTCCCGCCGCTGCGCATGGCGGTCAACCTGTCGGCCAAGCAATTCGGCCAGAGGAACCTGGACGAGGCCATCGCCGCCATCCTGCTGGAGAGCGGGTTCGATCCGGGCTGGCTGGAACTGGAGATCACCGAAAGCACCATCATGAAGAACCCGGACAGCAACACCCGCATGCTGCACAAGCTCAAGGACATGGGCATCAGCCTGGCCATCGACGATTTCGGCACCGGCTACTCGTCCCTCTCCTACCTGAAGCATTTCCCCATCAACCGGCTGAAGATCGACCGCATGTTCGTGCGGGATCTCGTCAACAATCCGGACGACGCCGCCATCGTGGAGATCATCATCTCCATGGCCCACACCCTGAAGCTCAGCGTCACCGCGGAAGGGGTGGAAACCCGTCCCCAGATGGAATTCCTCGCCTCCCGCAACTGCGCAGAGATGCAGGGATTTCTCTTCTCCCGGCCGGCCAAGGCCGAAGAGATCACCAAAATTCTCGAAAACGGACTGAACTACTGACCCATGGCACACTCCAGCATAATCGTCAAAGGCGCCTGCGAACACAACCTCAAATGCATCGATGTTGAAATCCCGCGGGACCAGTTAGTCGTCATCACCGGCATCTCCGGCTCGGGCAAATCCACCCTGGCCTTCGACACCATCTACGCCGAGGGGCAGCGCCGCTACGTGGAGTCCCTCTCGGCCTACGCCCGCCAGTTTCTGGAACAGATGGAAAAACCGGACGTGGAGTCCATCGAGGGGCTCTCCCCGGCCATCTCCATCGAACAGAAGACCACCAGCAAGAATCCCCGCTCCACCGTGGGCACGGTCACGGAGATCTACGACTACCTGCGCCTCTTGTTCGCCCGGGTCGGCCATCCCCACTGCACCTCCTGCGGCAAGGAGATCACCTCCCAGACCGTCTCCCAGATGGTGGACCAGATCATGGCGCTGCCCGCCGGTGCCAAACTGACCCTGCTGTCCCCCATGATCCGGGGCCGCAAGGGGGAGTACAAAAAGGAACTCAACCAGTTGCGCAAGGAGGGCTTCACCCGGGTCGTCATCGACGGCACCCTGCAGGAATTGGCCGACGAGATCGAACTGGACAAGAAGAAAAAGCACGACATCGACATCGTCATCGACCGCATCGTGGTCAAGGAGGGGGTGCAGCGCCGCCTGGCCGACTCCCTGGAGACCGCCCTGCACCATGCCGAAGGGGTGGTGAAGGTGGAGACCGTCCTGCCGGCCACGGCTGAACCGGACGAGGAGGGGGGCAGGAAACCTCCCAAGCCGGTAACCCACATCTTCTCCGAGAAACTGGCCTGCGTGGATTGCGGTATCTCCTACCAGGAGGTCACGCCACGGCTCTTCTCCTTCAACAACCCCCACGGCGCCTGCCCCGACTGCACCGGCCTGGGTACCCGCATGTACTTCGACGCCGAACTGGTGATCCCCAACCCGGAGCTGTCCCTGCGGGAGGGGGCCATCGCCCCGTGGGAAAAGCGGCTCTCCGGCTGGTTCCATCTGATTCTGGAGGCGCTGGCCAAGGCCTATAAATTCGACATCCGCACCCCCTTCAAGGACCTGCCCCAACAGGTGCGGGACGTGATCCTGACCGGTTCCGGGGGCAAAAAGATCGAATTTTGGTGGGAGGAGGACGGCGGGCGGCGCCATACCTACCAGAAGGAGTTCGAGGGGGTGCTGAACAACCTGGAGCGGCGCTGGCGCGAGACCGAATCGGACGCATCCCGGGAAGAGATGGAAAAGTACATGAACGTCATGCCCTGCCCCACCTGCCAGGGAGCGCGCCTGCGCCCCGAAGCGCTGCACGTGCTGGTGGGGGGGCGCACCATCCGCGACGTCACCGCTTTCTCCATCCGCGACTGCCTGGCCTTCTTCGACGGGCTGGACCTCTCCGACAAGGAGAAGGAGATCGCCCGGCGCATCCTCAAGGAGATCCGCGAGCGCCTGTCGTTCCTGGTCAATGTGGGGCTGGACTACCTCTCCCTGGACCGCACCTCCGGCACCCTCTCCGGCGGCGAGGGGCAGCGCATCCGCCTGGCCACCCAGATCGGCTCGTCCCTGGTGGGGGTGCTCTACATCCTGGACGAGCCCTCCATCGGCCTGCATCAGCGGGACAATTCGCGCCTGCTGGACACCCTCAAGCATCTGCGCGACCTGGGCAACACCGTCTTAGTGGTGGAACACGACGAAGAAACCATCCTGGAGGCCGACCACCTGATCGACATGGGACCGGGAGCCGGAGTCCACGGCGGCGAGGTGGTGGCCCAGGGCACGCCGGCCGAGGTCATGAAAAATCCCGACTCCCTCACCGGCCGCTACCTGTCCGGGGACCTGACCATCCCGGTGCCGAAGAAGCGCCGCAAGGGGACCAAGCACCTCAAGATCGTCGGCGCCTCGGAGAACAACCTGAAGAACGTGGATGTGGAGATCCCCCTGCGCATCATGACCTGCGTGACCGGCGTCTCGGGTTCGGGAAAATCGACCCTGGTGATCGACACCCTGCACAAGGTGCTGAGCCAGCGGCTCTACCGCAGCCGGGAGAAGGCCGGGGCCGTGAAGGATATCCGCGGCCTGGAGCATCTGGACAAGGTCATCAACATCGACCAGTCACCCATCGGCCGCACCCCGCGCAGCAACCCGGCCACCTACACCGGCGTGTTCGGCGATATCCGCGACCTGTTCTCCAACCTGCCCGAATCCAAGCTGCGCGGCTACAAGCCGGGGCGCTACTCCTTCAACGTCAAGGGGGGACGCTGCGAGGCCTGCTCCGGGGACGGCATCATCAAGATCGAGATGCACTTCCTGCCGGACGTGTACGTGGAGTGCGAGGTCTGCAAGGGGGCGCGCTACAACCGGGAGACCCTGGAGGTGCTCTACAAGGGCAAGTCCATCGCCGAGGTGCTGGACATGACCGTTTCCCAATCCCTGGAATTCATGGGGGCCATCCCGCGCATCAAGAACAAGCTCAAAACCCTGGAAGAGGTGGGCCTGGGCTACATCAAGCTGGGGCAGTCGGCCACCACCCTCTCGGGGGGCGAGGCCCAGCGGGTCAAGCTGGCCAAGGAGCTCTCCCGGCGCGCCACCGGCCGCACCATCTACATCCTGGACGAGCCGACCACCGGCCTCCACTTCGAGGATATCCGCAAGCTCCTGGAGGTGATCCAGCGCCTGGTGGACGCCGGCAACACCATCGTCATCATCGAGCACAACCTGGACGTGATCAAGACCGCGGACCACATCATCGACCTGGGTCCCGAGGGGGGCGACCGGGGGGGCGAGATCATCGCCAGCGGCACCCCGGAGCAGGTGGCCAAGGTCACCAGGTCCTACACCGGCCAGTACCTGCGCAAGATGCTGTAGCAGGTTGTTGAAAAACAAACCTGAATTTTTTCAATGCCGACCGCTGTGGCGTCGTTCACCGTTTATCGTGGACATGGTTGGCGCCAGCACCTATGACAAATAACCATGCCATGATGACCTCTGCCTCTGAACAGACACCTTTCCGCATCGGCATCGACCTGGGGGGCACCAAGACCGAGGCGCTGCTCCTGGCGCCCGACGGGGCGGTCCTGCTCCGGGAGCGCCGTGCCACCCCCCTCGACCAAGGGTACCGCGCCGTATTGGCAACCGTGACCACGGCCGTCCGTGAAGCCATGGCCCGGGTCCCGGCCGGGGCGCCCTGCACGGTGGGGATCGGCATCCCCGGTTCCAGCGACGAACGGACCGGGCTGGTGCGCAACGCCAACTCCACCTGCCTCATCGGCAGGCCCCTGCAGGGGGATCTGGAATGGGAACTGGGCCGGGCCGTGACCCTGTGCAACGATGCCGACTGCTTCACCCTGGCCGAGTGCCGCCAGGGAGCGGGGCTCGGATACGGGCTGGTGTTCGGGGTCATCATGGGGACCGGCTGCGGGGGCGGGATCTGCATCGACGGGCGGGTGCGCCCGGGGCCGCACCGTATCGCCGGGGAATGGGGGCACCTGTCGGTGGACCCGGCCGGAGCGGTGTGCTACTGCGGCAACCGGGGATGCGTGGAGACGAAGATCAGCGGTTCGGGGGTGGAGGCGGCCTTTGTCCGGGAATACGGCGAACGCCTGTCCATGGAGCGGATCGTGGCCGGCGCCCGGACGGGCGAGCCGCGCTGCCGCGCCGCCTTCGACCGTTTCCTGGACGACTTCGGCCGCTGCCTGGGAGGGCTGATCTCGATCCTCGACCCGGACGCGGTCGTCCTGGGGGGCGGCCTGTCCAACATCATCGAGCTGTACACCACCGGAATCGAACGGGTACGGCACTACGCCTTCCACGAGCACCTGGCCACACCGATCCTGAAGAACCGCCTGGGCGATTCCGCCGGCGTTTTCGGCGCCGCCTGGATCGGGGTATAGCGCCACCGCAGGCACACGGGGTGAGCGCGACACACGACGGCAAGCCGCCACAAGCCGGTTACCGCCTCCCGGCGCCCCTGTCCGCCTGCGGCTTCCCGCCGACTCCCGGCTCATCCGCCTCGCCTCCCGACGACAGCATCACGATATCGACCCGCCGGTTCCTGGCCCTGCCCTCCGCAACGCCATTGTCGGCCACGGAGCGGTACTCGCCGTACCCCGCCGCCGACATGGCGGCCGGATCGAAATCGTAGGAATCCACCAGTATTTGGAGGACATTGGTGGCACGTGCCGTTGAAAGTTCCCAGTTGGAACGGAACTGGCCGGTGTGGATCGGCACATTGTCCGTATGCCCCTCGATCCGGTAGGGATTGGAATAATGGGACAGGGATTCGGCGATCACGCGGAAAAGCTCCTCCGATTCCTCCTTGACCCGGGCGCGGCCCGAATCGAAGAACCCCGCCTCCTTGAGGCTCACCACCAACCCCCTGCGGGTGATGTCGATGCTCACCTTCTCCCTGTTGCCGCTCTTGGTCAGGTAGGCGTCCAGGGACGCCTTGATCGTTCCGAAGTCCTTCTCCGTCGCATGGGTTCGCTGCCGCCCCTGAGCCTGATGCTGCACCGGCAGACTTTGGGGCTTGATACTCGGAATGACGCTGATATTCCCGGATTCGATCACCACCGGCTTTGCCCCGAGGGACGCTTTGGAATACCCGAAGGATTCCCGCAGCGATTCCGCCACCTCTTCAACCTTCTTCTTATCGGCCAGGGACATGGCGTACAGGACCACGAAGACCGCCAGCAGCAGGGTCAGCAGGTCGCCATACGAAACCAGCCAGCGCTCGTGGTTGGGGTGTTTTTCCGGTTCCCGTTTCAATGCCATGACCATCATCCTCCAGGGCGCCATACGGAATGAACATTCACTCCGCATGGCGCCAAAAAAATAGAGCCGTCACTGCCGTATCGCATCCCAACAGGTGGCAATCACAGTTTCCACGAGGTGATCGTCCAGGGGGACAAAACCCAGGATATGATCCCGGGCAACGGTGAACAACGGTCCGAACAGCAGGGAAACGAGCATCATCAGCGGGAGCTTCTTCACGACCTGCTGCTCCGCCCCCTCCCGAAAGAGGGCCACGAAGACATCGTGATGCTCAGGCCGCTCCAAAAGCCGCTCCCTGCGGAATGCACCGCCGTAGGGAGAGATGTGAAACTGTTCGAAATAGTGAAATTCCACCGGATGATGGATGAAATAGGAGAGCACGCCCCCCCCGAGGTGCAGGAAACGCTCCCTGATGGGGCGCTCGGGCCGGTACCCTGCAAGGACATGGGCCATGAGCCGTTCTTCGATCTCCAGGTAGATCTCGTTGATCAATATATCCTTATTGGCAAAATAGCGGTAGATGGTCCCGGCCCCCACATTGGCCCTGGCTGCGATCGCAGCTATGGGGGCATCATGGAACCCGCACTCCGCGACCAGTTCCATTGTCGCACGAACGATCTCACCGCGTTTTTCCGATTGTGCCATGGCCCGTCCTCAAGCGGAATGAATGCTCCGTTTCAGTAGATTACATTTAACAAACCTTGTCAAGGCGTTTTTCTCTGTCAATACCGCAGCCACAAACAGGATAAAAGAGGTATAATTACACCAAGAGGTTCACACCGCATCCGGAGAAAGGAGTTGGGCAGATGAAGCGGCAATTACAACGGGCGTTGATCGGGTTCGCACTGGGGTTCATGCTCGCCCCGCTCTCCGGAGGAACGGCAGCCGCAGCCGCGGGCACCCTCGAAAAGGCCACCTTCGCCGGCGGCTGTTTCTGGTGCATGGAGCATCCCTTCGACGAACTGCCGGGCGTGATCTCGGTGACCTCCGGCTATACCGGCGGCCAGACCAGGAACCCGACCTACGAGGCAGTTTCCGCCGGCGGCACCGGCCACGCAGAATCGGTGCAGATCGTCTACGACCCGGCCCGGATCGGCTACGACAGGCTCCTCGCGGTCTACTGGCACAATATCGACCCCACCGTGAAGGACCGCCAGTTCTGCGACAGCGGGCACCAGTACCGCAGCGCCATCTTCTACCACAACGAGCAGCAGCGCCGCCTGGCCCAGCAGTCGAAGGAGGCGCTGGCGCGAAGCAAGCCCTTCCGGGAGGCGATCGTGACCGAGATCACCCCGGCTGGCGCTTTTTACCCGGCGGAGGAGTACCACCAGCACTACTACAAGAAGAATCCGATCCGCTACAAATTCTATCGCACCAGTTGCGGCCGCGACAAGCGGCTCAAGGAACTGTGGGGCGACGCGGCGGGACATTGAGCATGCGGCCCCGCCCCACGGCACGGGAGGACATCCCATGAAACGGCATCACATCCTTCCGGCCGCCGTCATTATCTGTTCGGTGGCCGGCGCATGCAGCAACGGCAACGGCACGCCAGCGGCCACGACGGCTGGCCAAACCGCCCAAAGCGCTTCGGCGGGCTCGGCGAGCCGGGTCCGGCTCTACTCCGTGGCCCGGAAAGGGTATATCATGAGCGACAAGGTCACCAAGAGCGAGGCCGAGTGGCGCAGGCTCCTCACCCCGGAGCAATACCACGTCACCCGGGAAAAGGGGACCGAGCGGGCCTACACCGGCGCCACCTGGAACAACCACGAGAAGGGGATCTACCGCTGCGTCTGCTGCGGCAACGATCTCTACAGCTCGGAGGCCAAGTATGAATCCGGCACCGGCTGGCCCAGCTTCTGGCAACCGGTCGCCGCGGAAAACGTGGCCCTGCGGCCGGACAACAGCCTCTTCATGAAACGCACCGAGGTGGTGTGCAGCCGCTGCGGAGCGCACTTGGGGCACGTCTTCGACGACGGCCCCCCGCCGACCGGGCTGCGTTACTGCATGAACTCGGCGGCCATGCAGTTCGACAAAACGCCATGAACGGGACGCCGGACATGGCGCCCGACACCCCGGAAAACCGGGAGCTGCGGGATAATGTCCACCCGGCCGGCTGGGCCGACCCCCAACCGGCCGGGTGTTACAACCTGGTGGTGATCGGCGCCGGGACCGCAGGTTTGGTTTGCGCCGCCGGAGCGGCCGGGCTGGGCGCCAGGGTGGCTCTGGTGGAGCGGCACCTCATGGGGGGCGACTGCCTCAACTACGGCTGCGTTCCCTCCAAGGGGATTATCCGCGCGGCGCGGGCGCTGTTCGACGTGCGCAACGGGGACCGGTTCGGCATCGGGGGTGGCGCGGAGGCCGGCTTCGACTTCGGTGCGGCCATGGAGCGGATGCGGCGGCTGCGCAGCTCCTTGAGCCGCCACGATTCGGCCCGGCGGTTCCGCGATGAACTGGGGGTTGACGTTTTCCTGGGGGAGGCCAGCTTCATCGCCCGCGACCGGGTGGCGGTGGAGGGGCGGGAGATTGCCTTCAAGAAGGCCGCCATCTGTACTGGCGGGCGGGCGGCCGCGCCACCGATCCCGGGGTTGGCCGAGGCCGGGTACCTGACCAACGAAACCGTATTCTCCCTGACCGAATTGCCGCACCGCCTGGCGGTGATCGGCGCCGGCCCCATCGGCTGCGAACTGGCCCAGGCGTTCTCCCGCTTCGGCAGCCGGGTGACGCTGATCGAAGCGGCACCGCAGATCATGGGGCGCGAGGACCGGGATGCGGCCGGGATTCTGCAGAATGTCCTGACGCGTGAAGGGATCGACCTGCTGACGGGCGTGAAGGTCCTGGCCGTGGCACAGCGGGGCAGCGACAAGGTACTGCGCCTGGAACGGCACGGCTCGAAAATGGAGGTCGCGGCCGACGCCATCCTGGTAGGGGCCGGCCGGCTCCCCAACGTGGAGGGTCTGGGGCTGGAGGCGGCCGGCGTCGCCCACGGGCCGGGAGGGATAACGATCAGCGACACCCTGCAAACCTCCAATCCCCGCATCTATGCCGCCGGAGACTGTTGTTTCCCCTTCAGGTTCACCCACACCGCCGACGCCCTGGCCCGCATCCTGATCGCCAACGCCCTGTTCATGGGGCGGCAGAAGGCATCCGGCCTGGTCATCCCGTGGTGCACCTACACCGACCCGGAGATCGCCCACGTGGGGCTGTATGAACGGGACGCGCGGGAGAAGGGCATCCCGGTCGCCACCCTGACCGTCCCCCTGACAGAGGTGGACCGGGCCGTACTGGACGGCGAAACCGAGGGCTTTGCCCGGGTCCACCTGCGCGCCGGCACGGACCGGATCATCGGCGCCACCATCGTGGCCCGCCACGCCGGGGAGATGATCAACGAATTCACCCTGGCCATCACCGGCGGCCTCGGCCTGGGTGACATCGCCCGGACCATCCACCCCTACCCGACCCAGGCCGAAGCGATCAAAAAACTGGCCGACGCCCATAACCGCACCCGCCTGACGCCGCTCCTCAGGAGGACACTCGGCGGCTGGCTGCGCTGGCAGCGGGGCGGGAATTGAGTGAAACGCTTGCAAACGGCATTTTTGCCACGGAGCCACCGAGCAACAGAGGAAATCACAGAGTTTTTCAAGTATTCTCACATCGGGAATTGTGAGGCGATATGAAACCGAAATCCTTTGAAAGGTCTATCCCCGCGGCTCCATGGCAGATGTTTTTTCCGTGATTATCAGGCAACACGAGGTGAGACACCATGAAAACGACACTAACAGTGGGACTGGAACATACCTTCAGCTATCGGGTGCCGCGGGAGAAGACCGTCCCCTTCCTCTACCCCGAGTCGGACCTGTTCCGGGACATGCCCGAGGTCTTTGCCACCGGCTTCATGGTCGGCTTTATGGAATGGGCCTGCATGGAGGCGTTGCGCCCCTATCTGGACGAGGGGGAGCGGACCCTGGGCACCCTGGTCAATGTCACCCACCAGGCCGCCACGCCCCCCGGCATGGAGGTGACGGCCCGGGTCCGCTGCATCCAGGTGGACGGGAAGCGCACGGTGTGGGAGATCGAGGCCCGGGACGAGGTGGACGTCATCGGCAGGGGCACCCATGAGCGCGTAACGGTCACCCTGGACAAATTCAGCGCCCGGGTGGCGGCAAAAGGCGAGGCAGCCAAGGGCTGAAGGGGGATGCCGCCATGGGAGGGAAAAAGGTCCTGATCGCCCTGGCCGCCGGGCTCGGGGTGGGTCTGTTCCTCTGGTTCGACCTGGGGCGCTTCCTGACCCTGGAGGCCCTCAAGGCCAACCGCCAGGGCCTGGTGGCGTACCACGCCGCCCACCGGGCCGCCATGGCAGCCGCTTTCATGGCGGTCTACATCATCCAGGCCGCCCTCTCCCTCCCCGGCGCAGCCGTCCTTTCCCTGGCCGCCGGCGCCATCTTCGGCCCGCTCCTGGGGACGGTCTACGCCAATATTGCCGCCACCATCGGCGCCGCCCTGGCCTTTCTGGTTACCCGCCATCTGCTGCGCGACGCGGTCCAGAACCGCTTCGGCCCACGGCTGGAATCCCTGAACCGGGAACTGGAGGCCCGCGGCTTCAACTACCTGCTCTTTCTGCGGCTGGTGCCGCTGTTCCCCTTTTTCCTGATCAACCTGGCGGCGGGCCTGACCCGCCTGCCGCTGCGCACGTTCGTGCTCGGCACCATGATCGGCATCATCCCCGGCGGCTTCGTGTATGTCAACGCCGGGGCCAGCCTGGCCGGCATCTCCTCGCTCTCCGGCATCGCCTCGCCCCGGGTGCTGGGCTCGCTCGCCCTTCTGGGGCTGTTCGCGCTCCTGCCGGTGCTGTACAACCGGCGGAAGGGGGGAAAAACCCTTCCAAATCCCCATAACAGAAGCTAACCTTCTGTTTTTTATTGCGTTGTCAACGGCACATGAACTAGAATCCCCTCCCAAAGGCCGTCAAGGCCGATGGAACAGATAGGATTCGCAATGGCCGTGTCGCTGAAAAAACAATGGCTGGCGGGCGCGCTTGCCCTGGTTGTGCCGGTCGTGGCGCTCTCGCCTCTTCCGGGCTGGTGCGCCGACACGGCCGGGATGCAAGGGTGGCACGAGATCGTCCCCTGGGGCCTCGGGGGTGCAGCGCTTGCGCTGGCATGCCTCATCCCCCTGCTGCTCAGGCTCAGGCGCCGCACAACGGAACTGCGCCGGGAACTGGAAGCCAACCGGCGCCTCGGGAAGGAGTTGCGCACGGGCAGGGAACAGTACCGTGAACTGGTGGAACAGGCCAACATCATCATCCTCAGGCTGCAACTCGACGGCACCATCCTGTTTTGCAACGAATACGCCCAATCCTTTTTCGGGTACCCCCGCGACGAGTTGATCGGCCGGAACCTGATCGGCACCATCGTCCCCGAAATCGACAGCGATGGCAACGATATGCGGGCCAGGATCCGGGTGGTGCTGACCACGCGGGAACACTATTACAACGAAAACGAAAACATCCGGAAAAACGGCGAGCGGGTCTGGGTCGGATGGTCGAACAAACCGCTCTGCACGGCCCAGGGGGAGGTACGGGAACTGCTGTGCGTCGGCCAGGACATCACCGAGCGCCGCCGCCTGGAGCAATTGGTCATGCAGCAGCAGAAACTGGAGGGCATCGGCCTTCTGGCCGGCGGCATCGCCCACGACTTCAACAACATGCTCACGCCGATCTACGGCTATGCCGAGATGATCGCCATGCGATCCGAGCCCGACGATACGTCAACCCATTACGCCTCCCTGATCCTGGAGGCCGCCGACAAATCCAAAGACCTGATCCGGCAGCTGCTCACCTTCAGCAGGAAACAGGCCCTCTCCTTTCAGCGCCACGACCTGAACGAAATCATCACCAACTTCATGAATATCCTGCGGCGCACGATCCGCGAAAGCATCGAGATCCGCACCATGCTCAGCGAGGCCCCCTGCCCGGTGCGTGCCGACTGGATCCAGATCGAACAGGTCCTGATCAATCTGGCCGTCAACGCCCAGGACGCCACCAACGGCACCGGCCTGATCACTATAGAGACCGGCAGCCTGATCCTGGACGACGAGTACTGCCAACTGCACCCCGGCGCCTCTCCGGGGGAGTACGCCATGCTGGCCTTCAGCGATTGCGGCAGCGGCATGGACGACGAGACCCTCTCCCACATCTTCGAACCATTCTATACCACCAAGCCGTCCGGCAGCGGCACCGGCCTGGGCCTTTCCACGGTGTACGGCATCGTCAAGCAGCACAACGGCTATATCGACGTCCAGAGCACGGTCGGCCACGGGAGCGTCTTCCGCATCTACCTGCCGCTGCATACCTCGGAAGCGGTGCCGACCAGTTGTACGGCCGCACCCTGCCCGGTTGCCGGCATACACGCCGCCACGGTCCTGCTGGTGGAAGACAACCGCATGGTGATGGAACTGGTCAAGGAGTTGCTGGAAGGACACGGCCACGTGGTGTATGCCGCCGACACGCCGGAGGCGGCGATCGCCATCGCCCGGGACAAGGGGCGCTCCATCAACCTGCTGGTGTCGGATGTGGTCATGCCGCAGATGAACGGCCCGGAACTCCGGGAATGCCTGGCGGAGTTCATCCCCGGCTTGAAGGTGCTCTACATGTCGGGCTACGCCAACAACGTGATCGTCCACGGGGGCGCGCTGGAGGAGATCAGCTTCATCGCCAAGCCGTTCACGACGGAAGCGTTCATGAAAAGGATGTCCCAGGTGTTGGCGGGGGGGCGGCAGTGACGGAGGGGGCTCCTCCCCCTGCCGGAGCAGGAGGATCGGGGGAGTGAAAATACGAGGGGAAGGACGTCATGACGAAAGGGGCCCGGGTGCCCCTTTTTCTTTTCGCGGCGCCGTCATTTCCGTTCGGCGTTCTCCATGACCACGCCCGAGAATCCCTCGAGCGGCTGCCGGGGGTTCTCAAGGACGGCCCGGACCGGTTCCCCTGCCGGGTCCTGCTGCCAGCCGGGCACGACCGGGGTGATCTTCACGGGGGTGACGAATTCCCGGCTATGGATCTCATGTCCCGTGGCATCGACCACGATGAAACGGTAGCGGAGCGCCATGGCCCCCGACTCCAGGGGAGGCAGGGTTGCGCCGTAGGTGAACTGACTGCCTGGGGCCCTGGTCATCGACACCAGGGCGTCCCCCCCCTTTTCCCCGGCACGGAAGCGGCACCGAACGGCCTGCACCCCGTCCAGGCTGACCACGGCCTTGACGATGGTCCGCTTGCCCGGCACCACGTAGCTGTAGGGTTCGTGGCTGATGTGGACGCTGTCCGGCGTTTCCGGGGCCGCCTCAACGCTCCGGGGCGCCGGCGGCGCGGGGACGGGCTGGGCAGCAGGGGCGCCAGCCGGTTCCGATGCCGCGCGGGTCGTTTCCTGGGCAGCCGCACGAACCCTTTTCCGTTCCGCCCGCTTCCTGGTTTCCGCTTTCTTCGCTTTTTTCTTCTCCACCTTCTTAAGTTCGCTCAGGGGTATCTCGTAATCGCTCCCCGCGGCGGAAGTCGCCGGCAGGCCGGAAACCGGCTGAACCAGCATGGCTGCCGCCATCATCAGGGGGATGACAATCATCTGTCGTGAAACCACACTCATACGCCACCTCTTTGTGCTGTGCTGCAAAACGCTGCCAGAATAGCTCAAACAGCGGCAATTCCAAAAACAAAAATGTAAAAAAAGCGCAACACCCCGCACCGGCCGGGAGTGCCGGACAAGCGCACGGCGACCTTGACAATAATTGTCATGACAAGTATTGTCATAAGATATTACGGGAGGCGCCATGTTGGATCAACCACTCGACGAGACCCTGGGCTTCATCATCACCAGGACTTCCATGCGCTATAAGAACGAATTGGGGCGCCGCCTCAAGCCCTGCGACGTAACGCCCGAGCAGTGGGTCGCGCTGTACCGGCTCGGGGAGCAGGACGGCCTGACCCAGAAGGAGTTGGCGGACCGGATCTTCAAGGATCAGCCCAACACGACGCGCATCCTCGACAAGCTGGAGCAGAAGGGCTTGATCAGCCGGAGCGACAGTCCGGCGGACCGGCGCGCCCTGCACATCCACCTGACCGATGCGGGCCGGCGCCTGTTGGAGCGGCTCATGGCCATCAGCCGGCAGGTACGGGAAGACGCGTGCCGGGGGATATCGGAACGGGAACTGGCAAGCCTCAAGGGCACCCTCAACAAAGTCTGGAGCAACCTTGAATAACGAAAGAACGCCCCCCGGCCACGGGGGGCCACTGAACAACGGCAACGCCAAGCCTACAGAAACGGCCGCGCTCGAAGGCATGTTCCGACGATACGGCCGGTGGTACCGCTGGCTGGTGGTCCTGACGGTGATGCTCGGCACCACCTCCATGGTGCTCGCCACCACCATCGTCAACGTGGTCATACCGGATATCATGACGGCCTTCCACATGGGCCAGGGGCGCGCCCAATGGCTTTCCACCGGCTTCCTCGCCGCCATGGCCACGACCATGCTCATGACGTCGTGGTGTGTCAGGGCCTTCGGACAGCGGCGGACCTACCTGGCCGCCATCATACTGTTCATCGCCCTGTCGCTGGTGGGGGGGCTGAGCGACAGCGCCTCCGTGCTGATCGTCTCCCGGATCATCCAGGGGGCCGCGGGGGGGATCATCCAGCCCCTGGCCATGATCGCCATCTTTCAGGTTTTCCCCGCCAACCAACGGGGGCGGGCCATGGGCATCTACGGTCTGGGGGTTGTGTTGTCGCCCGCCATCGGGCCGGCCCTCGGCGGCCTGTTGGCCCACTATTTCGGCTGGCGCGCCGTTTTCTTCGTGGTGCTCCCCTTCTGCCTGCTCGGTGCCGTCATGGCCCCCTTTTTCCTCGTCGGCCGGGACCGCTCCGAGGAGCGCCCCGCCTTCGACTGGCCCGGGTTTGCCCTGCTGGCCGCCTTCACGACCTCGCTCCTGGCCGGGTTGGCAACGGGGCGGGGAACAGGGTGGAACTCGGCACCGGCGCTGTCGTTGTCGGCGGCCGCCGCCCTGGCATGCCTCGGTTTTGCCTGGCGGGAACTGGCGTGCCGCCATCCCCTGCTGAACCTGCGCATCTTCGCCAACCGGCAGTTCAGCGCGGCGGCGGCCGTCTCATTCGCCTACGGCATGGGCATCTACGGCTCCACCTACCTGATACCGCTCTTCGTGCAGACTATCTGCCACTACACACCGATACGGTCGGGCCTGCTGCTGTTTCCGGGAGGGGTGGTACTGGCGGGAGCCATCACCATTGCGGGGCGCCTTACCGATAAATATTCGGCCCACGGCATCGTCATTGCCGGCCTGGCCTGTTTCGGCGTCTCGTTTTGCCTCTTCGCCGGAGTGAGCGGCACGACCGCGTTCCAGACCATGGCGTGGTGGATCGTCCTGGGGCGGCTCGGCCTCGGGTTGGTCATCCCGGCCCTGAACGCGGGCGCGGTCCAGACCCTGAAGCCGGAACTGCTCGGCCAGGGATCGGGGGCGGTCAACTTCGTACGCCAACTGGGTGGCGCATTCGGGGTCACCATGGTATCGTCGTTTCTGGACTGGCGGACTGCCGCTTCCCTCGAAGCCGTGCAGATGCAGCTGAAGGGCGCAATCCCCCCCCTGCGCAGCTGCTGCAATCCCTACACCTGCAGGCCCGCATAGCCGGCTTCCAGGACTCGTTCCTGGCTGTTGCCGTGATCTTTGGGCTGGCGCTTCTACCCGCATGGTTCATGCAAAGGAAAGGAGACCATCATGCACAAAAAGATCCTGCTCGCCTATGACGGCACCGAGGAGGGGCGGGTGGCCCTGCTCGAATGCGCCGACATCGCCCACCTGCTCCGCGCGGAAACCCACCTGCTGGCGGTCATGCGGGTACCGTCGGGAGTATTTCTCGCCGAGGGTTTCGTCCCGGACACGGTCATGGAGGATGAACGGCAACGCATCCGGGAGACCATCGACGATGGGGTCGCCCTGCTGCGCGAGGGGGGGTACAGCGCTTATGGCCACCTGGCCTGCGGGGAGCCGGTGGAAGAGATCTGCCGTCTGGCGGCCGAACTGGGGGTGGACCTGATCGTGCTGGGGCACCGGAAGCAGACATCCTTCGCCTCGCGCTGGTGGAAGGGATCGGTGGGCATATCCCTTCTGGAGCGGGCTCCGTGCAGCATCCTGGTGGCGGTCGGCACTTAGCGTCCCGTGCGGACCCCCTCCCCCCAACCGCACGGTGCGGTGCCGGGTGTGGTTGGCGGCGGGATTACGGGATTTCGGCGAGGAGGGTGCGCAACCGGTCCTGCTGCCCCGGGTCAAAGACGTACATCCCCATGGAGATGCTGCCGTCCGGGTTGTAGGAGGAGTAGATGCAACGGCAGGTAACCCGCAGGCCCGAGGCGCGGAAGACCACCTCGACGGTCTCGGCTTTTCGGGGGATGGCCAGGGGGACGGCGGTCGGGGGGATGGAGAGCTTCATCCCCTGGCTGCTGATATCCACGAGCTGCGTTTCGATCTCGAACCTGTCGGGCAATACGAGCAGGACCGTGGACAGGGAGTCCGGCAGCAGGTCGGAGCTGTGGCGGGGGACGAGTCGGCTTTCCATAATATATCCGCGGCATTTTCCTTGCAATTGAGAGTAGCTGCCGGTGCCCATCGGCAAGCGGCACGGACGTGATGCCAACTCGCACGATATTTCAAGTGGTTATCGCACAGCCGTGTCCATTCGGCAATACTAAAATGCTCTTCCCGTCCATTATATCCATGAAATAGCGTTATTTTCCCACCGTGACCACCCTCGCCGCCCCCCTCATTTCGCTGTCGCCGGAGGCGCAGGGGCACGGAGCGGCCCGTAGGGCGGTCCGTCGTGCGGAGCGAACCGGACCGGGCCGAGTATGGAATAGGGCTCGATGCGGGAATGCCTTCCCCCGGCGTCCCTGGTCAGCCAGACAAAGTAGACCGGCGCATCGTTTGCCAGGCGCAGGGCAAAGGAGTTGGTCCTTTCCGAATTATCCCCGGCGAACAGCAGTTGTCCCCCCATGGCGTGCAGCTCCTCCAGGGAGAGCTCCCGCCGGGTCGGTGCCGGGCGCTCCCGGAACCGGAACAGGACGTCCGCCACCCTGCGCGACTGTTTGAAGGAATTGACGGCAAAGATCACCGTGTTGTCCTTGGCGATGCGCATCAGGGCCGCCGGAGGGAACAGCGGGAAACGGCCCGCATCGGTCAAGGCGTTGGCCGCGCGGTAATCAATGGCGCCGTAGCCCGACTTCCGGGGGTCGTAGCCCTCCGGAAAGTTGGAGGCCGTCGCCCGCAGGGCCGCCTTGATGTCGAACCAGTTCCAGTCGGGATGCCGATACCTGAGGCTTGCCATGAGGCCTGCCAGTTGCGCCGTGACCCCCGAGGGGGTGCCGTCCTGCCCCTGCCCCCCCATGTACCCCGGGGGACGCCGAACTCGATGCCGTCGCCCGTTTTTCCGCCATAAATATTCACGGTGACGAACACCGCCGGAGGGGGGGCGCCGATGGGCTGGGCCTTCCTCGGCTCATACGCGTAGACGTGCACAAGGCCGTTTTTCGATAACATCTGATACGAGAGGGGGTCGAAGAGATAATCCCAGCCCGAAAAACTGGACGACATGATGGTCGCCTGGGCCGACCGGGCATCGAGGGCAAGCTTGCCCGGGGGGAGAAAGGGGCGCCCGTTGAATTCCGACGACGGGGTGACGATCACGTCCGTCGTTACGCTCAGGCCGGCATCCTTCACCGCCCCGAGGGCGTTTTCCAGCCCATGGCTGGTGTTGATCCTGAGCCGGACCGGCGAGCCGGCGCCGGCGGGGACGAGGAGCGTCGCCAGAACCACGAGAACCAGACGGAGAGATCTTCCGGGACGCATCATGGGGATGCCATCCGGCCAAGAACAAAGGGGGCCGTGCGGAACCCCTTTGTTCTTTCAGTATCGCCGGTCTGCACCGCAAACCGAAGCAGCGAACGGCTGGCCATCGCCGCCGCCTAGTTTGTTACGCCCGCCAGTTCATCGAGCAGGGCCTTGTGGAACATTGCCGGGTCTTCAATCTGCGGCGCATGCCCGAAACCGGGGAACTCTATCAAGCGGCCGTGGGGAATGGTCTTGATGACCTCCCTGCCCAATAGCTTGTAGCGGCCGATCTTCGCCTTCACCCCGGGCGGGGCGATGTCGCTGCCGATGGCGGTGGTATCGGCATCGCCGAGCATCAGGGTGGTGGGCACCTTCAGCAGCGGGAATTCGTACACCACCGGCTGGGTGAAAATCATGTCGTAGATGAGCGCCGAATTCCAGGCCACCGCCTTGTGCCCCGGCCCCTGATTGAGCCCGGCCAGCATATCCACCCAGCGGTCGTATTCCGCTTTCCAGCGCCCGCCGTAATAGACCGACTTCTCGTACTGGCGCACGCCGGCGGCCGAGATTTTCAGCTCCCGCTCATACCATTGGTCCACGGTCCGGCTCGGCACGCCCAGTGCCTTCCAGTCTTCCAGCCCGATGGGGTTGACCATGACCAGTTTTTCCACGGCCTCCGGATACATCAAGGCAAAGCGGGTCGCCAGCATCCCCCCGGTCGAGTGGCCGACCAGTATGGAACGGGACACACCCACGTGCTTCAACAGCGCCATGGTGTTGGCGGCAAGCTGCTGGAAACTGTACTGGTAATACGCCGGCTTGGTGGAGGTGCAGAAGCCGATCTGATCAGGGGCGACGACCCGGTATCCCGCGTCGGCCAGGACGGCAATCGTGGCCTCCCACGTGGCACCGCAAAAGTTCTTCCCATGCATCAACACCACCGTGTGTCCGTTGGGCTTGCCTTTGGGCCTGACGTCCATATACCCCATCTGGAGGTCGCGCCCCTGGGAGGCAAACCGGTAATGCTCGACGGCGTAGGGATAGGGGAAGCCTTCAAGTTCAACACCATAGCCAACGGCGGCGCCTGCTGCGCAGGCGGTGCCGGCAGCGGCGAGGAATAAAGCCGCCGCCAGGGACAGGCAAATTACATATCGCATGATAATTCCTTTGTAACACCTCTGTATGTGATGACAACCAGCCTACGGGAAAAAGGCCAAAACAATTGACCATGTATTGAAGTACTTTTGTGACCCGAACGGAAACATTGTTCCTGGATCGGCATCTAACTTCTCATCGAGATCTTGGCTTTGACCCCGCTTTCATTATACCCCTTCCGTCCGGTTTTTCACCTGCGGATTCCGCCGGCGGCGTTTCCTCCTCTTTCGTTGCGGCGCCCCGGCTTCTTCGGTGAGCCTGGAAGGAAGAGACACCGACGCCTGCTGCATTGCCCGGGCCGCCCACCAGTCGAGCTGTTTGACGACATCCCTTGTGCCGCCGCATGTTGCCCGGCAATAATCGACGATGTCATTGAAATCGTGACGGGCGATGAACGACTCCGGCCGGCGACCGGGGATCTTTTTCAGGCGCATCTGCTGGCTGATGATGTCGCGGAGCGCCAGTCCGACGCGGTTCGTGATCATAACGATCGGGCAGGTTTCGCCCATGAACTCCGCAACCGCCGCGTTGACGCTCTGCTGCCAGGGCACACCCTGTCGGCGGAAATGCGCTGCCTTCCCGTCAATGTACTCACCAAAAAGAAGTGCCAGGAGGAGCGGCGGGGAGACCATGCCCCCCTGCTGGATACGGGAATCGACCTGGCAGAGCATTTCCCCGAACCGGGCGTGGGGAAAGCCTTCGCTTTCGGCGTTGAGCCAGTTCGAGAAACAAGGGAAAAGCGCAGCAAAAAGCCCGGTCTGGCGGAGGAGTCCGTAACACGTTGCTCCCGCCCCCGAGAGGAAGAGCTTGAGCACCTCGTCGTAGAGGCGCGGCGGTGCAGCCCTGACAATGGTATCAGTGGCGGCAACCAGCGCCTTCAGGGTATGTTCCTCGATGGTGAAAGCGAGTTGGGCGGCAAACCGCACCGCCCGCAGCATTCGTACCGGGTCTTCCTGGAAGCGGACAGCGGGATCGCCGATGGTGCGGACGATGCCGGCGTTGAGGTCGGCGAGGCCTCCAGCGTAGTCAATGATCGAGAAATCGGCGATATTGTAGGAAAGCGAATTAATGGTGAAGTCACGGCGCAGGGCATCCTCTTCAGGGGTGCCGTAAACGTTGTCGCGCAGGATCATGCCATCGTCGTCCTTCAGCATCCGCGGGGGCCGCTGCCGGCGCTCCGACCCGCTTGCCTCTTTCGGCTCGGACTCCGGCTCGTTCGAAACCTGGGACCGAAAGGTCGCCACCTCGATGACCTCATCCTGAAAATGGATGTGCGCAAGGCGAAAACGCCGCCCGACAAGGCGACAGTTGCGGAACAACCGCTTCACCTCGGACGGGGTGGCGTTGGTTACCACGTCGAAATCCTTTGGTTCCCGGCCGAGCAGGAGGTCACGCACACAGCCGCCGACGAGATAGCCGAAAAAGCCGTTATCTCTCAAGCGGTAGAGGGTGCGCAGGGCGTTCGGGCTCATGAGTTTGCGGGAGACCCCATGTTCCTGGCGGGCGATGATCACCGAACGGCTCTTTTCCTTTTTCATCCTGTTACCGCCACCTCATCTGTAAATGTAGTCATGACGTTCTCCGCGAGAACCGGTCTGTTCTTTGGGGAGAAGGCCAATAAAATGGGCCGCAAACATGCGCGACCCATTTCACGAGAGAACTTGATTTCAGGCAGGTTGCATCTCGTTATGCCCAATTAGCCGTTTCCAGGCTTTTGATCCGGTCGAATTCCCGCAGGTTGTTGGACACCAGTGTGGCGCCGCAGCTTTTGGCGTGCGCCGCTATCAGCATATCCATCGCTCCTACGAGGGTACCAGCCTTCTCCAGAGACACCCGGATCGCCCCATAGTGATCGGCAGCCGCTTCATCCCACGGCAACACGATCAACCTGGCCGCGAAATCGTCAATCTCGTGGCGGATAACAACGCCCTTTGGGTGCCGGACCGCGCCGTAGTACAGCTCGGCGAGGACGATTGAGGATATACAGATGTTTTCGGGGCCGACCTCTTCAAACTTCTGCCTGACCGCCGCAGGATGGCTCTTGAGGATGTAGCTGCATATGTTGGTATCGAGCATATACCGCATCAAAACAGCTCTCTTGCTTCAGGCGGCACGTCTTTCCGGTCGGCAAGAAAGTCAGCCGGTACCTTGGACGGCCGGGCAAAAAAGTCGTCCCAACTCTCGGGCTTGGGCCTGAGTACGATGGCGTCCCCCTGGCGTTCGATAAAGACCTCATGAGTGGAAAAACGGAATTCTGCTGGGAGGCGTACTGCCTGGCTCCGGCCGTTTTGGAATATTTTAGCGACTCTATTCATAAAGCCCCCTTGATATATACCAATGATATATCACATACGCTGTTTGTTCAAACTATTTTTTCACTTTTTTCGGCTCATGCCGAAGCCGCTACGCGGCATGGCGTCTTGGCAGGGAAAGGGCGCGAAGGGGGTCAACTTTGACATTTAAACATTCAAGTCGATTTTATCGTCAACACCGGTCAAATGTTCAAGTGTCAAAGTTGACCCCGAAGGTTTCCATTGCGTTATCGTGACAGGAGAGGCTAAAATGACGGGGATGTGTAGCGAGTCGCCGGCCTGCCCCTCCTCTTTTCCCCAAATACGTCTAACCATGGTGATAGATCACTAAGGTGATATTATCATGCCCACCTGCGGCATTTGCCTTTTCAATTAGCAGATGACCTTTTTCCTGTATAGTTATTGGGAGAAGAAGTATGTTTGTGAGTTCACGGTTGTTCAGCGCGTCTGTTAGGCCGTCAGTACAGAACAGCAAAAGATCATTTTTTCTTAACGAAATTATATTTGTTGCCGGGAAAAGAGTCTCGTTCAGCCCAATGGCTTGGGTTAGAGCATGATGGGCATTTGACGGTATGTTAAGCGGTGAAGTCCCGTGTCTTTTGAGCATGTTGGCGATAGTATGATCTTCAGTGAGCTGCATCAAACTACCACGAAGCAAGAAACACTTAGAGTCTCCAATGTTGTAAAGGTATAACTTGTTTTTGATTATTATGGCTTCAACCAGAGTTGTCCCCATTTGTGAACACTCAGGAAAAGCACTGGAGTGTGTTATAACAGCATTGTTGGCATTGTCACCGGCATTTAATAGGACCTCAAAGACCCTGTCATTAGCCGAATGGCGTAGTTTTGACAATTCGTTGCAGATGGAGGAAAATGCAACATCAGCGGCCAAATTGCTTGCTATCTCACCACAACTATGGCCGCCCATTCCATCAGCTAACACCACAACCTTATCATCTTCACTTATTAAAACGGCGTCCTGATTATTGCTGCGCCTTCTACCAATATCCGTAGCAAAGAAAAACATACTAGTTCCAGGACATTGAGAGGGCTAAACCACGAGACCTAATGAGCTGGCTAATTGCGGCACGATTGATGTCTATAAAGGGTGCGAAATCCCTGTCCTGCCCACGGACACCATGACGATGGAAGGTGGAAATGAAGTCACTGGCACTGTCCAGTCTCATATTATACGCATTCACAGTGTCATCAAAAGATGCAAGTTTAGCGGTCAAAGATTGCTTGCGTAGGGTGTCCAGATAATGCCTGAAGGATTTAGATTCAGTATATGCAACGGAAGAAGGTATGGCTCCTGTAAAAAGGGGCGAGCAGAAATCATTTGCCATACCATTGATAGGCTTGAGCTGGTCTAGAATGCCAGAGCGATGTGCGATATCAAGAAAAGGAATTTTGTATTCAGAGTAGCTGTGCGGGCAATAGTACCAAGTCGCCCTTCGACTAGTTGTCCCTTCCTCTGCTTGGCTGAATTTTTTAGCAGAGAAAGACCTCACATTCAGCCATGTGCCCGAAGCAATAGCGTCCACATTTGCTAGGCCAGCAGCTAGCATTTGATGATTGGCATACCCAAGAATGACTTTTTTCTCTAGAAGCTTGAGTCCAGCAAGAAAGGCGAGAAGGTTAGAGAGCCAAATCGGATCCTCAACCAAGTATTGAGATGAAGGATGTTCGGGCACCACGTAGTAACCATCAACAGGCCACGTCTCCGCAGAACTCAGAATCTGCTCAAGTTTCGACTCATCTCTTACGACATCTGACGATAGCGCAATGGTTGCGAAAGTTTCTTTGTCATTCAAGACCCGCACACCTTTTTTAATAATCGCATCTTGCGCTATAAACCACTCATCCTTTCCGAATTGGTAAAACAGTCCGGGGAGTATATAAAAGTCTGTGTTTGTCGAGGTATTTATACTTTTGAGGTCGATAAGAAGCTGATCGATGCCCCGGTCTAAAAACGAACTGGTCTCATAAGACTCGGGCCAAAAATCATGGTCCGTCAATCGAGGGTGATCAGCTCTCGGATCATAAAACTGAGGATCAAGACAAACACCACCGCCGACCTTTTTCAGATCTTTTGATAGCTGTACCATCTGCTCAGATGTTAAGTCACGAGGGCTTAAAATTACTGTTCCATTGCCCCATTCTTTTATGAGTTCTTTGCAATGTGTCATCATCCCGTAGCCAAACTGAAGGAGCATTTGCATATCGGAGACCTCACATTTTTAGTGTCTGTTTAAAAGAACTATACCATTTTAAAGCTTCAGCAGCTGTCTTTGGTCTGCGAGAAATAAACTTGTTCATCATTAGAGTAACAAACTGTGCGAGCATTCCATTAGTATCTTCAGGAATAGTAGGAGGCACAGGGATAACACTTTCAGTGCGGTAAAGAACCTCCAGAGCATTCCTCGCGCCTTCACGGAAAGGATTACCCCCTGTTAGAGCCTCATATATGACAACCCCAATGGAAAAGAGGTCGGCTCGTATGTCTACGTCGTCTTTGATGTTCCTAAACTGTTCGGGGGGGCATATCCAGCGGTGTGAGGGCCAAAGGCATCTGCCGATCCAGTTATGGAGGGGAGGTCAAGGTGTCGAGCGATGCCGAAGTCAATGACCCAAAAAATACCTTTGGAATCGAACAGTATATTCCCAGGCTTCAGATCGCGGTGAACGATATGTAACTTCTCACATGCGACAGCTAGGGTTAGTAAGGTTTCCAGAAGAAGGATGGACTGCGGAAAGGACAGCTTACGGCCACTTAAGTAGAAATCCTCAAGGGACCCTCCATCGATGTATTGCTCCATAAGGTAGTAATTCATTCCCGACGAGTGTCTTATTTCTCCATGCGCATGTATCTTCGGGACATATGCAATGTTGTTTGCCTGGGCTACATCAATTTCGCGTTTCGTCCGTTCATCAGCTGTTTGGCTTAGTATGACTTTGACAACTACCTCGCCGAAGCGATCGTCATTTCCGCGGTAAACGGCTTTTTGGCCGCAGGTTTTTAGGAGGGTCAAGTTGCTGAGAGTCGGAATTGAGGCGAGGATTTCTGGTTCAGTGGGCAGTGCCATTGATTAAACTCCAGAGCCATCAAAAATTTTCCTGCCAATCCATTCGTTAAGCAAAAGAGTTACATATGATTTTGGCAGTTCATGAGGACGTGGTCTCAATATCTCAGTAAAATCAAGTCGCTTCAGTCCGTAAATTCCAATACCAAGATCACCGCAGCGTGAAGCGACTCTAGGGGTAGGTCTTAGGCTTGGAGTTAAAATGTAAGATGAAGTTGCAAACCATTTGTTTTTTGATGCCTGACAAATTGCGCCAAAAATATCAGACATTTTTGCCTCAATTGCAATAACCTCTCTGACTGCAAATGTTTCACGGAATGAGTATGCCCTATACAAATCGCCTTTTCTGTATATTAGCTTTGCTTCTTGAAGAGAGTTCAGCCTTTGACCTAAAACTGGGTCTACAAAGCCAAGATCAGTCTTGAGTTTATCTATTGAAATTGGGCCTGCATAAAAGAGGTGACTGAGTATCTTCAATGACGTCAGGTCAAGTGGCATCCTCGATGGTGACCATTTAGCCATAACCGAGCGTGAGAACCTTACAATAACAACATCTGGAAACCCAACATCAAGCTTTGGTTCTATGAAAAGGGTATAGCCGTGCCGGGAGCTTGACGACAGTTTTTGTTTCTGAATAGAAATAAATTCTTCAACGAGATCTTTTTCTGGGCCATCTTTTAAGGTTCGGGATAGATAGGATATCTTTGAATTAGGTGTCCGAAAGTAAATTAGATCATCCATTTTAATGTAAAAGCGACCTGCTTGAGGTCGCCTTTTCACTCCCGTTTCCGAGCCACGTGCGGCCCTCTCTCGAAGCCAAACCCCGCACGCAATTGCCGATTTGGAAGCTTGAAAAGCACCCTTGTGTCGCATGGTGAGATTTGTTGATGCTTTTGTTTCTAGGAAGACTAAGCTGTATTTATATCATAATCCGGACAAGGAAACAAGATTAACGTCCTTATCCTTGCAAGGCCGTGAAATCCGAATGGCCTTTAGCCATGATGGCTGACAGTTGAAAATTGATGGCCTACCCCTTGCAAACGTGGGTTATGTTGAGAATGCGAATTCACCACAGAGGAAATCATGTGGAGTCACCCATTAAAGGGCTGCTGTCAATGGCACAAACTTCCTCACTGCTAGAAAAAGGTTTTCCTGGCCTTGTTGATAGTTACCGCCATCGTTACCATTGCCGTTATTTCATTCTTTTCGATGCCAGCCTTTGCTGCACCAGTCACCCATCAGGATCAAGGCCGTTGTTGAAGAAAGGGAAATTCAACAGCCCGTTCCGCGTTTCGCGAAAACTGAAGGGGCCTCAAGTGAGACCCCTTCAGTTTTCAATGCAGTAGCCGACGCTATTTATTAGTAGCCAGCATTATTTTTCAAATTCATCAATCACCACCAAAATCCTCTCCCTACTCCACAGTAACGGATTTTGCCAAATTCCTCGGCTGGTCCACGTCGGTCCCCTTCAACACGGCGATGTGATACGCCAAAAGCTGCAACGGCACCGAGAGCAGGAACGGGTCCAGGTCCTCGTCGATGCGGGGGATTTCGATGGTATCCTCTGCCCGCGTCTTGACCTCATGATCGCCTTCGCTGCACAGGGCGATCACCCGGCCGTTGCGGGCGATGACCTCCTCCATGTTGGACAGGGTCTTTTCAAAGGCGCTGTTCTCCGGGACGAGCATGACCACCGGCATATCCTCGTCGATCAGGGCGATGGGGCCGTGCTTCATCTCGCCGGCCGGATAGCCTTCGGCGTGGATGTAGGAGATCTCCTTGAGTTTGAGCGCTCCCTCCAGGGCAATGGGGAAGTTCTTGCCCCGTCCCAGGTAGAGGAAGTCGCGGGCGTTCATGTACTTGCGGGCGATGCGCTCGGTATCGGCGTTGAGCTTGAGGGCTTCCTCCAGCAGGGCCGGGACCTTCTTGAGGGAGGCGATCATGCGCCGGCCGGTGGCGGCGTCGATGGCGCCGACGGCCCGCCCCAGCCGGATGGTGAACAGGTAGAGGGCGGTGAGCTGGGTGACGAAGGCCTTGGTGGAGGCCACCCCGATCTCGGGACCGGCATGGGTGTAGACCACGCCGGCCGATTCCCGGGCAATGGACGAATCCAGCACGTTGCAGATGGCCAGGTTCATGGCGCCGTGGGACTTGGCCTCCCGCAGGGCCGCCAGGGTGTCGGCGGTTTCCCCGGACTGGGAGATGACCATCACCAGCGTATCGCCGTCGATGACCGGGCTGCGGTAGCGGAATTCCGAGGCGATGTCGATCTCCACCGGGATGCGGCAATACCCCTCGATGTAGAACTTGCCCACCAGGGCGGCGTGCCAGGAAGTGCCGCAGGCCACGATGACGATCCGCTTCACGGCCGCCAGTTGTTCGTCGCTGAACTTCAGATCCTCCAGGTACACATCCCCTTCATCCTCCAAAAGCCGCCCGGCGATGGTGTCGCGCACGGCCCGGGGTTGTTCGTGGATCTCCTTGAGCATGAAGTGCCGGTACCCCCCCTTTTCGGCCATGAGCGGCGACCAGTCGATGTGCCGCGCCTTCTTGTCCAGGTGGCTGCCGGCGATGGTGGAGAAGGCGGCCGTGCCGGCATGGAACACGGCCATTTCCCCGTCCTCCATGAAGACCATCTCCCGGGTATGGGCCAGGATGGCGGGGATGTCCGAGGCGACGAAGAACTCCCCTTCCCCCAGGCCGACCACCATGGGGGACCCCAGCTTGGCGGCGATCAGGGTGCCCGGTTCGCGCTCATTGAGGATGCACACGGCGTAGGCGCCCCGCAGTTCGGCCAGGGCCTGCCGGACCGCCAGCACGAAGTCGGAGGTCCCCTTGAGCTTTTCGTCCACCAGGTGGGAGATGACTTCGGTATCGGTCTCGCTCTTGAAGACATGGCCGGCCTGCTTGAGCGCCTCCCTGAGCGGCAGGTAGTTTTCGATGATGCCGTTGTGCACCACGATGACCGGGCCTGCCTTGTGGGGATGGGCGTTGATCTCCGAGGGGCGGCCGTGGGTAGCCCAGCGGGTGTGGCCGATGCCGATCACGCCGGAGAGCGGCTGCTGGCGCAACAGTTTTTCCAGGTTGGACAGCTTGCCTTCGCTGCGCCGGACGCCCGATTCGCCGTCAGCCAGGGTGGCGATGCCCGCCGAATCGTAGCCACGGTATTCCAGTTTCTTGAGCCCTTCCAGTATGATCGGCGTTGCCTCCTGCCCGCCGATATAGCCAACAATTCCGCACATAGCAGATTCCTCCAGAAATTAAGTAGTCCTGAAAAATATTTGCCACCGAGTACCAGAGACACTAAGGCAACAAAAACGAATGTTACATCCTTAAGAATTTATTGATAATCCTCCGTTTCGGCGAATCATCTTAGCATAAAACTCCGTGATGTTCTCTGTGCCTTTGTGGCTCAGTGGCCTGACTGCCGTTTAAAGATTGTATTGCCTACGCCCCGTCCAGGTCCGGCACCTGCACCACCAGCAGGAACAGCCCCAGCCTGCTCAGCATTTCGGCAAATTTCTGGTAATCCACCGGCTTGGTGACGTAGCAACTGCATCCCAGGCCATAGCAGGTGCGGATCTCCCGGGGGTCGTCGGTGGTGGTCAGCATGATTACCGGCATGTTCTTCAATTCCGGGTCGGACTTGATCTGGCGGAGCACCTCCACGCCATCCACCTTGGGCATGCGGATGTCCAGGAGCATCATATAGGCCTGCCCCTTTTCGCAGCGGGGCCCGTGGCCATCCGCCCCGCCGTAGAAGAAGTCCAGGGCTTCCTGGCCGTTGCGAAACCGGATGATGGGGTTTCTGAGGCCCGCCTCCTGCAGGTTGTCCTGGATCAGCTCGGCGTGGCCGTCATCGTCCTCGGCAATCAGGATGATGACTTCCTTCTTGAACCCGTCATTGATCATCTCATGCTCCTGCGGTCATATGATCGTCAGTTTTGGGTGCGCACGGCAGGACGACATAGAAGCGGCTGCCCGCGTCCGGTTCCGACTCCACCCAGATGGAGCCCCCCAGGCGATCGACGATGCGGCGCGCCATGGTCAGCCCCAGCCCTTCCCCTTGGGTATCCCCCGGATTGAGGCGGTGAAAGATCTCCCAGATCTTCTCCTGCTGGTCGCGGGGGATGCCGATGCCGTTGTCCTCCACGCAATAGCGCACCCCCTCGTCGAACGCTTCGCTTGCGACGTGCACCACCAGGGGACGGGCGGCAGAGCGGTATTTCAGGGCGTTATCCAGCAGATTGCTGAATATCTGCGTAACCTGGACGCTGTCCCCGACGCAGGGGTGCAGAAGCAGGGCCAGTTCGACCCGCGCCCCTGCGGATTCGATCTGGTAGGTTATGGAAGCAATAATATTTGATAACAACTGGCGCATGTCAAGGGTTTCGAAGCAGATCGCCGTTCTCCCCAGGCGGGAGAGCCGCAGCAGGCCGTTCAACAGGCTGTCCATCTTCTCGATGCTCCGGGTGATGAACCCGAGGGCCCTGGGGATGGTTTCCCTGAATATGGGCTCGATACGGGCCCGCTGGGCCTCGTCCAGGACCAGCCCGGCCATGAACTCGTCCAGTTCGGCACAGTTCTTGGCCAGCTTGCGGCTGAATCCCTGCACATTGACCAGGGGCGAGCGCAGGTCGTGGGACGCCACATAGACGATCCCCTCCAGTTCCTTGTTCTTTTTCTGCAGCTCCACCATCAGGCGGTCCCGCTCGTTCTCCGCCTTCTTGCGCACGGAAATGTCGATGGCCGTTCCCACCAGGCCGCCCAGGATGCCGTTGATATCGTCGTAGGTGGCCGTGTAGATGATGACCGTGTGCATCTGGCCGTCGCTGTAGCGGATCTGCTCTTCATAGACCTGGACCCCCCCCAGGGCGAACAGCTCCCGGTCGGCGGCCTGGAGGATCTCCGCCTCACGCGTGGGGAACAGGTCGTGGGCCGTCTTGCCCACAATGCCGTCCCGGGCCAGCCCCCAGCTTTCCTCGAAGGCCCGGTTGCACCCCTGGTAGATGCCATCGGCATCCTTGTAGAAGATCGGATTGGGGATGGTATCGATGAGGGTTTGCAGAAAGCGGAGCTGGTTGACCAGTTCCTCCATCAGGTGATCCCGCTGGCGTTCGGTCGTTTTCCTCTCGGCAATCTCCCTCTGCAGCTCCTCGTTGGCCCGGGTCAACTCCCCGGTGCGCTCCGCAACGTGGTGCTCCAGGGTCTCGTTGGTGTAGGTGATCTCCTGGAAACGCTGGCTGAGGGCGATGGCCATGACCTTGAAGTTGCCGATCAGCTGGTCGATCTCGCTGACCATGCTCTCCGGCCACGCGCTGATGTTTTCCCGCAGCAGGCGCTTGGGCAGGTCGGTCGTCACCTGGGACAGCCGGTAGAGAGGGGCGGCCAGGCGATGGGACAGGGAGAGGGAGATGACCAGGACGAACATGTTCAGGCCGAGCACGATCAAGAGCGACTTGACATGATCGTGGAGCAGCGCCCGCTGGTAGGGCGCAAACGGCGATTCCACCACCATGCTCCAGGTGGTGCCCGCCAGGGGGGCGCGGCGCAGGAAGGTCGCATCGTGCATCCGCTGCAGGAGCGGTACGGGCCGGTCTGCCGTGGGCAGGCAGCGGTAGATGCCGCTCTCCCCTACCTGTTCCAGCGAGCCGTTGCGGCAGGAATCGTACTTTGGCGTGCCCCCCGGAGCGCTGTCGGTGGCGGCGATGACATGGTCGGCATCGTCCACCAGGATGACGCGCCACGGCCGCCCGCCCCGCGCGTCCAGGAGAATGCCCCGCAGGGTTCCGGCGACTTCCGTGCCGCGCGGCACGGCTTCACCGGAGTTCGCGGCCAGCTCCCGGAGCTTGAGACGGGTCTCGTAGCCGGCGACCTTCAGGCTGCCGTCGATATCCCGGTACATTTCCTGGAGGTAGCGTCCCTCAGCCCCCTTGCCGTGGATGACCATGACCACGATGGACGGTATCAGCACCACCGCCATCAGGATGTTGAAGATGAGGTGGTGGATCGGTATGGTGCGGGGCATGTCCAGGCCGTACAGCGGAGCGATGCGGGGGATGTAGGTCAACAGGAGGCTGGCGACCAGCGCGTTGGCGATGCCCACCACCCAGTAGGTCAGCATGGCGGCCACGGTTCCCAGCACCGAAACCTGCATGGCGTGCCGGAAGAAGAGCCATACCAGGGGAACCCCCACCAGGGGCCAATAGCAGGCGTCGTAGAGGAGGATGTTGCGCCTCTTCCCCTTGTGCAACAGCCAGCCCACAAAGAGCGGTTCGCCACAGAGCCAGATCACCGCATAGGGATGCCCGTAGAGCGGGATGGTCCATAACGAGGCCGCCAGCCCGGCCGCAAGGCCCCAGCGGATGCCGAACAGGCGGACCGTCAGAAGTACCGCGATGCTGCCGAACAGGAAGTTGAAACCGGCGAGCAGGCGCAGGGAGAAGAAATTTCCGGCGAAAGCGGCTGCGATCAGAGCGGCCAGCAGCAGCAAGGACTTGCCGCTGTATGTAAGGCGCCGCCCCCGCTCACCCATGACTGTTCCCCCCGGCGCACGACTGCCTGAAATTCCCTTGTCTATACCACACTTTGTCTTCCATGATAAGGCGTTTCCCGAACGGCCCGCAAAAAAACGTCTGCGGACTTGAAGCATACGCCATTTGCGGCTATGATCAGAAAACCAACCACCCCGGGGGAAAGCGCGTGAATATTGCCCAGATGAAGCTGGTCCTGCGGGAGATCCTCGCAAAAACCGATCTGACGCCGTGTGTCGTCGGGCACCGCGGCGTCGGCAAGACCGCCGGGATCATCCAGGTGTGCCGCGAGGACAACTGGCGCTACGCCTCCCTGCGCCTCGGGCAGATGGAGGTCGGCGACCTGGTGGGCATCCCCTACCGCGAAGGTGCCGTCATGCACTGGTCGCGCCCGTCCTGGTGGCCGGCCGACGACGCCCCGCCCACCGTGGTCCATTGCGACGAGTTGAACCGCGCCCAGCAGGAGGACACCCTCCAGGCCATCTTCCAGTTCGTCGAGCCCCCCGTCGAGGGGGAACCGCGCGCCCTGCACACCCACCGGCTCGCCCCCCGCCACAAGGTGGTGGTAACCATCAATCCCCCCGACGGCAGCTACCAGGTGGCCACCCTGGACCGGGCGCTGATCGACCGCATGGTGATGCTCTACGTGGAGAGCGACCATGCCTGCTGGTCGCGCTATGCGGGCGAACGGGGGCTTGACGACGGGGTGCGGCGATTCCTGTCCGCCAACACCAATCTGCTGGCCAGCCAGGGGGCCCCCATGGACCTTCAGGTGGAGCCGACGGAACGGGCCTGGGAGATGATCAGCGTCCTGCGCAGGAACTGCCGCTTTCCCGGCGACCTGGAGATGGAGGTCTATTCCGGCATCGTCGGCAGGGAGGCGGCCATCATGTTCATGCGGTGGCTGGCCGACGAGCGCCACCGTCCCCTGACGGCCGCCGACATCCTGGACAACTGGCCCCGGGTGGCCGACACAGCGGCGGCCCAGCGCGACGACATCCAGGCCGCCACCATGACCGACCTGGCAGCCTTCCTCCAGGCCGCGCCGGTCCTGGCGCCCGAGCAGGAGGAGCACCTGGTGGCCTATATCGCCTGCCTCCCCCGGGACCTGCGGTTCGGCTTCGTCAAAACGCTGCTCAAGATCCCCGCGGTCGCCCAGGCCATCAGCCAGGACAAATACGACGCCGTCGTCTTCGACGCCATCAGGGCCATCAGCGAAGAGGCACGGCGTTAGCAGACCGGCCATTTCAGGCCGGTCAGACGCACACATTCCTCGACAAGGAGAAACGTCCATGAAAACCGTCATCGCCCTGCTCATAACCCTGGCCCTGGCCGCAAACGCCATGGCGGCAAACTCGTTGGGGATCGGCATCCGCGGCGGCGCCGCCACCGACCGCACCAGCAGGTTCACCGAGGCGTTTGCCGACCTCTACCTCAACCGTCTGGTATCCATCGGCGCCACCGTGGCCTACGTCATGCTCGACAGGGACGACGCCAAATCCATCAGGCGCGACGAATCCCTGCCCATCACGGCCCTGTTCAAGGTCCACGCCCCGATCCCCTTTTTCCAACCCTATGCCGGCCTCGGCGCGGCACTGGTGTTTCACGACAAACGGGGCGCCAAGGGCACCCCCGTGGCCCTGGCCGGGGGCGACCTGCTCTTCGGGCCGTTCTTCGTCAACGCGGAGTACCGGCGCCAGTTCGACGACAAGTTGAACTTCCTGGGGGGCGGCGTGGGGATCAGATTCTGATCCCGGGCGCTCCATAACACGACACCCCGCCGAAGGCCTCCGGCGGGGTGTGTGCATCACAAAGTTCTATTGGACTGCCCGGCGGGGAGCCGGCACCAGGACTCATGCCCCCGTCGCTCTTTTCGCCGCCACGCCGAAAGGGCTAGGCCGCTCTCCGCTCGACGCCGTGGTAATTCGGGCTTTTTCTCCAGCGGATGGGGTCCACCCCGACGGTGACCCACCCCGTACTTCGCTTGAACCTCTGAACCTTCTTCGCCTCCAGCAGCCTGTCGAGCTGGAAACCTTTGACGTAATCATATCTATTGTCGTCGTAGAGAACGTGGATAAGCATGGCTTCCTCCGTGCGGGCGGCCCGTTTTCGTTAAAAATCCTTTATCTTCCTACAGTTACACTTACAGCTCTTTGTTGATATATACCAAACTACCGGCACAAATGCAAGACGGTCATGCCACGGCATGGTCCGCTAGTCGCCCCAGGTTCCGTAACGCACGATTTCGTCCAGGGATTTCCGCGGGGCTCCGCACTCGGGCGCATCCAGGGGATACCCCAGGGGTATGAGCCCCACGATACTGATGTAAGCCGGAATACCGAGCAGGCTCCCCACCTGTTTCTCGTCAAAGATGCCGACGAAGACGCTCCCCAGCCCCACGGCATGGGCGGCCAGCATCAGGCTTGCCACGGCCATCCCCACATCGGTCATATAGTACTGCTGCCCCCCCATGTCCCCGGACCGGTTGCATTCGGCGCAGGCGACGATCACCACGGGCGCCTCGGCAAGCGCCCGCTGGGAAGGATTCGATTTGTACCCTTTCGCCGTGTTGAAGGAATCCGCCACCGCATGCTCGCTGATCCTCCGCTTCACGCCCGGGTCCTGCACCACCACAAATCTCCAGCACTGCATGTTGGCCCACGACGGCGCCATGCGGGCCGCCTCCAGGACGCTGCGCAGCTTCTCCGCCTCCACCGGCCGGTCGGAAAACCGGCGAACACTTCTCCTGGTGCGTATCGCTTCAAGGGTGTCCATAGCGCATCTCCATCCCATGACCGTCTGGTTCGAACGGATACGGGACGCAGAGCGGTGCGCCCCTCCTTCGGTAAACCATGGAAAAACCATACTCCAGCTTGCGGCAAAAAGCGACGTTACTGAGCCGGCACAAGCGCCGCGACAGCAAAAAACGCATCGCTTCGCCTGGTCAATACGCCCAGTAGGGACCGGTTCCCAGGCTCGACCCCGCCCCATCGATCCCCACATAGACGCTGCGCCCCAGGAAGAAGGGAAGCCCCCAATCGAAACTGTTGGCGGCACCACCGCCCAGCTCTGCAAACACCCTGTTCGATGTACCGAACAGACCGGCCGCGTTGCCGATCCGGAAGGAAACCGCACCGCTCGGCGAACCGCCGGCGCCTCTGGTAGTCGCTGAAAAGTCGGCCGTGGCCGCAGGGCAGAACCAGGCGGTATAGGGGGAGGCACAGGCGGGAAGCTGGCTGGCGGAGGGGCTGGGAAAAAAGAGCCCGTTGGAGCCGGTGTCCAGAAAGCCGGCATACGTGGTGCCGTTAAAGATGGTGGTGAACTCGGCGAACTGATCGGCCCCGTACCGGGTCACCCCGGAGGGGACATTGTTGGCCTGGGTACCGATGCCGAGTATGACCGAGCCGCTGGCTGACCCCGCAGCGCCCGCAGGAACGGCGGGCAGTTGCACGATCACGCCGTTGTTGTCCGCCGGAAGGGCCGCGACCGGGTTCATGACCTGGCTGGCGAGGGGGACCGTCGTTCCGCCGCAGGCCGTGCCGCTGCAGGCGTAATAGATGCCCACACTGCTGCTGTTGACGCATGCCGTCCCGCAGTCATGGCTGAAGAGCCCGACCCCCAGGATGCCGCTAAAGCCGGCCGTGGTCGGTGTGGCTTCCGCATTCTGGCAGGCGGTGGGGCGGGAGCCGAACGTCGCGTCGGCAACCTGGATCGGGACCCGCACGGCGGGCTCGTTGCCCAGGATGATGTCAGCTGTCTGGACCGGCCCCCAGAGGGATGAGCCGTCCCCGAACTGGACGCATTCGGCGACCGCCCCGGAACCGCCGCTCACCTGGGGGAGCGGGACGCTCAGGGCCTGGCTGAAGATGCGCAGCCCATAGCTGCCGGTATCCAGCAGGATATCGTTGATGGTTTGGCAGGTGGCGCTGCCGGGGGTGCAGATCGTGACGCTGACGCACGGCTTGTTGGGATAGGAATTGCTGACCGAGCACAGGGAACCGTTCACGGTGACGCTCACCACGTTGTTCCCGGAAGCGGAGGGACCGCCCACCCCAGGGGCAGGTGAAGCGGCACCGCCCCCCGAGCCACCGCCGCAGCCGGCCATGACCACAAGCATGAGAAACAGCCATACGGCTCTCTTATTTGAGTTCATCGAGGCTTACCCCCGCAGGGACCAAGGCGGGGGCATAGGCCCGCCCCCGCAGGTTCCGCATATGTCCCCATTTTTCGACGACGACCTGGCTCCCCCGGACCTCCCGGCGCCGCACCCCCATGTGACGCGGCGTGTCGTGCTCCGCCTGCCGATATTCGCTGGCATATGAACCCAGCAGGGTGGTGAGATCGGGATGAATCAGGCCATCCCAGGAAATTGCAAACACCACGCCGGCCGAGGAGACGTATTCCCGTATGCGGACGGCATCGGAGACGATCTCCTGAACCGTGTAATTGGGCAAGACCGTCGTGGCGCGCCGCGCGGCCGAAAGCGCCGCGCGGTCCGTTGTGACCGAATCGGCGGTCCCCCCCAAGGTGGCCTCGGCCCGCTGGGCCATCGTGAATGCTGCCGCCATTACGCCGAGGCCGACGACTATCACCCGCCCCCTTATCTTCATACGAAACCCCGCCGCCGGTGCCTCGCCTCGAAAAACGCCCGCTCCGCCACCGTGCAAGGCAGCAAGCGCGTTCTTCGGTCTCTCCATGTGGCCGACTCCGAGGCACACGATTGTATCTATATAGTACGATATTTTTACCAAAAGGGATGAGAAAAAGAAAAGCCGTCTCGCGACGGCTTTCAAAGGGATGGTATCTGCTGGCAGGGGTCTTACCTTCTGGCCACCATACGGCGCTGCATGCGGCCGCCCATGGCCGCCATCTGGTGTTTCTGCAAGGCCCCCAGGCTTTCGAGATGGAACTGGAACCACATGTCGCCGTAGTTTCTCATCTTCATCTTCTTGCCCTGTTCCAGGCAGGCCAGGTTATCCGCGAGAGTCGCATCGCCGGGCAGCTTCTTCAGCCCCTTGCCCAGGACTTCCTTGGCTTTCGACACATCGCCGCACTCGTTCAGGCAATAGGCGTACAGCCCCCAGAGCAGCGGTTCCTTGACGTTCCACTGAACCGCCTTGTCGAAGGTGCTGATCATCTTGTCCTTCTTCTGGCGTTTCATGTAGCAGATGGCCAGCATGCCCATGGCCGCCCAGTTCTTGAAGAACGACTTCTCCAGATACGGGAAGGCGTTGGAGAAATCGCGCTTCATGTAGTAGATCATGCCGATCTGGGAGTTGACCTGCCCCTCCACATAGACCTGCCATTTGCCGTATTGCAGGGCCTCCTTCAATTCGCGGACCGCCTTTTCGAAACGGGGCGGCTGTGCCTGGAGATCCTTGCCGGCGGTCTCGATGGAAGCCATGACCTTCTTCATGATGACGCGGGAAACGCCCACGAAGACAGCGGTGAACGTCACCAGGCCGACCAGGAGCGCCGCCCACCAGGGGAGCTTGACGGCAAGGAGCAGCAGGGACAGGACTGCGCCCGACGCGGCGGAAATGAGGATGTTATACATCGGTCCTTCCTTTCATGATGAGACGGACAGGGCGAAAACCGTCAGCTTTTCCGTGCTTCAGGCACCATTTCTCCGTTCTTTTCGGTAAACTTGGCAATAATGATGCGCCGGCCCGGCTTCAGGGCAACCTTGCCCTTCAGATTGTTCCAGACCGAGAGGAGTTTGGAGGAAACGTTGAAACGCTTGGCGAGGGAGGTCAGGGTGTCGCCCTTCTTCACGGTATAATACTTCGCATAGCCGCCCTTGGCTTCGGCGGCGGCGGAACGCCCCTCATGGCTGAAGTCAACCGTCTGCCGGGCCGGAACGACCAGCGTCTTGCCGGCAATACGGCTCTTCCTGGAAAGCCCGTTCAATTCGGCCAGCACATCCGGGGTCGTGCTGTACCGGCGGGCGATCCCCTTGAGCGAATCCTTTTTGCGGGCCCGATAGTGGGTGTAGAGCGTCTTTTCGGTGTAGCGCTGCCCCTCGGGGACCTTGGCGTAAGCGGCCTCGAATTGCAGTTTCGTCCCCTTGGGGACCTTGAGTTCATAGTCGGGGTAGTTGGGGGGGGTGGACCAATGGCGCAGATCCGGGTTCAACTCCTTGATCGTCTCATAGGTCGTGCCGGTCAGCTTGGCCACCAACTCCAGGTCGGTGCGCGAAGGGACCTTGACGGTATCGAACTCGATCGGCGACAGGTAGGCCACGTCGGAGAAACCGTAGCGGGCGGGATCCTTGGCGATGATGGCCGCGGCCAAGAGCTTGGGGACGTACTCCTTGGTCTCGCGCTTGAGATAGGAGCCGCGGGAGAGTTCCCAGAAGTCGCTGGTGTTGTACATGCTGATGGCGCGCAGGATCTTGTTTTCGCCCGCGTTGTAGCCGGCGGCGGCCAGATACCAGTCGCCGTTGAACATGCCGTAGAGTTCCTTCAGGTACAGGGCGGCGGCGACCGTGGCCTTGAGCGGGTCCTTGCGTTCGTCGACCCACTGGTCGATGCGCAGGGAATAGCGCCGGCCGGTGCCGGAGATGAACTGCCACGGCCCCACGGCGTTGGCCACCGAACGCGCCTGCAGATGGAAACCGCTTTCGATCATGGCCACGTAGACCAGGTCCTCCGGCATCCCCTCACGCTTGAGAATCTCCTTCATCATGGGGATATAGCGGGATGACCGGGAGAGCCAACGGGAGAAGGACTGCTTCCCCCTGGTCTGGAAATAGGTGAGGAAATATTCGACCTTGCTGTTGAGGGCCAGGGGGATGTCGGCCTGGGGGAGTTCCACATCGGGCAGTGCCAGTTCGGCCGCGTCGCCTCCTTTGTCCTTGAGTTCCTCAAGGGTAAAGAGTTCGCTGGCGTCCTGCTGCGGCTCCTCCTCATCATCCGTCAACTCGTCGCGCGGGACGAGCGCCACCTGCTCCAACGCGGGCAATGACGGGACAGTGGGGCTGGTCAGCTCGGTCAGCAGGGGCTGGACCGGCTCCGTGGCGCCTGCCGGCAGCGAGCAGGCGACCAGGGCTATGGCAATGACGATATGCTTCACACGTTTCCCGATGGACACGACACTGCTGTGTTGTGCCGTCGCCGGAGGTCCGACGCATTGTTTTCTCAATAAAGAAGTGGAATTATAAAGGAGTTGCCACGGAAAGTCAATGGCGGGGGAATCCTTGCGGCATGGGCGTTTGCGCGCCATTGCCCCACGGGTCGCCTGCTGCGGCGGGGGCGGCCGTCCCGATAAACATCCGGGCAGCGGCGCTCCCACCGGAGCGGTTTAGGCCATGAAGGCGGACAGGGTGACCACAGACAAAAAGAGCCCGGCATAGCGGGCTCTTTTCCAATTCGGTAGACCATCAATCAGGACGCGGAGGTGCGCTCCTTCTCCTTGTGCATCGCTTCCCGGCCCGCTTCGATGGCCGAGGCGAGGATGGACTTCTTCTCCACGATGGTTTCCTTGCCGTCCTCAATGGCCGTCTTGATCTTGTCCTGGGCTTCCTTGGCGTATTCCTTGATCTTGTCAACCGCATCCTCGGTCAGATCGGCGATGGTTTCGCGCATCTCCTTGCCGCTCTTGGGCGCATACAGCAACGCCAGCCCGGCGCCGAGAGCCGCTCCGGCCAGAAATGACACCATTACCGTCCCTGCGGAAATTCCTTTTTCGTCGTCAGACATGGTCATTTTCCTCCCCGTTTTTTTAGATAGCGTTCCACCAGGTATTGCCCCGCCACCTTGGCGCCGACCGCCCAGGTCGAGGTGGTGTTGAGCACCCCGGTAACCACCCCTACCGACCGGTTTATGGTGTGCAGGTTGTCGCCGGCCTCGCCCAGCGCCGTCATGAAACGTTTGACATCGTCCGTGTGTTCGGCCACGCCGCCGCCCACGGTCTTCAACTCGGTCAAAACCGCCGTCAGTTCCTGAAGGGCCGGTTTCAGCTCCTTATGTACCATTTCCGACAGCGCCCCCAGGGAGATCGCTGTCCGCTTCACGGCCAGCAGCGTCGGAATGAAAGCGAGCACCATGATGCAGAGCGCCGCCGAGATGATGATCAGCACAATTCCGGTCAGGGTCATTTTTTTCTCCGGCTAACGTTTTCAAGGGTTCCAGGGTACGTCACAGTATAAAACAAAATCGGAATAATTCAATCTGTTTCAGTCCCGGCGCGGGCCGATTTTATCCAGAATCCCCGCCGCCAGGAGCGGAATCATGATTTCGTGGTGTCCGGTAATCGCCAGGCCGCGACTGTCGCCGGCGGTCGGCCGCTTGACCACGTTTTGCAGCGGGCGGTAATGCTGCTGCATATCGAAATTGGCGGTGGTGAAATGGTCCACGTGGAAACCCATGTTCTGCGCAATGGAGAGCGCTTTGAGGAACACCTCCGGCATAATCACGGCACTGCCGATGTTGATGAAGACCCCGCCGTCGCCCAGGGTCGCCACCACGGAGGCGAAGAGCCGGAAATCGGTGAACGTGGCCTGCCCCAGCACGGCTCCGTCGGCCTCCGGGTGCTGATGGACGATGTCGGTGCCCATGGCCACATGCACCGTAGCGGGGATACCCTTGGCATGGCAGGTCGCCAGGAGACTGGCTTCGGCATGGGGGTTGCGGTTTTCGTGGATGAAGCGTCCGAGAGCCCCGCCGTAGCCCAACCCCTCGGCCACCCCGGCCTTGAGCGCCCGGTTGATGTCGCGCCCGGTCTCCTCGGCCATGCCGAAGGTGCCGCAGTGCAGCACGGCGCCCACATCCTCGCTGGTCTCGCCGATCAGCGAAATCTCGTAATCGTGGATCGAGGCGGAGCCGTTCATGGCCACCGCCGTCACGACGCCGGCGTCGATGAGCGCCTTCAGCACCGGCTGCAGGCCGCATTTGATCACATGGCCGCCAATGGCGATAACCACCGGCTTTCCCTTGCGGCGGGCCGCAACGACCGCGTCGATGACCGCATTGAGGTTCTCGGCCCCCAACTGTTTGGGCATGGCCACCAAAAGGGCGCTCACGGTCATGCCGGAGGTGACGGCAGCGGCGAAATCCCGCTCGAGGGAAACCTTGTTTTTACGTTCGGCAATGGGGTAGGTCGTGACGGCGGAGAGATCGATGGGCTGAAGCTTCATGGCGTAACCTTTCTTGGTAAAACAATTTGCCACGGAGCCGCAGAGGCACAGAGAAAACCTTATTTACAGGGACAAAAGGGATGAACAGAGATAAAAGCTTTAAGATTTTGTTGGTAACAGAATTTCAGGTTTTATCCCCTTCATCCTGTCCATCCTTGTAAAAGCGGTTCTGCTTTTGGCTTTCTCCGTGCCTCTGCGGCACCGTGGCAAAAAACTCTTCCCGAGTTACCCGAACAGCGACCGTTCCACCAGGTCGCAGACGATGTGGATGATGGCGATGTGCCCCTCCTGGATGCGGGGGGTATCGTCGGAAGGGACGACCAGCGCCAGGTCGCAGCCGCCCTTGATGCTCCCTCCGTCGCGCCCCAGGAGGCCGACGGTGCGGCAGCCGCGCTCCCGTGCCGCCTGGAAGGCCTTGAGCACATTGGGGGAGTTGCCGCTGGTGGAGATGCCGACCACCACGTCGCCCGCAGCGGCAAGGGCTTCGACCTGGCGGCTGAAGACCGCCTCGAAACCGTAGTCGTTGCCGATGGCGGTGAGGATGGAGGTGTCGGTGGTGAGCGCCACGGCCGGCAGGGCCCGGCGCTCCATTTTGAAGCGGCCGACGATCTCGGCCGCGAAATGCTGGGCGTCGGCGGCCGATCCCCCGTTGCCCATCACCAGCAGCTTTCCGCCGCTCTTGAGGGCGGAGGTAAGCAGGGCCGCCATCTCGGCGATCAACGGCGCCATATCCCGCTCCATTACTTCAAACAGAGCCCGATGGGCCTGCAACTGGGCCTTCACATCTCCAACCATGGATCACCTCCGCTCCGGGCCGGGCTGCCCGGCACCGCGTCTTTTTCGTTATTCGTCATACGTTCCCGAGGAGCGCCGCCATCTCGGCAAAGGGAATGGCCATCTCCATGCCTGCGACCGGCGCATCGTCTTCCCAGCGTACCATGATCATCCCGGGGACGTTCTCCCGGAGCGACCCGATGGTGCGCACCAGGTCCCGCTGCGGCATGAGCAGGGACAACCGGGCGATTTCCATGCCGGCATGCAGGCAATTCCAGCCGCACCGGCAAAATTCCCGGGCCTGGCGGCGATGCAGCACCAGCGTGAAGCGATGTCCCTGGCGCGCCCCTGCCCGGATGGTTGCCACGGCATCGGCAAGGGAGGCCGCATCCGTGTCGGCACCGAAATAGACGCCGTAATGGCGGCTGACGCCCCACTGTTCCTGATAGTGCTCCCTGCCGATGCGGGCCTTGCCCTCCCGGCGCTCATCCGAGCCGAAGACCGGCTCCTGACCGCACACCAGGTGGGAGCGCGACGTGACGCAGGTACGGTATCCCTTGCTCCAGGCCCGGCGGACATAATCGGTCAGGCACCATTCGCCGCTGTCCAGCCCTTCGTCGAAATCGCCGATCCGCAGGCGCATCTCACGCTTCAGCAGCAGGGCAGAAAACGACACCGAGAAGGTTTCAATGGACGGGCAGTCGCGCCTGTTGTTGATGGCAAGGAGCGGCGCGGCCCCGCTGCCGCTGAAGACCGGCGAGACGATGCCGACCGGGGGACCCGGGACGCCCAGGGCGGCCTCCCTGAGACCGTCCAGCCACCCGTGGCTGACCAGGACATGGGGACGGACAACGACGGCGAGGTCGCTGTTGGAATGGGCCAGTCCCATATTGATGGCCGGCACCAGCCCGATGTTGCGCTCGGACTTGATGAACAGCCCCTGTTCCCCCAGCGGCTCGGAAAACTCCTCCATCATCAGCTCGGTTTCCCGGCTGCTGCCGTTGTCCACGATGATCATGCGCGCCCCGGGAGAGTGCCTGATGATCGCGGCCAGGCAGGCGCGGGTTTCAAAGGGGCTGTTCCAGACCGGAACGATTATGTCGATGGCGGGATTGGTCATATCGGCACAGTAAAACGAAAACAGGGATGGACAGGCTCACCGGGGACGGCGATTCGCGGCGCATCCCGACTACCCTGTCCATCCCCGCTCATGGAGAGTTTCTTCACGTCCCCCGGGACCGGCACGGTTACGATGTGACGGCGACCCGGCGGAGGAGGTTCAATTCGTCCAGGACCTTGCCCGAGCCGAGCACGACGCAGTCCAGGGGGTTCTCGGCGATGAGCACCGGCACCTTGGTCACCTCGCGCAGCAGCATGTCCAGATTGCGGAGCTGGGCGCCGCCGCCGGCCAGGAAGATGCCCTTGTCCACTATGTCGGCCGCCAGTTCAGGCGGGGTCTTTTCCAGGCAGATGCGCACCGTGTCCACAATGGCGTTGACCGCTTCCTTGAGGGCCTCGCGGATCTCATCCGAGTTCACCTCGATGGTTTTGGGGATGCCGGACACCAGGTCGCGCCCCTTGACGCTCATGGAGAGGACATCGGGGCCGGGATAGGCCTCGCCGATCTCGATCTTGATGCTCTCGGCCATGCGCTCGCCGATCTGGAGGTTGTACTTCTTGCGGATGTACTGGACGATGGCCTCGTCCATCTTGTCGCCCCCCATGCGGGTGGACTGGGCGTAGACGATGCCGGCCAGGGAGATGACCGCCACCTCGGTGGTGCCGCCGCCGATATCGACGATCATGTTGCCCGACGCCTCGGTAATGGGGAGGCCGGCGCCGATGGAAGCGGCCATGGGTTCCTCGATCAGGTAGACTTCGCGGGCGCCGGCCGATTCGGCCGATTCCTTGACGGCGCGCTTCTCGACCTGGGTGATGCCGGAAGGAACGCAGATCACGATGCGGGGCCGCACGAGGGTCTTGCGGTTATGGACCTTATGGATGAAGTAGCGCAGCATCTCCTCGGTAATGTCGAAGTCGGCGATGACCCCGTCCTTCATGGGGCGGATGGCGGTGATGGAACCGGGGGTGCGGCCGAGCATCTGCTTTGCCTCCATGCCGACCTTGAGCACCTTCTGCTGGCCGTTGGGCATCTTCTGGACCGCAACCACCGACGGCTCGCGCACCACGATGCCCTTGCCCTTCAGGTAGACCAGGGTATTGGCGGTCCCCAGGTCGATGGCCAGGTCATTGGAAAACATACCAAACAGGTAATCGAATATCTTCAGCATTATTCTTTCGATCCTTTCGTACAGGGGTCCGGTTTTTGTTCGGGAAAAGGCTAAATATGCTAGCAGAGGGGGGCGGCAAATGCAAGGGGGAATCTGATTTCTCAGACCTCGACCCTGAATTCGGCGCCCCCATCCACGTTGCGGGCCAGAAGGCGGCCGCGCATGTTTTGTTCGATGATGACCTTGGACATGTAGAGCCCGATGCCGGTGCCCTTGCCCGGCTCCTTGGTGGTAAAATACGGATCGAAGATCTTCGGCAGGACATCCCCGTTCATGCCGCCGCCGTTATCGCGGATGACCACCACGGCACGGCCGTTCTCCCGGCCGATCCGGATCCGGATGCGGGGATCCGCCACGTGGCGTTCCACCAGGACATCCCGGGCATTGCCGAGGATGTTCAGCAGCACCTGGGCATACTCGTTCTGATAGCCGACAGCGGTCACCGCCTCTTCAGCCTCAAGCTCCACCCCGATATGGGCGTCCTCCAGGGAGGCCGACACCATCTTGAGCAGCTTGGCAACCGACTTGTTGACGACGAAGGCATGCTTCTCCTGGTCCCTGCGGAAGAACTTGCGGAAGTCGTCGATGGTCTGGGACATGTACATGATCACATCCATGGCCCGGCCGGTCTCCTGGTCGACCAGGGCGGCATCCACCTCGCCCGCATCGTAGGCCAGCTGCAGGTTCTGGACGATCAGCCCGATATTGTTGAGCGGCTGGCGCCACTGGTGGGCGATGTTGCTGATCATCTCCCCCATGGCAGCCAGACGGCTCTGCTGGATCATGACCTGATCCTTGCGGCGCAGTTCGGCCACCGCCTCGTTGATCCCCTTGGCGAGCACCTCGTTCACCCCTTCGAGCTCGCGCTGTTTGGCGGCCAGCCCCTCCTGGGCCCGCTCCCGTTCGGCGATCTCCTGTTCGAGCTGGGCCGCCTGCTGCTGGAGCGTTTCCTCCATCCGCTTGCGCACCGTAATGTCCCGGACGCTCTCGATGACCAGCTCCACCGAACCGTCTTCACCGAACAGAGGCGAGATGGCCACGTCGAAAAATCTCTGGCCGCCCTCCCCGGCCTGTCCCCGGACGGTGGAGTGGACGAGGCCGTCCGCAAAGCACTCTCCCACCGGGCACGTGTCGCAGACCCGGTCCCGGCCGTACAGCACCCGATAGCAGTGTTCGCCGCCATGCGCCCCGACCTGCCGGATATTGCTCGGATTCTGGTACAACACCCGAAAATCGGGACCGTGAATGCTGATGCCGTCGCTCAAGGAATCGAGCACCGCCTGGGCCTTCCTCCGCTCGTTCCGCGCGGCGTGCAGCGCCTTCTCCAACTCCCCGTTGAGGTGCGAAATGGAATGGTAGCGCCACCCCGCCATGGCCAGGGCCGTGACCACCACCAGCACCGCCGCCATTTCGGCGACGCGCCGCGTCGTCCAGAACGGCTTGGGCTTTCCCCACCACGTGGCGTAGATGGCCCGGTATTCCGGCGTGCCGACGAACTGGTTGATCGCCCGATTGAGCCGATCGGCCAGCTCACGGTCCGCCGGACGGAGCGCCATGCCGCGCTTCGCCTCGATCAACGGCGGTTCCAGGACCTTGAGCTTATCCTCGATGCCCGCCTCCATGGCGAGCTTCATGAGGTTGGGGGCGGCGGTCATGATGATGTCCAGGCGGCCGGACAACAGGTCGAAGAGCAATTTCTGGAGGCTGTCGTAGGGAATCGGCACGATATCGCCCCGTTCCAGCAGGTAGGCGAGGGAAACGCTCCCCTTCATCACCCCGACCTTCATGCCCCGCTCCAGGCGGTCGATCTTCTCCTCCTGCCGGACAACGAGGGAGACGGGCAGGGTTTCAACCGGCGAGGTGAAGATGAAACGCCTCTGGCGCGCCGCGTCCATGGTCAGGTTGGGGATGACGTCGGCCTTGCCGCTCAGCACCATTTCCTGGATCTCGTCCCAGGCCTGGCCAAAGACATATTCGACCCGTATTCCGGCCCGCCGGGCGACCGCGTTCATCACGTCCACGGCAAAACCGGCCGCCTGTCCGGTTCTGCCGTCCCGGTAATAGGTGGGGGGAAAATCGGCGGGCACCGCGGCAATGACCTTGCGGCCCTCGGGAGCGGAAGCCTCGCGGCCGGCCTGCGCCCCGCCGTGGTCCGCCGCCAGGACGGCGGCCAATACGAGCGTGGCGGTAATGATCCTCATGGGCGACAATCCCATCCGTTTCACCTCGGCACCGCATGCTCACGGCCAGACAATGGCCGGCAATAGTGTTAATAATTTTAACACGGATACTCCTCCTGGCAACCAAGGGGGGCTTCTACGCCTTCGCCGGCGGACACAGGGCATTCCTTGACATTTCTCTGCAATCACGATAGGTTTGTAAAATTTGCACAACCAGCAGACCTCTGCGAGGAGACAGCACCATGGATTATAAAGACACACTCAATCTGCCCCAAACCGACTTTCCCATGAAGGCCAACCTGAACCAGCGGGAGCCGGAAATCCTCGACAAATGGGCAGCCTCCGGGCTGTATGCCCGCCTGGAGGAAAGCGGCAGGGATAAACCGCTCTACGTCCTGCACGACGGCCCCCCCTACGCCAACGGCCATATCCATATCGGCCACGCCCTGAACAAGATCCTCAAGGACGTGATCCTGAAGAGCAAGCGTATGGAGGGGTTCCGCGCCCCCTACGTGCCGGGCTGGGACTGCCACGGCCTCCCCATCGAACTTCAGGTGGAAAAGAACCTGGGGTCGAAAAAGCACGAGATCTCCAAACTGGAGATGCGCCGCGAGTGTCGGAAATACGCGGAAAAATTCATCGCCATCCAGCGGGATGAGTTCAAACGCCTGGGCGTGCTGGGGGAGTGGGACGCCCCGTACCTGACCATGAACTACGAGTACGAAGGGCAGACCGCGCGCGAGTTGGCCAAGTTCGCCAAGAGCGGCGGGCTGTACCGCGGCAAGAAGCCGGTCCACTGGTGTTCCTCCTGCGTCACGGCCCTGGCCGAGGCCGAAGTGGAATATGCGGACCACACCTCGCCGTCCATCTATGTCCGTTTTGCCCTGCAGGACGACGTTTCCGCCGCCATCCCGGCCCTGGCCGGCAAGCAGGCCTTTGTGGTGATCTGGACCACGACCCCCTGGACCATCCCGGCCAACCTGGCCGTGGCCCTGCACCCCGAGTTCGACTACGTGGCCCTGGATACGGACAAGGGGGTCCTGATCGTGGCGGAAGGGTTGAAGGACACGTTCCTGAAGGCCGTCGGCCTGACGGGGGAGGTCATCGCCACCTTCAAGGCGACCGCCCTGGAGCGCAAGCGCTGCAAACACCCCTTCTACGACCGGGATTCCATCGTCCTTCTGGGCGAGCACGTGACCCTGGAGGCCGGCACCGGCTGCGTCCACACCGCCCCCGGCCACGGCCAGGAGGACTACGAGCTGGGCCTGAAGGAAGGGCTCGACATCTACAACCCGGTGGACAACCACGGCAAGTACCTCCAGAACCTGGAATTCTTCGGCGGCCAGTTCGTCTTTGCCGCCAATCCGGCCGTGATCGAGAAGCTGGCCGAGGTCGGGGCGCTGCTCGGGCAGGCCGACATCGTCCATTCCTACCCCCATTGCTGGCGCTGCAAAAAACCGATCATCTTCCGGGCCACCGAGCAGTGGTTCATCTCCATGGAGGCCGCCGACCTGCGCAAGAAGTCGCTGGAGGCCATCGACCAGGTGCAGTGGATCCCCAAATGGGGCAAGGAGCGCATCTACGGCATGATTGAAAACCGCCCGGACTGGTGCATCTCGCGCCAGCGCAGCTGGGGCGTGCCGATTACCGCCTTTTCCTGCAAGGCCTGCGGCGAATACCTGGCCGACGGCGCCACCATGGACCACGTGGCCGGGCACTTCAAAGAGCACAGCGCCGACGTCTGGTTCGACTGGGAGGCCGCACGGCTTCTGCCCCCGGGTACGAAATGCCCGAAATGCGGAGCTACGGAATTCGAGAAGGAGATGGACATCCTGGACGTGTGGTTCGATTCGGGCGTCTCCCATGCCGCCGTACTGGAGCCCAATCCCGGGCTGGCCTCGCCGGCCGACATGTACCTGGAGGGGAGCGACCAGCACCGCGGCTGGTTCCACTCCTCGCTGCTGGAGAGCGTCGGCACCCGCGGCCGTGCCCCCTACAGGAACGTCTTGACCCACGGTTTCGTGGTGGACGGCTCCGGCCGCAAGATGAGCAAGTCGGTGGGCAACGTGGTGGCCCCGGAGGAGATCATCAAGAAGTTCGGCGCCGAGATTCTCCGCCTGTGGGTGGCGGCCCAGGACTACCGCGACGACATCCGCATCTCCCAGGAGATCCTGAGCCGTCTGTCCGAGTCCTATCGCCGCATCCGCAACACCACCAAGTACATCCTGGGGAACATCAACGATTTCGATCCGGCCCGGGACAGCGTGGCCTACGCCGACATGCCGGAGATCGACCGCTGGGCCCTGCACCAGTTGGAGTTGCTCAAGGAAAAGGTGCTGGCCTCCTATGGCGAGTACGAGTTCCACGTCCTGTACCATGCCGTGAACGGCTTCTGCACCGTGGAGATGAGTTCGTTCTACCTGGATATCCTCAAGGACCGGGTCTACACCAGCAGGAAGGATTCCCTGGAACGGCGCAGCGCCCAGACCGTCATGTACCGTATCCTGGACACCCTGCTGCGCCTGATTGCGCCGGTGCTCTCCTTCACCGCCGACGAGGCCTGGCAGTACCTGCCGGGCGAGCACGAGGACAGCGTCCACCTGGCCGCCTTCCCCAAACTGCAGCCCGAGGCGAAGGACGACAAACTGGTGGAACGCTGGGAGCGGATCATGAAGGTGCGGGCCGAGGTCTCCAAGGCCCTGGAACAGGCTCGCGTGGCCAAGACCATCGGCCACTCCCTGGACGCCGGGGTGACCATCTGCGCCGAGCCGGAGCTGTTGGCCTTTCTCCGCGAATACGCCGCCGACCTGGCCGCGATCTTCATCGTCTCCAAGGTCAGTCTGGTTGACGTCATGGAAGGGGAGAGCCATACGGCGGAAATCCTCCCCGGCCTGCGGGTACAGGTGTCGGCAGCGCCGGGCGAGAAGTGCGAGCGCTGCTGGTGCTACAGCGAGGAGCTGGGACAGGATGCGTCGCATCCTGCCATATGCCCCAAATGCACCAAGGCGGTGGTCTAGCAATGAGAAATGCGGCTTTTTCGCAGGCGCTCCCTGATCCTGTAAAAAATCCACCTTTCTCCGGAGGTAATTGAGTGAAAAATCGTTGGGTTATTTTTTCTGTTATAGCTGTTATCGGTCTGATCGCCGATCAGATCACCAAGCTGTACATCGACCGGAGCATGCAGATGTTCCAGTCGATCCCGGTCATCGACGGCCTGTTCAACATCACCTATGTGCGCAACAAGGGGGCCGCCTTCAGCTTCCTCTCCCACGCCTCCTGGCGGCTGCCCTTCTTCATCGCCATCTCGGCCATCGCCGCGGTGGTGATCGTGATCGCCTTCAACCGCCTGCGCAACGACCAGCAACTGGCCCAGGTATCCCTGGCCATGATCTTCTCGGGTGCCGTGGGCAACCTCGTGGACCGGGTCCGCCTGGGCGAGGTCATCGATTTCCTGGATGTGTACTGGAAAGCGCACCACTGGCCGGCCTTCAACGTCGCCGACTCGCTGATCTGCGTCGGCGTGGCCCTGCTGGCGCTGGACATGCTGCGGGAGGAACAGCGGCAGAAACAGGCAAAGGCGTAGGGGGTTGTTGAAAAACAGCCATCAGGCCTTCGTCCTCGAAAGCCCTTTCGTGCGGCGTAGCGCCCCTCATCCTATCCTCTCCCAGAGGGAGAAGGGATACCATTACCCTCTCCCTCTGGGAGAGGGTGGCCAAAGGCCGGGTGAGGGCCTCCTCATGACTTTCTGCGGGTGCGACGATCTGACTATTTTTGAACAACCAGTGTTTTTCAAAAGTCTGTTGAAGTTGAGGGCGTCAGGCCCCGGTGGCGGGAGACTCAAATGTTGACCTTCTGGCTTTCGTACCTTGCCCTTGGCGGCTTTGCCGGCATCCTGGCGGGGCTTTTGGGGGTGGGGGGCGGCTTGGTGATCGTGCCGATGCTCACCTTCCTGTTCACGGCCCAGCAGCTGCCGGCCGCGTATATCCTGCACCTGGCGTTGGGCACGTCGCTCGCCACCATCATGTTCACCTCGGTTTCCAGCATGCGGGCCCACCACGGCCGCAAGGCGGTCGACTGGGGGGTGGTCCGGCGCATAACCCCCGGCATCCTGGCCGGGACCCTCCTCGGCTCCTGGCTGGCGGCACGCCTCACCACCGGCTTTCTCAAGGGGTTCTTCGTGGCGTTTTTGTACTACGTGGCGAGCCAGATGCTGCTGGGCATCAAGCCCAAAGCCCGCCGGCAACTCCCCGGCGCGGTCGGCACCTCCGGCGTCGGCGGCCTGATCGGCGGCGTCTCCAGCCTGGTGGGTATCGGCGGCGGCACCATGACCGTGCCGTTTTTGCTCTGGTGCAACGTCCCCATGCATAGCGCCATCGGCACCTCCGCTGCGGTCGGCTTTCCCATCGCCCTGGCCGGGGCGGTCGGCTATGGGGTCAACGGCCTGTCGGCCGCGGCGCTGCCCAGCCACAGCATCGGTTTCGTCTATCTCCCGGCGCTGGCGGGGGTGGCCTGCGCCAGCTTCGCCACGGCCCCCCTGGGTGCCAAACTGGCCCACAGCCTGCCGGTGCCCCGCTTGAAAAAATTCTTCGCCCTGCTCTTGATCGTCATGGCGACCAAGATGCTGTGGAGCCTGCTGTAGCGGGCTGATGAAAAATCCAGGTTGTTCAAAAATGGTCAGATCGTCGCACCCGCTCGACAAGCCCTGATGAGGCCCTCACCCGGCCTTTGGCCTCCCTCTCCCAGAGGGAGAGGGTAATGGTATCCCTTCTCCCTCTGGGAGAAGGATAGGATGAGGGGCGCTACGCCGCACGAAAGGGTCTTCGAGGATGGCGGCGAGATGGCTGTTTTTCAACAACCTCATAGATCGCCGGTCATCTCCTGCAACAGGTAGAGCTTGGGGTTCAGGCCGCTGACGCAGGCGATCACCTCCTTCAGCCGTTCCTCATCCAGCCCGCACTCCTCATCGACACCCTGGAAATAATCGAAGCCCTTGGGTAGACAGGTATAGCTGCCGGCACGCAGCAGCGACACATCCACCATGTCGTTGATCCTCCCCCGGGCCTCCCAGGGGTCGCGGTAGTTGAACTGGCGCGCCACCACGTGCAGCCCCATGCCGTTGGGGAACGTGGCCTTGACCTCGAAGGAGAACTCCCGCGGGGCACCATAGCTCTCGCTCCTCCCGGAGCGCACCATCACCTCGGCCCCCGCCTCTTCCAGCAGGCTCCCGACCGACTCCGCGGTCATCGGTTTGAATTCGTCCATAAAAGTTCCCTTCAAAAAATCTGCCACGGAGACACGGAGACACAGAGGTTCACAGAGAAAAGCAATCTTTACATGGATGAACAGGATAAACAGCACAAAAAAGACAAAGATTTTACTTACAACCGGGTTTAAGGCTTTATCCCCTTCATCCTGTTCATCCATGTAAATTTGTTGTGGGGTTTTCTCTGTGTCTCCGTGTCTCTGTGGCAGATTTGTTAATTATACGTCCAGCCGCAATTCCACCCCCCACGGTACCGGCCGCTCCCCTTCCCGGGTCAGCACCCAGAGGGTGGGGAATGGCATAGTCTCCGGGGCCGGGCCGATGCCGTCGGTCAAGTAGATGACCGCAGCCGGTAACGGATGCATCCCCCGGGCGTACTCGAAAACCGGCCGCAGGTCGGTGAAACCGCCGCCGTCGTACCGCTGGGCCACGAACGACGAGCCGTTGAAGGCCTCCACGCGCTGGATGCGGCTGTTGGCGTACAAGACGGTGATGTGGGCGTCCCGCCCCCGGGCGATCTGCACCAGTTCCCGGGCAAAAGCCTCGCGCAGTTCCACGCAATTGGTGGAGTCGCTGACATCGATCCCCACCAGCAGGTTGAGCCGCCGCCGTTTGCGGATGCCGGGGCTCTCGTGGCCGAAGCGGCGATGTTCCCGCATCCAGGTATTCTTCCGCCCCACCCGCCCGGCCGTGGCCACAAACTGGCGCAGCAGCTGGCGCCAGGGGATGGGCGACGGCCGCAATAGCCCCTCCACCAGCGCCCGGATATCTCCCGGCGCTTCGCCGTCGCTCCCCCGCAGGCTGTCCCGCGTGATGCTCCGCACCATCTCCTCCCCCAGGGGCAGGGGGGTGCTGTCGGCGTCGCTCCAGATCCCATGGTCGTCCAGGGTCGCCCCGTCCTGCACGGCGGCCCGTCCTTGCCCGGACGCCCCCCGGTCGTCCCGCTCCCCATCGCCGTAGCCGCTGCCGTCCAGATTCCCGGTATCGAAAGGGGGGACCAGCAGGGTGTAATACTCCTCGGCCGCCAACCCCGCCTCCAGGTCGTACCGCTCCGGCACGAGCGCATCGTCCGGCAGCCCGGCGATGCCGGGGTTGATGGCCAGGTCGCAGGCAATGTCCCAATCGTGGCTGTTGCGCTGTTTGCGCCGCAAGGGGTGGAGATGGAGGAGATGCTTGACCAGGTGCTCCAGGAGGGCCTGCTGCCCCTCTCGGGACAGGGCGGCAAAGAGCGGGGGATTCAGGGAGAGGGTCGGCACGCCGTCCCGGATGGTCACGCCGGCGGCGTGGTTGGACGTCGGCTGTTCCGCCCGGCGCAGGTTGAGGATGAAATGGCCGTAGAACGGTTTGTCCCGCAGCAGGCGGACGATGGCGGTTTCAAGGGTGTTCATAGGCGGAAGGATAGCAGAATTCGGCCGTCGCTTGTAAATTTTTCGGATTGGGGGCGGTTCAGGCAAATCCTCCTTTTCTAAAGGGGGACTTGACAAATCGGAGATTTGTCTGCCCGCTACCCGGATATCCCTCCCGCATAGCGCTCCCCGCCCGCATAGACCTCCTGGACCGTCCCCTCGCAAACGACCCGCTCCAGCACCCTTTCCGCCGCTGTCCCACCATTCTCCACCACCTGGAAGTCGGCGCGCTTGCCCGGCTCCAGCGAACCGCAGAGGGTAGCCAGGCCGAGGGCGGCGGCACCGCCGCTGGTCGCCATGCGGAAAGCCTCCGCCACTGAGAGGTCGTGGCGGAACAGGTCCAGGGCGAAGCGCATCTCCTCCCACAGGGAGAGGGAGTCGTTGCTGGCCAGGGAATCGGTGCCGAGCGCCAGCGGGATGCCGAGTTTCCTGAACAGGTGCAGCGGTGCCGTGCCCACATCGAGGCGCTCGTTGCTGCGCGGGCAGAGCACGATGGAGCAGCCGCGCTCTTTGAGGATCTCCCCGTCCGAGGGGGTGACGTGGACGCAGTGGACGGCCAGGGTAGAGGGGGTCAACAGGCCGAAGCGATCCAGCAGTTCGGTGGAGCTGCACCGGCGGGGCGGCATCAGCAGTCCCTGCCATCCCACGAAGGGGTAAAACTGCTCCGCCAGCGGGCCGGCGGTGTCGAAGACGAAGTCGGCCTCCTCGCGGGATTCGGAGACGTGGATCGCCAAGGGAAGCGTCCGGGAGGAGGCCGCCGCGCGGATCTGCTCCAGGTTTCCCTCGCCGATGGTGTAGGGGCTGTGGGGCGACAGGCCGGCAGCGAGCCGCTCGCCGCCCTGTTCGCAGGCGGCGAGTGCCGCCTCCAGCGTGCCGCGGAACCGATCCGGGTCGTGGCCGAGCAGTTCGAAGAAGAGGCGCCCTCCGAGGGGCGAAGCCTGGTAGCGCGGCGCCAGGGCGGGGTTGGTGACGATCTCCCCCACGGCCGTGGTGCCGGACTCCAGGCACATGCGAACCCCCTCCCGCAGCGAGGCGAGGATATCCTCATCCTTGAGGCCGCGCCTGATCTTGATCAACTGAATGATCCAGTCCACGAAGCGGCGCGGGTTGTACTCCACATGGGTGCGCAGCCGCCAGGAGGAGAAATGGGTCAATTCCAGGTGGGTATGGGCATTGACGAAGCCGGGGATGATGGCGCTGTCGGGGAATTCCACCACCGGGACCGCATGGGCGCTTCGCAGTTCGGCGAGCGTGCCGACGGCGGCCACCGTGCCGCGGCGCACCAGCAGCGCCCCGCCGGCGAGCGGGGGGGCGGCGGGATTGATCAGCCATGAGGCGGCGTAGATGGTGGATTCGGACATGTGCTACCCCCAGCGCGGTGTTCGCCGTGACCGGGACGGCGATGGTCAATTATACCCACAACCCGCATAAAAAGAAACAGGCAGAAAGCCGAAGCCCCCTGCCCGAATCGCCCCTATCCGATCAGGATTAGTGCACGCACTTCAGTTTGGACTGCCCCGCATCTTCCTTGCGGGTCGGCAGCATGCGGTTCTGCTCGTCCACGAAAACCAGCTTGGGCTCGTGGCTGAGGGCCGCCTCGTTGTCCATGGTGACGAAGCTGGCGATGATGACCAGATCCTTGGGGGCCACCAGGCGGGCGGCGGCGCCGTTGAGGCAGATGACGCCGGAACCGCGCTCACCCTCGATGGCATAGGTTTCCAGACGGCTGCCGTTGGTCACATCCCATACCGCCACCTTTTCGTAGGAGACGATGTCCGCCGCATCCATCAGGTCACGGTCGATGGTGACGCTCCCCTCGTAATGGAGGTCGGCTCCGGTCACGGTGGCACGGTGGATCTTGCTCTTCAACATGATTCTCTGCATGGTTACAACTCCTCTCCCACTATGGTGTTATCGATCAGTCGCGTCTGTCCAACTTTGACCGCCAGCGCCACGAGCGTACCGCTGTCCACGGTCTGCGACGGTTCCAGCGTGGCGCCGTCACGCACTTCCACATAGTCGATGGTGGCCAGGGGCTCCCGGGCGATAACGGCCAGGACCTCGTCTTTCAGGGTTGCTGCGGAGCGTTCTCCGGCGGCGTACCGATCCCGGGCCCTCATCAGGGCACGGGAAAGGCAGAGGGCCGCCTGCCGTTCCGCCGGAGCAAGGTAGCTGTTCCGCGAGCTCATGGCCAGGCCATCCGCCTCCCTGACGATCGGCATGCCGACCACCTGCAGCGGCAGGTTCAGGTCGGCCGCCATGCGCCGGATGACGGCCAGTTGCTGGTAATCCTTGCGGCCGAACAGGGCCACGTCCGGCTGGACGATGTTGAGCAGCTTGGTCACCACCGTGGCCACGCCGTCGAAGTGTCCCGGCCGGCTGGCGCCGCACAGGGGTCGGGAAAGCTCCCGCACCGCCACGCCGGTCTGAAAACCGGGCGGGTACATGCCGGCGCTCGTGGGGGTGAAGACGATGTCCACGCCGCACGCCTCCGCGGTACGACAATCCCGCTCCCGGTCCCGGGGGTAGCTGTCCAGGTCTTCGTTCCGGCCGAACTGGATCGGATTGACGAAGATGGAGAGCACCAGGATATCGCCCCGCCTGCGCCCCTCCCTGAGCAGCGAGGCATGCCCTTCATGCAGGTAGCCCATGGTGGGAACGAAGGCGATGGTTTTGCCCTGGCGTTTAAGGTCCAGGGCGGTTTGCTGCATCTCATCGATGGTCGAAATAATCTTCATAGCGTTCCTGTTGTATGCTTCCCCCTTTCCTTAAGGGGGGCGTTTACTCGTAACCTGAATCCGATGACGCCTGAACGGCGGAGCGAGCGGCATGCCGGAGTCCAAACGCCGCCGCGCCGCAGCATGCCGGATGTGCCGCGCGTCCTCCGCCACGGTGGAGACACGGCCAACCATGTCGGGACTGAGGCATGCCGAGCGAGCGGAGCCGTGAAGGCGTCATCGGATTCAGGCCCTAATTGAACGAATGCTCGGCAGTTGGGAACTCTCCCCCCCGCACCTCTTCCACGTAGCTTTTGACCGCTTCGGTGATGATCGGTGTCAGTTCGGCGTAGCGCTTGACGAATTTGGGCGAATACTTTTCGCACAGCCCCAGGATGTCGTGGATCACCAGCACCTGGCCGTCGCACTCCGGCCCCGCGCCGATGCCGATGGTGGGGATGGAGAGTTCGGCCGTGATCCGGGCCGCCAGCGGGGCCGGTATCCCTTCCAGGACCACCGAAAAGGCGCCGGCCTCCTGGACCGCCCGGGCATCCTCCATAATCCGCTCGGCCTGGTCCTTGCGCCCCTGCACCTTGTACCCCCCCATGCGGTGGATCGACTGGGGGGTCAGGCCGATGTGGGCCATGACCGGGATGTCGATGGCGGATACGGCGCGGATGACGGAGGCCATATTCACGCCCCCCTCGATCTTCACCGCCTCGGCGCCCCCCTCCTTGATCATCCTGCCGCAGTTGCGGCAGGCATCCTCGATACCGGTCTGGTACGACATGAACGGCATGTCGGCCACCACCAGGGCCCTGGGGTCGGCGCGCCGGACCGATTTCGTATGGTAGAGCATCTCATCCATGGTGACCGGCAGGGTCGTGTCGTGACCGGCCACCACGACGCCGGCCGAATCCCCCACCAGGATCATGTCCACCCCCCCTGGTCCACGAGGCGGGCAAAGGGGAAATCGTAGGCGGTCAGCATGGTGATGCGCCGCCCTTCCTGCTTCATCTGGAAGATATCCGGTATGGTCGTTTTCTTTCTCATGCGCTCCTCCGTCCCCGGAAACAAAAAACGCGCCGGAAAGGCGCGATATCGTTCAGTGCACAAGCCATGCGATGCACTGTCGGGTATTCCCTTCCGTCCCGGTTCGCTCTCGAATCCTGGCGGTATATGATCCTGCTCTCCGGTCCCGTGGCTGATCGACCCCCTGTGGGTAGCCGTCATGAGAACCGAACATCTCTTTATATCAAAAAGCCTATAAAAGGGCTACAAAAAAATACGTCGTTTTACCCGGCCGAGCGGAATTGCCGGGGAAACCCGCATGAGAGGAGCCCTGCGGGGATTCCGGCAGCCTGTCAGGTATGCCGGCTCCTCATGGACTCCAGTTCCTTGATCACTTCCGCGCTCTGGTCGCGGCGGGTCTCCATGTTGTCGAACATCTCCTTCACCATGGCGCCGACCGACTCCACGATCCGGCTGATGCGGAGGCCGTCCTCCACCTGATGGGAGGTGGAATCCACCATCTCGTGGGCCATCTCCTTGATGGTCTCGATGGAGCGGGCGATGCTCCGGGTGGCCTTGGACTGGTCGGTGGAAGCCGCAAAGATCTGGGTGGTCATGGCGCTGATGTCCTCCATGGACTTTGCCACCAGATGGACGCTCATGGCCTGCTCTTCCGTAGCCTGCTTGATCTGCTGGGTCATGTCCATGGAGCAGACCGAGCGGTCGAAAATGGCCTTGAGGGTCTCTCCGGTGGAATTGCCCAGTTCCACGCCGCGCTGCACCAGCCCCTTGGTGGCGGTGATGTTGTTGGCGGCGGTCCTGGATTCGCTCATGATCTGTTCGATGATGGAGGTGATCTCGCTGGTGGAATGGCCGGTCTGAAGCGAAAGGGTACGGATCTCCTCGGCCACCACGCCGAAGCTCTTGCCGTACTCCCCCGCCTGGGCGGCGATGATCGAGGCGTTCAGGGCCAGCAGGTTGGTGCGCTTGGTGATGTCGTTGATCACGTTGACGATGTTCTCGATCCGGTTGCTGTTCTCGGACAGCCGGGTGATGGCCTCGTAGGAGAGCACGACCGAGGACTGGATCTCGGCCAGGGAGGCGATCGTCTCGGCGACCACGGCGCGGCTCTCGTCCGCATTGGACTTCACCTGGCTGGAGACCTCGTGGGAGATGGCGGCGCTTTGCTCCACGCTGCTGATGGTGCTGCTGATCTGCTCCATGGCCGATGCCGATTGCAGTACGATGCCGGTCAGGTGGTCCAGATTGCGGGTGACCTGTTCGATGGTTACGGAGATTTCGCTGACGGCGGTGCTGGTCTCATCCACCGAGGCCATGACCCCTTCGGCGGCCGAGGCGATGACAGCCGATCCGTCGGCAACCGACTCGACGCTTTCCTCCAGGTTCTGGACGTTTTTGAAATGCTGTTCGCGGCTGCTCAGCAGGAAGGCGAAGGAGTTTTCCATCTCCGAGGTCAGGGTGTCGATGGAGGCCAGGAGGTTGATGCGGGTAATGGCCGACGCCACCTGATCGGCGAAGAGCATGATCGTATCCACGTCGGAATCGTTCAGGGCGCGGCGGCTGGATTTGTTGTCGATGCCGAAAACGCCGAGAGCTTCGCCCTTGACCACGATGGGGCAGAGGATGAAGCTCCGGGAGCGGAGCGGCTCCAGGCTGTTGTAAGGGGCCTGCAGGTGGTACTCGTCGGGATAGCGGGACATGTCGTCCACCAGGAAGACCTTTCTCTCGGCCAGACACTTGTAGACCACGCCGATCTGCCCGTCGAGGGGCAGCGTCACGCCGCCGGCGTCGAAATCGTCCGTACCGGCGGTCGTGACGAAACGGAGTTCCGTCCCGTTCTGGACCATGAGGACGTTGACCCGCTCATAGCCCAGCACTTCGTGAAGCCCCGCGGCGCACAGGCGCAGGATCTCATCCAGATCGAGGGACATCTGCAGCTTGCTGCTGATCTGGTGGAAATTCTTGATGTTGTTGTCCAGCACCTTGTAACGGTTCTCGAAGATCTCCTTCTGGGAGGCGACCTCCCGGTGGAGGGCGTTCAATTCCGTGGCCCGCTCGCGCAGTTCGTCGTCGTTCCGGCCGATCAGGTAGCCCAGGGCGGCCAGAACGATGGCGGTCCCGAACCCCATGTAGTTGTACATGACAAGATGTTCGGACGAGGCGAAGATATCGCCTGAGATCTGCCCCAACAGCGGCTTTCCGCTATCGTAGAACAAGAGTGTGCGGATGATGATCCAGCCGATGGGGGCGCTGCTGCCGAGTAGGAAGCCGGACAGCGCCAAGGCCTTGGAGCGTTTTCTCGCCATGGGTTCTTTACGCACGATGGTCGTCTCTCACTTTTCCGTGGTAAACTTTTCGTCGATGGAGTGGTAGATCTCCTCCATTGCCTTCTCGGCATCCTCGCTGTTATAGGCAATGATGTTCTTCAGGTGGGTGTAGGAGTCCAGGTCGATCTTCTCGAAGGAGAACGCGATGCCGTTCTCGGCCTCCCGGCTTACCCTGCCGCTGAAGCCCACAAACAGCTCCGGGGATGTTCCCGTCAGGACGATGGTGATCTCCACCGGCTCGCCTTCCGGCAAACGTTCCTCGGTGATGAGCAGCATGCCGCTCATGCTGAGGTTCTCCACGTTGCCGTAAAACTGGCGGTCCGCCGTTTTCACGGTGGCATTGACCCGGAAGGGGACGCGGGAAAACTTTCTCGTACTACTCATGGAAGTGTCTCCTGAATTCGTGCCGGCGCGGCCAGTGCCTCCGCAGCCACCGACCGCACCCGGCGTGTGGTTGCGCCGAACGACTCTTTCGGTCAGTCCTCGAAATTGCCTTCCGGCCCCTTGTCGCCGACAATGGCTTTCGCCCGCTCCACGATCTGCTCCCTGGTCCAGTGGGCGGGGTCCTCCACCTGGCTCCCCTTGGGGCCCAGGTCGTGGGAGCCGGCCCTGAGGATCGCCTCCAGGGCCAGCGGCGCCGTATCCCGACTGTTGAACACCTCGGTCATCATCTTGTAGGCGAACTCCTCGACCCGTTTGGCCATGCGTTCCCTGACCGCCTTCGGCTGCGCCAGGAGCTTGTTCTCAAAGGGGAGGTTCAGGTTCTTGTAGTCCCCCTTCTTCCACCCCTTGGCTTCGGCATAGGCGACCATCTCGGCCCACAACTCCTCGGTCATCCCCTCGCCCGGCACCTTGATGAAGTTGCCGTTTCCGTCCAGTTGGGCGTTGCCGTAGTCGTTCACCTCCAACCCCCAGGAGATCATCTGCAGGGCGGTGGCCACGTTGGCCTTGGTGGTGGCGGTCTTCTGGGCGATCTCCCGCAGGCGCTCGGAGCTGTTGCCCGAGGTGCCGTGCTGGGCGCCGCTCAACTTGTAGGGGGCCAGGGCGTGATGGATGTCGGCGGTCAGGCCGACCTGGATGCCGGCGTCGCTCGCTTCGAGGCCGTGGGTGGTCCCGTTGTTCAGGGCGATCCAGTCGGGGAAGATCTCATGGGCGTTTAGCCCCTGGATCAGGAACTTGGCCTCGGGAACGGTGGAAAGCCCCTCTTTCCCCTTGATCTCGCCCACCTCGGTCTCAAGCCCCGCCCATGCGGGGATGAACGGGTTGATCTCCAGGTTGGCCAGCAGGTTCTGGTCGTCGGGGAGGTGGGAGGCGTCGATGGCGATGGAGGTGATCCCCGCCTCGAACATGGTCGGGACCTCCACCTTGGCGGCGGCCAGGTCCTTGTCGTTCTTGATCCCGTAGTGGTCGGCGTGGATGGCCACCGGCACGGTGATCCCCAGTTCGTTGCACAGGGCATCCACGATGCGGGCCATATTCCAGTAGTTGACGGCGCAGTAGGCCTTCTGCCCGCCCTCCGACTTGGCGATCTCGATGATGAGAGGGGCATTGGCCCGCTGGGCGGCCGCAAGCGCGCCCCGGATGACGAAGTAGTTGCGGCCGTTGGCGGCCAGCGCCACCGCCTTGCCCTTGGCAAGCATGGCCCGGTCGATGACCTTGCCGCTGACGATCAGCGCCTTGGAGTTGGGAAAGAGAGCGCAGATAGTGGGGGGACGCCCCACCTGAAGCGCTTTTTCGAAATCTGCCGTGTAAGCCATACCACCCTCCTTTTATCGATAGTGTCGGTATCCCGCCATAACATGCCAGTGCTGTATTCTTTTGAAATCACGGAGCTTTTCAGCCCGTATACAGCCGTCTATAAATATCATGTAACCGCCCCGGAATCAAGGAGTAAACAGTGCACTTCCCTGTTGCCAGACCGGGACGCATCGCCTATAATCGGCCACTCGGAGTCGAGAGCCATGCCCCACGTCATATCATTCACACCCGCGTTGCTGGACACGCACTGCATCGTTGATGTCCGCACCCCCTTGGAATTCGCCGAGGACCACCTGCCCGGCGCCGTGAACGTCCCGATCCTGACCAACGAGGAACGGGCCGAGATCGGCACCCTCCACAAGGAGGCGGGTCCCCGGCAGGCGCGCATGCGCGGCCTGGAGCTGACCTGCGGCCGCTTTGCCGCCATGGTGCACGAGGTGGTTGCCCATGCGGCCGGCCGGCAGGTGCTGGTTTACTGCTGGCGCGGCGGCCTGCGCAGCCTTTCCATGGCCATACTGCTGGAGATGAGCGGCTACCCGGTGGCGCAGCTCAAGGGAGGCTACCGGGCCTTCCGCAACCAGGTCGTCTCCTACTTCGAGAATTTCGCCCCCCCCGGGCCGCTGCTCGTCATCCACGGCATGACCGGCACCGGCAAGACCACCTTCATCAACGGCCTGGACCGGGATCGGTGGACCGTGATCGACCTGGAAGGGTTGGCCTGCCATCGCGGCTCCGCCTTTGGCGAGGTCGGGCTCGTGCAGGCAATCAGCCAGAAACACTTCGACACCATCCTGTGGGACGCATTCCGCAACGCCCCCGAGGGGCGCCCGATCGTCGTGGAGGGGGAAAGCCAGCGCATCGGCAGGATATCGCTCCCCGGCAGCGTCTATGAGACCATGGGCAAGGGGTGCAAGATCTGGTGCCATGCCTCCCTGGAGACCCGGGTGCAGCGGTTGTCCGCGGAGTATGCGTGCGTGGAGTACCGGGAGTCCATGGCCGTGGCCCTGGAACGGATCAGGAAAAAGCTGGGGGGGGTGCGGTACACCGAAATCACGGCGCTCCTGGAGCGCTGGGACGTGGGAGGGGTTGCCCGGGGGCTGATCGAACACTACTACGACCGGCTCTACTACAAAAACCGTCCCTGGACCCCGGACGCGGAGATCGACCTGGAGGATTTCAGCCTGGCCGGAGAGCATTTGGCCGAGTTCTGGAGCGAGCGGCAGCGCCGCCCGTAGCAGGTTGTTGAAAAACAGCCATCTCGCCGCCGTCCTCGAAAGCCCTCTTGTGCGGCGTAGCACTGCTACGCCTCCGCGGGGCTTCCTGCGGGTGCGACGATCTGACTATTTTTGAACAACCTGAGTTTTTCAATAACCTTCGTGCCTCTGCGGCTCCGTGGCAAAGCTATTTCCAGGTTCAACTTCCCGGTGAAATGATCAACTCCCCTCCTGCGGCCGGCAGGCGGGCGTGGTCAAAGCAATCTGCGGCCCAGTGGAGGATCTCGTCGCACGACGCACCGGCCAGGTCATGGGGCGGCTCCTGCCCCAGAAAACGCAGCACCCCCAGCAGCAGCGCCCCCTCCTTGCCACGCCAGTTCCCCAGATGATGGGAAACCAGGTTATCCCGCTTGCTGAGCTTGGCCCCGCCCGGCCCGGTCACCAGGGGGATATGGCAGTAGACGGGCCGCGCAAGCCCGAGCAATCCCTGGATGTAGACCTGCCGCGGCGTGGAAGGGAGCAGGTCCTCGCCCCGCACCACCTGGGTCACCCCCGTAAGGTGGTCGTCCACCACCACCGCCAACTGGTAGGCGATCTCCCCGTCCCCGCGCCGCACCGCAAAATCCCCGCACCGCTCACCCAGATGCTGACAGACCGGCCCTCTGTGCAGATCGTTGAAACAGACCTGCTCGTCCGGCACCCGCAGGCGCCAGGAACGCACCGTCGCCCCCTCCCGCATCCCGTTCCGGCAGGTGCCGGGGTACGGCAGGCAGTCGTCGTCCGGGTGGGGCGCCGACGCGGCCTGGGCGATCTCCCGGCGCGAGCAGCCGCAGGGATAGACCAGGCCGGTTGCAAGCAGTTCGCTGAAATAGTGCCGGTATGCTTCGCGATTGGAACTTTGCCGGGAAATCTCCCCGTCCCAGTGCAGGCCGAAGAGTTCCAGGGTCTCCATGATGTCGTCGGCCATGCCCGGCACCTGGCGCGGGGCGTCCAGGTCGTCGATGCGCAGCAGCCAGCGCCCTCCCGCACTTTTGGCCATGAGCCAGCTGGCCACGGCGGTGGCCAGGGAGCCGGTATGTAAAGCGCCGGTGGGTGACGGAGCGAACCGGCCCACGGGTGGCTTGGGGATTTCGTCGGACATGCAGGAGTTTCCCGTTTCTTCGGATGCGGCCCGGCGGAGGGAAGACATGACCTTTGTCATCCATCGTTGCCGCTTGGGCGCACCATATCATATTTCCCATGGCGGGATACAGCCGCTCCCTGATGATCAGGCCCCCCTCTAAAAAAGCGGGATTCAGGGGGATTTGCCCACTGGAAAGCTACACCCTCTTTTGTGCCGCTTTATAGACCTCATCATTTCGCCGTGGCCCGACGGCAACAATCAGGACCTCAATTGTATCCGCATTGACCCGGTACACGATTCTCGTGTCGCCCGTTCTGATCCTGCGGCACCCCGAAAGATCGCCCGACAGCGGCTTGCCGGTTTTGTCCGGCTCTCCATGCCGAATGCGCTTTTCGATTACGCCCAGGATTGCCCTTGCTTCGCTGCGTCCGAGCGCTTCGAGGTCGTTCGCCACCTCATGATGATAGATTACCTGCCACGCCATGGTTAATCATTACCGGCAAAGCGTTTCATCATCTCGTCATGGCTGATGGCCCTGGAACGGTCAAAGCTGTTCAGTCGCTCCCGCGCCGTAAGTTCGATCCTCAGATCATCCAGTTCATCCATGAGGGATTCGTAGATCTCGACCGGCAGCATGACGGCAGCGGGGCTGTTGTTGCGCATAACGACATATTTCTGCTGCTTGCCGCTGCTCAACCGGTCAAAGATCGTCTTTGCCGAGCGGGAAACATCTGTGACGGATACAGCTTGATCCGAACGTTCAAGAAGGGCACTCATGGCAACCTCGCATCTGATTTTTATATGATAATTATCATGTATAGTTATGGATAATGCAAGATGAAATTTGTAGTTGCACCGTCACCGAACTTTGCCCGACCAGTTCTAAACGCAGAATCAGACTTAACAAACCTGTTGACATCCAGGGGGGGCATTATGAAGCATACCCGTTCTAAACAAAAGCACCCTATCCGTCGCCCAATGAATTGGCCTCAGGGTGACGTTGTGCCCATTCTTCGTTGGATCGTATTGTCAGGTGTGGCGAGATGAAAAGAATGTTTCTCGGTGAGGAAAAAACGGGATTGTGTGGTATCTCAAGAAGGAGGTAGAGGCCTATCAAGCATTGCGAGTAATCCAAAACAATCGAATAACCTACTTCACCCTGCTACCCCTCCAGGGTTCGTCTCTCTTCTTCCACTGGTCTTGATCCGTCTGAAGATATGGTTACGGTCATGGATGATAGCACGTCATATGGGGTTGTTATTCCTGTAAATCCTTTTCTGTCGTCATACCAGATATGGCTGATATCAGGGAATAACTTTGGATTAAGCGGGTGCTTGGCATTAGAGTTGTGATACATTGTGAGGCTGTCAGACCATGATTCTTCATATTTTTCAGAATCTACATCGATGGAGAAAGGAGTAGGAAATAGAGCCCTTGGATCAGGATTATACAAGAAACCACATCTTATCATTTTGACATTCTTGCTGACAATTCCAGCAAGCTTGCCCATCCTGTTAAACTTAGTTATCGTTGCTGCGTTGGAAAACAATACCGCACTCACATTTTCAGAGCCTGGTTGTGCAAAGAAATTAGATGGTATAGTCTTTCCCGCCCATGTATGGTTCTCTATTTTTTCCATAATAGGTTCAAACTCGCCATCATCGCGTTTAGTCACACGGGTTCGAACACCATATAGATAGTCACACAATCCTGTTCGTGACCATGTCATAGAACCTGGCATATGAAAATCGTGGATGGCAAAGATAAGCGGTTTTCCGGTGACATGTGGTTTGTCCCAGTATTTTTTTGCAATTTTGAGTAAAGAGTACTTCCATATTTTATTGGTAGGTAGTCTCTAATTAGTATAGCCGCTTCTTCGTTTGTTGTTGGGGGAGCAGGATCGGGCCTTTCTTTGTTTTGGCTAGGATTAACCGTTACTGCTTCAATAAACAGCTCTTCTCCAAATACAGAAATGTGATAATCAGGAGCCACACAATCTCTAATAATTGAGGCTCCTGTGTCGTACAAATATACATACAAATATAATTCCCAAAGGCGAGAATCAAATCCGTTAGTTTGAAATTCTTTTATGTAATTACCGTCTACGTCTATATAACTATAAGCTATCTCGTTGATTAAATATTTAGCTGCCTCAAATCTGGGCTCTGTTATTAAAACCTTGAAGTAAGGGTGAAGTTGCTGGTTCTTTACGCATGGAATCAGTATTTCATTTGGAATTTGCTTTTCATCACCCTGTGGGTAAAGATCCTGCCCATCGTTGTTGAATTTCAAAACAACAGACTCCAAAGCTTTTTCTGCATCTTCTGGAGTTTTATAGAACTCACTTCCCATATCTATACAGCGGAACATCTTAGAAGCATCCCGCCCTAAGATCACGTAGCCATAATCTTTGTCGGTGTAGTCTAAAACAACGACAGCTAATATTTTTCTGTCAAACGCTTCATACCAGGATACTTCCATAGAAAGCATTCTTAAAAGGGGGTTTCTGGAATAGCAGTAGGAGTCGAATTGTCTTTTGGTAATTTTTCGTAAATTCACTTTTCTATTAGGCTCCAAATTATGCAAGTGTGTTGGGGACCTTGAGATGTTCACATAACTTTTCAAAATAATTCGATGATCACTCAACGTTCTAATCCTGACCGTCTGGCTCTTTCGGTCGGTCGTAGCGCTGGTTGTCATGATCTCAGGAATTTTCCCAACGATCATCCCAGTGAGTTATGAAATTATGACGAATGTCGTCACCGTTTTTGCTTTTAAATAAGTGGATTATGTACTTTTCAAAGTCTAGAATTGTAGCTTCAACAAACTTTTGAGGATTTATGTTTAAGTGATCTCCGACGATTTCCAATGCCTCACTGTGATTATGAGAAACATACGTCTTTCCATCTGTAAACCCACAGTGAAACAGCCCACATCGCGCTTCTTCCCAAAGGCGCTTGATTGCATCTTCAGCAGCCGTCGGGAATATTCGTTTTGCACTTTTTGTAAACCACGCTCCGGATTTTACTCTTGGAGTGCTTTTTCCTTCACGGAATTGCTCAACTCCTTCAATGTATGATAGAGCTATCGATAAGGCTACATAGTCATGAGGAGATTGATATTTAACCATTGGTTTAGCTAATCCTAAAAACCAATTGGTCACACGATCCTCATACACTTTTACCTTCACTTCAAACTCTGTATCCGGGTATCGAGACTTATCCCTAATATCCACAAACTCGTTACTTGCCTCATACCATCTGAAATTTTCGCTTACAAACAATGGTTCCACTGTACCTCCTTAAACTTTGACAACGACATGCACCCTTGACCTGCACCGGGGCGCTTCTCAGTCCCAGAGCACAATGAAGAGACAGGCACCAATCACTCTCTTAATCAGGTGACAGAAGAAGTCGGCTATCGCCTGACTGACCTTGGCATCTATCCTCATTTATCACAATTTGGTGCCCGTCATCTTATTTGTCCTCTATTTGTCTAAGAAATAGTCAACTGTAACAACCACCCTAACACGCTTGTTAGGGTCAGAGATTCCTGAATAATTACCTTCTCCACCTTCATTTTGGACCTGAGAAGGTTGATCTCTATCGGAGATTGAAAACAGTCCTTGACTCGCTCTTCGGATTGAACCAACCTTACTTCCACTGTCTTGCGCAAATTGTGTTGCTGCTGCACGCGCACTCTTTGTCGCTTCAGCCATCATTGCCGGTTTTATCTCATTCAATTTGGAAAATATGTACTTGGGGCCTATCCCTTGCCAGTCGTTCTTAGAAGAAAGGACTACACCGGCTTTCACAAGCTCATCAGTCATCTTGCTCACCTGTGAAACCTTGTCAATCTTATTGGAGCGAAGAAGCACCGTTGCATCTAAAACATAACGCAACATTTCATTAATGTTCTTTTGTGAAAATTGGCCCGCCTGCCGATCCGTTACTCTTAAATCCTCATTGGATATCTCCTCATCGGTAAATCCGTTCTTTTTCAAGAATTGCGCTACCTTATTTCTTGTTAATTCCAGTGTTTGGCTTGAATCAGCAAGATTGTTTCCCGCAACGCTTATTTTTATTGGCCATACGGCCAAATCAGCTTTTACGTCGCGTTCAGAAACTCCTTTAACGGTGACGTAGCGTTCTCCCTTTCTCGCCTCTTGCACCGAGTGCCCAAAAATAAATGAGCCAATTACAACACCCAGAAAAATCCCGACAGCCAGAAACTTATTCGATGCTGTATCCATATGATTTCTCCTTCTTATTTAAGCGCAATAAAAGGACAGGCAGCAATTACACTTTTGATCAGGTGATAAACAGTTGTCGGCTATCACCCAAGCTGAGTCTTGGCATCTATCCTCATTTATCACAATTTGCCCTCTGTCTCTTTATTTGTCCCTTCTACTCCATGAAAACGCACATTTCAACGCAATTTCAGCATGTTAATAAATTTAACACAAACTCAACTATCATCTATCACCCTGTTTTTACGCATGAAACTGCGCTTGAAACCTGTTCGGGCGCCGTCGTTTGTGTCACTTTGACACAAAAAAATTATCCGGGGCGGCCTTACCGAGTTTTGACCACCAAGGATACAATAAACGGCCCCCATTTGGCCGAAATTCACTGTTTATTGTCATTGTGCCAGACAGCTTCCTGGGCTAAGGTGGGGCCATGAAACATCAGCCCCGCACATCCACCGCCATGGACACGCCACTGCTCGTAACGATGGCCGCTTACGACGGCGCCGAGATCCTGGACATAACCGGTCCGCTGGAAGTTTTTGCCCTTGCCAACGCCGTACACCGGGGAAATGGCGGCGAGGGACCACTCTATCGGGTCGAAATTGCGGCGGCGGCAAAAGACGCCGTTGTGGTGACGTCGTCCGGCATCAGGCTTTTGGCCGATACGTCCTGGCCAGACCGTTCCGGAGCGGATACGCTGCTGGTGGCCGGCGGTCCGGCAGCGGAACAAGCGCCGGAAGAGCTGGTGAACTGCCTGCGCCGGACGGCGCCCCTGGCGCGGCGGGTCGGGTCGATATGCACCGGCAGCTTCATTCTTGCGCGGGCAGGGCTGCTGGAAGGACGACGGGCGGCCACCCATTGGGCCAGCGTCGAACGGCTTCGCCGCCTCTATCCGCATATTGACGTCCATGAGGATGCCATCCATATCAAGGACGGCTCCGTCTATACCTCGGCTGGGGTAACGGCGGGAATAGACCTGGCGCTGGCGCTGCTGGAGGAGGATTTCGGCCGCGCGCTGGCGCTGAATGTTGCCCGGTTGATGGTGTTGTATTTCAAACGGCCCGGGGGGCAGTCCCAATTCAGCACCGGCCTTTTGGCCCAATTTCACGAAGAAGGCTCCCTTGCTCCGACCATGCAGTGGATACGCGACAATTATCGGCGCCACCTGAGCAATGAAGCGCTGGCCGACCACGCTTCCATGAGCCTGCGCAATTTCGCCCGCATCTTCAAGCGGGAGACCGGCACGACGCCGGCCCATTTTATCGAACGGGTTCGCCTTGAAGCAGCGGTCAAGCGCCTTGAAGAAACGAACCAGGCACTGGGAACCATCGCCCGGGAGTGCGGTTTTCAGTCTGGAGAACACTTCAGGGTGGCTTTTGTACGCTTCTTCAGGATCACCCCCGGTCAGTACCGGGAACGGTTCCGGTCAGGAACCGAATAATCTGTAATGGAGGATACGATGAAACAGATACGCCTTCAGGGTATCGTTATACGCTTGTTGATCATGTCGGCGTTCATTGCCGCGGCTTTGCCCGCCGCGGCCCGGACGGACGAGCCGACGGCGGCGCAGGAAACGCTGTATGAGCGGCAACCTGCACCCGCCGCCAAACAGGTAACCGTCGGTGTGCTCATTTTCCCCGGCTTCGAGATGCTGGATGCCTATGGCCCCATGGAGATGTGGGGTACCCTGAAGCATGCGCCGGCCAAGGTATGGGGTGGCGAGGAGAAAAGGGTCGGCGTGCGGTTGGTCACCATCGCCGCCAAACGGGGAGAAATTCCCTCGAACCAAGGGCCGAAAACCGTTGCCGATTTCAGCTACGACAATGCACCGCCGCTTGATTTTCTGGTGGTGCCGGGTGGTTTGGGAGTGTTCCCCCTGCTGAAGGACCAGGCAACGATGAAGTGGCTGCGGGCGCAGGCGGGGAAGGCCGGAATCGTCATGTCGGTCTGCAACGGCGCCTCTCTGCTGGCTGCAGCCGGTATTCTCGATGACCGGCCGGCAACAACCAACAAGATGGCCTTTCGCCCTTCGACCGCGCCGGGACCCAAGGTGAAATGGGTCAAAAAAGCGCGCTGGGTGGACGACGGCACGGTTGTCACTTCTTCCGGCGTCTCGGCGGGGATGGACATGAGCCTGGCGGTCATCTCGCGTCTGTACGGCAAGGATATTGCCGCTTGGCTCGAACGCGTCACCGAGTACGATGCCCATCGCGACCCATCGTGGGACCCTTTTGCGGCAAAGGCCGGCCTGGTGGAGTAGCTGCCTGCCACAACACGGCTGCGGCAGACCAATGGCCCCAAAACAACGAGGCCGTTCCCGGAAGGAACGGCCTCGCTTGGTGCTGCCGATGGATGTTGCGCCCTAGTTGCCGCTTGCCGCCCGGAAGGCGTCCATAACCTTCTGCACCGGCGCGGACGGCGCGCCGACGGTGATGAAGCCCAGCGGCCGTTCGATCTTCTTGGTGGCGACGACCGTCACCTGGGCCGGATCGACGAAACCGAGGCCGAGACCGCCGATGCCGCTGGCATCCACGGCCACCTTGTCGTTCACCTCTTTCACGAATCCCACCGCCTTGGCGCTGGCCGCATATTCGCTGTTGGCCATGACGACCTGCTTGATCAGCCCGCGGGTGGCACTGGCCTTGGCGTCGGTATAGACGGTGATCGGCAGGTCCTTGCCCCCCACGTCCTTCCAGTTGGCGATCTTGCCGGTGTGGATGTCCTTGATCTGCTCCCAGGTAAGGCTCTTCACCGGGTTGGAGGGGTGCACGACAAAAACCACCTCCGATTTTGCGATGACATGCATCTTCAGATCCGGCACCGCCTTGGTGAGACCGGCCGATTTGGCCGCCTTCACGGTGGCGTCCAGGGAGGCCGACGCCATGGCGGCGTCGCACTTCCCGTCGATGAGGTCGATCAAGCCTTTGCCGGCATTGCTCTTGTCCACGATCAGCTTGTGGCCGGTGGCCTTTTCCACGGCGGCCTGGTGCGGCGCGACCAGGTCAGTGACGACGCTGGCCGCCCCATTCAGCCTGACCTCCTGGGCCAAAGCCCCCTGTGCCAGACAGAAGGTCATGGCCGCGGCCAGGATGCCGCCCTGCAACCGGAACATACGTTTCATGGGTAGTTCTCCTCTCTGAGTTGGATAGCGTTGCAACTGACCCGGCATCAAAGTTTCCGGTGGCATTTTTCGCAATCGTTGAACACCTTCGTGCCGTCATGGCAGGTGAAGCATGCCACGGCCTTGAAATGGTCATCCATGGTCATCAGGGCCTTCTTTTTCGTATCGAAGATGGCGCTGTGGCAGTCCTTGCACACCAGCCCCCTGGAGGCATGGAGCCTTCCGTCAAATATAACCCTGCCCTGCCCCGCTCCTCCGTACAACAGCGCCTTGTCGCTGGTGGCGAACACCACGCTGCCCAGGGCGCAAAGGGCCAGGGCGATCACACCTACTGCTAACACGTTTCGCATGGTTATCTCCGGACAATGGGCATGGCAGGGGATTTGCCAACAGGGTGCCTCCCGGCGCTCCCCCGTCACGCCCATCAGGTAATGAGTGATTATGCCAGAATGTTCCTGCTCACCTTTTTCACGTCGGCGGTGCCGGTGAGGGTCATGGCCACGACCAACTCATCCTGCAACTTCTTGAGCATGAGCGCCACCCCTTCGGCGCCGCCCCCCACCGAACCCCGGACGAGGGGACGGCCGATCAGCACCGCATTGGCGCCCAGGGCCAGCATCTTCAGCACGTCGGCGCCGTAGCGCACCCCGCCGTCGGCCAGGATGACCATCCGCCCCTTGACCTTGTCGGCAATGGCGGGCAGCACCTGGGCGGTTCCCGGCGTGTGGTCCAGGACCCGGCCGCCGTGGTTCGAGACGACGATGCCGGCGGCACCGGCCTCAAGGGCCATGAGCGCCTCCTCGGGGGTCATGACCCCTTTGATCAGGAATGGCAGCTTGGTGGATTTGGCGATCTCCCGGAGTTGCTTCAGGGTCTTGGGCTCGACGGTCTTGCCCGGCAGGGCGCGCCCCGCACGGCCGGCGGAATCGATGTCGATGGCAAAGAACGGCGCGCCGGTCTGTTCAATCAGGCGGATGCGCTCGATGATCTCGGCCTGGGTGCGCGGCTTGATCTGGGCCACGGCCATCCCGCGGTACTTGGCCACGGTCTTCAGCCTGGTCTCGTAGACCGAAAGCGGGTCGCCGATGCCGTCCGCCGCAAAGCCCAGGGTGCCGGCCTGGACGCAACCGCCGATGATCCCTTCGGCGTACTCCTCTTCGCCGACCTTGCCCCCCAGCCCCATGTTATAGGTCACGCCGCCGGTTACGCCGGAGAGGATCGGCATGGAGAGCTTGGCGCCGAACAGGGTCAGGGTGGTGTCCGGTTTTTTCACGTCGTGGAAGGTGCGCATCTGCAGGTCGTATTTGGCAAGGGCCTGGAGATTGTTCCTGAAGGCCTTGCCCGAATCGATGCCGCCCATGCCCGGCACTTCGCCGGAACAGGCGACCCCGTCGCACTCGGGACAGACCCGGCAGCGGGGATACATCTTCTCGCGGGCGACCTTGAGCACGTCGGAAAGCTTCTTGGCGCCACCGCCGGCAGCGGCTGCCGAGGCCGCCTTGGCTTCCTTCTTCGCATCTTCGGCCGCATGGGCCTCGGTGCGGCCGACGGCCTGCACCGCCAGCACGCTGGCCCCCACCACTGCCGCTGTCTTGATGAAATTGCGGCGGCTCACCCCTGCGCTTTCCTGCTCTGCAGATTCGATCAATTCTTCGGACATACCAGCCTCCTTCAATGTGTGGTGACGGGACGGCCGGCCCAACGGCCGGTCCCCCACAATCTCCTTGATTGCCTGCGACAATACCCGACTGCGGCGTTATGGATAAGGCAATTGTACCGAATGGCACAAAATGGCGGTTGAATGGCAAAAATTCCGGTTGAATGGTCCTCCCCCTCGGGAAGGGGGACCAGACACCCGGAAGATGCCGGGGGGAAGGGCTATTTGCTCAGGATAAGGCGTTGTTTCAGGTCCTTGGCGTTGTAGCGGCTGACCAGCACCTCGCTGCCGCCGTTGTCGTTCATGACCAGTTTGCAACTGCCGTTGAACCAGGGGATGATCTCGATGATGCAGTTCAGGTTGACCAGGGAATTGCGGTGGACCCTGACGAAGGAGTACGGCTCCAGGACGCTTTCCAGGGTGTTGAGGGTGCTCTTGGAGGTGAACACGCCGTCTGCCGTATGGACCTGGGCCTCCCCTTCCGTGGCCCGGATGAAGACGATGCTCTCGGGCGGCACGGGGATCATCTTGCCCCCCTTATGCACCAGGATCCGCTTGATGTCGGGCTTGTCCGGGCCGTGGAGCTCCTGGAGGGGCTTGTGCGCCTGCACCTGGGTATCCAGTGCCCTGCCGGCCTTGTGGATGGACTTGGCCACCCGCTCCAGGGTGAACGGCTTGAGGATGTAGTCGAAGGCATCCACGTTAAAGGCCTGAACGGCAAACTGCTCGAAGGCGGTGGCGAAGACGACCAGCGGCTTGTCGGGGAGTTCCCTGATGACCTGGGCCAATTCTATCCCGCTCAGTCCGGGCAGCTGAATATCCAGGAACACCAGCTGCGGCCTGGTCTCCCGGATGCCCTGCAACCCCTGGGAAGGGCTGGACGCCTCGCCGAGGACCGTCACGTCGCCCACCTGCCCGAGCAGGTAGCGCAGCTCCCTGCGGGCCGGTGCCTCGTCGTCGATGATGAATACGGTGATCGTCATGCGTTCACCGGCACCCGGAAGTAGACCGTGGTCCCCTCACCCGGCTCGCTCTCGATCTTCAAACCATTCTCCTTGCCGTACAGGGCCGCCAGGCGGCTGTTGACGTTCCTGAGCGCCAGCCCCAACCCGCTCCCCGCATGGGACGCCGCCGTTTCCGACAGCAGGCTGCGGATACGTTCCCGGGACATGCCCACGCCGTTGTCCCTGATGGAGATGACCAGGCCGTCACCCCCCTTTCTGGCTCCGATATGGATCACACCGCCCCCCTCCTTGGGCAGGATGCCATGGCGCACGCCGTTTTCCACCAGCGGCTGCAGGATCAGCGAGGGAACGTTGCACGACAGGGCCTCGTCGTCGATCTCGTAGACGATGGCGAGCCGTTCCTCGAAGCGGGCCTTTTCGATGGCGATATAGGCCTCGCAGTGTTCCAGCTCCACCGACAGCGGCACCTTGTTGGCGGTGGGGCTGATGTTCTTGCGGAAGAAGTCGGCCAGCTTCACCAGCAGGCAGGATGCGGTCTGGGGGTCGGTCCGGGTATAGCTGATGATGGTGGAGATGGCGTTGAACAGGAAGTGGGGGTTGATCTGGGCTTGCAGGGCCTTGATCTCCGCCTCGGCCACCAGCTTGCGCTGGAGTTCGATCTCGCCCAGTTCAAGCTGGTTGGAGAACAGATGGGCAAGCCCGTTGGCCAGTTCCACGTCCAGTTGGCTGATGGCGTGCTCCTTCTGGCGGTACAACTCCATGACCCCCACGGTCTTGTCCCATTTCTTGAGCGGCACCACGATGGCCGAACCGAGCCTCCCCCCCTGGCTGGCGCAGCCGATGGCATCCTTCGTGGACGCGATCACCACCGTGCCGGTTTCAAAGGCCCGCCGCGCGGCGGGGGGCAGGGCATGCCCGCCCGGGGCATGCTGGTCGCCATCCAGCCCCTCGTGGGCCAGGATCTCGTTCTCGCTGGAGATGGATACCGCGTCCAGGCCGGTCATCTCCCGGATGATGTGCGACGCCTCCACGGCCGACTCGCGGTTTAGGCCATGGCGCAGATACGGCAGGGTCCTGAAGGCGATATTGAGCGTGGTCTGCGCCTGCTGCGCCATGGCCCGTTCCTGTTCGCGGGCGACGGAAGCAAGCACCTCCACGAGCACCGCGATGCCGAAGGCGTTGGAGAGGATGCTGGGGAGGCCGATGGTATGCACCACGCTCAGGGCGGCCTCCCGGGGATGGGCCAGGAGCAGGATCAGCCCCATCTTGATCGACTCGGCCACGATGCCGATGAAAAAGGCCATCAGCGGGTCGAAGGCCCTCCGGTGCAGCCTGCGGTAGAGCAGACCGGCGACAACCCCCGCCAATGGCGTCGCAATGGCGCAGGAGACGGAGGTCACCCCGCCGATATCGTAGAAATAGCGATGCGCCCCTGCTATGACCCCGGCGGACAGGCCGACCAGGGGGCCTCCCAGTATGCCGCCGATGACCACCGGAACCGTACGCAGATTGGCGATCGCCCCGTGCACCGGAAAGCCGCAGTAGGTGGCAAAAATACCGGCCGCCCCGAAATAGACGGCATGGAACAGCTTCTCGCGGCTGCTCGCCGTGGCGACTTTACCGGTCAGCAGCCGCCGGAATGGCTCGAATCTCATCATGAGGAAAAAGAGAACCGCCAGAATCCCCAGCCGTTCAAAGAGGTCAAGGGACAGGCCTACCATTTCATCCATAGAACCACCGAAGCATCCAATGCGGTATTCAAGTACAAAACCGATTGACTTATAACATAAATTCTGGCGCCACGGCGAGCAAAAAGCCTGACGGTCCGGATAGAGGCGGGAGCGGCAGGCTGTTCGGCACACCCGCAGCCCGCTTTTTGCCGCCTCCCATAATGGGAAGTCACCCTCCCCGACGAGGCGCTCCAGTTTTATCAAATTGATAACGACCCTATCAAAACAAGAATACCTTGACAAGGCTTTCCAGAACAAACGCAACAATCGCCGACAGTTGCGCAACCATAGCCAATGGCACATTCACTGCAATTACCCGTTATAACCCTCATGGGACGCCTGTCCCGAGAGCCATTGCGGAAGCCTGCCTACACACAGGACAGATGACGGGTCCCAGCCGCCGCCACGGGCCAGGAACGTGGAGGCCCGAGCCCTGCCGCTGTCCTCTCTATTTTCGATCAGGAGGGATTGCATGGTTTCATTCGAAGAAGCCCGGAACGTCATTCTGTCCTCCGTCACACCCGTCGGCACGGAGCGGATTCACCTGCTGGATGCCGTGGGCCGCGTGGTGTCCGAGGATGTGGCCGCGCCGTGGGACATGCCCTTGTGGGATAACTCGGCCATGGACGGCTATGCCGTCAGGTCCGCTGATTGCCCTGCAACCCCCGCCACACTGCGGGTCAACGGCTTTTTGCCGGCAGGGGCCAAGGCCGACGGCGTGCGCGTGGAACCGGGCTGCGCCGTCAGGATCATGACCGGCGCCCCCGCCCCCGAGGGGTGCGACGCAGTGGTGCCGGTGGAGGAGACCGACAACGGCGACCGGGAGGTCGTGCTCAACGAACCGGTCCAGAAGGGGCAGCACATCCGTTTCCGGGGCGAGGACGTGGCCGCGGGGGTGACCTTCCTCCGGGCCGGGTCGGTCATCCGCCCGCCGGAGGTGAACATGCTGGCCAGCTTCGGCATGGCGCTGGTGCCGGTCTATCGCCGCCCCACCGTGGCGATCCTCTCCACCGGCGACGAACTCGTGGAACTGGGCACCACCCCGGGGCCGGGGGAGATCGTCAACAGCAACGCCCTTTCCCTGGCGGCGGCGGTGCGGGAGGCGGGGGCGGTTCCGCTGCTCATCGGCATTGCCCGTGATGTGCGTGAAAGCCTCCAGGAGAAGCTGCGGGAAGGATTGAAGGCCGACGTCCTGATCACCTCGGCCGGCGTTTCGGCCGGTGACCGGGACTTGGTGCGTGCCATGCTGGAAGAGCAGGGGGCGCGGCAGGTATTCTGGAAGGTCGGGACCAAGCCCGGGGGCCCCACGGCCTTTGCCCTCCACGGCACGACCCTCGTGTTCTCCCTCCCCGGCAACCCGGTCTCCACCATGATCACCTTCGAGGAGTTCGTGCGGCCGGCCTTGCTCAGGATGCAGGGGCACCGCCGGGTGCTGCGGCCACTCTTCAAGGCCATCCTGCGCGAGGAGCTGCGCAAGAAGGCGGGCAAGGTCCAGATCGCGCGCATCCGCCTGGAGCGGGAGGACGGGCGCTGGTACGCCACGTCGGCCGGCAACCAGCAGACCGCGATCCTCAAGACCATGGTGGACGCCGAGGCCATCGCCGTGCTGCCGGTCGAGAGCACCCGGTTCGCCGCCGGCGACGAGGTGGACGTGCACTTCTACGGTAGCCATATCGATCTGGTTTGATAAAACGCTTTGTTGTATAATGCCGGCACGAACCAGGGCGGCTATGATGGGCCAATGCAGGGAACGCCTTGGTTTGGAAGCGGCATAACATAATCGGGGGTAGCCAATGCGCAACACAATAATCGTTTTCACCAAGGTGCCGAAACCGGGGGAGACCAAGACTCGCCTTACGACAGACCGGGGGGGAATCCTCACCTCTGAGGAGGCCGTGGCGCTGTACGAAGGGTGCCTCCTGGACGTGATAAATGTCTGTATCGCGGCAAAGAGCGGCGAGGTACGGATCTGCTACAACAACGGGGGCGATGCCGACTACCTGGAGGCCTTGCTGGCGAAGGTCTCGGACCGCTCGCAGATCAAGGAAGTTTATGCCGACAAGGCCGGGAACTTCGATGACTGCATGCAGTATGCCGCCGACTACATCCTGAAGGACGGCGCCCCGGACCGGGCGGCCGACAGCATTCTCATCGTCGGCGGGGATATCCCCACCCTCCAGCCGTACATCATCCGGGACGCGGTCGCGAAACTGGGACGACTTGCCGGCAGCAAGGCCGGGCTGGCGGCAAAAAAGGACAATGCTGCAGACCAGCCCCTTGGGGCGGCCGTGGTGGAAGGGGCCTGCCAGGAGGGCGGGTTCTCCATCGTGGGGTACACCTACACCACACCCTTCGATTTCAAGGGCGTATTCTACAACCAGGACGGGATAACGGCGCTGGACATGCTGGTGGCCAAGGCGAGCGGCAAGAACCTGCCGCTGGGGGTCGTCGAAGCGGTCCCGGATGTGGATATCCCCGTTGACCTGGCGAGCATGATCCCGGTGGTAAAGGCGCTGAAACTGGCCGCCGCCAATGACGAAAACATCCTGGTCCCGGCACATACCATCGGGATACTCGAGGAGATCGGGCTGGAGAGCACGGCCCAGCCGCCGCAGCGGTAGACAGCGCCCTGCGGGGAAAGAACCGGGAAGAGACCGCCGATGAGGGAGATGTCCGTGAACAATAGCGAACTTGCCGAATCATGTAAAAGACTGCTGACGCTCCGCTGGTCGCCCGTTGCCGTAAAGCTTTTGAAACCGGGCGAAGAGGCACCGGAGGGCGTTGCAGAGCCCTCCCTGCCCCTCCGGCACTGCCAGGCCATAACGGCCGCCAGACGGGGGAACAGCATCTATATGCCCCCAGCAAACACGCCTGCCCCGACGGCTCCGCGATCATGGGGCTGGTTCCCATGTCGCCCAAACTGCGCTCCGGCGAACTGTACCTGCTGTTCAAGAAGCTGCCCAACATCGAAATCGCGCAGAAGATGATCGCCTCACGGCCGGAGTTCGAGGCGGGGGCGTATCGGGCATCGGTCGTCGCCCCCCTGGAGGATGCCCGGTTCGAACCGGACGTGGTGATCTTCACCATCTATCCCGAGCAGATCATGTGGCTCTGCTGCGCCTCCAGCTACGGCAGCGGTGAACGGCAGGTGTTCCATACCTCGGGGTACAACTCCACCTGCGCCGACCTGACCGTGCAGGTCATGAAAAGCCAAAAGATGAATATCTCCTTCGGCTGCTACGGGGCCCGGGCCATCAGCGACATCAACGATTTCGAGGCCTACCTTTCCGTCCCGTACCACCAACTCCCCGCCCTTGTGGCGTCGCTGGAAAAACTGGCGGTCAAGAGCATCCCGGAGGCGCGCCGCAAGATCTACATGCCGCCGGTCATGGACAATGTCAGGCCATCGGAACATCCCGAAGACTACAGCGTACAGGTGCACATCGACGATGAGCGCTGCAACGGCTGCGGCCTGTGCGTGGCCTTCTGCCCGGAGGCGGTGCTCGAGATGCGGACCACGGTAGGGGGCGGGAAGGCCGTGGCGGCCGCGCCCGAAAAATGCTGCACCTGTTATACCTGTGTCGGCCAATGCCCGCAAAAGGCGATCCAACTGGAACTGCGGCAGAAATGACGGCACCGGACAGGGAGGATACCTGCGTGTATGACATCGTGTTTGCGACAGACGAGGACGAGACCGAACTGCGGGGCATCTTCCTGGACGAGAACATGGATATTGCCGGAGAGATGCAGGAGCACGTCCTGATACAAGAGGCCGGCGAGATCATCGGCGGGGGCATGCTGACCCAAACCGGCGAGGCGGAGTTTCACCTGCTGGTGTTTGCGGTCAAGGGGAGCGCACGCAGCCACGGCGCCGGCAGCATCCTGCTCAGGGAGCTGATCGGACAGCCGTGGCGCTACTCCCGCAACGGCACGTCGGCACCCATCGGGGCCTATACGGTCACGACGGCGGCAAAGGGGAAAAGCTCGGGGTTTTACCGGAAAAACGGTTTTGTGACCTGCGCTTTTAGCGACTTGGCGGCCCCGTTCGACGAGCAGTGCCGCGAATGCCCGGACCGGGACAACTGCAACCCGGTACCCATGAGGTATGCCGGATGCGTGGCGCACAACGGGCCCGAATGCGCCGCCGGTGGGGGCGCCCCATGAGCGGCGGTGCGACCTTCAGGATCATGGGGTCCGGCGCGGGACCGGGGGCACCGTCCTTTTTCTGCGATTGCGCGGGATGCCGGGACGCCCGGGAGAACCCGGCCCATGCCAGGACCCGGAGCGGGGCGCTCGTCACCGCCGGGCAGACGCAGATCCTCCTGGACACCCCGCCCGACCTGCGGGCCCAATTGGTCCGGGAGCAAATCAAAGCCATCGACCGCGTATTTCTCACCCACTGGCATTACGACCATTTCGGCGGGATCGGCGAACTGGAATACTATGTCAAGCTGCAGCGGAAAGAGCCGATACCGCTCTATCTGCCCCCCACGGCCGTGGAGCAGTTCGCAAGGGCGTTTCCCGACCTGGACGAGGTATTTGCCGTAACCGCCTGGCGGTTCAACGAACCGCACCCCTTCGACGGCGTCACCATTACCCCGCTCCCCGCCAATCACGGCATAGAGACCGCGGGCTTTCTGGTGGCCTCGGCCGGAAAGCGGCTCGCCTATTTTCCCGACACCGCCGGTCTGCCGGCCGAAACCGCAGGGGCAGTGGCGGGTGTGGATTGGCTGGTCTGCGATGCCACGTTCCATGGGGACAACTGGTTTCCCCACAGCCACATGTCGGTGGATGAGGCCATCGGCCTGGGCAGGGAGGTGGGGGCAGGGACGACGGTGCTTACCCATATGTCGATCCACTACAGCCGGCCGGTCACCGCCGGGGAGTTGCAGGAGACGGTCTCACGGCACCCCAATGTGCTGGCGGCCCATGACGGCATGAAGATTACCCTTTGACAGAGAAAGGACCAAACGACATGAAGAATTCCCTTGGCCCCAAGCCGCTGGCGGTGCCCTCGCCCGTATGGGTGATCGGCAGCTACGGTCCCGACGGGCGGCCCAATATCATGGTTGCCTCCTGGGGGGGATCTGCTGCACCATGCCCCCCTGCGTGGCAATCTCCATCCAGTCGACGCGGTTGACCCACGCCAATATCCTGGAACACAACGCCTTCACAATCAGTGTCCCCTCCAGGGAGCATCTTGCAGCAACAGACTATCTGGGCATCGTTTCCGGTGCCGACGTCGAAAAATTTCCGGCGGCCGGACTGACCGCCGTAAAGAGCGATCTGGTGGACGCCCCCTATGTGGACGAGTTCCCGCTGGTCATGGAATGCCGGATGCTCTACTCCATTGAGATCGGTTCCCATACCCAGTTCATCGGCCAGATCATCGATGTGAAATCCGACGAGGGAGTACTTGGCGAGAATGGCTTGCCGGTTGCCGGGAAGATCGACCCGCTCATCGGCAGTTCCGGCGACAGGGCCTATTACGCCCTGGGAGACTGCCTGGGGCAGGCCTACGCGCCGGGATTGGAACTGATCGATGAACCCGAGCGCGAACAGATCCGAAGCAAGCTGCAGGAGATGCAGGCCTAGGACGCCCTGCCGATTGGCTCATGAGGCCGCTTTCAGATCAGGGACGAAACCGGTGCCTTGATGTGAAAGCGGCATCACCCGCCCGCCGCCGCATGCCCTGGAAACGACACGGGCCTGGCGGCAACCGGGCGCATTTTTTCGCCCCGTGCACCGATCCCCCACCAACGAGCCCACACTCCTGCAAGAAACCTTTTCCCTTGTTTTTTCTTCGTGTTGGACCGATTGCGGTGCAATTTGAGCAACGACTGGTATGAATTTCTGAAATAGCGGGTAGAATTTATGCAGAGACGAGCCAAGATATTCGGAACGGAGCAATGACTGGCCATATGTGCGGACGATTCACTTCCATCCTCTCTCCGGAAACCCTCGCGGCCATATTCCATGTGACCGCCCCGGCGGACCTGGAACCGCGCTATAACATTGCGCCGACCCAGGCGGTGAATGTCGTCCGGCGGACGGGCGATGGGCGCAACAGGCTTGACGAAATGACATGGGGACTCATACCGTCATGGTCCAGGGGGAGGGATCTGGGCCGCCACATGATCAACGCCAGGTGCGAGACCGTCCACGAGAAGCCGGCGTTCCGCCATGCGATCAGGCACCAGCGCTGCATTGTCCCGGCGTCCGGCTTCTACGAGTGGCAGCAGGCCGAGGGGGGCAAGCAGCCGTACTACATCCACCCGGTGGATGACTCGCCCATGGGGTTTGCCGGGATATGGGAGCAGTGGCGAACCCCCGAAGGGGATATGCTGCAAAGCGTCTGCATCCTCACCACCTCCGCCAACACGTCCATGGAGGCGATCCATGACCGCATGCCGGTGATCCTGGCCCCCGACGGCTATTCCTTCTGGCTGGACCACAACAGGCAGGAGCCGGAAGAGTTCCGCCACCTCTACCACCCCTACCCTCCGGAATTGCTCCAGGCGCATAAGGTGCCCGACCTGATCAACAATCCGCGTTTCGACAGCCCGGCGTGCATCGTACAGGTGTAGACGCACGCCGGTAAAAAATTCCGTCAGCAGGCCGCGGCGGCCCCCGCGTCCAAGGCCGCCAGGGCCTCTTCCAGCAGGGCGGGTTTGTCCTGCAGTTTCCGCCGGATGGTCCTGGCCAGTTCCTCTGCCGTGCAGAAAAGACGCCCCGTGGAGAGGGCGCGGCCGAGGACGATCAGATTGACCGCCTGGGGGTTGCCCAATTGCACGGCCAGGGTGTCGGCGTTGACGGTCGCCGCTTCCGCGGGGGGAACGGCGGCCCCGGCATTGGCCGTTATCCACCCGTCCGGTTTCAGAAAGGAGCCGTGGAGCTCCACGTTGCCCGGCTTGAGGGCGATCAGGCCATCGGCTCTACCCGGACGCACCAGCCGGTTGGAGAACGCCCCCACCTTGAGGTGGGAGATGACGACACCATCGACCTGAGCCGCGCCGTGGGTCTCGGAGGTCATTACCGGCAACCCCTTGGCAATGGCGGTCTCCGCCAAAAGCCGGGTGATGAAGAGAATCCCCTGGCCGTTCACTCCGGAGATGATCAACTGTTGTGAAATCATTGCTGCACTGCCTCCTCCTCGCTCGTATCGTGCCGAAGCACCTTTCCGTTCATGCGACGCCGTCGTGTCGCCACCAGTCGTCGTCAAAAAGAGACGGCGGCTTTCCGGCCGCCGTTCCGTTCTTCCGGTACGCCTGATACCGCTCATGGGGCTAGCAAAGACGCCCCCTGCTATGCCAACCGGAACTGCCTGACCAGGGAACGGAGGTCGTCCGACAACCGGGCGAGCTGCCCGGCGGCGGCGGCCGATTGCTGGGAGCCCCGGGCCGTGTGGTGGACCACATCGGAGATCTGGTGGATGTTGTTGGTGATCTCCGAAGTGGTGGCCGACTGCTCTTCCGCCGCCGTGGCGATCTGGCTCACCTGCATGGTGACGGTATTGATCTGGTCCAGGATCTCCTGGATGGCAGCGCCTGATCTGGAGGCCTCTTCCGTACCCTGCCGGACCTCCCGGACCCCCTCCTGCATCACGGCCACCGCCCCCTTGGTCTCCGTCTGGATCGCCTTGATCATGGCGCCGATCTCCTTGGTCGCCGTGGTGGTGCGTTCGGCCAGGGCCCGCACCTCATCGGCGACAACCGCGAAACCGCGTCCCTGCTCCCCGGCCCGGGCCGCTTCGATGGCCGCATTCAGGGCCAGCAGGTTGGTCTGGTCGGCGATGTCCTCGATGGTCCCCACAATGGCGCCGATCTGGTCCGACCGGGCGCCGAGCCCTTCCACGCTCTGGGCCGTCGCGGTGACCCGCTCGGCGATGCGGGTCATGACGCTCACCGTCTGCGCCACCACCTCGGCACCGGTCTGGGCCGCGCCGGTCGCCTGCCGGGACCCCTGGGCCGCAGCGTGGCAGTTCTGGGCGATGTCGCCGGAGGTGGCCGACAACTCCTCACTGGCGGTCGCCACGGTCTGGGCCTGGCCGGAAACCTCCTCCGCCCCGGTGGCGATCTGTTCCGATGTGGACTGGAGCTGGTTCGACGCGGTCGCCACCTGGATCGAGGTGTCGTTGACCCTCTGGAGGGTGTCGCGCAGGCTCTCGGTCATGGTGGCGAAGGAGGCGGCCAGCACGCCGATCTCGTCCCGGGATTCCTGCTGGATCTTCACCGTCAGGTCGCCGGCGGCGATCTTTTCCGCCTGCTGCACCAGCCTGTGCACCGGCCGGGTGATCAGGCGGGTGCTCACCACGCCGAAGACAAAGGCAATCGCCAGCATGACCACGGTGCAGACCATGGACAGGATCAGCGCCGAATCGGTGATGGCGATGGCCGCCTCGGTCCCCTTGTTGCCGTGGGCGATCCTGGCGGCGGTCAGCGCCTTCAACTGCTCCGTGCAGTTCTTCACGATCTGGATCGATTCGGGTGTTCTGCCGTAGGCATCCGCCTCGGCGGCCCTGCCCGCGACGATCATCTCGTAGATCTTGTCAAGAAGGGTATTGTACTGGGTGATCGACTTCCGCAACTCCTCCGCGGCGTCTTTCGCTTCGCTGGAGCTGGCGGCAATGGCGATCAATGCGTCGTTTGCGGCCTTGAAGCTGTCTCTCCGGAGGGCGCTCCCCTTCTGCTTGGCTTCCGGGGTCTGGGCGATGGTGACGTCCCGGGTGGCCACCCGCATCTTCTGGAAGGCTTCGGTCAGATCGACCAGGTCTTTCATCGGCTTGATGTCCTGTGCGTACAATTGCTGCTGCATCCCCTTGATGTGGGACAAGCGCAGCGCATTCACCACATTAACCGCCGTTGCGATAACGGCCAGAAACAGGAAACCGGCAAAAAGCTTCGTCCCTACCCGGGCATTCTTATGCACAGACATCACTACCTCCGAATTCAGCAGAATAGCCCCACAACCGGGGGCGGTATAAATCACCGGCCAAACGGAAAGGCCCCCGACCATGCGACGACCTCCCGGCATGCCGGTTCCGTGGCCGCGGAGTGTCAAGGCAAACCTGCCGGTCGTCAAGGGAAGGGAAATCGGGGCAATGGGCGAAGTAAACGCGAAAGGAGGTCCCCACAACCGTGACGTTTTCCGTCGTCACACCACGCATGGGCAGGACACGCCGTGCGCCGTGCTTCGTCATGGCGGTTGCCGGCACCAACTTACCTGCTCGTGCGCTTGTCAGTTGCAGCGAATGTGCCATAGGGGGACATGGATACAACAGCCTGAAATCGCACGATTTGTCTATCGGAAACCGATAGGGATGCTCTTTTTATGATAAGGCGTTTCTCAATTTGAAATGTTTACGAAATTATCAGGAAAGTTTCGAGATTGTTGGATATTTCACCGGGGACCGGCAGACGTCGGCTCGAGGGGAGGAATTGAGTTCGTACCCGCTCAATCCCCGTTGTTCCGGGGCACCCCACGCCTGCGGTAAAGCCGTGCGCTAAAAGCAGCCTGGCCATTGGAACGGATGAAACCGGTGGGGCAGACGCCACGGCAGGCGTGGCAGGTGCCGCATGCCCCGGTATCCGACGGGCCGTGGACATACCCGATTCTGAGCCGTTTACCCCTGCCCAGGAATGCCAGTTTGTTCTTGCCGATGCCGGTGCACATGCCGATGCACCGCCCGCAGAGAATGCAGCCGGGCGGCATTGCCGGAGTGGCGGCGTCAGTGCCGTCAGCGGAAAGGGGTGGCAGCGCGGCATCGGGGTATTGTCCCCCGTTGTCCCCCTTTTCCGCCGCCGCCAGCACTGCCCGCAGCATCACCTCGACGGCCGGTTCGTTAAAGGGACCGCGCGCCAACAACAGCCGGGCGGCCCAGGAGCGCAGCTGGTGGATATGAGGCGAAACCGTCCTTACGGTGAGCCCCGGCTCACAACGGAGCAGACAGGCATGCTCCGCCCGCCAGCCATCCCGGTCACGCACCTCGACGATGCACAGGCTGCACCGTCCCTGCTCCCCCGTGCGGGGATGGTGGCAGAGTCCCGGTATGGGGAAGCCCAGTGCCCTGAGGGCCGTCAGCAGGGGGAGAGCGGGCTCGACCTGGAGCGGCTGGCCATCCACCGTTATCCGGATGCGCGGCTCCGTCATGGCTTCCCCCGGGGGACGGCGACGATGCAGCCATGGGGGCAGATTTCAACGCAGATCCTGCAGCGGACGCAGAGATCGTCGTCAAAGGAATAGCGGGCCGCCCCCCTCGTGCCCGGGTGCAATTTTACCGCATTGACCGGGCACGCCTCGTAGCAGCCGAGGCAGTCCGTGCAGAGGGAGGGAATAATCTCCAACCGGATCAAAGCCTTGCAGGAAGCGGCGGGGCAAACCCCGTCAAGGTGTGCGGCATAGTCTCCCCGAAAATGGCGGAGCGTCGTCAGCAGCGGATTGACCGCCGAGCGCCCCAGCCCGCACCGCGAGAGGTCCGGGATGGCATGGGCCAACTCCTCCATCCTTTCGATCGTGTCCGGGGTCCCCCTGTTGGCGGTGAGACGCGCCAGCATCCCTTCCAGCGTGGCCAGGCCGTCCCGGCACAGCAGGCATTGACCGCACGATTCGGCAGCCATGAAGCTGACCAGATGATGGACAAGGTCCACCAGGCAGCGGGTTGCATCCAGTACGACCAGGCCGCCGGAACCGATCATGGCGCCCACGGAGGCAACCGCAGAGAAATCCAGGGGAAAATCGTCGTAGGGCACGATACCGCCGGAGGGGCCGCCGATCTGCAATGCATTGACGTTGCCGGGCGCTGCGCCGCCGATCCCCTCCACGACGGTCCGGGCGCCCGTACCGAGGGGGATCTCGATGAAGCCGGCGTTTGGTATGTCGCCGGTCAGGCAGAAGATCTTGGTCCCCGGACTGTCGCCGTTGCCCGCCCCACGGAAGTCGTCGGCGCCGCGGGCGATTATCCAGGGTACATTGGCCAGGGTCTCCACGTTGTTGATCACCGTCGGATGGCCGCGGTAACCGCTCTGGGCCGGGTACGGCGGGCGGGGCGCGGGTTCGCCGCGATGTCCTTCCATGACCCGGAGCAGGGAGGTTTCCTCTCCGCAGACGAACGCCCCCGCGCTTTGGGTGATGCCGATCCGGAGCGAGAAGTCCGTTCCCAGGATGTTCCCCCCCAGGAGCCCGGCGGCCCGGGCATCGGCGATCGCCCGCCGCAGGCGCTCCACCGACAGCGGATACTCGCGGCGCACAAAGATGTGGGCCTGGTCGGCGCCGACGGCATAGGCGGCCAGCATGATCCCCTCCAGGACCCGGTGGGGGTCGCTTTCCAGGAGGGTCCGGTCCATGTAGGCGCCGGGGTCGCCTTCGTCCCCGTTGGCGATGACGATCCGCTGCCGGTCGGCGCCGGCGGCCGCGCTCTCCCACTTGTGGCCGGTCCTGAAACCGCCGCCCCCCCGGCCGCGCAGCCCCGAGGCGGTGACCTCGGCGATCACCCGGGAGGGACTGAGTTCCAGCAACGCCTTCGCAAAAGCGAAATACCCGCCGGCGGCGACGTACTCGGGCAGGCTGGTGGGGTCGATGAGGCCGCAGTTGCCGCTGACGCGCCGCGTCTGATGTTCGAAAAAGGCGGCGAAATTGCCGTCGATGACCGTTTCGACTTCCAGGTCCTCATAGCCGGTGAGCAGACCCGGCTCCCGCTCACGCATGACCAGCCAGGCCCCCTTCTGCAACGTCCCCATCTGGGCCGTGCGGATGATGGGCCAATGCAGGTGGCTGCCGACCCTGCCGAAGAGGTAATGCCGGCCGTCCGGGGTGCGGACATCCACCAGCGGCTCCCCGAAGCAGGCACCGAGGCACCCCACATGGCGTACCACGACCCTGTCTTTGAAATCGGGGCGGGCGGCCAGCAGGGCCAAGCGCTCGCCGGCTCCGGCCGCCAGGCCGCAGGTGGCTGCGCCCACGCCGATCCGGGACATGGTGGTTGGGCAGAGGAGCCGGTGCCCCTGTTGGGCCAGTTCCACGAGCACGGGGGGGATATTCCGCAAACCGGCCCGGGCGGCCAGGAGCTGCGCGATCTCTTCCGCAGCACGGGGGCGGGCGGACGGGGTGCTCTCCTGCCCGGTCCCCCGCTGCACGCCGCGATATACCCCGCCGCCGGCCGCGGTTTTCTCAGTCGGGGAGGACATCGTCCTTCTTCAGCTCCCGCAGCCGGGCAGACATCCGATGCGATTTCACCGGCCCTTCGAGCTTGCCATTGACACGTATCACCGGTGCCAGGCTGCATGCCCCGACGCACTGCACCTTGTCCAGGGTGATGAAACCGTCGGTGGAGGTGCCGTCGGCATCGAGTTCCACTTCGCCGGCCAGCCGGTCGTAGACCAGGTCGGCGCCCCGGGCATAGCAGGCGGTGCCGTAACAGACGGACAGATGGTTCCTCCCCAGGGGGCAGGTGCGAAAGGAATCGAAAAAACCGACCAGGGCGTGCAAGGCGGATTCCGGTTGCCGGGTCAGCAGTGCCAGGCTCCGCAGCTCCTCTTCCGGGATGTGGCCGTTTTTCTCCTGCAAGCCGTTGAGGATATTGACAAGCTGTTGTTCGATCTCGGGCAGATCCCGGATGATTTCGGACAAGCAGGGCGGTACGCCGGTATCTTCAGGATCTGACATCTGCCTTCCTCATTGGAGTTGTTCGCGGGGATGGGGGCGGCCGCTATCGGTATAAGCCCCGCACCGACGCATGGAGCCGCGCAAGCCCTAAAAGGGCATCGATATTCGGCGTTTGCATGCCGATCTTCTGGCCTATTTCACGGACCGAACCGATCAGGGCATCCAGTTCCACAGCCCGGCCGGCCTCCACGTCTTGGAGCATGGAGGTCTTGAAGGCGCCCAACTTGCGGGTGACCCCGTTCCGCTCCTCCCCGTTCTGCTCCACCGGGCAGCCGATGACCCTGCCGATCTGTGCCGCCTCCTCCATGACCCGCAGGCAAAACCGGTTGACCAGGGGGTCGTCGAGGATCCTGTCGCAGGTTGCGCCGGTAAGTGCCGAAACAGGGTTCATGGTCATGTTTCCCCAGAGCTTGAACCAGATGTCCTGCTGGATATTCCGGGAGACGACGATATGGAGCCCCGCCGCCGTGAGCAGCTGCTCCAGGGAACGGATACGCTCCGACAGGGTCCCGTCGGGCTCGCCGATAATGAGCGTGTTGCCGAAAACATGCTTCACGTAGCCGGGCTCGAACAGCGCAAAACTGCCGTGGACGACCCCTCCCACGACGTTGCCCGCAGGTATGGCCGCGGCAATCGTCCCCTGGGGGTCCACGGATTCGAGGCTCATCCCCGAAAAGTCACCGCCGAAGCCGTTGAAAAACCACCACGGCACGCCATTCATGGCGGTCATGACCATGGTCTGGGGGCCGATCAACGGGGCGATCCGCCGGGCAATGGCCCCCATGGCGGTCGCCTTGACGGCGATGATGACCAGGTCCTGTATGCCGAGGGCCTCCGGTTCGGCCACCGCATTGACCGCCACCGTGAAGGTCTCATTATCGGTATGCAGCCTGAGTCCGTGCTGCTGCAGGGCCGTCAGCGTGGCCCCCTGATCGACCACGCCGACGGCGAAACCCGCGCGGGCCAATTGGGCGCCTATGAACCCGCCCACCGCCCCGGCGCCATAGATGCAGATGTTCTTCATACACGTCCCTCCTCTCGCTTTTCCCGGCACTCCTTCAGCCAACCGCTCATTTGCGGTCCCCGGGAACAGCCGCAATGTGCGGAAAAGCATTCAGCGGGCCGCAGGATGGCCGCGGTACACCGCCGTGAACAGGAACAGTACCACGACTCCCACAGCCCCGATAACGAAAAAACCGGCCCTGAACCCTTCTGCCCGGACGATCGGCCCCATGCCGGCCGAACTCAGCATCATGCCGGAATAGACGCAGGTGTTGTAGCACCCCATGGCAAGCCCGCGCACTTCCCGGGGCACAACGTCGGCAATGAGCGCGCAGATGACCGTATAGGCGACCCCCATGCTGCCTCCCATCAGCGCGGCGACCGCCATGAGCGGCCCCACGGAGGTGCAGGGCCCGAAGGCGGCCAGGGCCAGGAAGAACAGGGCCAGGCCGCCGGCCACGAGCCGCCCCCTGTCGGCAACCCGGTCGCACAGCCATCCCGACGGGTAGCGGGACAGGGCATTGGCCAGGGTCTGGATCGCGAACACGAACCCCACGTGCGTTGTGGTCATCCCCTGCCCCTTCATGGCGAGCGGCATAAAGGTGACGAACATCCCGTACCCCAGGCTGCTTCCCAGGGTGGCGACGAGGCAGGCGGCGAAGGGGCGGTTGGCCCAAAGCACCCTCAGCGCGGGCCGGATGGCGGGGGAGCTCCCACCACGACGGTGGCCGGCATGCCGGGGGAGCAGACAGAGCGCCACGAAAAACATGGCAAAGATAAGTCCCCCCGCCACGGGGAACACCATCCGCAGCCCCAGGGCGGTGCCCAGGAAACCTCCGACGGCAGGCCCGAGGGCCATGCCGGTGTACATCGCCATGGTATACCAGCCATAGGCACGTCCCAACGCTGCAGGGGTGGTGACGTCGGCCACGGAGGCCATGAGTGACGGCGAGAGGGTTGACAGCCCTACGCCGAAGGCCAGATAGATAAAGGCGATCTGCAGCGGGCTGTTGCTCCAGTAAAGCAGGAGCGACGAGCCGGTAAGGATGAGCAGACCGCCCAGGAGGGGGGGACGACGGCCCAGCCGGTCGGAAATGAGACCCGACGGTATGGAGAGGGCGGCCGCCATGAGCATGAAGGCGCCATTGATCATCCCGACCTGGACCGCATCGGCGCCCAGGGACGCGGCAAACAGCGGCACAATCGGCAAGCGCATGTACGAACCGAGGTAACTGACGAAACTGATGGTGCAGGCGACCAGCAGCAGCCTGGCAGCGGTATGCTCTCGTGATTCCATGGGTCACATCCGATCCTTGCCCTGTAACGGGCAGCAACGAATGTGCCATTATCGACAGGAGCCCAAAGGGCCTGAATCCTTTACCCGGCGGCCGCGACCCGCCGGAATGGTTCTTCTTTTGACACAGGGCTTATCAAATTGATAAAACGCCACGTCGTGCCACGGCGGCTTTCGCCTTTCCTCAGTCTTGGTGAACGGGGCCGAGACACCAGTCCAGTGGCAGGACCTGGATCCGGTCGCCGGCCTCGACCTTCGCCCCTTCCGGGATGATGGTGAGCGAATTGGCCATTGCCATGGATGCCAGCGTTCCCGTTTCCTCGGAGCAATTCAGCTTGACCCGGTATTCGCCGCGGGAATCGTGAAGCTTGCTCCATTTTACGAATGCTATCGCTTTCCGGTCCGGCAATGAATCCAGGGCGGTCGCCTTGACCGTCGCATGTTTGATCTTCGTATAGCCGAGCATCTTGAGCAAGGCCGGCCGCACCAGGGTTTCAAAATTGATCAGGCAGCCGGACGGGGGGCCGGCCAGGGCGAATACCGGGATGGGACCGCCTGTGCCTCCCTCGAGGGTCCCGTGCGTCTGGCCGAAGGCAAAAGAGGCGCCGGGCCCCATCTTGATCCGGGAAAAATGCAACTCGCCTATTTTGCCTATCACCAGCCGGATCAGGTCATAGTCCCCCTTGGAAACGCCGCCGCTGGTGATGATCGCATCCGCCATGGCCCCCTTTCTCATCATGGCCGAAACCGACTCTTCGTTGTCGCGGGCAATCCCCAGCACCATCGGTATGCCGCCGTAGTGGGAAATGAGCGAAGCGATTGCGGCGCTATTGCAATCGTAGGCCTTGCCGGGGGACAGTCTCCGACCGGCGGCGATCAATTCGTCGCCGGTGGAGATGACCGCAATGACCGGACGCCGGACCACCCGGATCCGGTTTTTTCCGTTTGCCGTGAGCGCAGATATTTGGGCCGGGCCGATAAGTGCCCCCTTCGGCAGCACCAGGGCGCCTTTCGCAATCGTGCTCCCCGCTTTCCGGATATTGCTTCCCGGTGCAACCCTGAGATAGACCTTTACCTCGGAAGGGTTGCCGCTGTTGGGGCCGTTCTTGTCTGCCGGTTCATCCGTGTCTTCAAACCGTACGACACAATCCGCCCCCTTGGGCAGTGCCGATCCGGTCATGATTCTCGCCGCCGTACCGCTGCGGATCTTCTTTTTCGGCAGGCTTCCGGCCCTGACCGTCTCGATGATCTGCAGTATGGCGGGATTCGCCTTACTGGCGCGCATGATATCGACGGACCTTACCGCGTAGCCGTCCGGCGCGGAAGAGTCCACCTGGGGCAGATCGTATTCCGAATAAACGTCCTCCGCCAAAACCTGGCCGATGCAGTCCATCAGGGGCTGCTCCACGGCTTCCAGTACATTGATCTTCTCAAGGATACTGGATCGCGCTTTGTCGTAATTTGTCATAGTCGTTCTCCTTGGTGGGATTGTCCGGCACGGCTTCATTCTCTGGAAGGGATACCACCACCGGCCGCCATTGCCTTACAATACAAAAACCGACGGAGCACCACACCCGTCGGCCTTTGCGCCGTAGTGTCCGCTCCTTTCCAAACCAGGGAGGCGGCGCTGTTTCCGGCGACGCCCACACCCGACCACCATAGCTCACAGCGCCTTGGGTGATGCTGGTCGGAGAGATTCTACCCATTTCGCTATATACATTATTATATATCGATAGGTCAAACAAATTGCATCTGGGGCCATCGCCACAGACGGGTCACATCTGTGTGCCTCGTTATTCGACGGCGGGGCGCGCCATCAAGGCCGACGGGTTCAGGGCCTCCGCATCCCCACCATGGCAGCGTACTCGTCCGGCGTATTCACATTGCAAAACGAACGTTCCGCTCCGGGGATGGATGCAAGTTCTTCCGATGTGACGTATCTCGTCCGCACACGATCCAACAGAATCAAAAGTTTCCGGTCACCCTGCCGGATGAGGTGCTCCACCTCCGCCAGGCAGCGCCGCCCGTACAGGGCATGCAATGGTTCCTTGCCCCCCTCGCTGATCGGCACCACCGCATCATGCCCCGGGGAGACGGCGGCCATCATTCGTATCACTTCCGGGTTGATGAAGGGGGCGTCACACGCCGTAACAAATATCCATTCATCGGAACTGGCCGCAAGGCCTGCATGCAGGCCGGCAATGGAACCAAAACCGGGATAGACGTCAGCCACCGTGCGGCACGGCAGAAAGGCATACACCTCCGGCGTATTGGTAACCAGCACCACATCCCGGAAGAGTTGGGCCATGGTGCGGTGGATCTTCTCGATCAGCGGCATGCCGTCCAGCGTCAGCAGGGCCTTGTTCCTGCCCATGCGACTGGATGCGCCGCCGGCCAGAATCACACCGGTTATGCCTTCAAGCGGCCCTCGAATCTCCTGCCCGCGGGAGGGTCTGTCCATTATGTCTCCTGGCGACCCGGGTGCCACAAACCGATGGTTTGGCACGACCCAGGATATCTGCCGATAAGTTTTCGAAGCAGCCGCATAGTAACCTATTTGGCTCTTTGTTTCTCGCGAAAAATGAGCTGAGCAACCACGGGTGTTCCCTGGTCCGGGGCGCCAGCCCTAGGAAACCAGAAATTCCGCAAAGGCGCGGTCATGGACCTGGATGTGTTCCATCCAGAGCAGGCGGATAGCGGCCAACTCGTCGGGCAGCACGCTCTGCCCTTTGCTGAAGCGATGCCGCAACTCGGCGGTGGTGATGCAGATGGTCTGGTGGTGCAGACCGTGCTGTACGGCCTGGGGGAACCCCACCAACTCCATGTAACTGTTCTCGGAGCCGATATGATCCATCATGGCCTCCAGAAGATGATCCACTTCAAGCACCAGGTTGCGGCCCGGTTCCCGGCGAACCAGTCCGATCATGGCATCCAGTTGGCCGATGATGCTCCGGTACCGGCTGTCGCAGGCCAGCTTTCTCGCGCCCAGCGGCAACGGGTCAACCATCATGCCGGGAAGGGGACTGCTGCATTGTCCGTAGGTGTGCAGTTCCATAATCCGTGTCCTTTTTCATCAGAGACCCGCCGGCAGACAGCCCGGTTCCCATGCCGGGCCTCCCTCGTACCCGGACAGACCGTTTCCGGTGGCGTTTCGATACGGCATGGCGCCGCACCTTGACTGCCGAATCATCCATGTGTCAAGAACACCCGTGGAGGAGGGAGGGTCACTCCACGGGCTCCATGCACGCAGAAAGGGGTTCGGCGGCCCCGGGTTCTGCGCTTGCAACCGTCTCGGGTCAGCTTTTCGAGTGAGACGCTGTTTCAGATTGCAGCGAGCATGCCATTGAATACGCACCAATAACCATCATGAATTATTGCATTTATTTACAAAAGCCGCTCAAAGGCTTCTTGTTTTGATAAGTCGTGTATCAATTTGGAAAATACAAGCCCCCTTTCAAACAAAAAAGCCCGGCACATCGAGCCGGGCTTTTTCATGCATCCCTTGCTGCCGGTCGTCAGGGCAGCTTGTAGATATGGAGCGCAGCCCTGCGGGCCGCAAGGGGATTGTAATCGGGAAACGCCACAACGGTTACAAGCGCCTTGCTTCCCCCGTTGTTCGCATCCGCCAGGCGGAAGTCGGCCAGGTAGCTCTTTTCCTGTATCGAATGCCAGGCATCACGCAGGGTCGAACCATCCCATGTCATGGCCTTCATCTCCGATTTCGAGAACATCCTTACCCGGGAAAGCAGACTGAAACCGGTGTTGACCGGGACCACAATCTCCCCGTTTTCGTTCACCACGATGCGGGACGGCAGGTACGAAATCCGGCTTTCCCCGCCGCTCTGGACATCCTCGGTCATCTCCAGGTAGGACTCGCTTCCCCCCATTTTGTCCACGCTGCTGCCAACGACCTGGCCGTCCGGCGCGACGATATTCAGATAGCCGTCAGCTCCCAGGCAGGCGAACAGCTTCCGGTCTTTGAAGCGGAACGGGGTAAAATCATACAGGTTTGCCTTGGCAGGCACCTCGGCTGCCCCACCTTTGGCAAGTTCGGTGCCCGCCAGCCTGACCCGGAATACCGGCCCGGAAAACTCGCGTCCCTGGACCCCCATCTCCTGGGCAAGCAGAATGGGCCCCTCTCCCGGCAGCATGAGGCTGCGCATGTGCCAGGGAATCCCTTTCCGGGCTATGCGGTACCGACCATCCTGCGATTCTATCATGACCCCCGAAAGATTTCCGGCATCGGTAACGGCCGAGACAAAGAGTTGCGGGCGGCCGTTTCCTTTCAGATCGAAGCCATCCAAGTGATAGGCCCTCATGGCGACACCGAGGGGGATCGTGGCCAACTGCTGATAATTTCCGCCGGCCAGGCGATAGATCTCCACCCTGTCGCCAAAAGCCACGGCAACCTCCTGCTTGCCGTCCCCGTCGAAATCCCCTGTCTCCACACCCACCGGCGTACCTTTCATGGGAGGGCTGGTCCAGTAGGTTTCCGTACCGGAATCGAAGACGCGGCTGATCATGGCGCTTTCGCTCTTCTCGGCTGCCGGCGCGTTGGCCGTGACAGTGCTGATTCGCGCCTGCTGCGTGCCGGGGGTCGGATAGGCATGGATTATTTCAAAGTCAGGGGAGCGTACTTCCAGCCCCTGGCTGGTGAGGACAAAGTAGAGGGCGGGAGATTTCCCCGCAGGAAGGGCGGGGGTTGCTGGTCTGCTCTTTTGGGATGCCGCGTATCCCTGCCACGGGAGATGGGGCAGGGTCGTCTGCAGTTCTTTGAACAACGGCTCCCCTTGGCCGGTATAGTCCCAGAAATCCACATCGATATTCTGGAACCGGCGGATGACATCCCCGTTTCTGATGCCGGATACGGCCCCGAGGGGGCGGCAATAGGAATAGCCCGCCTTGATGCGGGTGACCTGCAAGATACCTTTCACGGTGTCCTGGGTGCCGAGCACTTCCTTGGTCACCGGATGAATGATCTTTTCACCGGGGGTCACCACGCTGAAAATATCGCCGACGGCAATCTGCTGCCGCGCATCGAGATCGATGATGAACTCGTTCCCGGCCGGTTGGATGACGTAGCCGGAAAGCGGGGCAAAATCACGCACCAGCGCCTCATCAAAGGCCGCCGAGGCGTTCAGGACGGTGACAGACAGGAACAGCGCGAGTAGAAAGGAAGTGGCCCGTAGCGTGCGTAACATACCTATGCTCCTCCTGGACAACGTGGTCAGTTAGTGCTTCATGATTTCTCTATCACATGACGGACCGGGCGTAAAGGTCGAAACGCAGGGCACTCCCCCCTCCCGGGGAGCCTGGACCGGGCGGCCAAGGCGCCAAGCTCACCGGACAGGTGTCCCGTCTTTACGGCAAACAACCACATCCTTATGTGCCGGATAAAAAAATCGGGGGGATTTCTCCCCCCCATTACATGAAGGAGGCTCGTTTGTGAGCCTTGTGAAGCTGTCGTTGACTAGAAGCTCATTTCCCACTTGGCGCCGGCTTCCAGCGTCCGCGGCTCCTTGTTGCCAAGCGTGTTCGTCATGTCGTTCATGTAGCCGATCTCAGGCACGATCTTGAAGTTCTTGCTCACCTGGTAATGCGCGTTCACGAAAGCGGCAAAACGCTCGTCCGCACGGGTCTTGCGGTTGTCGTCAGATACGTAGGATGCGCCGGCGTAGATCTTCAGTTTCGGGTTCACCGTGTAGCCGATCTGGCCCCAGCCACCGTACGTGTACGCGTTCGCGTCGTTCGTTACGTCATAGTAGGAGGCCGTGCCCGTCGTGCTGAACGTCGCAGAGGTCGCAACATAGGCGCTCGCCGCAGAGCTCATCAGGTCGCCCAGGTTCCGGCCCGTGAAAAGGTTGTAGCTGAATTCAACCGGCGCTACATCCACCTTCCCGTGGAAGAAGACCAGGTACGAGTGGATGTCCGTCTTGATCGGAGTGGCGTTGGCAGCCGTGACACGCTCAAGGTTGTACAGGTTGTACGATACGCCGCCGCCGTAGGTCCAGTTCGACAGTTTGCCTTCGTAGCCCGTCACGATCTTCGGCATGATGGTGTTGTAGTTCGTGTACGTCGTGGCGTAGGTGTTGGCTGTCTCGGAGAAGGCCGCAAGGCTGCTGCCGGCACCAGCGGCGTTGCTGGTGTAGACGCTGCCGGCACCGGCACGCGGCTGCATCAGGGTGAAGTAAAAGCCGTTGTTCATGGTCAGTTTGATCTGGGCGTAACGGCCGTCCCACAGCGAGCCGTAGGCGTTCATACCGCCGTCGCTGTCCCACGTCATCTGCGTGCGGTACACGTACGGGCTGGGCGCTTTACCCACGCGGATCTTGCCCTTCCCGAAATCCCACTCACCGAACAGCAACCGAACTTCAGGGCCGGAGCTCGCGGCCTTCGGGTTGAAAGCGCCCATTTCAGCCACCGCCGAAAAGTCCCCTTCCTTCACGCGGACGCCCACAAGGCTGTCGCCCATCAGGTCGAGGCTGAAGTCGCTGTCGCTCCTCCGAGCGCCATAGCTCGCTCCCGCAGTGGCACTGTAATACTGGTTCTGCGTCCAGTACGTACCAACCCGGACCGCACCGTAACCACTGAAGTCCACCGCCAACGCGGGTACAGACAGCGCCACCGACGCCGCACATGCTACCACTCCAACAATCCCTCTCTTCATTCTCGTCTCCTTATGGTGAATTTACCCATTGGCAAAAAAGGCCAATCGGGTCATATAAAACACGAACTTAATTCATTGTTGCCTATTACCCGATGCGCGGACACGGGCACAACAACCGTGTCCGCGCGGTGAGAGCCACATCGGGTAGTGACGAACGGATCACCCCGCCGCAAGCAGCGGGGTGACAACGTCAGCATGCCGCGGGGCGGTCAAGCTCTCCCCAGGGGCTCGTCAGGTTTATGGAACAATGAAGTCGAACCGTTCATGGCAGGGGAGACAGAAATTCTCCGACTTCTTGTGCTGGTGGTGGCACAGGTTGCAATCGCCTTCCGTACCGTAGTGGCGGTTCTCATGCGGGTTGCGCGGCTGGACGTTGGCCGTCTTCTGGGCCAGTTTTGCCGTCTCTCCGTGGCAGCTCACGCACGTTGCCATCGGCACCGCGCCGGGGGTCTTGGCTTTGCCGTGGCACTGGGCGCATTTGACGCCCTTTTGCGCATGCAGTTTGCCCAACTCGCCGTCTTTCGCCTTCGGCGCAGTCGCGGCAAAGGCCCCCGCCGTCAAAAGCCCCCCCAGAAGCACAACCAGTGAAATGGCACACAAGAACGTTTGTATGGTTTTGTTCTTCATCTTTTCTCCTCTCGTAAATAGGTGACTTTAGTGGTGCCGGGAACGGCAGCAGCCGTTCCCGATCTTTCAGGATGCTTCCGGACTACAGCTTCGCCACGTGCTTTCCGGTCAGGTAGCCGAAGGTGTAGCAACGCCCCAGGGAGAGCCCGAAGACGGTGAGCGGATAGTCCACCCCGCCGTAGAAGCCGCCGCCCAGGTTGCCGATCACATACAGCCCCTTGATCGGCTTGCCGTCGGCATTGAGGGCCTGGTGGTCGTCGTTGATCAGCATGCCGGAGCAGATCGTGGAGACGCGCACCCGGCGATGGATGCCGTAGAACGGGGCCTTCAGGACCGGGACCAGGCGGTCGGCGGGCTTGCCGAAATCGCTGTCCTGGCCGGAGGCAACCACCTCGTTGTAGCGTTTGACCGTCGCAACGAACGTGGCCGGGTCGACTTCCAGCTTCTTGGCCAGCTCTTCCAGCGTGTCCGCCACGTGGGTGTTGATAAGCGACGGGAAGACCCCTTTCTTGGGGCCCGGAACGTCGGGCATGTAGTTCTTCAGCCCTTCGGGCGGAACCAGCTTGCCCGGCCAGGTCGCGGCCTGGGTCATGTAGTCCGAATCGAAGACCTGCGAGTAGTGGCCGGCGTTCTTTTCATCGCGCAGGTAGTTGTTGAGCAGCGACATCTCCACGGTCTCGTTGACGAACCGTTTCCCCTGGCGGTCGACGGCCAGAAACGGCATGTCGCACATGGTGGCCGGACCGGCGTCGAAGTCGTGCAGCATCTTGGTGTGGCCGATGGGCTCGATCACGCCGCCCGCCCAGTAGGCCATGGCAAAACCGTCGCCGGTGCGGTCCATCTGCTTGCGCCCGAAGTTCTTCAGGTCGGGGATGAAGTATTCGCACATGGCCTTGTTGTTCTGGTAGTCGCCGGTCGCCAGGATGACGCCCTTCTTGGCCAAAAACTTCGTGTATTTGCCGTCCCGCCCCTTGGCAATCACGCCGATCACTTCACCGGACTTGGTCTGGACCAACTGCACGGCCGGCATGTTGAAGAAAAACTTGACCCCGGCCTTCTCGGCGGTCTTGGCCAGGTGGCGCATGCCGTCGCCCGTGGTATAGGGCTTCGGACCGAAGAACGAGGTGACGTAATTCAGGGTGTAGCCGTTGACCTTGCGGATGGCAACCTGGGGGCCGCTTCCCTGGTCCACGACCGGCGAGCCGGCCTGTTTGGCGCGATCGATGACCCATTTGACCGCCTCCCCGGAGTTGTAGGCCCACTGCCTGATGAGCGACGGGCTGCAGCGGTGGGCGCTGTCGGCGATGAGCCGTGCCACCAGTGCCTCCACGCCGGCCTTGTCGCTCTTTGCCAGATCGATGCCGGAACCGGTATTGCCCTGGGAAATCGGCATGGGGTGCTTCTGGACCACCGCAACCTTCGCGCCGTTCTCGGCGGCGGAGAGCGCCGCCGGGACACCCGCGGCGCCCGCACCGACCACCACGACGTCGAACGTCACCGTATGCGCGATCTCCTTGTCCGTGATCGGCTTCGGCTTCGGCATGAAATTGAGCGTCGCGCCACCGTCCGAACTCTTGGCGAACTGCCCGCCTTTTTCCACCGCCGCCTCAGCATCCTTCGCGGCAAAACCGCCGAGACCCAGCAAGCCGGCGCCGGCGGCGCCCATTGCCGTGCGGGACAGGAAGCTCCGCCGTGAGATGCCCTGTTCGAGCACATGCTTAGTGTACTGATCCATACCACTCTCCTCGTTCGTTGTGTCGTGAGCCATTCCTCTTACCTCCTCTGAGTTGTCTTCAACCATCAAACTGCCCTCCTCACTCTGGTTATGCTGCTGCAAAACTGACGGGTTACGACTGCATACAGTGCGGCCACATGCCGGCAAAGCACCTGCAGCCAGTGGTAAAACCATCACAAACCTTGCCCCGCTCCTTCCGTATGCCCTGGCAGCTTCCGCTTTCCCGATGCTCCCGGCCAGTAGACAGTATATCAATAAAATAAATCATTACTAATAAACCGTCTGTACTTTTCTTCAGACACGATTGCTTGACCAAAGAAGGCAGCTGCGGCAAAAGCAGAAGCGACAGCAATATAAAGCAACGTCTGTGCCCGCAAATACAACATATTGATATTACTTTGCATTAAAATTAAATATCGTTTACAATAAACAAAATTTCACAATATATTGTAAAAACCGTAACATAATATAAATTACCCTCTTTCATTTGCCGCTCCACGGAAAGCGTTCTTTTCGGGGTCGGGCCGGAAAGGAAAAGATTGAATGGAATTACGCAAATTATGGTTTGAGATGGAAGAATGGGAGAGAGATGTCCTGCTGTATCTGGTCCAGGGCATTTCACCGGTCTCCATCGACCTGCTCTGCGTGTTGTCGGCGCGCTCCCCCGTGGAAATACTCACGGTGATGGACAAGCTCAAAAAGAAAAAGGTCGTCTGCGAGAAAAAGGAATGCCCCAAGGGCACCTATTTCCTCTGTGAAAGCCAACTGGGGGAACAGATCCGGGAATACGTCCCGGAGGAGGCCATGCGGGAAGCCGTGTGCGCCATGATCAGGACCTACCATCAATTCCTCGACGAGGGGCACGACAAGGACCTCGCCCTGGCGAAACTGTACCTGGAAAACGGCGAATGCCCACAAGGGCTGAGCTACGTGAGAAACGCCGCCGACTTCTTCCTCCAGACCGACCAGCCGGACAAGGCGCTGGCCTATTACGACTACCTGGTGCGCACCGTTGCCGCTGCCGGCCTGAACGCCGGCAATGCGGAGTTCTACCTGTCCGGTTTCATGGGGAAGATCGAAACCACGGGGCAATGGATCCCGGTGGACGAGATCGTCTCCCAGGTGTTCGAGGCCTGCGCGGTGGCCCGGCGCTACCGGCAGTGGCAGTTCCTGGCGCGGGCGCAGTTCGAGCTGATCTGGCGCCTGCTCCTGCAGGGCGACATCAAAAAGGCGGCCCACTATGTTTCCGCGACCATGAAGCTGGCCGAAAGGCTGGCCGACAAGCGGATGATCAAGATGGCGGCCATGTGGCAGTGCGAGATCCACCGCTGGCGGGGCGAAGTGGCGGAGGGGGTCCGGCGCTACGAGGAGTCGGTGGAGAAGCTGGAGACCTTCGGGGACGACAAGCCGTCGCTGTGGGCCGGGGCTGCGCTGGGGCTGAGCTACGTCATCTCCGGCCGGGCGGCCCAGGGGTTGGGGATGATCGAGGCGGTGCGTCTCAAGACCAACCTGCTCAACATCATGTCCCGGCGGCTGGTGGTGTTCGTGGACCGGATGCTCATCGTGTCGCTGCTCGAGATCCGCAGGCTCGACGAGGCGAAGGCCTACGTCGACGCCATGCTCACGCTGCCGAATGAACTGCTTGGACACTACCAGCTGCGCGAACTCTGCCTTCTCCGCGCCTATTTCCTGTGCGGCGAGGGCAAGTACCGGGAGGCGTTCGATTACCACGTAAAGGCCACGGAATACGCCCGGTACGGCGGCTTTGTTCAGCAGAAGCTCCCCTGGAGCTTCGAATACATGGACGCCCTGGAAAAACAGGGGTTCATCCATGAAGAGATGAATTACGACGGGGAGGTGGAGCGGGTCCTCAGGGGACACGACATCTACATGAAGGGGGTCGGCCTGCGCTACCGGGCCCTGCGCAGCCTGGAGCGGCACGAGCCGTGTGAAAGGGTGTTGGCGGACCTGCACGGGAGCGAGAGTCTTCTGGAGCGGGCCGGCGCCGAGATCGAGCTGGCCCGGACCCGCATCGCCCTGGGACGCGCCAGCTTGAAGCGGGACGACCTGAAGAACGCCCAGAGCTACCTGGAAAAGGCGTGGCTCATCTTCTCCAAGATCGACAAAAAACTTTTCCCCCAGGAACTGCTGACAATTCTGCCTCTTGAAAAACGGAATGAGATTGCGATTAACAGGATCATCGCCATTAACGAGTCCTTGGGAAATATCAGGGAAAAAACACCGTTCATCAATCAGGTGATCAGCGCGGCGCTGGATTTCACCATGACCACCCGCGGGGCCTTCTTCAGCACGGAGCCGGACCGGGAGCCACGGGTCGTGGCCAGCAGGAATATCGATCCGCTGTTCTTCACGACCAAACAGTTCCAACGGATCAAGGAGGTCGTAGCCCGGGCGGCCCGGACGGCATCGGAACGGCTCGTGCCGGGGCCGGGCGAAGAGGGCGCCGTCACGGATGAAGGGTTGGCCCGGGACGGCATCACGTCCCTCATCTGCATGCCGGCGAAACTGTATGATACGGTCCAGGGGTATCTGTATCTCGACAACCGGTTCACAGGGGGGAGATTCTCCGAAAACCAGCTTCTCTATCTGCGGCTTCTGTGCAGCCAGATGGCGGTAGGGCTGTCCAACATCGAGGCCTACGAGGCGATCCGGGAACTGAAGGACCGCTATCAGGACGAGGCGGTCTTCTACAAGCGGGAGATGGGGATCGACAACCCCATCGAGACCATCGTCGGCACCTCCACGGGGATCACCACGGTCAAGGAGGCGATCCGCCAGGTGGCGCCCACGGACAGCTCGGTGCTGGTCATGGGCGAAACCGGCGTGGGCAAGGAACTCGTCGCCAAGGCCATCCACAACCTGAGCAACCGCAAGGACGGCCCCTTCATCCCGGTCAACTTGGCGGCCATCCCGGCCGAGCTCTTCGTCAGCGAACTCTTCGGCCACGAAAAGGGGGCCTTCACCGGGGCCGGGGACCTGTACAAGGGGCGTTTCGAGTTGGCCCACGGCGGGACCATCTTCCTGGACGAGATCGGCGACCTGCCGCTGCACGTCCAGGTGAGGCTGCTGCGCGTCCTCCAGGAGGGGAGCTTCGAGCGGCTTGGGAGCTCGAAAGCGATCCGTTCCGACTTCCGGGTGGTGGCGGCCACCAACAAGGACCTGGCGCGGGAGGTGGAAAAGGGGACGTTCCGCCAGGACCTGTACTACCGGCTGAACGTCTTCCCGATCCAGGTGCCGCCGCTGCGCGAGAGGCTGGAGGATATCCGCCCCCTGGCCCAGCATTTCCTCGTCCTGTCCAGCCGCAAGATGCGCAAAAAGCCGGGGCATATCCCCGCCGACGAGCTGCGCAAGCTGATGAATTACACCTGGCCGGGCAATGTTCGGGAGTTGAAGCATTCGGTGGAGCGGGCCGTCGTCCTGTGCACCGATGGTAAAACCCATTTTTCGGGGATTGAGCAGGCCGCGGGAGGCTCGCTGGCCGGGGGGGATTCCTTTTTGGCACCAATGGTGGACGTTGAGCGGGAGCATATCGAAAAGGTCCTGAACGCCACGCGCTGGCGGGTTACCGGTCCAAAAGGCGCAGCGCTCATCCTTGGACTGAAGCCGACGACGCTGTTTGCCCGCATGAAAAAGCTGGGCATCAGCCGGACATAGGAAAGACAAAAATGCGGCCACCTCAACTGCCTGCAAGGTCGTCACTACCCGATTGTCAAGGGCAAGACCATCGCCGCACATGCCCCGGCGACAGACAGTCCGGGACCTGATTCGGGACAGCCTGACGACTGCCCCGAATCAGTGCAAACGTCATTGCATATGCTCAGATTTATTCGGTACGGCTGGTGATCTCGATAAGATGATAGCCGAATTGGGTCTCCACCGGGCCGAGAACCTTGCCGACTTCTCCCGAAAAGACTACCTGGTCGAACTCCCTGACCATCTGACCGGGGCGGAATTCCCCCAGTGCGCCGCCCTTCCTTTTTGAGGGGCACAGGGAGTGCTCCTCGGCAACCGCTCCGAAATCGGCGCCTGCCTCGATCTTCGCTTTCAGATTTTCACATTCTTCTTTTGTCTTGACCAGAATGTGACGTGCACTTGCTGTAGCCATCTATGTTCTCCTTGTGGTGATTCCTGCCCGCGAGGTCAGGCGTCAATAGTGGACACGGTGGATTGCCTGCGTCCTGATGTTGATGGTGGTACTCTTCTGTGTACAGTCACAGCCCGTGCAGGCCGCGGGATTGCGTGGGCGCCTTCCGGGGTTCCCTTCCCGTGAGGACGGGGGCAAGACGGCAGGCCCCACGGCCCCGAGGTCAGTCGATGCGCTGTACCGCTCCCCCCGGATGAATGGCCCCGCCGGTAATGACCTTGGCGAAGATCCCCTCCTTGGGCATGACGCAGTCGCCGGCCTGGTAGTAGATGGCGCAGCGGGTGTGGCATTCCTTGCCGATCTGGGTCACCTCCAGCAGGGTCTCCCCCACCCGCAGCCGGGTCCCGATGGGCAACGTCACCAGTTCGATGCCGCTGGTGGTGATGTTCTCCGCGAAATCCCCCGCAGTGACGTTCAGCCCCAGGGCCCGCATCTTGTCGATGCTCTCCTCGGCCAGAAGGCTCACCTGGCGGTGCCAGTCGCCGGCATGGGCGTCCCCCACGATGCCGTGATTCTCCTTCACGGTGACCTCTGCCACCGGCGTCTTGCGCTCGCCTTTCTTCTCGCTGATGCAGACGGCGACAACCTGTGCCATCCTATCCTCCAATCTGTGCCATCGTGAAATTCTGGTGTTCATACCCGTTGTTGGTGATGTGGTGCCCCTGCGGCTTGGCCATGACGATACCCCGCAGGGCGCGGGCCAGGTTTGCCGGGCTCGGCGGCCGCAGGAAGGGAAGCAGGTTGACCTGTTCATCGGAGAACAGGCACCCCTTGCCCTGGCCGGTGGAGGTCACCCGGATGCGGTTGCACTCACCGCAGAAGTGACCCGAAACGGCGGTGATGATCCCCAGCGTGCCCCGGGCTCCCTGGATGCGGAAGTCCCGCGACGGACCCGCAAAGGCACCCTTGCACACATGTTCCAGCGTATGCCGGGCCGCGATGCGCTCCAGGATCTCCTCGCCGGAGATGCAGTAGCGCTGCCATCCCTCTTCCTTGATCACCGGCATGTATTCGATGAAACGCACCGAGTTGCCGCGGCTCCGGGTCAGTTCGGCGAAGTCCAGGATCTCCCCGTCGTTCACCCCGCGCATGACCACCATGTTGATCTTGGGCGGCGGGAAACCGGCCTTCTCCGCCGCATCCAGCCCGGCCAGGACCCGGTCCAGGTCACCGCCCCGCGTGATGGCGGCAAAGGTCTCGCTCTTCAGAGAGTCCAGGCTGACGTTCAGACGCTGCACCCCCGCCTCATACAGATCTGCGGCCATCTTGTCCAGCAGCAGCCCGTTGGTGGTCAGCGCCAGGTGCCGCAGGCCGTCGATGTTCGAGAGGCGGGAGAGGAATTCCACGATGCCGGCACGCACCAGCGGCTCACCGCCGGTGATGCGGATCTTCTCGATCCCCAGGCCCACCGCGGTTTCGGCGATCAGGTGCAACTCCTCGTAGCGCAGGACGTCGTCATGGCACTTCCGGGCGACACCTTCGGCCGGCATGCAGTAGGAACAACGCATGTTGCAGCGGTCGGTCACCGAAAGACGCAGATAGTTTATGGTTCTCCCGAGGGAGTCAGTCAGTTGCATGGATGATCCGTTCTGCCACGAAATCGGCTATCTGGGACGGGTTGTTGAGATCCAGCACCGGCACGTCCACCTGCAGGGGTTCGTCACTGGCCACCGCCAGCAGGGTGGGGTCATGCTCCTCGCCCCGGCAGAGCAGGGTTGCGCTCCGCTCCCGGCGATGGACCTCGATCTTGGGGAGGCTGCTCTTCTTGAAACCTTCGGTCAGGACCAGATCCACATCGCCGAAGTAGGCGGCGATCAACTCTTCGATGGGGGGCGACGCCTCGTGCTTCTTGATCATGGCCAGCTTCTCCGGGGAGGTGATCAGCATGGTGTCGGCGCCGGCCTGGGTGAGGCGGTGGCTGTCCTTGCCCGGATGGTCGATGTCGAACTGGTGGGCATCATGCTTGATGACGCCGATGCGGTAGCCCCGGCTCTTGAGTTCGGCAATCACCTTCTCCAGCAGGGTGGTCTTGCCGGTCCCCGATTTTGCGACGAATGAAATGGCATGTGCGATCATCGTTACCCCTGGCACCTGATGGCGCTTGCGTGAAATGGTACAGCCCTCATTCGCTGTTTACTTAACCAAGGTCGCCAAGACGACCTTGGTTAAGTTTAGCCCAACAACATTACTTCCGTTGTTTTTCATCCCCAGCTTCCAGATGAAAGTTTTCCGCTATCCGGGTCCAGCCGTTACTTTGCGTGGCTTCCGTCGCAGAAAGGAGCGTTGGCGGTCTTGCCGCAGTTGCACAGACTTACCGTCTTCTTCTCCGTGATCTCGAAAGCAAGGGGAGTTGCTCCACTCCCGGCATGGGCGCCATCACAGAACGGCATCGTTTTCGATTTTCCGCAGGTGCAGCGGAGGTAATTACCCGGCTCCAGTTCAAGAACAATCGGATCCACCTTCGGCTCGACGGTCAAATCTGTTTTGCAGAACGGACAGATCTTCTGTTTGACACCACCTATCGAAGCAAGCTTCTTATGGCAATTCGGGCACTCTTGGGGTTTGTTTACTCCTGCAGGTCTAAAACACATATTTTACTACCTCCTTTTGGATATGCGGAAATGGTACCATCCGCTGTTAATCTTAACTTTCTTCTGTATATAAAACATGCAAAAACGGCTGTTAACTGGCTTATTCAGGTCCTGACACTAGCGAATTCCATTATTTGCAGATAGTACATCTCATGCAGACAGACACAAGTACTTCCTTTTGATGAAACGGGTTCATAAAGAAGCGGGGGGATTTCTCCCCCCCATTACATGAAGGAGGTTCTGGTTGCGAGCCTCGTGAAGCTATCGTTGACTAGAAGCTCATTTCCCACTTGGCGCCGGCTTCCAGCGTCCGCGGCTCCTTGTTGCCAAGCGTGTTCGTCATGTCGTTCATGTAGCCAATCTCAGGCACGATCTTGAAGTTCTTGCTCACCTGGTAATGCGCGTTCACGAAAGCGGCAAAACGCTCGTCCGCACGGGTCTTGCGGTTGTCGTCAGATACGTAGGACGCGCCCGCATAGATCTTCAGCTTCGGGTTCACCGTGTAGCCGATCTGGCCCCAGCCACCGTACGTGTACGCGTTCGCGTCGTTCGTTACGTCATAGTAGGAGGCCGTGCCCGTCGTGCTGAACGTCGCAGAGGTCGCAACATAGGCGCTCGCCGCAGAGCTCATCAGGTCGCCCAGGTTCCGGCCCGTGAAAAGGTTGTAGCTGAATTCAACCGGTGCTACGTCAACCTTGCCGTGGAAGAAGACCAGGTACGAGTGGATGTCCGTCTTGATCGGAGTGGCGTTGGCAGCCGTGACACGCTCAAGGTTGTACAGGTTGTACGATACGCCGCCGCCGTAGGTCCAGTTCGACAGTTTGCCTTCGTAGCCCGTCACGATCTTCGGCATGATGGTGTTGTAGTTCGTGTACGTCGTGGCGTAGGTGTTGGCTGTCTCGGAGAAGGCCGCAAGGCTGCTGCCGGCACCAGCGGCGTTGCTGGTGTAGACGCTGCCGGCACCGGCACGCGGCTGCATCAGGGTGAAGTAAAAGCCGTTGTTCATGGTCAGTTTGATCTGGGCGTAACGGCCGTCCCACAGCGAGCCGTAGGCGTTCATACCGCCGTCGCTGTCCCACGTCATCTGCGTGCGGTACACGTACGGGCTGGGCGCTTTACCCACGCGAATCTTGCCCTTCCCGAAATCCCATTCACCAAACAGCAACCGAACTTCAGGACCGGAGCTCGCGGCCTTCGGGTTGAAAGCGCCCATTTCAGCCACCGCCGAAAAGTCCCCTTCCTTCACGCGGACGCCCACAAGGCTGTCGCCCATCAGGTCGAGGCTGAAGTCGCTGTCGCTCCTCCGAGCGCCATAGCTCGCTCCCGCAGTGGCACTGTAATACTGGTTCTGCGTCCAGTACGTACCAACCCGGACCGCACCGTAACCACTGAAGTCCACCGCCAACGCGGGTACAGACAGCGCCACCGACGCCGCACATGCTACCACTCCAACAATCCCTCTCTTCATTCTCGTCTCCTTATGGTGAATTTACCCATTGGCACAAAAGGCCAATCGGTCAGACATAGCACAGGAAATCCATATAATCCGCTTTACCGCCCCTCCTCCCCGAGTCCACCAGGATTCGTATTTCCACCTGCCACACATATTAGCATCAGTCATGCCACTCGATTGAAATATGTAACAATCTGTTTTCCTTAACCTATTTAATAATTGCCTAGACATAATTTTCTTGTTTTGATATGGCCCTTATCATTATGAAAAAAATTAAGGGGCTTATTAGGCCCCTTGGTTTTGCTGCCACCCCGCATCACTCGGCACATGCAATTCTAACAGCTTGATATTTCTACAGATAGACCTGAATGACGATTTTGGGCACCTTTTTGCATAGCAGTAATATTCTTATATATGGTGTGCGTATTGCGTGGCTAATGCATTGATTTACCGTATACAAAACAAGTGACAAATTATCTTGGCAACCCAGAGGGGGCATGTGATGAGACTTGGAGATTTGGACTTGCGGGAGCTGCTTTCCTTCAATCCCGAAGGTGGCGTGATCGAGCTGTTGGGAGAAAGGGCCATCCTGCTCAATGCGTTCGCCATGGGACTCCTTCGCAAGGAACTCATCGATACCCTGGGGACGTTCGCCGCGCGGAGCATCCTCACCCGCTTCGGCTATGCCAACGGCTGGCGCACGGCCATGAACATCCGCCTCAACATGCCGGAGGTATGGAAGGATTCGAAAGGATACGCCGGTTCGAAGCTCCATTCGCTGACCGGCCTGATCGGGGTCCATCACAATACGCGCACCGACGGGGACGGGGACGAACCGCTCATATCCTCTTCATGGGATGACAGCTACGAAGCAGAGCAGCACCTGTTGCATGTCGGAAAAGCGGATGAACCGGTCTGCTGGACGGAGGTGGCCTTTGCCAGCGGTTTTTCATCCTACGTCGAGGGGCGGGATGTTATTTTCATTGAAGACCAGTGTTGCGGCAAGGGGGACGCCACCTGCCACGTCACGGCCCGCTTCAAGGAGAATTGGGGACCGGAGATCGAGCCCCACCTGGTTTATTATCGAATGGAGTCTTTCCCGGCATTATTCAAGGAGTTGAGCGACAAGCTCCGCTGTACGGAGAGCAAACTGAAAAAACGGCAGAAGCAGTTGGCCTTCCTGGAAGGGGTCGATACCCCGCCCCTCATCATGACCCGCAGCCAGGCCATGCGCAATGCCGTCGATATCGCCTGGCGCGTGGCCAAGGTCGATTCCGCGGTGATGATCACCGGGGAGAGCGGCGTGGGCAAGGAGCTCATGGCCCACTTCATCCACGACCAGTCCGCCCGGGCCGCCCGCCCCTTCGTGGCCGTCAACTGCGGCGCCCTCACCGAGACCCTCCTGGAGAGCGAGCTGTTCGGCCACGCCAAGGGCTCCTTCACCGGCGCGGACAAGGACCGGGTCGGGCTCTTCGAGGCGGCCGCCGGGGGACCCTGTTCCTGGACGAGATCGGCGAGGTGTCCCCCGGCATGCAGGTCAAGCTGCTGCGCGCCCTGCAGGAGCACGAGGTGCGGCGCGTGGGCGAGAACAAGTCCCGCCCCGTCAACGTGCGGGTGGTGGCGGCCACCAACCGCAACCTGGCGGACGAGATCACCGCCGGCCGCTTCCGCCAGGACCTGTACTACCGCCTGCGGGTGATCGAGCTGCAGGTCCCCCCCCTGCGGGAGCGCAACGAGGACATCCTCCCCCTGGCCCGTTTCTTCCTTACCAAGATCGCCCACGGCCAGGGGCGGCCCATCACCGGGTTCACCCCCAACGCCGCCGACCAACTGCTCCGCTACGACTGGCCGGGCAATGTGCGGGAGTTGCAGAACGCCGTGGAGTACGCCGTGGCCATGTGCCAGGACAGCCAGATCGACATCAGCGACCTGCCGTGCGAGTTGCGGGCCATGCTGCTGAAGCCGGTGGTGTCGGGCTGCATCCGTCCCCTGGAGGAGATCGAGCGGGACTACATCCTGGGGGTGCTCCACGCGGTGGGGGACAACAAGGCCCAGGCCGCCAGCGAGCTGAACATCGGCCTGGCCACGCTCTACCGCAAACTCAAGGAATACGAGGCCCAGGATACGGTGCAATAGAGCACGCCGGCACGCCATGGTGAACGGAAACCGCCGGTTTCCTCCGAATAGCAGCGAAAAACGATTTCGCATGTGCAGAGATTTGAACTATCCGAGACCAGATGGAGAGTAACGAGTAATGCCTATTATAGAGTGGGATAAAAAATTCGAACTTGGCATGCAACCATTTGATGAGCACCACAAGCACTTAGTGAGCCTGCTGAATGAGGTCTATGACGATTTCGCGGGCGGTTCCGACAGGGAAGCGCTGGGCATCGTCCTCGATATGCTGATAGACTACGCCATGAACCATTTCGCCGCGGAAGAGCTCCGGATGGGGCTGCACGAATATCCTCAATTCCGTCAGCACTGCGAGGAACACGACAAGTTCTACCGCAGGATCGTGGAAATCCAGAATAATTTCCACATGGGAAAGGGGGACCTGTCCCTCGAGGTGATGAACTTCCTTGGGAGCTGGCTATCGGAACATATTCTCAAATCGGATGCAGATTACGGCCGGTTTGCGGTCGGCCTGCCCCCCGTTGCGGGCTGACGAACCGACCCGAAGGGGCCTCCAGGCCAGCCAGTCCGCCCCCCTCCGTTTTTCCCCGGCAAGCAGGAGAGAACAGGATCAGTGGGAAAATTTTCCCCCGCAATCGCTCTCGTCGCCACGAATCTTTTCCACGGCATGGCCGATAACCGGCCAGACCGCCTCCAGATTCTCCCGTGCTCCCTTGGGGCTCCCCGGCAGGTTGATGATCAGCGTCTGACCACGAATCCCGGCCAGAGCCCGCGACAACGATGCCATGGGGGTCTTTTCCAGGCTCTTCAGGCGCATCAGTTCACCGATGCCCGGAATCAGGCGCTCAACCACCTTCATGGTTGCTTCCGGGGTTACGTCCCGCGGCGAAACGCCGGTGCCCCCCGTGGTCAGGATCAGGTCGGCCGCATCGGCATCGGCCCATGCACTCAGTACGGCCACGATTTGCTCCAGATCGTCGGGGATGACCTCGGTCTGCACCGTGGTCACCCCACGCTCCGCCAGCCATGAGGCCAGGGCCGGCCCGCTCTCGTCAACGCGTTCGCCCCGCGATCCCTTGTCGCTCAAGGTCAGGATGGCCGCTCTCATTGCCCCTCCTCCCGGCGGTACACGCCGCTTTTGCCGCCTTCCTTGTACAGAAGCCGTATGTCGCCAATGCTGATGGACTTGTCGGTCCCTTTGCACATGTCATAGATGGTCAGGGCGGCCAGGGCGGCGCCGGTCATGGCTTCCATTTCGACGCCGGTGCGCTCGAAGGCGCGGACGGTGCACTGCACCTCGATCTTGCCCGCGGTGCTGTCCGGCGCGAACTCCACCGCCACGGAATGGAGGGAGAGCGGATGGGAAAGCGGGATCAGGTCCGGCGTCCGTTTTGCCGCCATGATGCCGGCCAGGCGTGCAACCCCCAGCACATCCCCCTTGGCGACCGTGCTGTTCAGAATGGCGTCAAGCACCTTGGCGGACATGTGTACATCCGCCGCGGCCGTAGCCGTCCGTAAGGTTTCCTGCTTGCCGCTCACATCCACCATAATGGCATTGCCGCGATCATCGAAATGGTTGAAATTCATGGTCCTCACCTGTGTTTGGAGTGTGCGGCGTCAAAAACGCCGGGCCGTGGCCAGCTTGATGGCAAGGCCGGCAAAGATGGTACCTGCGATGCGGTTCAACAGCAGTTGCGCCCGGGCGGATTGCCTGAGCTTGTCCCCCAGCGCCCCGGCCAGGAGGCTGACCGCTCCGAACACCAGAATCGTGGCGACGATGAACAGGCAGCCCAGCAGCAGGAACTGCACGGCCAGTGGCCCCCTGTGCGGATCGACGAACTGGGGGAGAAACGCCAGAAAGAAGATGGACACCTTGGGGTTGGTGACGTTCATGATGATGCCGCGTCGGAAGAGCTGGCCCGGGCTCAGTTGGTCCACCTTGTTCGCCGGCCCGGTCTGGGCACCCGCCCGGAACGATTGCCAGGCCAGGTAGAGCAGATACCCGGCGCCGGCGAACTTCAGGACGGTGAAAGCGGTGGCGGACGCCGCGAAGACCGCCGCCAGCCCGAAGGTAACCGCGGTGGTGTGGACCACAAGCCCGCCGCACAGCCCCAAGGTAACCAGAAACCCGGCCCTCACCCCCTGCTGTGCCGCCTGCGCCAGGACAAACAGGTTGTCCGGCCCGGGCGACAGGGACAGGAGCAGCGAGGTCGTAAAAAAGAGTAACAGCACATTTGCTTCTATCATGGAGACACACTCTCTTGCCGGCCCCGTCGTGGAGGCCTTGTAAAATACCATGCATGGCGCTGCGGAAGGTAGCGCTTCTTTTTCATATCTCCAGCACGCGGCAGGGGATGCCGTTGTAGGTCGCCGTGCCGACCAGCGGGTCCGAGGCTTCATAATCGGCATTGGTCAGCACGTTGGCATTGGCAAGCCACAGGCCGCCGAGGGATGGCTCCGAGGCGGGCAGTTCAGGGTACCACCAGCCGTATTCCACACTTACCACATTATCGCACATCTGGGAAACTTTCAGGACAAATTGCGCCTTGCCCCGCCCGGTCTCGACCCATACCCGGCAACCGTCCTCAAGCCCCAGTTTCGTTGCGGTAGTGCTGCTGACTTCGGCCCACGGTTCGGGATGAAGCGGTCTCAGCGAGCCGAACTGGCGGAAGCTGGAGGCGTAAAACGGCTGATACCGCGCCCCGGTGATAAGGTGCAGCGGAAAATCCTCCCCCGGTTGTTCAAGCGGCTTGGGGGACGGCAGGGGGTCCCCGCCGATCTCCGCAAGCAGTTCATTGTACAGCTCAACCTTGCCGGTGGTAGTGGCAAATCCGGCAGGCTTGCCGCTCTGGAAATCAATTTGCTCGTACTTGCCGTATTCTTCCGGCAGGTTATACAGGCCATACTGACAGAATAAGTCCCAACTTACCCCCGTGGGAGCCAGCGTTGCCTCCAGGCTTTCTTCGAAGCTTTCCCACGGCCAATGGGCTTCCTGGCCGAGCCGGCGACCCAGGGCGCTCCAGAAATCGAAGTCGGAACGACGCTCGTAGTACGGCGCCACGGCTTTTGCGCCGCCATAGATCAGGTTGGACGTGCCGGCCTTTGTTTCGAACAGCGGCCGTTCCAGCGCCCCGGCACTGGGCAGCACATAGTCCGCCAGCATCGATGTGGGGGTCTGGAACAGTTCCAGGACCACGAGAAGATCCAGGCTTTTCAGCGCTTCATACAGCAGACCGGCGTCAGCCTGCGTCAGAAGCGGGTTGGTCGCCATGACGATGAGCGAGCGTATGGGATACGGTTTTCCCGTCAGCATGGCCCGCCAGACGAGATTCGGCTGGGCCGAGGTCAGGTAGCGCATGGGGAGGCGCTTGCCGTGTTTCAGGGTCAACTGCCGGATGCGGTCGTAGGTCGCGTAGGATTGCAGCTTCAGGTCGCCAAGCTGTTTGGCGCGCAACGATTCCGGGAACTGCTCGCTCAACTCAAGGTCGAGCTCCGGGATGAAATCCGGCATTTCCGTCAGGTGCGATGCCCCTTTTGCATCAAGGTTCCCGGTAATTGCCCGCAATGCCGCAAAGGCGTGGTGTGTCGGGACGCTGTTTCGCCCGATCTGGTCCACACCACGCCCGGGGAACAAGGACGACGGCGTGTTCCCGGCATAAAGGCGGGCAACTTCCGCAACAACCTCCGCCTTGATTCCGGTAATGGCTTCCACATGCTGCGGGGTGTACGGAGCCGCCTGGTTCGCCAAACGGTCGAAGCCGTGGCACCAGGCGTCCACAAACTCCGTATTGTAGAGCCGCTCGGTTATGATGACGTTGATGAAGCCCATGGCGAGAACGGCATCCGTACCGGGACGCACCGCCAGCCAATGGGTAGCCCGCTCGGCGGTCCGGGTGCGCCGCGGGTCGATCACGACCAGGGGCTTCCCCGTACGGCTGAACTTCATTATCTGGTGCCAGAGCAACGAGTTGTCCGACTCGGCCTGATTGACGCCCCAGAGTATGGCGCACTTGGTGAATTGCGGGTCGAGTTCATTGTCGATAGTCCAGCCATAGGTCACGGAATTGATCAATGTGCCCGGATTCCAGCAAATCTGGCCGATGCCCACGTTGTTGGGGCTGCCGAACAGGGTCATGAACCGGTGCAGGGGCCAGAAGACCGCATGAGGGCCGCCGATGCAGCTCGCCAGGGTCTCGGGACCAAATTGTTCCTTGAGCAGGGCCAGTTTTCCCGCGATCTCGTCCAGGGCCTGGTCCCAGGTGATGCGCTCCCACTTCCCACTGCCCCGCTCCCCCACCCGCTTCAGGGGATGGTTGACCCGCTCGGGATGATCCAGGAACTCGGGCACGAGACGCCACCGGTGGCAGCCGCGCTGGATCGTCGCATCGCCGGGGTATTGGGTCGGGTCGGGCTCCACCGCCACGACCCGGCCATCGTCAACCGTTGCCATCAGTCCACATTGATAGCCGCAAAAACGGCAATTTGTCTTTACCGTCTCTTTCATGCCGCGTTCCCGGAGCCGATCTCCGACCTCTTCTTGCCATGGATATTCGTCAACTGGTATGAGCAGAACGGGATCAGTTCCCCATTCGGCCCGGCCACGGTCATGCTGCACTCCTTGAGACGCTTGAGGTCCATGTTCATGGCATCCATGTAGCTCATCACGACAATGGACAGGCCCGGACCAAGTTCGGGAAACATCTTGTCGGCGATATCCGGGAGCACGGACCCCTGGGGGCTGGCAGGATCGAAATGCTCCACGTACTCCTTGGTGGTGATCATGCCGGTAAGCGGCCTGAACCGCCCCCGGTCTTCAACGATATAGGTTGCAGAATCGCAGGTCGGATGGGAACAGCCCAAGGGCCACAGGTCGTAGGGAGTCAGAATGCCGTCGCTCTGTTCAGCCAGAAGGTTGGCCACATCCCCCATGGTAAGCCGCCGTTCGTTGGAGACGTCGAAGCGCCCGGAGCCAAAGGCCGGCTGATAGGCAATGCCGGCAATCACATCGCGGTTTTGCAGAGCGAACTGCAGCACCGCGCCAAGCTGGTCATGGTTGATGCCCTCGATGATCGTCATAGCAAGAACGACCTGGACGCCGGCTTTTCGGCAGTTTTCGATGGCCTGCAGCTTGATCTTCAGCAGGTCTCCGCCGCGGATTTTGTCATACACCTCGGAGGTCAGGCCGTCGAACTGCATGTAGATGCCGCTTATTCCCGCTTCGAGCAACTCCGTCACAAACTCCGGGTGCTGGGCGATCACCACGCCGTTGGTATTGACTTCGATGGCTTCGAAACCGACACGCTTGCCCAGACGGACGATATCCGGCAAATCCTTGCGAATGGTCGGTTCACCGCCGGTAAGCTGAATGCTGGTGGATGGGCCGGTTTTTTCCATGATCGCCCGGTACATGGCTTCCAGCGCAGCCAGGTCCGGCCCCGGCTGCGCCGCAGCCTGCACCGCTTCGGCCGCCATGAAACAGACCGGGCAGCGCAGGTTGCACCGCTGCGTGAGCTCGATCTCCACCAGCGTCGGATGCCGCAGATGCGACGTGCACAATCCGCAATCCTGGGGGCATCCCTGCGATGCCGGCACAGGCTGTTCCGGCTTGACAAAGGGGAACTTGAAGGAGTTCATCCAGGTGTAATGTTCCACATCCGGCCAGAGGTAGGTTTTGAACCTCCCGTGTTCGGGGCACTCCTTGTTCATATAGACGGTTTTGCCTTCGGCAACGATCCGGGCACCAACGACCCCCAGACAGACCGGGCAGACGCTGTGCGTAGTACTCAGCAGTGCGGCATCCGGTTTTGTTTCAGAAACACTCATAGGTTCACATCTCCTACCTGTCGATTATGAAAGTGACATACGCGCGGCCGGGGTGGCATCCCGAAGAAAGGCACCACCCCCGCCTCGAAAGCGGCCTGACCTTTGCGGCTGTTCTCCTGCCGCATGGCCTTTCGGCCCTTAGTAATAGCATATCTGCCCGCGAATAAAAACCGGAAGCCGCACGGCCTTACTTTATCACCTCGCGGGGAGAGTAACCAATCCGCACATTGCCCCAATGCCTCCCGTGAATGACGACCGGGCAGGCGAGGTCGATGATGATCTCACCCGATACGCGCATGAAGGTCTGGAGCAGGAACGGGGCGGTGTTCTTGCAGGCCCTGACGCTGGTCCGGTCATCGAAGATGAGTTTTGTACGGTTTTGTACCCGGTCAAGTTCCTTGTTTCCGGTCAACGGCTTGCTGAATTTGAGAAGATGGCACGGGAGATAGCCCCGGTCGTCAAAGCAGGTCGCCGTGGCCAGACCGGGATTGGCGGCGAACACCTCTTCCTGGATCGGCGAGATGATCCGCTCGAACAATGCGTCGTAGGCTGTCGTATACTTCTGGGGGTCCGTGTTGGGTATGGGGGTGTAATTCCGCGAAAAGAGCTGATCCATGCCAATCATACCGTTCTCCAGGGCATTCTCCAGGGCAACCACCACCTGGTCGCGGAATTGCGTGGCAACAGCACGCTTTTCATCATGGTAGGTACCGACACTGAAATACCCTACGGAAGAAAAAATCTGTTCCGCAACCTCCGAAAGCTGCAACAGCGTGTCGTCGGTAACAATCATCTGGCTGTTGACTTCCTGGGCCATGTTCGAGATGCGCTGGATCTTTTCGGTGATCTCCGACGTCACGACGCTCTGTTCCTCCGTTGCCGTCGCAATCTGGTTGATCATGTCGGTCGATTCTCCGGCCAAGCCGAGGATACGCGCCAGGCGATCCCGCGCTTCCCGGGCCGTGGATACCCCATCGGCAACCCGGGCGTACTCCTCATGCATGGCGGCGAGGGCCTGCTGACTCTCCTGGCGTATGGCGCCGATGATACTGGCAATCTCACGGGTGGAGGCCGCGGTCTTGGCGGAGAGGTTCTTGACTTCGTCGGCCACCACGGCGAAACCGCGGCCGTGTTCGCCGGCCCGGGCCGCCTCTATGGCCGCATTGAGGGCCAACAGGTTGGTCTGGTCGGCGATGTCCTCTATCAACCCGGCAATCTCACCGATCTTCTCCGACGAACTGGTCAGACGCTCCACGGTGCCGCGCGTCACCTCAACGCTTTCCCTGATCCCTTCCATGCATTGGCAGGCCGTCTCCACGGCGTTCATGCCGCTATTGGCGGCCTGATCGACGGAAGACGCCAATTCGGCCGCATTGTGGGTGTTGTTGGCAACTCCGTTCAGGGTCGAAGCCATCTCCTCGGCAGCCACCGCCACCGCCACCGACTCCTCCTTCTGGGTGGCCGCGGTAACCACCGCACCCCTGGTCGTTCTGGCCATCTCACAGACCTTGACGGCGACATGTTCCCCCTGATCGTAGAGGGTGGTGATCATGCTGCGCAGCCAGGCGATCAAGGTATTGATGCCCATGGCGAGCTGCTTGATCTCGTCGCTGCCGGAAACAGCCATATCCCGGGAGAGATCCCCCCCGACAGCAGGGCGACCTGCGCCCCAAGCCCGCTGATCCGCTCCACGACCATCCGTTTGAAACAGACGTACAGGGCGACCAGTATGGCACAGAAAAAGGATACTCCCACCGCCGACATGACCAGCGCCAGCCGCAGGGCGCTCCTGAAGCCCGGCTCCATGGAGGAGGTGAGGACCACGCCGCCCAGGTACCTGGACCGGGGCTGGTGGCAGCCGCGACAACGCTCCTCGTTGGCCAGGGGCAACACGACGTTCACTACCCGCTGCCCATCCTTCGTGCCCTGGATATGCAGCTGCCTGCCCGTACCCAGTGCCCGCTTCATATCATCGCTGGGCGCCCCGCCACCCCGTTCCTTGCCGTCGGCGTCGAAGAGCTTGATGTCGAGGACGGTACCCCGCTTCCGTATATCCCCTGCGTAGGCGTCGTATTCCTTCAAGTCCCCCCGCATCATGAGCGCGAGGATGTCGTGGGCGATGGTGTCGGTTAACTGTTGGGCGGCCTTCTTTTGCAGGTCTATGGTGGCATTGTACTGGAGGTAGATGGTAAGCAGCCCCATTCCGGCAAAACCAAAGCAGAGGGTAAGACCGATAATGGCAAGCACCTTGCGGATAAGGCTGGTGGTAAACATGGGACCGTTTCCCTCCCTGGCGGCAGATTTTTCGACTTTGTCACAGCCTTGTGCTGCCGGAGCTACGCCGTTTCCGGCGAGGATTCCGGCTGTCGGGGTCGGCTCCGGCCATCGCCCGAAACGGAAAAACACCCTTCTCCCTGTTGCCGGAACGCACCCTGAATTCGCCGAAACTCCGGCGCGGCGGCACCATGGAGATAAAATGCCTCGACGACCCAAAAGCAAAGGTCATCGAGGCGGATGAAACCGTTTCAAAGAACATCGACTCCCATAAAGAGCCTATTTTATCGTGGCCGGTCCGACGCGCAGGCCTGCCTGAGCGTCGGACCGGTTTTGCCATTACTTGTTCCAGGCTTTGAGAAACGCCTCGTCGCCCAGGGGCAGGCGCCCCCGGTACTTCACCTCGCCGGGAAGCCATGTCCGGTCCTGGCCGGCGCGGACCACGAGGCAGCGCATGGTGACGCCGCCCAACAGGACGAGCAACGCGCCGACACCCTGGAGAAGCGGCGCCGGCTGCAGGAACAACACCAGCGGCACCAGGGTCCCGATGAACAGGAAGACGAAGAAAAAGCTTCCGGAGATGTCGCCGCTGATCCATCTCTGGGCGCTCACCGCCTCGGCTTCGGTGGCGCCGGTGCGTTTGACCCAGAGGTACCCGAACCATATGACCAACTGGAAGAACAAGAGCCCGGCGGCAAACGCCGGCAGATTGCCCCAGATGCCCGGTACGACGGTCGGACGCATGACCAGGGCACTCAAAAAGTGCGCCGATACGCCGGTAACGAGGGAAGAGAGGAGGAAGAGCGTGATCATGCCCGGCCCTACCCAGAAGGGACGCCCCTTATGCCGGGCCAGCAAAACGCCGGGATAGGTGGCCACGACCAGCCCGGTCAATACGCCTATGACCGCCAGGAGCTTGCGCACCAGGAACATATCCTGCCAGAAGAGCTTCTCCACGCCGAACCATGCGGGATTGAGGCCAAACGAGGCGTAGGCAAGGCCGACGACCATCGCTATGGACATGATCCAGGCGCCGGCCGTCAGGATCGCCTTGGGATTCATGAACACGCGCCACGACTGGAAGGGACGTCCCAGTTCGAACACCAGGAAACAGCACCCGATGCCCATGAAAGCCGGTCCCATCACGTTACCGACCAAGGAGGTCCTTCCCTCTCCCACAAACAGCTCTATGATGCCGGTGAGTACGAGCATTGCGCCGCCCATGCCCGCAAAGAAGAAGTCTACCGCCAACATCCAACCCCAGCCTTGATGTTTGGTTTTCATGGATTCTTCACCTCCAATCCATAGATGTAAAATGTGTACGGTTCCGTATTGAGTTCACCCAGGAGGCGAACCGCATTCTCGCTGTTGACCAGCCGGTATACCTCGCTGGTTTCGTCATCCAGATCACCGAAGACGCGGGCCTTCTGGTGGCAGGTGTTGACGCAGTGCGGTTTCTTGCCCACATCGACGCGATCCTTGCAGAAGTCGCATTTCTGTACCGCCCCGGTTTCGTGATTGGGGATGCGCGCCCCATAGGGACAGGCCATGACGCAGGCCAGACAGCCGACACACTTGGGGTCTTCGACGAAAACGATCCCGTCGTCACGCTTCTGCGAGGCGCGCGTCGGGCAGGCGTCAACGCACGGGGCGTTGGCGCAGTGCATGCACAACAGCGGGATGTGCGTCTGGTGGAGGTTGGGGTAAACGCCTGTCGGACCAACGGTCGTGACCGGGTTATAGATCATGTCCACCGGGAGCTCATTATGTACCTTGCAAGCAACTGTACATGAATGGCAGCCGATGCAACGCCGTGTATCCAGAACCATTGCGTAACGTGCCATCTATTTACCCTCCTTCAAATCGGAAGCATTTACTTTGTAAACCTTGCAGAGCAAGCCACGGTTTGCCCATGAACCGCTGTAGGGGTCGCAATGTTCATCGGCGGTGCTGGTCAGCACGTTGGTATTCGATTCCAGGCAGCCGCCCAGTACCGGATCGCGCATGTCCCGCTCCGGGTACCACCAGCCACGCTGGGTGTACACGACGCGCGGGTGTATCCCCTGGGTCAGGTTGGCCTTTTGCTTGATGCGGCCGCGCTTGGTCTCGATCCAGACCCAGTCGCCATCCTTGATGGACAGCTCGGCAGCCGTTGCCGGGTTGATGTCCATGTAGGGCTCATGGCGCAGGAAGCGCACCTCTTTGATCTGGAAGTGCTCGGAGTGGTGATAGGGCATGAAGCCGCCGCCGGTCGTCAGGACGAGCGGAAACTCCTTGGCCAGTTCGGGGTCGTCAACCTCGTTCTCCGAAGGTCCGATATAGGGGGGTAACGGCGGATAGCCCAGGTCCTTGAGCACGGAAGAATAGAGCTCGACCTTGCCGGAAGGCGTGGCGAATCCCTGCCGCTGGTACTTGAAGTACTCCCGCTCCGGAAAATGGAAACGGTAGAACTCGACAAATTCGTCGTAGGTGCTGACGTCATATCCCAGGGGGGCGATGCGGTGGTAGTACGCATCCTCCACGGTTTCCCAGGGCCACTGGTCCCTCTGGCCGGTGGCGATGCCGAGATCGCGCCAGAAGTTGTAGTCGTTGCGGCGCTCGTACATCGGCTGGATGGCGCGTTGCGAAGCGAGCAGGAAGTCGGAGCAGCCGTAGCTGCTGGTGATGGTCGGCCGCTCCAGGGCTCCGGCGATCGGCAGCACGTAGTCGGAGAGTGCGGCGGTCGGCGTCATCCAGTAGTCGCAGGTGACCATGAAATCCACGGCCCGCAACGCATCCAGTACCAGCTTGGTTTCGCCGTAGGAGTTGATCGGGTTGGTGGCGGAGACCAGCATGGCCTTGACCTGGTAGGGCTCCTTGTTCAGGATCGACCGGAATACTGATGGCGGATGGGCCTCGCACATCCATTCGGCCGTCGGCGCCTTGCCCCACACCTTTTTGGTCTCTTCGGCAATGCGGGTATAGCCGGGCCAGGTGACCAGCTTGTAACGGTCGGAGCCGATCTGCTTGGCTTTCTGGGCCTCGGGCAACTGGTCGTTGGCTTCCATCTCCTCATCGGTGATGAAGTCGGGGCTGGGACCGGTCAGAAGGTCAGAGCCGGGGGCGTCCAGGTTGCCGGTGATGGCGCGCAGGAGCGCCCGGGCATGCATGGTGGAGCCGGCGGGCTTGCCGATCTGGTCCACGGAGGTGCCCCATTGGATATTGCCGGGCTTGTTCATGGCATACATGTAGGCGCCGGCCCGGATCTGCTCCGGCGTCAGCCAGGTCAGGGGCGCTGCCCATTCCGGCGTGAATTGCTCCACATGGTCGGCCAACTCGCCGAAGCCTTCGCAGCAGTTGGCCACGAATTCCTGGTCGTACAGGCCTTCGAAAATGATGACGTTGATCCAGGCCAGGGCCAGGGCCAGGTCGGAACCGGGACGGAGCGGCAGCCAGAGGTCGGCCTTGGCGGCCGTTTCGCTGTAGCGCGGGTCGATGACGATAACCTTCATCCCCTTGGACTGGAATTCGGTTATGTGGTGCATCTCCGGCATACCGGCGGCGCCGGGGTTCTGTCCCCAGAGGATCAGGCAGCGGCTCGTGCCCATGTCCAGCTCGAACGGGCACCAGCCGTAGATGGCCGTTTCCACCATAAAGGTCGGAATCCAGCACAGGTGGGAGTTATGGAAACCGTTCGGGCTGCCGAACAGGTTCATGAAACGCCGACGCGCCCAGTCATCGGTGCGTTGCGTCCCGCCGGCAGTGGCCACGGCTTCCGCCCCGAACTCCCCCTTGATCTGGTTCAGCTTGGCGGCGATCTCCTGGATTGCCTGGTCCCAGGGGATCTGCTCCCATTTTCCCTCACCACGCTTACCGACGCGCTTGAGCGGATAGTTCACCCGCTCCGGGTGGTTCAGGTGCTGCAGGGCGATGTTCCCCCGGCAGCACAGGCCGCCCTGGTTGGTGGGGAAATCGGGATCGCCCTCGATCGCAAGCACCTTGCCGTCCTTGACGTAGGCCAGCACGCCGCAGTTCTGGTGGCAGAAGTAACAGGCCGACTTCTTTACTTCCACACCCTCTTGTTCCAAATCGATTTTTTTACTCATCTTGTCACCTTTCAGGCATTGTTGGATCGGATATGCCTTTCGCTTTCTTGACTAAACACTCTCCGAAGATTCTGCGCATGCCGTTGCTATCTTTTCGTCCGGAACGCTCTTTTTCCGCAGCAGCATGAAGCCGCCGACCAGGAGCAGACCCGCCAGGTTGATTACTGCGCCGATAATAAAGGCCTTGGTGTAATCACCATGATTCGCCTGTTTGACCACCGACGCCAACAGCGGCCCCACATAGGCTGCGATGGCGATGGTCAGGAACATGATCCCGAAGTTGATGCCCAGGTATTTGGGGCCAAAGGCGTCGGCGGTAACAGGGGCCATCAGGGAGAGAAAACCGCCGTAGCAAAGGCCCGTCACCGTGATGGCGATGGCGAACGGGATGTAGGTGGTGATGGTTGCCATGCCGACCATGGCGCCTCCGGCCAGCAGGTTCAGGACGACAAACACCGGATAGCGGCCGATCTTGTCCGATACCACTCCCCAGAAGACCTTGCCGACGACCATGCCCACCGCCAGGTAGCCGACCAGAACGCTCGCGCCCTGGGGGGTAACCTTCAGTATCTCCTGCACGATCGGGGAGGCGTGCCCGACCGCCATCATCCCGGAGGTCGTCCCGAGGATGAAGATGCAGGCGAGCACATAGAAGGTCGGGGTCTGCATCATCGCCTTCCAGTTCTTGTTTTCCGAGGCCGAGGCCTGACCGCTCGTGACAGGGGGTGTCCAACCCGTAGGACAGTAGCCTTCGGGAGCGATTTTCAGCAGGCGAGACATTACGCTAATGATCACAAGAAAGACGACTCCCAGTATTTTCAGCGCAGAAAGGATGCCGTATTGGTTTATCAAGATAGCGGATACCGGCGCCCAGACAATGGGGCCGGAACCATAGCCGGCCGTCAGCAGGCCGGAGGCCATCCCGCGTTTGTCGGGAAAGAAGCGCACCGTGTTGGTCATGGTGGCACCGGGGTATACCGTTCCCAGCCCGACGCCGGCCAGAACGGCACAGATGTAGAGCTGGCTCAAGGATTGAATGTACCCGAGAGACGCGATGGAGGCCCCGAACAGCACGCCGCCGAAGAGTAGCAGCTGGCGAGGCGTGACATACTCCAGGGCCTTGCCCGCGAAGATTGCCGTCGAGGCTGCCGTCGACATGATCAGGGTAAACGAGAGGGAAACATCGGCCGGCGACCAGTGAAACATGGTGATCAGCGGTTTCATGAAAACGCTCCAGGCGTATGCAAACCCGGCACACATACTCGCGATCATACAAGCGATCAGCGACACCCACCTTTGTGAATCATTGTTCATCCTTCACTACCTCCTCAATCCGCGAATAATGAAAAACCATACCGACCTCCATCAGATATTTCAGGCAATCGCACCCACGGCGATTGCCGATTCGTTTTCCCCTCCGATACGAATCAGGCCGCGATCGGCTTTTCCAGCCCGTATAATGTGGTGTTGCTATCCCATAGCAACAAGTGGGCCAAGACGTTTACACAAAGCTAACATGGCTTAATTGCTGAGTTTATACAATTTCACCCGTTTAATTTTATTCCCAGCCCACTCTCATTTTGAGAACAGAATGGGAATCCGTTTTTCAATTAGAGATCACCGGCAAAAGCCGACACCTGGCCATAACCAAGGGGGGACTGTAGCTGAGGGTGTTGGGAGCGCCTTGTTTCGTGGCACAAGTTGCAGAATCAGTGCGGGGAAACGGCCTCGGCCTGAAGCCGTGAGCGGGAAGCCAGTGGCCTGCCCTCGGGGCAAAACGTGGACAGGCACAAAAAAAGGGTCCTGCAACCATTACGATTGCAGGACCCTTTCGTGCGTCATGGGGCATGTCATGCCGAGGCGCGCGGAAGCGGCAATGCCTCCCTGGCCGGCCAGCGTTCATGGCCGGTGCCGATTAAACGGCAGGCCGGCAAACGGAACGCCACCGGGCTCGCCCGGGCGCAAGCTCCGAGGTTACACCTCGCCAGAGGCGGACGACCTCATATGCCGCTGCAGAATCACGACGAACACGGCGATCACCAGGGCGCTCGTCCCATTGACAGCGCAGATCTTGAAGACGCTCCAGTTGCGGGCCAAGTAGAAACCGCCAACGGCCGGGGCAACGAGAGAACCGATCTTGCCGAGGCCATATGCCCAGCCGATCCCTGTGGCGCGGATTTCCGAAGGATACACGGCCGATGCCATGCCCATGAGCGAAGAGTTGCCGCCGTTCACCAGCATACCGGTGAAGATGGAGACCAGCAGAACGATGACGAACGGATACCCCTGCGAGAAATAGCCGAAGGCGAGCATGGCGATGAAGGCGCCGATGAAAAGGCTTTTCACGACGTTCAGCTTATTGAACGTGGACATCAGCTTGCCGATGCAGAGGCAGGCGATGACGGAACCGAAGTGGATGAAGGCAAAACCGATGCTGTACTGCTGCACCGTGGCGCCGCTCTTCTTGAGCAGGGTGGGAACCCAGGAGAAGAGGATCCAGAGGAGGTAGAAGCTCATGAAGAACAGGGCCCACAACAAGAGTGTGGTCAGCAGACGATCGCCAGTGAACAGCGATTTGATGGAACCGCCCTTTTCCTTGCTCTGGCTGACGACCGTAAGCTGGACGTCCGCGGTTACCGGCGTATTCTTATCGATCCGCGCCAGGATCACCCGCGCCCGGGCGATGGCCTTGTCGGTGCCGGTCCTGACCAGATGGTGCAGGGATTCGGGGAGCAGGAACAGTACCGCCACGGCGATGACGACCGGCGCAATGCCGCCCACATAGAAGACAGACTGCCAGCCGTAGTTCGGCAGCAGGTACGAGGCGGCAAAGGCCGCTATCGTCGAGCCGGTGGGCATGCCGGCCCACATGTACAGGGAGAGGCCGGCGCGGACCCTGGCCGGCGCGTACTCGCTGCCGAAGGCCAGGGCGTTGGGGATGGCGCCGCCCATGCCGAGACCGGCGAGGAAGCGATACAGGGCCAACTCCTCGACGGTGTTGATGTGTGCCGTCATATAGGTAAAGAAGCCGAACACGAGAGCGGAGCAGAACATGGTCTTTTTACGCCCCACCTTGTCGGCCAGCATGCCGAGGAAAACAGCGCCGATCATGGGACCCAACTGGCCGGCGCTCAGCGCCAGGCCCAGCTCGCTCGGTTTGGCGTGGAGATGCTCGGCGATTTTGGGCAGCGCCACCCCGATGACCGTCAAGTCGAAGCCGTCGAGAAACACGATACAGAAACAGAGCGCGCAGACCGCGATTTGATACGGTGAAAAAGGAATGTTGTCGAATACCTCATTAACGTCAACAGTTCTACTCATACCTGACCTCCTTGAGAGTGGGAATCGAATTCCTTGCCATTATTCAAATTGCTGAAGCCAACAACAATCACTGCCTGTCGGTGTTGCAGCCAGTCGCACACGGGCGCCGGCTGCCGATTGCATAAAACATGTTTCCTGAAAACGGATTGCCTGTGAATATTCCGCAGGACACGACTGGCCCGTAAAACCCCTGCGTATTTCCGCTCCAGGCAAGCCAACCTGCCCTCACAGGGCTTGCGCTGAAGGGTGAGTATCCCGGCAATCCGGGGCCATAATACCGTAAATCAATATTTCGGCAGTTTCGGTAATAGCATTTCGCAATGTACTGTTGTTCTGCATGAGAAAGTTGAAGTCAGACAGTTTTTCAACGGTACCCATATATATCTTCTGCAAGATAGTGAGATTTACCGGTCTGAACAAACCTCTTTCAACTCCCTGGTTAATCACGAGTTCAATCTTTTCCCATTTATCCTCAAAATATTTTTCGAATTTTTCCCACTGGTTCGGCATAAATCTTCTGACATCGTTGAGAACCTGTTCAGTGAGGGGCCCCAGTGCCTTCGGTGATGCCAACATCAAAGCTTTCAACTTTTCGACGGAGTCCAGGTGTTCATCAAGAGCGATACGGCTGATCTGCTGCCGCAGGTCATTGAGAATTGAATCGAAGACCGCTCCCAAAAGATCCTCCTTGGAATTGAAATGTTGATAGAGCGCCCTTTTGCTTACTCCCAATTTTTGCGCCAGTCCGGCCGTTGTAAACTTGAGTCCCTGCTCGTTGATTTGTTGCAACGCCTTAATCACAATCACATCCCGCACTGCTACCCCCTAACTTTATGGTACCAATATAGTTTCAATGGTACCAAACGAATAAAAATGTAGGGCGTGAAGTCATTAAACATGTTGCCAGCCGTATGTATCAGCTTTCAGTTCATTCTTTTACCGGAACGCCCAGTCTTGCCGCTTGGCGTCACCCGGCCTGCCCGTATCACGTCGAACCATACTTCTGGCCGTACTTCCGGGTTAATGGGCTGATAGTTTTTTTGTGTCGTGGCTCCTTTCTTTTTTGGTTGTCAGCCATTCTCGTCACCTCCTTTTCAGTTTGATTACTCAACCTCTGTAGGCGGCTTGCTTCTGTTCAAAACGTTTATATGAGAGGCCTTATGGTCACTAACCTTGCTGGCGGCACACGTTAGACTGCACCCCGCCACATATCTACTGTCGGCTGACTTCCAAACTACCTCCAAAGAGGACAGCCACCTTGGATTGCAATTTTTAGTGCAACGAATATGCCACGCACAAAACAGCATTCAACATGCCGATTTTATTAAATTTATACGGATCAAATCCCCGTAAATGTTCTTTATATGATAAGGCATCTCTCAATTTGAAAAGACACGGGAGGACAACATATTGATGACACTATTATTGCCGCTGCGGGATACGCAGGAAAAACGGGAAACAAAAAATCGTCGGGAGAACGGGGATACAGCGGGATAGAGGTGAGACGCACAGGGGAAGGGTAGCGGTTTGTCCGCTGCCGGGGAAGGACGTGACCCACCGCTCGTGCAGCGGACGGCCAGACCGTGGAGATCGAAAACGGGTGGGGGTTGGCGCGATTGCAGAGAAGGCATGGCCTGCAGATGGTTCAAGCAGCATCACAGCATCCCGCACGGTACCGGGTACCCTGCGTCTTCTGCAATCCTCACCGGGCACAGGCCAAAGGGGCCACCGGCCGCCGGCGGCATGAAGAACACCATACCGCCGGCGACGCCGCTACCCCAGGGTGTCGGGACCAGCCACAAACCGGGCCGGCCCGCAGCCGGACATCAATTCACGGCGACTTCGCGCTTCTTGCCTTCCATGTTCACTTCCTTGACATACACCACAGCCGATATGTCGGACTCCCACTGCATGTCGAGCTTCATGCTGGCGCCCGAAGTCTTGTTGGTAAAGTCGATCTCGCCGGCGGCTTTCGTCATCAGCAGCTTGTTCCCGAAACTTTCGACCAACCGCTTGACTTCATCGACCATAACCCCCCGGTCCGTGAGGCTGGCTACCAAAGCGTCCTCCATCACAACCCTCAGGTTGCCGCAATCGTATTTTGTCTGTTCCATCGTGATAGTCCTTCCTTTCTCATGGTATCAATCGTTCTGCCGGTGAAGAATGTTGCGGGCGGTTGCTGCTTGCGCCCTCGTCACGCCGCCCGGTATCCGTCGGGTACCGGGGCGGAAGCCTCGAGCCCCAGCGCCTCCAGGGCTTGAATGGTTCGTGCGGGCAACGAAATGGCCGAGTCGTACCTCGCCGCCAGCTGCATGGTTTTCACCACGGAGATGAAACCGGCAAAATCCACGACAACATCGATATCCGGAACGATTTCCAGGATACCGAGGGGGATTCCCCGGTCCTTTGCCTTGTATGAAACCATGTCCAGCGCAGTGACGCCATCCTGATTGTAAAATACGCCATCAAAATCGAAGGGCGTTGACCAGGTATAGCCCAGAAGGTTGAAACCGCACTCCTGATCGGCGGAGACAACCATGGCCGGTCCTATGCGCCGGCCAGGCGCGCCGTCTCCCGATCCGGCGCCTCGGGACGCCAGGCGCTCGAGTTTTCGAAATGCCTCCCGGACCGTAGCCGGCTGCAGCGAAGGCATATCGCCCCCGACGATCAGGACCGCATCGGCCCGCCGGCCTGCCCCTTCGCCTTTCAGGATATAATCCACGGCATACTGCATCCCCTTGTCGAAGGTGCCCCCCCTATCGGGGAAAACCTCCTTTATGGCGCGGGGGTCGGCAACCTTGTCCAGCATCTGCCGCAGATAGGCGCCGTCCCCATCCGAGTTGTGGCACACGTACACATCGCTGCATGCCGCTGCCATGCAACTGTCGAGCACATCCAGCAGGCAGGCCTCATAGAAATCCCTGGCATCCTCAGGAGCCAGAACCCCGCCCCGCTCCGTAGTCAGCCGCGTCTTTGTTTCGCCGGCCTTGGGGACCTTCGTGAATACCACAACCGCGTTTACCACTGCCCGCCACCCCCGTACCAGTCGATTTCCGCGCCACGCCTTATGCCATCAGGGCACCGCATCTTCAGATCAAACCGCCGAGACACTGCATCAGTGCGCCTTGCTATTCTTTTGCGGCAAGCTCTGCCAGGTTGACCTTGGCTTTCGGTTTTCCGTCAAGGGTAAGATTGTCGAGATTGATGATCGACACCTCAACCGTTGCCTTGGTATCCGATTCCCACTTCACGTCAAGCCCAAAACTGGCGCCCGTATCGGCGTTGGATATCTGAAGCTGTTCGTCTTTTTTCGAGGAAAGCATCTTGCCGGCGAAACTCTCGATCAGCCGGGAAACCTCGACCGGGTTAATGCCTTTCGCCAGCAGCGCCTTTTGCGCCGTTTCCTCGATATTGATCGTAAGGTCGTTACCCTCGAATTTCGTTGTGAACATTGGTGCCATCCTTTCCTGTAGTAAGAATTTCTCCTGCAATATGGTATCTCACCGGTACCGTGAAATCAATCCGGTCGTGCCGTCAAAGGATGGGCGCCCTTCCGTGCCGTAACGGGGCGGGCTGCCGCCGCACTCCTGCTGCCGGGTGGGCACTGCCAGGCCAACACATGCCGCTGCACAGGCAAATGCAACGAATATACCAGTACGTAAAATTCGCCCAACTCTGCCTAATTGTTACGGATATCATTAACGAGCGTTTTTCGTGATTCTTGTTTTGACAGTGTCTTTCTCAAAACGATAAATCGGGGAAACGGGGCGGGGACAAGAAGCGACGGGGACGCCAGGATGCAAGCACGGGAAAAGCCGGCAAAAACAAATGCAGCCTATCATGACCGCCGCATTACCCACCGCACCCTCAACGTGTCTCCGCAGAGACCGGATGCCGGCTGGGAACGCGACCAATCAACCAATAGGCTGCATTGCATTGTGCAAAATCTATATTACAGCAGCAACTAAACCTGAAGCCGATGGATATGCCATCATGGATGGCATGCGCCCTCACTACTGCTTTTGTTTCGCAGCTTCCTCGACGACGTCGATCCCGCCGATCGTCTTGTCGCCACTGTCCTTCAGCTTCCCGCCATCATATTCTTTGGTAGGCTGAAATTTTACGGAGTCATACTTCTGGCCCGGTTTTGCGGCCAGCGGATTGAGGGGTTTTTCAATCTTCTTGCGCGGTGGTACGTTTGTCGTTTGATCGTCAGCCATTTTCCCATCTCCTTTTCGGTTTAATTTCCCAACTTTGCAGAAAGCCCGACCTTCAATAACACCAAACTTGCAATAAGGCTTTTGATGTATTATTGACAGATCAGTTTACAAAAAAATAAAACATGTTGACTTAATCTGCATAAGTTGAGTTGATTTATTATACATAACAGCTGCAGCTAGTCAACTATTTTACCATAAGCTGTTGACTCACATTATAAGCATACCTATAATACGTAATATGTAGACGGTAAAATAGCTGCAAAATAATATTTATCAACCGAAACTTCATAAATCAAATTGATCTCGAAAGGTAGTACTATGTGCTGGTCATGCAATCCTTATTGCGGCGGCTGCAAGCCGCCAAAACCAAAACCGTTCAAATGCCCTACCTGCAACACCTACTGCTTTCCCGAACTGAAGACCTGCAAACGGTGCGGCACCGTCTTGCCGGAGCTGCCGAAGCCCACACCGGTCATGTGCCTCTATATCGGGAAGATGTGCGCCACCCCCTGCAACAAGCATAAAAAGGCCGTCGAGAAGGGGGCGCCAATCGAAGCGTGCAAGTATCACACCCCGCTGGACGACAATAACGATTGACACAACCGCGCGTTCTTTTTAAAGGAGCCCCTCATATCCAGAGGGGCTCTTGTGTTACATCCTGCACTATACCGTACTTCTCCTGCGCTTAGGGCGCAAAGAGGGCGACTTTTTTGCCTTTTTCCTGCATCTTCTTGGCAAGTTCGTCAACCGTGCCGTATTCCATGCATCCGCCCAGGCAGTGGAGAACGCACGAGGGCACTTTGCCTTCGGCGACCCGGTCGGCGCAGAGGTCGCAGAGCTGGGTCGGAACGGCGACGTAGTTCCATTCCCACTTATCGGCGGTGATCTGGAAGGGGCCAACCTCGGTCATCTTGATGCCCCATTGGCCACGCGGAATCTTGTGCTCGTTTTTGCAGGAAACTTCACAGCTGTGGCAGCCTGTGCAGTATTGGTAATCTATCAACAATCCGTTGCGCTTAGACATTTGTTTTGCCTCCAGTCTCAATTATTTCTGTTAAGTTACCCCCCCGGCAGCACGGGGGGGGTATTACCGAGCAACTACAGGCTAAAGGTGTAATCAGAATCCACCCGGTAAGCCTTGCAGATCATCTGTTTGAGCGGAGCGCCAAAACCAAGTTTCCCGATATGTTTGTGCGGCACCAGGGTGTTGATGTTGGCTTCCCAAACACCATACAGACTGGGCTCTTCGGCCTCTTTCTCAGGGAACCACCAGCCGTGGGTGGCGTGAACGACCTTCGGATGGATGGTCGGGGTGACCTTTGCCTTCATCTTGCATTTGCCGAACGGGTTCTCGAGCATGACGCTATCGCCTTCGATGATGCCCAGGTTCTTGGCGGTATCCGGGTGCATCTCGACGATGGGGCCGGGATCGATCTCACGCAGCGTGGCGACATGCCGGTGCTCGGAGTGGAACGAGGTGAATTTACGTGCGCCGGTGGTAAGCACCAGCGGGTACTGGCTGAACAGCTCCGGCGTGCTGATCGGGCTGTAGGGCGGCTCTTTGAAGTAGGGGAGTGCATCGTCGCCCCATGCTTCGAACAGGGTCGAGGTCAGTTCCACCATGCCGGTAACCGTGTTGAAGCCCGGCTCGCCGTCGGAACGGAGACCGCCCGTTTCGAACTTGCGGTAGGTGTATGCCGGCTGGTATACGCCCAGTTCCCGCAGGTCGTCGAAGCTGATGCCCAGTTCGGGCTGGATCTGCTTGGTGAAGAAGTCGGGCACGTCATCGAACGGCCACATATCCGGGTGCAGCTTCTTGCCGAGCTCGATGCAGACCTCGATGTCGGACTTGGTGTCGCCGACGCGCAGCGCTTCGTTGATGGCGCCGAGGAACACGGAGTTACGGCCGAAGTGGGTGATGACGACGCCGTCATGCTCGGCAAAGGTCGGCAGCGGCAGGAAGATATCGCCGAATGCCATGGCGGTCGGCGTCATGAAGCAATCCTGCACAACGCAGAATTCGAGCTTCTGGAGGGCCTTGTGCCACCGCTGCGGCGCAACGGAACAGGTCGGGGTGATGAAGTTACTGCTGTTGAACCAGCCCATGCGCAGTTTGTACGGTTTGTCCGTTTCCAGGGTATCCAGGGTTTCGTCCGGATGGGTGGTGGCCAGAGCCGTGCTGAGTGCCGGCCATTCCTTGGCGCCGATACGCTTGTCCCAGAGCTCGTCGGACAGGTTGCGGCGGGTTTCCACGCGCCACTTGCCGAGCAGGGCGGCCGGGGGTCCGAGGGTGATGCCGCCCGGAACGTCCAGGTTGCCCGTGATGGCGGCCAGGGTCAGGATGCAGTGGCCCAGCTGGACGCCGTTCGGGTTTTCGTCCACGGCCAGACCCCACTGGATGGTGGAGGGCTTGCTGGTCGCGAACTGACGGGCGACTTCGATGATCTTTTCTTTCGGCACCCAGGTGATTTCCGCGACTTTCTCGGGCGGATATTCCTGAACACGCTCTTTCAACTCGTCGAAGCCGTAGGTCCAGTTATCGACGAAGTCATGGTCATACAGGTCTTCGTTGATGATGACGTTGAGGAAGCCCAGGGCAAGGGCGGTATCCGTACCGGGACGGAGCTGGCAGACATATTTGGCCCGGGAACCGAGCCAGGTGATGCGCGGGTCGATGCAGATCAGCTCGGTGCCGCGTTTCATCATGTCGATGTAGGAGTGGCCGAAGAAGCCGTCCGGGTTCGACATGAGGGGGTTCTTGCCCCATGCCATGATATATTTAGGCAACGTATATGCGGGGTTGTCATAACGGTCCGGATAGTAACCGGCGTTATCGATCTCAGGGTAGCCGGCGCCGAGGATGTAGTCGGTGATGGCGCAACGGGGGCCGTAGCAGGACCAGCCGCTGAGGGGATAGCATACGTTGGGAGTTCCGAGTGAAGCAAAACCGAGCGGGTAATAGTACAAGCACGCTTCGCGGCCGGTACCACCGAAGACGATGATGGATTCCGCCCCATGGTCGGCTTTCAGCTGCTTGACCTTGGGAACGATGATATCCCATGCCTCTTCCCAGGAGATCTTGGTCCACTTGTCCTTACCGCGATCCTTGAATTCCCTTTTCATAGGGGAGGTAATACGAGAAGGATGATGCACGTACTCCGGCAAGGTCAGACAACGGACACAGAGCCTGCCGTTGGTGATCGGATGTTCGGGGTCGCCCTCTACCTTTTCCAGCCTGCCGTTCTTGACGTGCAGAAACATACCGCACCCAACCGGATGGTCACCCGGCGGCGACCAGCCGCAAGTCCTGACGGTATAGGATCCATCTTCATTTTGTACTTTCCATTCTTTTTTCATCGTTTCACCCATCCCTTCTTTAGTAATATTTAACTACAAAACCCTGCACGTCTCTTTTTCTTGCACCTCCTTTCTTTTTATTGCCCCTCCCATATGGTGATAGATGCTCAAAGTCCTTCTGATCATCCCTTATAGCTTCAACAGCAAACATCATGCAGACGTTATGGGGCAGAGTAATGGCTATCGGTTTATCCACAGTATCCTGATGTCGGCTTCGGCCACTAAGCCCCGGACCGGTTATCCGAGAATGGCTGACAAGAGTGTTAGCAACGAATGTGCCATGTAAAAATATATGCACAACACATTGAAATAGCTTATTTTTTTTGTGAAATTACGTCAAAAACGTTCTTGTTTTGACAAGCTGCTTCTCAATTTGAAAAGGTACGGGAAGGTGAGCCGGGGAAGAATTGTATCGTTGCGGCGAGCATTCGGAAGGGCGGCCCGGAGTGGGCATGCCGGCGCCCCGGCTCCGTGGAGAGCGGGCCTGCCAGTGCGGCTGTGGTATGGATGGAAGATCTACGGGGATGCTCTGCAGGAGATGGGGACGCCTTATGATGCGGCGAGGGTGCCGGGGGGTGAATCCTCCCCCGGCGGCCCTCAAGGGCCTCCGGGGGGAGGAACGTGTTGTCGGGATGTTCTACGCGGGTCCTTTTCTGCACGTACCCCGCGATCAGGAAGCGTGCTGCTGTTCAGGATCGTGTTCCTTGTCGCGGGGCAGGATGAGATTCAGCAGGATCGCGGCGATGCCGCACAGGCTGACCCCGTGCAGATTGAAACCGCCCAGTTGGATCGTCAGGCCGCCGATGCCGAACACCAGCACCAGCGAGACAATGATGAGGTTGCGCGGGTGGTGCATGTTGACCCGGGCGTGGATCAGCGTATTGAGGCCCACGGAGGCGATGCTCCCGAACAACAGCATCATGATGCCCCCCATGACCGGGGCGGGAATGGATTGCAGGATGGCGTTGAACTTGCCGAAAAAGGCCATCAGGATGGCGAAGCAGGCCGCCCAGGTCATGATGACCGGGTTATAGTTGCGGGTGATCATCACCGCCCCGGTCACCTCGGCGTAGGTGGTCACCGGCGGCCCGCCGATGAGTGCGGCGCAGCAGACCGCCAGGCCGTCCCCCAGCATGGTGCGGTGCAGGCCGGGGCGTTCCGTGTAGTCGTGCCCCGTGACGGCCCCGATGGCGACGATATCCCCCACGTGCTCGATGGCCGGAGCCAGGGCGACCGGAATCATGAACAGCACCGCGGACCAGTTCCATTGGGGGGCCACCAGATGGGGAAGGGCGATCCAGGGGGCCGCGGCGATCTTGCTGAAATCCACCAGCCCCAGGGAGACGGAAATGCCATACCCCACCGCCACGCCGGAGAGGATCGGCAGGAGCCGGAAGATGCCCTTGGCCTTGGTCGCCACCAGCGCCGTGGTGGCCAGGGAGGCGCCTGCGATCAGGAGGGCGGTGGAGTAATCCATCAGCACCGCCTTGCCGTCGCCGGTCTTGCCCATGGCCATGTTCACCGCCACGCCGGCCAATCCCAGGCCGATGATCATGATGATCGGCCCCACCACCACCGGCGGCATGATCCTGTGGATGAAGCCGACCCCCTTGAGGTAGATGACCGCACTCAGGGCCAGGTACAGCCAACCGGCGGCAAAGAGCCCGCAGAGCGTCGCCGGGAAGCCCCAGGTCTGGATGCTGTAGATGATCGGGGCGATGAAGGCGAAGGACGAGCCGAGATAGATGGGAACCGTGCGCTTGGTGCAGGCCTGGAAGAGCAGCGTGCCGATGCCGGAGCCCAAGAGGGCCATGCTGGGGCTCATGCCGGTAAGTATCGGCACCAGCACCAGGGCGCCGAAGGCGACGAAGAGGATTTGAGCGCCGGCCAGCGCCTGGCGCCAGACCGGTTCTGGGGAATGGGACATGCGGCTACTCCTTTGACGGGATAGAAAGAATGAGAGAGGGGCCTGTCACTTCGTGCCGAAGATCTTGTCGCCGGCGTCCCCCAACCCGGGCAGGATATAGCCGCTCTGGTTGAGCCGCTCGTCGATGGCCGCCACGTAGACATCCACTTCGGGATGGGCCGCCGAGATGCGGGCGAGCCCTTCCGGCGCAGCCACCAGCGAGAGCACGCGGATCTGCCGGCAGCCGTTGTTCTTCAGCATGACGATGGTGGCGTCCAGGGAGCCGCCGGTGGCCAGCATGGGATCGATGATCAGGGCCAGACGCTCGTCCAGGCGGCCGACGAACTTTTCATAGTAGGTATGGGCCTCCAGGGTCTCCTCGTTGCGGGCAAGGCCCACCACACTCACCTTGGCGTTGGGGATCATGTCCAGAACCCCGTTGAGCATGCCGATCCCGGCCCGCAGGATAGGCACCACCGTGACCTTTTTCCCCTTGATCTGCTGGATCTGCACCGGACTGCCGTCCCATCCTTCGATGGTCTTGCCCTCCAGGGGAAAGTCACGGCAGGCCTCGTAGGAGAGCAGAGAGGCGATCTCCGCCGTCAGTTCGCGGAACTTCTTGGTACTGATGCCGGCCTCGCGCATCAGGCCGATCTTGTGTTTCACCATGGGGTGATTGACTTCATGGACGCTCATGTGGGTGTTCCTCTGCGTTGGGGTTCCCCTTAGGGGCGCCGCGATGAGCGGCTACGGCAAAAATGAGCAGCAATAATCCACAACCGTTTCCAGCCGCATCAGGAACGTGGAGTGGGCGGGCACGTTGAAGGCCTGGTCGGCCGAAACCCTCTGCCACTCCTGCTCACCCTTCACCTGCCACTCCAATTCGCCGGCCAGGATCTCCATCTCTTCGGCCGCTCCGGTGGAAAACTCGTACTCGCCCGGTTGCATGACCCCCAGGGTCTTTTTGCTGCCGTCGGGGAACAGCACCGTTCTGCTGACCACTTTGCCGTCGAAATAGATATTGGCCTTTTTGACTACCGAGACGTTCGAAAATTGCGACATTTACACCCCCCTGATTTTTTTCGTGGTATTTATGCACAACCTGCCGGGGGACGCAAAGAAAAAAAACGCCTGTTGCAATTTTGCAACAGGCGTCGGTTTCCGAGAGCCATGCCGTGCCGCGTCAGCGGGCCATTACCAGAAGGTCCCGCGCAACAGTTCGGCCCGCCAGGTGATGGTCGTCTGGCGGGTGGCGGGCGACTCGCCCAGGTCGGGGAGGACGGTGGGCAGGGCGAACTTTATGCTGCCGTTATCCATCCGGGCCAGGGAGCGGGTCGATTTCACCAGGCCATAGGCGGAACCGACCAGAACGCCGGAAGCGGCCCCATAGGCCATGTAATCCAGATGATCGGCCGGTTTCTTGGCAAAAGCCATCAAGGCGGCGCCCACCAGCGCCCCCGCAGCACCACCGTAAAAGGCGTCCTCGAACACCTCGCGGAAGGCGTTGTCGCCGGCAAGGGCCGAGGTCGCCGTAGCCAGAACGGCACAGCAGGTGAGCAGGGAGATGAGACGCGCCATTGATTTCATGCAGTACCCTCGGGATGGATTTGGTTTTATTTAAATGCAAGGATAGCGCCAAATAAGCGCACCGCGCCCCCATCATTCGTAATGAATCGCATTTACGGCAAGTTAGGGGAATACCGGCGACATGCCCCGGCAGAAAACCGGGACATGTCGCTGCCGTAGCCATCGCTCAGTGATGCGTTTTTGCAACACCACTCCCGTCATCTGACGCAATAAGCAGCAGCGCCAGGGCCCGTTCCTGCTCGTCGTCGGCAACGGTGCCGTCGAGGCGCGCCACCAGCAGCCGCTCCATGATCGTGCGAAACCGGGGGCCCGGGGCCAGCCCCAGGGCCGCCAGCCCGTTCCCGTCAAGGGAACAGCGGACCTGGCGCAGGCGGGAGACGTAGTGGGAGACGAAGCGCCGGACCTCCTCGCGGTTGGCGCGCGCGGCCAGGTACAGGAGCATCTCCAGCGGCAGCCCGTGAAACCAGGCGTAGATCTCGCTGTTGCGCACCTCGGGATTGCGCCGCAGGCGGCGTTGAATGGCATCCAGGGTGCTCAGCGCCTGGCGGCGGTGACTGAAGACCCTGGCCGAGATCCGGCCCGGCACCGCCAGCCGGCGGCAGGCGTCATGAAACTCGTCGTTGGTGAGCCGGTCCCCCAAGGCCAGGAAATAGACCTGCCACTGTTCGCAGGCGTCCGGCAAGTACAACAGGCGGAACCAGGCCAGGACCCGTCCGGTTTCGTCCACGACCCGCCTGGTCTCGGGGAGCAGCTTGAGGGCGGGGTGGACGAACGGCAGCAGGCCGAAACCGGCCATGCGGGCAATAGCCCCGGCCGGCTCCTTTTCCCGCAGGATCTGGATCAGCTCGTTCAAGAGGCGCAGGCCGCCGACCCGGTCCAGAACGTTCATCCGCACCGCGCTGCGGATCAGGTTCTCGGTGTGGGGGGCGATATGGAAACCGAGGCGCTGTTCGAAACGGATCGCCCGGAAGACCCGGGTCGGGTCCTCCACGAAGGAGAGGTTGTGCAGCACCCTGACCAGCCGTTCCTGGAGATCCTGCTGGCCGCCGAAGTAATCGGTCAGACGCCCGAACGACGCGTCGTTGAGGCACACCGCCAGGGTATTGATGGTGAAGTCCCGCCGGTACAGGTCGTGGCGCAGCGAGGAACGTTCCACCGTGGGGAGCACGCCGGGGGATTCGTAGTATTCCAGGCGGGTGCTGGCCACGTCGATCTTGCCCCCGTCCGGGAAGATCACCACCGCCGTGCTGAAGGCCCGGTGGCTGCGGACCCGGCAGCCGTGGCGGGCCGCGAACTGTTCCGCAAAGAAGATGCCGTCCCCCTCCACCGTGACGTCCATGTCCAAATTTGCCACCCCCAGCAGCAGATCGCGCACGAAGCCGCCCACGGCATACACCGCCAGCCCCAGGTCGTCGCCGGTGGCCCCCAGGTCGTGGAGGAGCCGGCCGGCGGCCGCGGGAAGCCGCTTGCCCAGAAGCCCGGCGACGGAGCGCTTTTTGGGGGAGAAGCCGAGGGCGCCCACATCGTAGAGGGCGCCGGGCTCGCCCCGCCGGCCGCCGTACATGTGGCGCAGCAGGTCGGTGCGCGTCACCGCGCCCGCAAGCTCGTCTCCTTTGAACACCGGCACGAAACGGCGGTTCCCCTCCACCATGTACGCCTGGATGTCGGCGATGGGGGTGGCGGGAGAGGCACGCATGAATTCGGTGTGCATGAAGTCGGCGGCCGGGGCTGCACCCAGATCGTGGTAAAGCGCCTTTTCCACGATCTTGCGGGAGATGATCCCGGTCATCCGCCCTGCGGACATGACCGGCATGGCGTTGCAGTTGTAGCGGGTCAACAGGTCACGGGCCTCAGCGATGGTGACGCCCTCCGGCATGGTCTTGACCGGCGCGGACATGATGTCGCCGGCGCAGAACCGGGGGCTGACCTCGACCCGCAACTGTTCCTCCAGGCGCTGCAACACCTGGTGCAGCGTCTGGTCCCGCACCACGGCCGAGGCGGCGGTGGCGTGGCCGCCCCCGTGGAAGCGGCGCAGGATCTCACCCACGTTCACCTCCAGGATGCGGCTGCGCGCCACCAGGTAGACGCGGCTCTCCATGGCGACCACCACGAAGAGGGTGTCCAGGTTCTCCATGTCCCGCATCAGGTGGGCCAGGGCAGCGATATCCCCTACGTACTGATCGCTCGCTGCATGGGCGATGGAGATGTTGACCCCGTTGATGGCCGTGGTCTTGAGCGTGGTCAGCAGCCGTTTCAAAAGCCCCATCTGCTGGCTGCTCAACTCCTGGGAGAGCGCCTCGGCCACCACGTTCACCCGCGCGCCCCGCTCCATGAGCCAGGCCGCCACGCGATAGTCGTCCCGCGTGGTCGAGGCGAACAGCAGGCGGCCGGTATCCTCGTGAATGCCGAGCATGATCAGGGTGGCCTCTTCCGGGGTGAGTTCGACGGCCTGCTCCATCAGGAGCCCGCCCAGGATGGTGGACGACGAGCCGCCGGGACAGATCAGGCCGCCGGTCGGCCGGATGCTCTGTTCCGTGACCGGGTGGTGGTCATAGATGTGAATCTCCATGCCGGGGCGGTCCAGGAGGCCGGCAAAGCGGCCGATGCGCTCGCGATGCTGGCAATCGACGACGATCAGGCGGGTAACCCCGTCCAGATCGATATCCTTGGCGCGGACGACGCCGGAGAGGTACTCGGGGCGCACGGCCAAAAAATCGCGCACCGCCTTTTCCTGGGAACCGGGAAAGGCGATGAGGGCTCCCGGATAGAGCCGGGCCGCGGCGGCCATGGCGCCCAGGCAGTCGAAATCGGCATTGGTGTGGGTGGTTATGACGTCCATCAACGCTCCATCCCCCGAGGACGTGGTGCCGCTTCGGGGGTCGTATCCCCGTAAGTATACACGCTGTTTATCCGGTTAGACATACTGTTTTGCATTCGCGGCCAATCTGGTGTATTTTCCAGCGCAATTTCGGCGTGGGCCGGTATAATATCCCCTGGGCAACACCACCACCGCGGGCCCCGGAGGAAGTAGTGCAAAGGGTTGCCTGAAACACCGCGTAATGGTATTGTGGCGCTCGTTTTGGACCGATCGCAAGGGAGATATGAGTTATGGCGCTTCACGAGAATCTGAAATCACTGGGAGCCGGGGCAACGGCCTACCGCTACGACCGGCCCGACGCCGGGCTGCTGGAATCATTCCCCAGCCCCTTTGCCCAACCGGACATGAACCCGGCCGGGGCCGTGGGCACGCTGCACATCGAATGCCCCGAGTTCACCTGCCTCTGTCCCATGACCGGGCAGCCGGACTTCGCCAAGATCGTCATCGACTACCAACCGGACCGGCTGTGCGTCGAAAGCAAGAGCCTCAAGCTCTACCTGGGTTCCTTCCGCATGCACGGCGAATTCCACGAGGCCAGCGTGAACCGCATCTGCAACGATCTGGTCAAGCTGCTCGAACCGGCCTGGCTGACGGTGCGGGGCGAATTCACCCCCCGGGGCGGCATCCCCTTCTGGCCCACGGCCGAGTACCGTAAGGAATAAACTTAAAATCTGCCACGGAGACACAGAGACTCAGAGAAAACCAGAAGCAAGACAGACAAAAAACAACGAAGCCTCATTTTGGTTTACCCAATGACGTTTCGCTTTTCTCTGTGAACCTCTGGGTCTCCGTGTCTCTGCGGCAGATGTTGATTTTTGAATAAAACAGATTTCCAATTTTATTTAATAAGGAGAGTACCATGTTCACCACATCCGATTTCAAAAAGGGGCTCGTCATCCAGCTGGACGGGGCACCCTGCCTGATCCTCGACGTCACCTTCCAGTCCCCGTCGGCCCGCGGCGCCAACACCATGGTCAAGACCCGCTACCGCAACCTGATCACCTCCCAGGTGCTGGACAAGACCTTCCGCTCCGGCGACAAGGTGGACGAGGCCGACTACGGCCGCAACAAGGGCCAGTTCCTCTATGCCGACGGCGCCAAGGGGGTCTTCATGGACCTGGAAACCTACGAGCAGTTCGAGGTGGCGGAGGAGGCGTTCGAGGCGCTGGCCCCGTATCTGTTGGAGGGGACCGAGGTGGTGCTGGGACTCTTCGAGGGGCGCCTGGTCAACGTGGAACTGCCCATGACCGTGGAACTGGTCGTCACGGAAACCGCGCCGGTGCTCAAGAACGCCACCGCCACGGCCCAGACCAAGGAAGCCATCCTGGAAACCGGCCTCAAGCTGCAGGTTCCGCCGTACCTGGAAACCGGGGAGAAGATCAAGGTGGATACCCGCGACGGCAGGTTCATATCGCGGGCCTGAGATACAACGGGAAGAAAAACCCTGTCAAGCGGCCCCGGAAAACCCCTCTGAAGGATTCCGGCGGCCGCTTTTGCGTTCAAGAGGGGTGTTCCGTTCCGGGAAGCCCAGGAGACATCCGCAGGCGAGCAGGTAGCCGTAGGAGAGCCCCAGCATGTCGGCCACCCCCCCCATGGTGAGATTCATCCTGATATACTCCCTGTTGAGACTCTGGAGAAACGGCTCGCACTCCTCCCCCATGGCGATGAGCCGCTCAAGCTGCCGGCCATCCCTCCTGATGCGGGAGAGCCCCATGCTGCCGCACCGGTGGAGCGTGGTGGTGTCGTCCACGGTTTGCATCAGGCGGGCCAGCATGGCGAACGAGGCCATTTTGGGATGCTCGTGGATCTCCAGGGCCGCAAGGTAGGCCGGGACCGCCTCGTCGAAGAGCGCCGGCAGGCCGTTCATGGCCTCCCGCACGATCCCTCCCGCACCGTGCAGAGCCCTCTGCTGCTGCCCATGGGTGGCCTGCTCCCCCTGGGCGGCGAAGAAGTCCCCGGCCAGGGCGGCGACCCGGTCCCGAAAGCTCCGTTCGTCGGCCGCCGGGGCATGCCAGGCGGCCACGAGCAGCAGACCGCTCAGAAAGAGATACCCCTTGTGGGTATTGGTGCCCAGGCTTGCCAGCATGGTCTGCTCGGCCCGCCTGCCGATGGCGGCCTGGCGGGCGAACTCCTCGCCGGCAGCCAGGGAGCGGCAGAGCTGGTCGAGATAGTCGGCAACGATCCGGATCGAACGTTCCATGATGGCCAGGGACAGGTCGTGGTGGGAGCCGCAGTCGTTCAGGTCCACCAGCCCCGGTTTGGGGGTCAGGTACAGTTCCATGGCCACGCCCTTGACCAGAAACATGGCCAACAGCTCAATATCTGAAGTGCGCGAGGAGTTCATCGGTCCTTTCCCGTATCTCTTGCATGGCATGCCGCCCGAGACGGATGCACTCCCCGGCGGCCTGGCCGCAGACGAGGCAGGGGCGCGGCGGAAGGGCGAGGGAGGCCCGATCCACCTGCCTGGCGCGGGCGTCGTACACGTCCAGGTCCAGGAGCCGGCCACAGGGGTGGGCCGTTTCCACGGCCATGCAACGTTGCTTCACCTCCGGCGCCTCCAGGTCCAGCGGCATGATCCCCCAGGGCCCCAGGAGGTCGTCGGGCTGACGCTGCATCCGCCAACCGGGAAACGCCCCGGCCAGGCTCCGGAGCGCCCAGGCAAAGAGCCCCTGGCCCCCCGGCAGGCTTTTGTCCGGGCCGGGGATGTTCAACGAAAGGCAGATCGTGGCCGGATACCCGTGGTCCAGACAGCCTGCCAGCAATTCCTGCCGCCGGTCCCGGGCGGCGAGGAGGTCATTGTGCAACTTTTCGGATGACATCGATGATCGACCCGTCCCGGTACTCCACCAGCCCCACGATCTCATCCTCGAACTCCAGCGGCCGCGGCATGCCGGTCACGCGGCAGATCTCCTCCCGCAGCTCATGGATCTCCCGCACCGGCACCCGGCGCCGGATCAGCTCCTCCTTCAGTTCGGCATGCCGTTCGTTGACGGCGATGCCCCGCTCCGTAACGATCGCCCCCACCGTGTCCCCTGGCGTGGTGACCGTGGTGACGGCATCCCTGATGATCGGCAGGCGCCCCCGGATAGAGGGGGCGACGATGATGGAGAGCCTGGCTCCGGCCGCGCAGTCGCTGTGGCCGCCGGTGTTGTGCAGCAGATAGCCGTTGGATTCGGTGTTCACGTTGACGTTGAAATCCACGTCAACCTCCGTGGCCCCCAGGATGACGCAGTCGAGCCGGTTCACCACCGTCCCGGCGTTGAAGGGGTTGGCGTACATGTCGGCGCTCATCTCCCGGTGGTTGCGGTTCCTGCCCAGGGATTCCACGGCCGTGAGGTCGAAGCACTGGACATCGAACAGGGCCTGGAACAGCCCCTCCTCCAGCATGTCCACGAAATAGCCGGTGATGCCGCCGCTGCCGAAGCTCCCCTTGATGTTGTCCCGGCGCATCATGGTGCGGACGTGGTCGGCCACGGCCAGGGAGATGCCGCCGGAGCCGGTCTGGAAGGAGAAGCCGTCCTTCATCAGCCCGGACGCCTCGATGACCTGGGCCGCGTACTTGGCGATGCGCAGGCCGATGGGGTCGGTGGTGATGCGGGTGGTGGTGGAGACGATCTTGGCCGGGTCCCCCAGCCGTTCCACCGGCACCACGTAGTCCACATTGGCCTGGGAGATGCTGATGGGCGTGGCCGGATAGGGGACCAGGTTGTCGGTCACGGCCACCACGGTGCGGGCGTGGAGGGCGTCCACCATGGCATAGCCCAGGCTGCCGCAGGCCGAGGGGCCGGAGAAACCGTTCAGGTTGCCGTACTCGTCGCAGCAGGGGGCGGCGATGAAGGCCACGTCCACCGGGACTTGGCCGGTGATCAGGGAGCGGGCCCGCCCGCCGTGGGAGCGGACCGTCACCGGGCAGTGCAGATCCCCCTTGGAGATGAGTTCGCCGATCAGGCCGTTCACCCCCCCTTCCAGCCCGGTTATGACCCCCTTGCGGATAAAGGGGATCAACTCGGCGTGGATCGGGTGGATGGAACTGGAGGCGATGGTGATGTTCCTGATCCCGAGGCGGTCGATCTCCCGTACCACTTGGTTGAGCAGATAATCCCCGTTGCGCAGGGCGTGGTGGGTGGAGATGGTCATGCCGTCCTTCAGCCCGGCGGCCCGGATTGCCTCCTCCAGGCTCCCCAGGAGCTTGTTCCGGCCGGGGTTGACCCGCCTGATCTCCCGGCCGGCCCGGCTGCACGCCGGTTGCAGCGACCAGGGGTCACGGTAGGGGAGACACGGTCTGCCGCAAAAGGTCTCGGGGATCTGACGGCCCAGGCTATTCCGCGCCATGGATGGCCTCCTCGTCGATGATCTCGTCCACCAGCCCGTGGGCGTGGGCGGTGCGCAGGACCCGGGCGGCCCGCTTGACCACCGGGGCATCCACCATCCTGCCCCCCAGGGAGATGACGCCGGTCCCCATCAGCCGCGCCCGCTTGATGGCGTCGATCACCTGGAGCGCATAGTCGATCTCCTCCTGCTTCGGGGCAAAAACCTCGTGGACCACGTCGATCTGGCGCGGGTTGACCAGGCATTTGCCGGTGTAGCCCAGGGTCTTGATCAGTTCGGTTTCGCGGCGCAACCCCTCCATGTCGTTCACATCGGCGAAGATGCTGTCCAGCGCCTGGATGCCGGCCGCCTTGGCGGCCCACAGCACCTGGGTGCGGGCGTTGAAAAGCTCCTCCCCCCCTTGGTGCGCGCGATCTCCATGCTGGCCGTATAGTCCTCGGCCCCGAAGGCCAGGGCGACGATCCGTTTCGAGGTGCGGGCGATCTCCGTGACGTTGATCACCCCCCGGGCGCTCTCGATGGAGGGGAGGATGCCGAAGCGGCCGATCTCCAGCCCCAACTCCTCCTCGAATTCGGTCAACAGGGTGTCGAGCCGCTCCACGATCTCCGGGGTGTCGGCCTTGGGGAGGCGGATGCCGTCGGGAAGGGCCGGGAGAACCGCCTTCAGGTCGCTGTAGGCCCATTTGCTCTCCAGGGAGTTGATGCGCACCAGCACTTCCTTGTTGCGATCGGTGTACTCTTCCAGGAAACGCTTGACCAGGGTGCGGGCGGCATCCTTCTCGTTGAGGGGGACGGCATCCTCCAGATCGATGATCACCCCGTCGCACTCGAAGAGGTGGATATTTTGCAGCATGGAGGGCATGTTGCCCGGCACGTAGAGCAGGGAACGGCGCAAGCGGAAATCTGCCATGGTCTTACCCCTCGTTGATGTAGAAGGTTGAGATGCCGCCGATCTTCGAGACGTGGCGCTCGATCCCCTCCACGACAAGTTCGGTCAGGATGATCTCGCAGGTGGCGAACACCTCGGCGTCGAACAGGTGCCCCCCCACCACCTCGCCGGATGATTTCCCCACCATGATGTGCAGGTGGCAATCCAGGAGCACCTCCTCGCCGGGCACGATGTTGCCCACCAGGCTGAGCAGCTCCAGCGGCCCCTCCAACTCGTGGACATTGATGCGGGCCGGGGTGATGGGCAGCTTGGCGCCGGTCTTGATGCCCCGCAGGCGGACATTCTTCACCGAGCCGACCGCCGAGACGATCACCGCGTTATGCACGTCCTCCTTGTAGGCGAATTGGAGGATGCGGTCGGCCAGGCTCTCTCCCGGCGTGATCTTGATGATGAAGCGCCGTCCCTGACGGCACTCCTTGTACCAGAGCCCTTCCATGGGTCACCCCTCCCCGCCCCGCTTGAGGGCCGTTTCCAGCCGCGCCTCGATGGCATAGTCCAGCGCCCCCCGGTCGGTGACGCGCACCGTCCCCGCCGTGACCCCCTGGGAGGCAAGGACCTGGTCGATCTTCTGCCGGATCAGGTGCTCGAACTGTTTCTTGACCGTGGATTCGATCTCCACGCTCAGATCATCCCCCGGCTCCACGAACACCATCAGGTCGCTGGATTGCATGGTGCCGGCCTGGGCCTTTTTCACGATCCTCATCAGTGCCTCCCCCTGTTTCGCTTCACCCCTTCCCGGATGGGTGCCGCCTCGTCGGAACGAAGAAAGGCCAGGGTCGTCGCCGGCACGAGTTCCGCCAGGGCCTCCGTGTCGCCCCGCGCCAGGAGCTCCCGCACCCGGGAAGCGCTGATGGCCGCCCCGCCGGCCCGAAGCCGCTCGATCTCCGCCACCTCGATCCCGTAGCCCGGCAACACCCGCTTCATGGCCTCGTTGTATCCCCCGGTGACGTCGCAGTACGGCTCGGTCCCGGCAAAGCGCCGGGAAACGCCGAAGAACGGAGCGATGCGCGTGGCGAACAGGACCAGGTCCAGCTCCATCCGGATTGCGGCCACCGGGTCGCGCTCCTTGAGGAAATAGGCGGGAAAAGTCACGCTGCTCACCGCATAGTGGGAGGTGTCCAGAACCACCACGTTGGCGAGGTCGGCCACCCCGGCCCGCACCAGGCGCAGCCGGACCGGGAAGGGGAACACGGAGCGTTCCTCCCGCACCACGAACAGGTAGAGGGTGTCCACCTGCCGGGCGGCGCGCTCCACCAGGTGGCGGTGCCCCAGGGTAAAGGGGTTGCCGTTCATCACCACCGCGCCGTTATTGCCGGGGCGGACCAGGGGACGCAGGGCAGCGAGCCAGTGTTCCAGCCCCTTGCCGTACTCCAGGAGCGCCACCCGTTCATGGCAGGCCAGAAGCGAGAAGTTCAGCGCCTCGAAGGTGGTGGCGTATTCGGGTTTCGTATAGACGAAGAGCGCGTCGAAACCGGCCCCGAAGCCGTGCCTGACCAGTTCGGTGGCCACCTCCCCCAGCAAGGGGCCGCTCTGGCGTGCCGGGTCCACGGCAAACATCTTCAGGATATTGCCCGCCCGGGCGCCCACGGCGACGAGTTCGTCGTTCTCGAACACGCCGGCCAGGTCATCGTATCCCTCTTCGAAGACCAGGCCGCTCCGTTCGATAAATTGCCGGGCCGCCCTGACATCCGCGGCGCAGTTCAGTTCCACGACCATAGGTCACATCATCCTTAGGCGATCTTCATGGAGCATAGCAGAATCCATCCGCCTGTCCAGCATGGGTGCGGTATACGGAGGTATACGCGGTATACATGGGGCAAAGGGCCTCCACCCCGCCGTGGGCAAATAATGTCCCCGCAACGGTGATCGTGGTTCAAAAGTTCTTGACACTCCCGGCACACTTCCGTAGTATTGACTCCTCCGGGCCTATAGCTCAGTTGGCTAGAGCCACCGGCTCATAACCGGTTGGTCCCAGGTTCGAGTCCTGGTGGGCCCACCATTTCATTTGCAAGGAAACGCGCCGGATGCCGGCAATACTACGAACGGGACGCCCCGTACCACCAATTTCGCAAGAGTGCACACCCAAGGGTTGCACTCTTTTTATTTGTACCCGATGAAGACGCCAAAACTCTCTGACATACTTGGAATCATTAACAAAATAGCCCCTCCCCGGTTGGCGGAATCATGGGACAACTCGGGATTGCAGGTGGGAAACCCGGATGCCGGGATAGAGCGCATCATGGTGGCCCTGGACGCCACCCCGGCCGTCATGGAAGCCGCCCGGAACAGTTCCTGCCAGTTGCTCGTCACCCACCACCCCCTGCTGTTCAAACCGCTCAAAACCATTTCAACCGCCACCCCCCAGGGAAAACTCATACACGACGCCATCAGGTCCGACCTGGCGGTCATCAGCATCCACACCAGCTACGACGTGGCCGAAGGGGGCCTGAACGACCTGCTGGCCGAACGCCTGGGGGTCTCCGGCTGTCGGCCGCTCCAGAGTGCTGCCGGCCAGGAGCTTGCCAAGCTCGTGGTCTTCGTGCCGGGCGACCATCTCGACCGGGTCCGCGGGGCGCTCCTTCCCTGGGCCGAAGCCTTGGGCAACTACCGCGAGTGCTCCTTCAGCGCCCCCGGCCAAGGGACCTTCACCCCGCTCACCGGCGCCACGCCGTTCATCGGCGCGGTGGGCAACCGAGAGCAGGTCTCCGAACAGCGCCTGGAACTGCTCCTGGACCGCCGCAACCTGCCGCGGGCCGTACGTGCGCTCCTGGCCGCCCACCCGTATGAGGAACCGGCCTTCGATATCTATCCCCTGCTCAACGAGGGCAGGCAGTTCGGCCTGGGCCGGATCGGTTCCCTGGCGCAGCAGACGACCCTGGCCGACTATGCGGCCCGGATCAGGGAAACGCTGTCCGCCCCCGGCCTGCGCTATGCGGGCGACCCCGCGGCCGTGATCAGGAAAGTGGCCCTGTGCAGCGGCAGTGGGGCATCGCTCCTGCGCGACGCGGTCCGCTGCGGGGCCGACGTCCTGGTGACGGGCGACGTGAAATACCACGACGCCCGGGATGCGCACGACCTGGGCATCGCCCTGATCGATGCCGGACACTTCCCCAGCGAGATCATCATGGTGGACGACGTGGCCGAACGCCTGGGCCGCATGGTGTCCGAGGCCGGTTACGAAAACTGCCGGATCGTGCCCTGCCGGATCGAATCCGACCCATTACGAGTCTGATTACCATACACGACACACAAATTTCTGTACCGGGAGGAAGCTGATTTTGAAAAAGAGACTTGAGATGTTGGAACAACTCCAGGAGATCGATTATCTGATCGACAACCTGAAAACCACCCAGAACGGGCTGACGGAAGAGATGGGCGGGATCGAGCAGGCCCTGATCGACGCCCGCCAGGAGCTTTCCGGGCTGGAAAGCCGCGTGGCGCAGCTCGAGCAGGAAAAGACGGAACTGGAGAGCAGCCAGACCGTCGAGCAGGAAAACATCCGGCGCTCCGAGACCAACATGAAAGAGATCAAGACCAACAAGGAGTACCAGGCCGTTGGCCGGGAGATCGCCGCCGCCCGCAAGCAGGCCGCCGAGATCGACGAGCAGACCTTGCAGAAGGTCGGCCAGATCGAGGAGTTGAACGCCGATATCGCCGCCCGCAAGGAGACCCTTGCCGAACTGGAGCGGAACACCTCCCAGCGCCGCGACGAGAAGCAGGCCGAGATCGACAAGCTCCAGCAGGATATCGATGCCGACAGTGCCCGACGCGAAGCCATCACCAAGGAGTTGCCGGCCAACCTGATCAAGCGTTACAACGCCCTGCGCCAGCAACGCCGCGGCCAGGCGGTCGCCGGCGCCCGCGACGGCTACTGCCTGGGCTGCAACATGAACCTGCCTCCCCAGCTCTACAACAGCCTCTTCAAGGGGGACGAACTGATCAGTTGCCCGCACTGCCAGCGGGTGTTGATCCTGAAACTGCAACCGGCGGCGGAATAGCCGACCGGCCGATGCTGCCCCATGAGGGTCCCGCCCGCCGCCCGCGCGGACGTTGGCCGGGGTTATGGTTTGGTTGAAGCAGAACAGATGGCCGCTCTTTTTCGAAAGGGAGGAAAGTCCGGGCTCCATAGGGCATGACGCTGGATAACGTCCAGCGGGGGCGACCCCAGGGCAGAGTGCCACAGAGAGAAGTCCGCCTGCCACGGCAGGTAAGGGTGAAAGGGTGAGGTAAGAGCTCACCGGGTCCGACGGCGACGCCGGATGCCAGGTAAACCCCGTCAGGAGCAAGGCCAAATAGGGAGGCGCCAAGGGCTGCCCGCCCATGCCTCCGGGTTGGCTGCTTGAGGCTGTCGGCAACGGCAGTCCCAGATGAATGACCATCGCCCGGTGAGGGGTAACCCGATCCGGGAACAGAACCCGGCTTATGGACTGCTTCAACCAAAATTTTCACGAGAAGGACCGATGAACGACCACCAGGCATGGGAACGGGGGGCACGGCTCATGGCGGCACTCCACGACCGGCTTCCCCACGGCGTGCGCCAGCAGCTCGGAACGGTGCTCGCCGACTACCGCCGGCACAAGGGAGAGATGCTGGCCCTGACCCTGGCAACAGGCAGCGGCGGCATCTGCCGCGCCTGCGGCGGGCAGTGCTGCCAGAACGGAAAATACCGCTTCAGCGGCCTGGATTTCTTGTCCCTGCTGGAGCAGCAGACACCGGTGCCGGCACCCGATTTCGCCCGGAAACCGTTCTGCCCCTATGGCGATGCCGACGGCTGCCGCATGGCAGCGCCGTTCCGGCCGCTCGACTGCGTCCTGTTCATCTGCGATGCCATAGCAGACCGCCTGGAAGAGCCGGCAACACATGCCCTGGCCCGCCTCGAGCAGGAATTGCGCCAGGGGGTGCGCCGGGCGGAAGCCCTGCTGGGACAGCGGCTCGGCCAGCCGCTTCTGCTGCTGGCCGAACATCCCGACGGCACGGACCTGCCGCGCCGGTGAATACCCACTCCAAAAATAATGAATCGCGAGGATGCCCATGGTCACGACCCACGATATCGTTCTGATCCACGTTGACGGCAAACCGGGCTTCTATGCCCGCATCGAGGAGCTCACTCCCGACGTGAAGCCGGGATGGTGGCAGGTACGCCTCATGGTGTTCACCTTTCCGCTCCAGATGTTCACCTGGATACTGGACGAGTTCCAACTGGACGGCGCCGACTTCACCATGGGGGGCACCCCCATCCGCATGGAGCAGGTCGTCTCCCCGGTGGAGCAGGAACAGCTCCAGCAGGAACAGGACGCAAAGGAACAGCGGGAGCGTTCGGCGCACAGCTCCGGCAACCCCAAGGTCATCTCGCTTTCGGATCGCCGAAAAAAATAGTGGTTCCGGTATGCCTGCGGCTCTCGACCTCCCCCGGAAATGGGGGAGGTTTTTTGTTGTAAAAACCTTTACAACCTCACGTTTTATCTTGACATACCCCTTGACCGCCGCTATAAATTTCCCTGAAGGTGGAAAAAAGTGGAAATTGGTGGCAGGATGATCGAGGCAATGGACATATTCGGGGGGGAAACCCCGAGCACCATCGACGGTAAAGGGCGTACCTGCATCCCGGCCAAATTCAGGGATGCACTCGTCAGCCCGTCGGAGGATGCGCGCTTCATCATCACCAAGGCCGCCCCCGTGGACCTGGGCGACGGTACCTTTGGCCGCGGCCTTTCCGTGTATCCCCTGGACGCCTGGTCCGGGATAAAGAAAAAGATCCTTGCCAACGAGGGCGGTTTCACGTCGGCACAGTTGAACAGCATCAAGCGCCAGATCATCAACCCGGCGGAGGAGTGCAGCGCCGACAAGCTCGGACGGGTGCTGATCCCCTCCGCCCTGCGGCTGCACGCGGAGCTGGAGCGGGACATCTGGTTCGTCGGCATGGGACAGCGCTTCGATATCTGGAACAAGGGGACCTACAGCCGCATCAACGCGCAGGACGAGAAGAACTTCCCGCTGGACTCGGAAGCGCTCGCCGCAATGGGCGTCTAGATGGCCTCCTTCCACCACTTGTCGGTCATGCCGGAGGAGGTCATCGCCCTCTTGCAGCCCCGGCCGGGCGGAATCTACCTGGACGGCACCCTGGGGGGGGCGGGCACACGGCGCTGATCGCCGCCCGGTGCAGACCGCAAAACGGGATGGTGATCGGGATCGATCAGGACCGGGAGGCACTGGAGGCGGCGGGCCAAAGGCTGGCCGAATTCGGCACGGCGGTCCGTCTGGTCCACGGCAACTTCGCCGACCTGGAACGGCATCTGGATGCCCTGGGCGTTGCCGCCCTGGACGGTTTCATCCTCGACCTGGGGGTTTCCTCCCACCAGTTGGACAGCGGGGAACGCGGCTTCAGTTTCCAGCAGGACGCCCCCCTGGACATGCGCATGGACACCGGCCGCGGGGAGACCGCCGCCGATCTGGTGAACGAGTTGCCGGAACAGGAGCTGGAGCGGATCATCCGGGACTACGGCGAAGAGCGCTGGGCGAAAAGGATCGCCGCCTTCATCGTCAAGGCCCGCGCGGAGCAGGCGGTCCTGACCACGCTGCAGTTGGCGGACGTCATCAAGGGGGCCATCCCCCGGGCCAAGTGGGAGGAACGCATCCACCCCGCCACCCGCACCTTCCAGGCCCTGCGGATCGCCGTCAACCGGGAGCTGGAAAGCCTGGAACAGGGGCTGCGCGCCGCCCTCGACCGTTTGAAGCCGGGTGGCCGGGCGGCGGTCATCTCCTTCCACTCCCTGGAAGACCGGATCGTCAAACATATCTTCCGGGAGTACGCCACCGGCTGCACCTGCCCGCGCCAACTCCCGGTCTGCGTCTGCGGACGCAAGCCGCGGGTGAAGGTTCTGACCAGCCGCCCGATCACGGCCGGCGAGGCCGAGATCGACCGGAATCCGCGGGCGCGCAGCGCCAAGCTGCGGGGTGCGGAGAAGCTGGCAGCGGTCGCGTAGCACAGAAGTTAATTTCGATAAACGGGGCACTGTTCCGAACGGGCAGCCCCACTGCGGTTTTCTTAGATACGGAATTTGGAGGTACAGCATGGCACAGGCAAGAACCGAATACGGCAAGGTCGTTGCTCCGCGCCCCCTGAGCGGAACCGAACTGGTCACCCAGCGGGTGGACATGTTCAAGTTCCTGATGGTCTGCATGGTCCTTTTCACGATCGTCTCGGTTTTTCATGTCTGGTCGCGCTTCAAGCTGATCGACCTGAATCTGCGCATATCCGAGACCAACCGCCAGCTGAAGGATGCGGAACAGGAACAGAAACGACTCAAACTCGAGGCGGCGTCCCTCAAGACCCCGGCCCGCATCGAGACCATCGCCAAGAGTGACCTGGCCATGGGCCTGCCCACCGAGCAACAGGTGATCGTCGTCAAATGAAGAATGACCGGGAAAAATGGGCCCGGGTCCGGATCGTCATGATCGGGACCATCTTCGGCCTGTTGTTCCTGAGCGTCACCGGCAGGGCGTTCTATCTCCAGATACTCCAGCACGAGGAGTTGGTGAAGAAGGCCGAACGGCAGCACCAGCATATCGTCCAGCTCACCCCGGGACGCGGCGTCATCATGGACCGCAACGGCACGCCCCTGGCCGTGTCCGTGGACATGGACTCCTGCTACGCCGAACCGCGCCGCATCAGGGATATGGACGGCACGGCCGGGGTGCTGGCGCCGTTTCTCGGGACCTCCAAGCAGGAGCTGCTCAAAAAGCTCTCCAGCGACAAGGGGTTTGTCTGGATCGAACGCCGCCTGACCCCGGAGGTGGCGGCCCGCATCAAGAACCTCAAACTGACCGGCATCGGCTTTGTTTCCGAGTCGAAGCGCTTTTATCCCAACTGCGAGGTTGCGTCCCACGTGGTCGGGTTTACCGGCGTGGACCCGATAGGGCTGGAGGGGGTGGAGCGCAAATACGATTCCGTCATCCTGGGCAACACCGGCTACATGGTGACCGAGCGCGACGCCCTGGGACGCGACATCGCCCTCAAGGACACGGTCATCAAGAACTCTTCGCCGGGCAAGAACATCGTGCTCACCCTGGACAAGAACATCGAATACATCGCGGAAAAGGAACTGGCCAAGGCGGTTACGGAAAGCGGCGCCAAAAACGGCATGGCGCTCGTCATGGAATCGGATACCGGCAGGGTTCTCGCCATGGCCAACTATCCCACCTTCAACCCCAACGCCTACGCCCATTACCCCCAGGCCATGCTGCGCAACCGGGTCGTCGCCGACAGCTTCGAGCCCGGGTCGACCTTCAAGATCTTCCTGGTCTCCGCGGCGCTGGAGGAGAGGGTCCTCAGGCCCACGGACGTCATCAACTGCGAGAACGGCCGCTATACCATCGCCGACCGAACCATCCACGACACCCACAGCTACGCCCGGCTGTCCGTGACCGACATCCTCAAGTATTCGAGCAATATCGGCGCGGCCAAGATCGGCTTCAAACTGGGTGATGAGCGGCTGTTCCGTTATCTGCGGAATTTCGGCTTCGGCGAGCGCACCGGCGTGGACCTTCCGGGGGAATCCCCGGGGAACCTCCGGGACAAACGCCGCTGGTACGGGGTTGACCTGGCTACCATCTCCTTCGGCCAGGGGGTTTCGGCCTCGGCCATCCAGCTGGTCAGCGCGGTTTCCGCCGTGGCCAACGGCGGCACGCTCATGAAGCCTTACATCGTGGAGCGCATCCTGGACGACAGCGGCCGCGAGGTGCAGAAATTCGAACCCCAGGCGGTGCGTCGCGTCATCTCCGCGGATACGGCCAAAAAGGTCACCAGGATGATGGAGAGCGTCACCAGCGAGGGGGGCACCGGCCTCAACGCCGCCATAGACGGGTTCCTCGTGGCCGGCAAGACCGGCACGGCCCAAAAGGCGGACCCGGTGACCCACGGCTATTCCGCCACCCGGAGGACCGCCTCGTTTATCGGTTTCGTCCCGGCCGACAGGCCCAAACTGACGATCCTGGTGGTGGTGGACGAGCCGAAGACCAGCCCCTACGGCGGTGTCGTGGCGGCCCCGGCTTTCCGCACCATTGCCGTGAACGCGCTGGCCTATCTGAAAATCACGCCCAAGGGAGAGACCAGCAGGACGCCCAAGGTCATTGCCGCCCAGACCCCGCCCCCCCCGAAAGCGGATGCCGCGTCGGAGGGCGACGCCCTGGATGCGACCGCCGGGGTCGCCGTCATGCCCGATTTCCGGGGCATGAGCATGCGCCGGGTCATGCAGGTGATGGAGAAGCGCGGCATCAACATCAAGCTGATGGGAAGCGGGCGGGCCGTGGAACAGAACCCTCCCCCCGGTCAGACGATCCGGGGAGCAGACGAGGTCTGGATAAAATTCACACCTTCCGCATGAACCGTCACAACCTGCACCCGTCGGCAGGTTGTGTCATTTTTTGGAGAACCGCATGAAACTTGCCCAGATCCTTGCCCCGGTACCGGACGCCGAGCTCCACGGCAGTGAAGCCACGGAGGTCGCGGCCTTGAGTTGTGACTCGCGCCGGATCAAACCGGGCACGCTCTTCTTCGCCCTGCGCGGCGTGGCGGCCGACGGCCATCGCTTTATCCCGCAGGCGGTGGAGGCGGGTGCAGCCGCCGTGGTCCTGGAGGATACGGCCTCTGCCCCCGCCGGCATTCCCTGGATCAAGGTTGCGGACGGCCGTTCGGCCATGGCCCGCATGGCGGCGGCGTTCTACGGCGACCCCACCGCGGACCGCCCGCTGATCGGCATCACCGGCACCAACGGCAAGACCACCACCACCTACCTGATCGAGGCGATCCTGGCGGCGGCGGGCCGGCCGGCCGCCGTGCTCGGCACCATCAGCTACCGTTTCGGCGCAACCGCCATCGAGGCGTCCCGCACCACGCCCGAATCCACCGAATTGCAGGCCGCGTTTCGCCAGCTGGCCGATGCGGGCGCCAAGGCCTTCGTCATGGAGGTGTCGTCCCACGCCCTGGAACAGAAGCGGGCCGACGGCTGCCATTTCGACGTGGGCATCTTCAGCAACCTGACCCGGGATCATCTGGACTATCACGGCACCATGGAGGAGTATCTGCACGCCAAAGAGCGCCTCTTTGCCGAGCTGTTGCACCCCACCGCCGCCAAGCCCCGCCGCCGGGCCGCCGTCAACATGGACGACAGCTACGGCGCCCGGGTGGCGGAGCAGGCCGCCTGCCCGGTGATCCGCTACGGCATAGATTACCCCGGCGACGTCCGTCCGGTAGAGGTGGCCATCACCGTCAACGGCATCAGCGGGGCCATCAGGACCCCCGCGGGCGAGTTCCCCTTTGCCTCCAGGTTGCTGGGACGCTTCAACCTCTCCAACATCCTGGCGGCCGTGGCGGCCGGCATCGCCCTGGATCTGCCGCTGGCGGCCATCAAGGCCGGCATCGAGGGGCACGCCACGGTTCCGGGCCGACTGGAGCGGGTTGACAACGACTTCGGCATCACCTGCCTGGTGGACTACGCCCACACCGGCGACGCCCTGTACAACGTACTCGCCACCCTGAAGGAGATCGCCACGGGCCGCATCATCACCGTTTTCGGCTGCGGCGGCGACCGCGATCCGGGCAAGCGCCCGATCATGGGCAAGATCGCCGCAGAGATGAGCGACCTGGCCATCGCCACCTCGGACAACCCCCGGACCGAGGACCCGCTCGCCATACTGGCCCAGGTCAGGGAGGGCATCACCCCTCTCGGCATGCGGGAATACACGCCCGGGGAACTGGCGGCACGACCGGCATGGGACGAAAAAGGCTTCGTCATGCTGGAAAACCGCCGTGACGCCATCCGGCTGGCCGCGCGCCTGGCCCGGCCGGGGGACATCCTGCTCCTGGCCGGCAAGGGGCATGAGGATTACCAGATCATCGGCACGACCAAACACCACTTCGACGACCGCGAGGAGGCCGCCACGGCCTTCGGGGAGAAAACAGCCTAGATGTTTACCGCAGCAGAGATAGCCGCCGCCACCGGCGGCCGCGTCCAGGGCAGCGCCGGGACCGGCGTAACGGCCGTGTCCACCGACTCGCGCAGCGTTGCGCCGGGAGAGTTGTTCGTGCCGCTCAGGGGCGACCGTTTCGACGGACACGACTTCATCGCCGAGGTGGCCGCCAAGGGGATAACCACCGTGCTGGCCGAGGAGAAATGGCTCGCCCACCACACGCTCCCGTCCGGCTGCACGGGCATCGCGGTCAAGGATACCTTGCGGGCCCTGGGCGATTTGGCCGCGGCCTATCGGCAACGCTTCGACATCCCGGTCATCGCCGTAACCGGCAGCAACGGCAAGACCACCACCAAGGAAATGCTGGCCACCATCCTGGAACAGCTCGGGCCGGGCCTGAAAACCGAGGGGAACCTGAACAACCTCATCGGCATGCCCCAGATGCTGTTCCGCCTGAGGCGGGAACACCGCTGGGCCGTGCTGGAGATGGGCATGAGCGAACCGGGCGAGATTGACCGCCTGGCGGAGATCGCCCGCCCCCGGGTCGGCATCGTGCTGAACGCCCTTCCGGCCCACCTCCAGAGCATGGGGACGGTGGAGGCCGTGGCCAGCGCCAAGGGAGAGTTGCTCCACCGCATCAGCGACGGCGGCCTGGCGGTGGTGAACGGCGACGATTCCCGGGTCAGCGGCCTGGGGCAGAACGCTTCGGCGCGGCGCATCAGCTTCGGCATCAGCCGCGGCGAGGTCAGGGCCAAGGAGATCGAGCACCTGGGGCTGGAGGGGGAATCGTTCCAGGTCGTCACCCCCAAGGGGGAGTTCCACCTGCACCTGCGGGCGTTCGGCCTGCACAACGTATCCAACGCCCTGGCCGCTACGGCGGCCCTGCTGGACAAGGTATCCCTTACCGACATCGCCAAAGGACTGGCCGCGTTCAGGCCGTACAAAGGGCGGTTCCAGTTGGAACAGATCGGCGATATCGCCCTGGTGGACGACAGCTACAACGCCAACCCCGCCTCCATGAAGGCGGCGCTGGAGACCCTGGCCCAGATCGCCCCCGCGGGGCACCGGGTCGCCCTGCTGGGGGACATGCTGGAATTGGGCGGACACGAGGCCGAGGCCCACGAGGGGGTCGGCGCGGTCGCCGGAAGAAATGTGGACCGGCTCTTCCTGCTGGGCGCCCTGATGCATCGCCATGCCGCCCAAGCGGCCATGCAGGCAGGTTTGCCGGCCGAAGCGGTTCACTGCTGCCGGAACCACGATGAGCTTGCCGACGGGGTGAAACAGTCGCTTCAGCCGGGAGACGTGATCCTCATCAAGGGCTCCCGGGGCATGACCATGGAGCGGGCGGCGGCCCTCCTGAGACAGTCCATGTCACACAACGAAAAAGGATAAACCATGCTTTACCACATTTTTTACCCGCTGGCAGCGAACGTAAAATTATTCAATATCTTCAAGTATCTGACCTTCAGGACCATCTACGCCATGATTACGGCGCTCGTGGTCTGCTTCGTGCTCGGCCCCTGGATCATCCGCAAGCTGGAGAGCCTCCAGGCCCGCCAGGTGATCCGTACCGACGGCCCGGAATCGCACCTGCAGAAGCAGGGCACCCCCACCATGGGCGGGGTGATGATCCTGTCCGCCATCGTCATTCCCACGCTCCTGTGGGCCGACCTCTCCAACCAGTATGTCTGGACGGCGCTCTTCATCACCATCGGCTACGGCCTGATCGGGTTCGTGGACGATTACAAGAAGGTAGTGGAGAAGAACACCAAGGGGCTCTCGGCGCGCCAGAAGATGTTCTGGCAACTGCTTCTGGCGGTGGCGGTGGCGGTGTTCCTGTTCCTCAAGCCCGGTTTCAGCGAGGAACTCTACTTCCCCTTCTTCAAACGCTTCCACCCCGACCTGTGGATATACTTCATCCCGTTCGTGGCCATCGTGATCGTGGGCGCCAGCAATGCCGTCAACCTGACCGACGGCCTGGACGGACTGGCCATCGGCCCGGTGGCCATCAATGCCGCCACCTATATGCTCTTTGCCTACATTGCCGGTCACGCCACCCTGTCGGCCTACCTGCAGGTTCCCCGGGTGCCGGGGGCCGGCGAACTGGCCGTCATGTGCGGCGCCATGGTTGGCGCCGGGCTGGGGTTTCTCTGGTACAATTCCTACCCGGCCGAGGTTTTCATGGGGGACGTGGGTTCCCTCTCCCTGGGGGGCACCCTGGGCGTCATCGCCGTTCTGACCAAACAGGAGATCCTCCTGGTGATCGTGGGCGGGGTGTTCGTGGTCGAGGCGCTGTCCGTCATCTTCCAGGTGGGCTCCTACAAGTACCGGGGCAAACGCATCTTCCGCATGGCGCCGATCCACCACCACTTCGAACTGAAGGGGGTGGCGGAACCCAAGATCATCGTGCGCTTCTGGATCATCACGATCATCCTGGCTCTGGTGGCGATCTCGACGTTGAAGATGCGCTAGATTCGATCTGCCACGGAACCACAGAGACGCGGAGAAAGGCTGGAGAAAATCCCTCTATTGGACGCATGATGTTTTTTTGCGAAAGGGATGAATTACTATCCCGCAGGTAAAGGGCAAGAAGAATAGAGACGTCTGAATGGTTTGCAAAGATGTTCTCCGGGCCGCTGTGGCTCCGTGGCAAAAATAAAGGTATTCCTATGGAACTGAGCAATAAAAACATCCTCGTCGTGGGCCTGGCCAAGACCGGCGTCGCCTGCGCCCGCTTCCTGGCCGCGCGGGGCGCCCGCGTCACCGTGACCGACATGCGCGACGAAGCGGCCCTGGCGACCCAACTGGCGGAACTGGCGGCCTGCGACATCCGGAAGGTGCTGGGCCGCCACGACGAGCGGGACTTCACCGGTGCCGACCTGGTCGTGGTCTCGCCCGGCGTGCCCCAAGACCACCCCCTGCTGGTAAAGGCCGCGGCCGCCGACCGGGAGATCGTCAGCGAGATCGAACTGGCTGCGCGCTTCATCGACGCACCGCTCGTGGCCATCACCGGCACCAACGGCAAGACCACCACCACCACCCTGGCCGGCGAGATATTTAAAGCCAATGGCTATCGCACCTTTGTGGGGGGCAACATCGGCAATCCGCTGATCGAACTGGTGGAATCGGGCGAAGCGGTGGACCGGGTGGTTGCGGAGATCAGTTCGTTCCAGCTGGAGTGGATCGGCACCTTCCGGCCCCGGGTGGCGGCCCTGCTGAACCTGAGCGAGGACCACCTGGACCGCTATGCCACCTACCAGGAATATATCGACGCCAAGCTGCGCATCTTCGAGAACCAGGAAGCCACGGACTTTGCCGTGGTCAACCGGGACGACGCGCTGGTGTGGCGCTACGCCCAGGGGCTGCGGGCGCACCTGTTCCCCTTCAGCCGCAGGCAGGAGTTGACGGAGGGGATCTTCCACCGTGACGGCGTGATCGTCTGCCGCCACAACGGCCGGGAGGAGCGTTTCCCCGCCGGGGATATCCGCCTCCAGGGGGTGCATAACCTGGAGAACATCATGGCCGCCCTGGCCTGCGGCCTGCTCTTGGGCTGCCGCCCGGACGACAGTTTCCGGGCCGTCAGCGGATTCGGGGCGCTGCACCACCGCATGGAGTTCGTGGCCGAGAAGAACGGCGTCCGCTATTACGAAGACAGCAAGGCCACCAATGTGGGGAGCGTGGAAAAGGCGCTGGAGAGCTTCGACACCATCACTCTGATCGCCGGGGGCAAGGACAAGGGCGGCTCCTATGCCCCCCTGGCGCCCCTGGTGCGGGAGCGGGTGCGGCACCTGGTCCTGATCGGCGAAGCGGCCGGCCGCATGCAGGCCGAGCTGGGGGCGCTCACCGACACCCGCCTGGCTGCGACCCTGGAAGAGGCGGTCGCCCTGGCGGCCCGGATCACGGAACCGGGGGGGACCGTCCTCATGTCGCCGGCCTGCTCCAGCTTCGACATGTTCAGCGGCTATGAAGAACGGGCTCAGCGGTATATTGCAGCGGTACAGGCGCTCTAGCAGGGGGGAGGGTGCCCCCGCAGGGGGGCCCACGGGAAACAGCACCATGTTCAAAAAACTCGACGAATACGATCTGGTGATCATGCTCATGGCCATTGCCCTGACCTGCTTCGGGGTGGTGATGGTCTATTCGGCGTCGTCGGTCATGGCCGCCAAACGCTTCCACGACGGCTTCTTCTTCCTCAAGCGCCAGGGGCTGTTCGCCCTGTTGGGCTTCGGCATCATGCTGCTGGTGATGCGGGTCGATTACCACACCTGGAAGCGGGTGGCCGTGCCGGGGCTCCTGCTCTGCCTGGTGCTGCTCGTCCTGGTGCTGATACCGGGCATCGGCGGCAAGGCCGGCGGCTCGTCCCGCTGGATCAAGCTGCCCGGCTTCAACCTACAGCCGTCGGAGATGGCCAAGCTGGCCCTGATCATGTACATGGCCTATTCCCTGGACAAGAAGCAGGACAAGGTCAAATCCCTGACCGCCGGCTTCATCCCCTACATGATCGTGCTCATGTTCCTCATCGGCTTTTTGGTCCTCCAACCGGACCTGGGGGGGGCGCTCACCCTGGCGTTCGTGGCCATGGTCATGCTCTTCGCGGCGGGGACGCGGCTGGTGTACATCTTCTCCATGCTGCTCCTGGCCCTCCCCTTTCTGGTGTACAAACTGAGCCGGGGCTACCACAAGGGACGCATGGAGGCCTTCCTCAACCCCTGGAGCGACCCCGAGGGGAAAGGCTTCCAGATCATCCAGTCCTGGCTGGCCCTGGGGACCGGCGGGGTCTTCGGCCAGGGACTGGGCGAGGGGAAACAGAAACTCTTCTACCTCCCCGAGGCCCACACCGACTTCATCCTCTCCGTGGTGGGGGAGGAGCTGGGGTTTCTGGGGGTGGTGGTGATCATCGGCATGTTCTTCCTGCTGGTGCAGCGCGCCATGCGCATCGCCGTGGCCGCGCCCGACATCTTCGGCCGTTTTCTGGCCCTGGGGATCGCCGTGCTGTTCGGCATCGAGGCCACGGTCAACATGGGGGTCGTGACCGGCCTGCTCCCCACCAAGGGGCTGGCGCTCCCCTTTATCAGCTACGGCGGCAGTTCGCTGCTGATCAGCCTGTTCGCCGTGGGCATCCTGCTCAATATCTCCTCGGGGCTGAAGATTGCACCCATCAGCCTGAAGGAGGAACCATGAGACTGCTGATTGCCGGCGGCGGCACCGGCGGCCACCTCTTTCCCGGCATCGCCGTAGCCGAGGAGTTCCTGGCCCGGGACCCGGCCAACGAGGTGCTGTTCGTCGGCACCGAACGGGGCATCGAGGCCCGCGCCGTCCCGGCGGCCGGCTACCGGCTGGAGCTGATCTCGGCGGCCGGCATCCGCGGCAAGGGGGGCATGAGCCAGCTCAGGGGGACGGCCATGATGCTGTACGGCTACGCCCAGTCCCGCAAGATACTGAAGGCCTGGCGCCCGGACATGGTGATGGGCGTGGGGGGGTACGCCTCGCTGCCCATGGTGCTGGCGGCCCGCGGCATGCGGCTCCCCTGCTTCATCCACGAGCAGAACGCCATCCCCGGCCTCACCAACCGCCTGCTGGCGCGGTTTGCCGACCGGGTGTTCATCACCCTGGACGAGTCGGCCCATTTTTTCCCCAAGGGGAAGACGCTCCTGACCGGGAATCCGTTGCGGCGGCAAATCCTGGAGGTGGTGGCGGAACAGACTCCCCCCTCCCTGGCGGAGATGCCCCGACAACTGAACGGGAACGGCGAGGCAGGCCCCTTCCGCCTCTTCATCTTCGGCGGCAGCCAGGGGGCTCACGCCATCAACATGGCCATGTTGGGGGCGCTGCCCCATCTGGAACGCTACGCCGCCCGGCTGGAGATCACCCACCAGACCGGCGAGAAGGACGCGCCCGAGGTGGCCCGGGCCTACCGCGACCACGGCTTCACCGCCAGCGTCATGCCGTTCATCCAGGACATGGCCGCGGCCTACCGTCAGGCCGATCTGGTGATCTGCCGCGCCGGGGCCACCACCATCGCCGAGGTAACCGCCTGCGGCAAGGCCTGCCTGTTCATCCCCTTCCCCTTTGCGGTGGACGACCACCAGCGCAGGAATGCCGAGGCGTTCCTCAAGAAGGGGGCCGGTTTCATGCTGCTGGAGCGGGAGCTGTCGGGCGAGCGTTTGGCCGGGATCATCCACGAACTGGCCGAAAACCCGGAAACGGTGCAGCGCGCCGGGGCACTGGCCTTCGGGCTGGCCCGCCTGGACGCGGCCCGGATCATCGTGGATGAAATGATGAAGAGACTATAAAAGAACTTTAAATCTGCTGCTGAGTAAATTCAAAATCTGCCACAGAGCCACGGAGACACAGAGGAAACCTGATGAGTAAGGGATTAGGGTTTATCCAAAAGAATGATTTGTTTCAGATGTTCTCGGTGTCTCTGTGGCTCTGTGGCAAAGAAGGTGTCCCCCATGTACGGTAAAATAGAAAGAATCCACTTCGTCGGCATCGGCGGCATCGGCATGAGCGGCATCGCCGAGGTGCTCATCAACCTGGGATACAAGGTGTCCGGCTCCGACCTGCGCAGCTCCGACACCACGGAACGCCTCGCCTCCCTGGGGGCCGAGATCGGCATCGGCCATAAGGCCGAAAACCTGAAGAGCAGCGACGTGGTGGTGATCTCCTCTGCCGTGCACGACGACAACCCCGAGGTGGTGGAGGCCAAGCGCCTGCACGTGCCGGTCATCCCCCGGGCCGAGATGCTGGCGGAACTGATGCGCATGAAATACGGCATCGCCATCGCCGGCACCCACGGCAAGACCACCACCACCTCCATGGCCGCCTCCATCCTGGGCCATGCCGGCATCGACCCGACCATCGTCATCGGCGGCAAGCTGAACGCCATCGGCACCAACGCCCGGCTCGGACAGGGGCAGTTCCTGGTGGCCGAGGCCGACGAATCGGACGGCTCCTTCCTGGTGCTCTCCCCCACCATCGCCGTGGTGACCAATATCGACGCCGACCACCTGGACCACTATGCCGGCGGCATCGACGAGATCAAGGACACCTTCGTGGAGTTCATCAACAAGGTGCCGTTTTACGGCCTGGCCGTGCTCTGCCTGGACGACAGGAACATCCGGGAGATCCTGCCCCGGGTGAAGAAGCGCTACATGACCTACGGCCTCTCCTCCCAGGCCGACATCCGCGCCACCCATGTCAGGCACGACGGCTTCAGCACCTCCTTCGTGGCCCACTACAAGGGGTACCGGCTGGGCGAGATCACCTTTCCCATGCCCGGCTCACACAACGTGCTCAACGCCATGGCCTGCATCGCGGTGGCCCTGGAACTGGACATACCGTTCACCGCCATCCAGGAGGGATTCGCCGCCTTCGGGGGGGTGGGCCGGCGCTTCACGGTCAAGGGGGAACCCCGCGGGATCATGGTGGTGGACGACTACGGCCACCATCCGGCCGAGATCAAGGCGACCCTGGCGGCGGCGCGCCAGGGGTGGCCGGAGCGGCGCATCATCGCGGCCTTCCAGCCCCATCGCTACAGCCGCACCCACGAGCTGTTCAACGAGTTCGTCACCGCCTTCTACGACGCCGACGTCCTGATCCTGACCGACGTGTACGCCGCCGGCGAACAGCCCATCGAGGGGGCGAACGCCGAACGGCTCTCCCAAGAGATCCGGCGCCACGGCCAGAAGGACGTGACCTACATCGCCGACCGGGAACTGCTCCCCGAACACCTGGCCGGGATCGTCAGGGAAGGGGACATCGTCATCACCCTCGGGGCCGGGAGCATCTGGCAGCAGGGCGAGGCGCTGGTCAAACGGCTGGAGGCATGACCTGAACCTGGAGAACGTCAGCATACGGGGCCTGCTGCTCCATAACGAGCCCATGAGCCGGCATACCTCCCTCAAGGTGGGAGGACCAGCCGACCTGTACGCCGAGCCGGAGGACGCGGACGACCTGCTGGCCCTGGTGCGCGCCCTGAAAGAGCGGCGCGCACCCTGGCTGGCCATCGGCCGGGGCTACAACCTGCTGGTGCGGGACGGCGGCATCCGGGGAGCGGTGATCTCCCTGGCGCGCTTCAACCGGATCAGCGAGGCGGGGGAACGGCTGGTGCGGGCCGAGGCCGGGGCGGAAAACCTGGCGCTGGTGCGCTTCGCCCAGGAGCGGGGCCTGGGGGGCATCGGCTACATCTCCGGCATCCCCGGGACGGTGGGGGGGGCGGTCAAAATGAATGCCGGGGCCTACGGTTCGGGGGTACTGGAACGACTGGAATCCCTGACGCTCCTGGAGGGGGACGCGGTTGCCGAGTACCGCCGGGAGGAGTTGGATTACGGTTACCGCCGCCTGACGCTGCCGGCAGGGGCGATCGTGCTGGCAGCCCAGTTCCGGCTCGTGGCATGCAACCCTCAGCAGACCGAGGAGGAGATCCGCAAGGATACGGAGCTGCGGCGCACAAAGCACAACGTGGGCTTTCCCAGCGCCGGGTCGTTCTTCAAGAACCCCGCCGGCCAGGCCGCCTGGCGGCTGATCGACGGGGCCGGCCTGCGCGGCCTCGCGGTGGGGGGAGCCCAGGTGTCGGAAGTGCACAGCAATTTCCTGATCAACCGCGGCGGGGCCACGGCGGCCGACTTCCTGGCACTGGCCGAAAAGGTCAAGGAGGCGGTGCTGGCGGCATCCGGCGTACAGCTCGAAGAAGAGGTCAGGATCGTAGGAGAGGAACCATGAGAGACAAAAGAATCGGCGTACTGATGGGTGGGCTCTCGGCGGAGCGGGAGGTGTCGCTGAACAGCGGCGCGGCCGTGCACCGGGCCCTGCTCGCCCAGGGGTACGACGCCGTGGCCATCGACGTGGGCCGCGACTTGGCGGCGGTGCTTGAACGGGAGGGGGTCCAGGCGGCCTTCATCGCCCTGCACGGCCGCTATGGCGAGGACGGCTGCATCCAGGGGCTTCTGGAGCTGCTGCAGATCCCCTATACCGGCTCCGGGGTCCTGGCCAGCGCCCTGGCCATGCACAAGCTCTTCAGCAAGCAGACCTTCGCGGCGAACGGCATCCTGACGGCCCCTTTCCGCCATTTCCGCCGGGGCGAGGCGGTGCGGCTCCCCGAGCTTCCCTTCGGCCTCCCCCTGGTGGTGAAACCGGTGCAGGAGGGCTCGTCGGTGGGGATCTCCATCGTCAAGGAGGAGGAGCAGCTGGCGCCGGCCCTTGAGCTGGCCTTCCGCCACGACAACGAGATCCTGGTGGAGCAGTACATCAAGGGACAGGAGGTGCAGGTCGGCATCCTGGAAGACCGCCCCGTGGGCGCCATCGAGATCGTACCCAAGGGTGAATTCTACGATTACGAGGCCAAGTACACCGACGGCATGGCGGAGCACATCTTTCCGGCGCGCCTGGACAAACAGCTGTACGAAAAGGCGCTGCTGACCGGTCTGGCGGCCCACCGTTCCCTGGGATGCAGCGGCTACAGCCGGGTTGACCTGTTGGTCACCGCGGCAGGGGAGTGCTACGTCCTGGAGGTCAACACCCTGCCCGGCATGACCGCCCTGTCGCTTTTGCCGGAGATCGCCGCCAAGGGCGCCGGGCTTTCCTTCGAGACGCTGGTGGCACGCATCATCGATTCGGCAACACTCTCCATCAAGGCAGACTGAAGATGCGCGATTTCGCAGCCTCGCCATACCACCGCAAAAAGGTGGCCGCCAACAAGGTCAAGATCCAGCGCCAACCGCTGGACCTGAAGAAATACCTGCGCCCCCTGGGCAAGGTTGCCCTTGGCCTGAGCGGTGTGGCGTTGGTCTGCGCGGTATGCTTCGGCATCTATCGGGCCTTTTCCTCCGCAACCTTTTTCCGGCTCAAGAACGTGGAGGTTTCCAATTCCCGGCGCCTGACCCGGGAGGAGATCCTGGCCATCGCCGGCGCCGAACCGGGGCGCGACCTGCTGCGCATGAATCTGAAACTCATGGGCGAGCACCTCATGCGCAACCCCTGGATCGAGTCGGTCCGCATCAGGCGCTACCTCCCGGACGGCCTTTCCATCGCCGTCACCGAGCGCGAGCCGCTGGCCGTGGTCAACATGGGGTTCATCTACTACCTGGACACCAAGGGCAACATCTTCAAGGTGCTCAACCAGGGGGACCGCCTGGACTATCCGGTGATCACCGGCTTCAGCGAAGAGGACCTGAACACCGACCCGGCCGGGACCCGGGAAGCCCTGAAAGCGACCTGCGACCTGCTCACGATTTTGCGGGAAAAAGGCGCATTTATCCTTGCAGATGTATCGGAGATTCATTACGATAAGGGCTACGGATTCACCATGTTTACCTCTTCCGGTGCACTCCCGGTGAAGATCGGTTCCGGCGACTTCGCCGCCAAGGTCGACCGGTTCGCCCGCATCTACCGCGAGCTCATGGCCCAGCGAGCCACGCTGCACTACATCGATCTCGATTACAACGACAAGATCGTGGTAAAAAAAGGGTAACGACTACTATTTTCATATGAGGCAGGGGGGCGCATGTCAGCAACCAAAAGAGATAATCTGATTGTCGGTCTCGATATCGGCACCACCAAAATCTGTGCCATTGTAGGTAATGTCACGGAGGACGGCATCGACATCGTCGGCATCGGCACCAGCCCGTCCAGCGGCTTGCGCAAAGGGGTGGTGATCAATATCGAAAGCACGGTTGCCTCCATCCGCAAGGCCATCGACGAGGCCGAACTGATGGCCGGCTGCGAGATCAAGTCGGTGTATGCCGGTATCGCCGGCGGCCACATCAAGGGGATCAACTCCCAGGGGGTGATCGCCATCAAGAATCGCGAGGTGGCCCAGGAAGACGTGCGCCGGGTGATCGACGCCGCCAAGGCCATCGCCATCCCCATGGACCGCGAGGTGATCCACATCCTGCCGCAGGAATTCATCATCGACGAACAGGACGGCATCCGCGAGCCGCTCGGCATGAGCGGCGTCCGCCTGGAGGCCAAGGTGCACATCGTCACCGGCGCCGTGGCCAGTGCCCAGAACATCGTCAAGTCCTGCAACCGGGCCGGCCTGGACGTGGCCGACATCGTGCTGGAGCAGTTGGCCTCCTCCGAAGCCGTCCTGTCGGCCGACGAGAAGGAACTGGGGGTCTGCCTGGTGGATATCGGCGGCGGCACCACCGACATCGCCATCTTCTCCGAAGGGGCCATCAAATATACCTCCGTGCTTTCCCTCGGCGGCAACCACCTGACCAACGACATCGCCGTCGGCCTGCGCACCCCCATGGCCGAGGCGGAAAAGATCAAGCAGAAGTACGGCTGCTGTCTCTCGGCGCTGGTGGGCAAGGACGACAAGATCGAAGTGCCCAGCGTCGGCGGCCGCAAGCCGCGGGAGCTGTCCCGCAACGTGCTGTGCGAGATCCTGGGCCCCCGCGTGGAGGAGATGTTCACCCTGGTGAACCGGGAGATCATCAAATCCGGCCTGGAGGATTCCATCGCCTCGGGCGTGGTCATCACCGGCGGTTCCAGCATCCTGGAAGGGATGCCCGAACTGGCCGAGCAGATCTTCAATCTGCCGGTGCGCCGCGGCCTGCCCCAGCGGATCGGCGGCCTGGTGGACGTGGTCAACTCGCCGGTCTATGCCACCGGCGTCGGCCTCATCGTCTACGGCAGCCGCAACTTCGGCGCCCGGGAATTCCCCACCAGCAAGTCGGAGGACAGCATCTTCAGCAACGCCGTGCGTCGGATGAAAACATGGTTCAGGGAGTTTTTCTGACAGGCCGCCGTTAACCCGGCAACCCAGAATCATATTGTCGAACGAGGGGTTACGATGGCCGTTCGTCAACCGTTGCAGACAACAGTCTCCATGCGCCTTTTCTCTCGTCTCCGTCCGATCCCGCGATGCCCTCCGAGATCTGCCCGGCGTGGGCAGCCACCCCTTGCAGAGCCTGACAAACCGAATTTGACGGCACCCCATTTTTACGAAGATTTTAATGATTTTTCCTTTGATTCTTGCGCCAATTGCGGTTACATTTCAGTGTCAACGGGACAAGAAGCATCTGCCATTTATTAAGGGGGGACCACAATGTTCGAATTTGATGAAACGATTGAACAAAGTGCCGTAATCAAGGTGATCGGCGTGGGCGGCGGCGGCGGCAATGCCGTCAACACCATGATCGCCAATAACATACATAAAGTCGATTTTATCGTTGCCAATACCGACGCCCAGGCGTTGCGCCACTCCAAGGCACCGGTCAAGCTGCAGTTGGGCGGACAGCTGACCAAGGGGCTCGGGGCCGGTGCCAATCCCAACATCGGGCGCGATGCGGCCCTTGAAGACCGGGAGAAGATGACCGAAATGCTCAAAGGCGCCGACATGATCTTCATCGCCGCCGGCATGGGCGGCGGCACCGGGACCGGCGCGGCGCCGGTCATCGCCGAAGCGGCCAAGGAAGCCGGGGCGCTGACCGTCGGCATCGTCACCAAGCCGTTCTCCCGCGAGGGCAAGCAGCGCATGGCAAAGGCCGAAGAGGGCATCCGCGAGCTGAAGAAGCATGTGGACTCCCTGATCATCATCCCCAATGATCGCCTGCTCAATATCGCCCCCCGCTCCCTGGGCATCCTGGACGCCTTCAAACCGTCCGACGACGTCCTGCGCCAGGCTGTGCAGGGCATTTCCGACCTGATCACCACCTCCGGCTTCATCAACGTGGACTTTGCCGATGTCAAGTCCATCATGAGCGAGCGCGGCATGGCCATGATGGGGATCGGCATCGCCAGCGGCGAAAACCGCGCCGTGGAAGCGGCCAAATGTGCCATCTCGAGCCCGCTGTTGGAAGATATCGACGTTTCCGGCGCCAAGGGCGTGCTGGTCAACATCACCGGCTCGGCCACCATGACCATGGACGACTTCGACGCGGTCAACAAGACCGTCCACGAGAAGGTCCACGAAGACGCCAACATCATCATCGGCGTGGTCATCGACGAGAGCCTGGGCGACGAGATCAAGGTCACCGCCATCGTCACCGGCTTCGGCGACCGCTTCGACATGGAACGGGGCCGCGACCTGCGGCACAACGTCACCCAGTTGGGCGAGAAAAGCTCCCCGGCCAACAAGAAGTGGCTGGACATCCCCACCCATATCCGCGACCGTCAGCAGACGGAGAGCACCACCCGCATCAGGCCGGCCGTCTCCTTTATCGAGGACGACGAGGACCAGTACGACATCCCGACCTTCCTGCGGAAGTCAGTGGATTAACAAGACCAATACCAGGAAGGGAGGCAGCGACGCCTCCCTTCCTTTCTACCCGGTTTCTTCGCGCCATTCCAGAAGAACCGGGTTTTTTGTACCCCAAAATCCTTCATTGCAATGTCCCGGAGCACAAAGGTTGACGCACATGGATTGGAGCAGAACCGCATCAGGCCGAAACATTATGTGCGCTGCCACCAGCATCGTGGCCATGGCGCTGCTGGCAGGCCCGGCCTGTGCCATCCCAGAAATCATCCCCATGAAAAACGGGGTCACGTTCCGGCACAAGGCCCACATGGTCGCCGCCCACACGTGCAGGCACTGTCACGAGGCAGGGCCGGGCAAAATCACGGGTTTCGGCAAGGAGTGGGCGCACAAAAACTGCAAGGGGTGCCACGGGGAGCTGAATACGGGGCCCTACCATTGCGCCGGCTGCCATGTGAAGGTGTATGATTAGAGGGACTCAGGAAGAAAGATAAACGGCTTTACGAATTATACTCCGGGCAGTACATCATCACCAGCCTGGCCCGGTTTTCCAGACAGAGCGGGCACAGTTCCCCGGCGTCCTGCCACACCTCCCCCGCCAGCCATTCCCCAGCCTGGGCATAGTCCGAACGCTCGGCGGTCTCGTCAAACTCCTTCGTGCAGATGCTGCATCGCTTCATGGCTGCCTCTCCCCTTCCCCCATGGCCCGTTCGTATTCTTTCCTCAGGTGCCCCGGGTCCGCCGTGCCGATGACACTCCAGGGGAGGATGGCGTCTCCGGGGATCTCGCGGCACACATACCTGTCCGTATCGATCCCGCGCTGTTTGGCCGCCTTCTTGAGGGAACTCCCCGCCGCCATGGCGGCCACCAGGCCCGAAAGCCGCCGGTCCCCCCGGGACAGCAGGGCCTGGAGATAGGACTCCCGCAGGCTCTCCACCTTGAGGCGCACGTTGGGCATGCCCCGCACGGCCGCCTCCAGCAGCTTCACCTTGCGCTCCAACGAGGCGATGGGCTCCATGCCGCACCACTGAAAGGGGGTGAACGGCTTGGGGATGAAGGGGTTCACCGACAGGATGATCTCGCCGATCCGCTTGTTGCTTCGCGCCCGCTCCAGCACCCGCTCGCGGATGGCCGCCACGAGCCGGAGCAGTTCATCCAGGTCCGCCTCCGTCTCCGTCGGCAGGCCGATGATGAAGTACAGCTTCAGGTTGAGGATGTCCCGGGAGATCAGCAGGTCGCAGGCGTCCAGGATCTGCCCCTCGCTCAGGTTTTTGCGGATCAGGTCCCGCAGCCGCTGGGAGCCACCCTCCGGCGCCAGGGAGATGGTCTTGTGGCCGCTCAGCGTCAGGGCGTCCAGCATGGCGCCGTCCAGCCGGTCGATGCGCAGGGACGAGACCGAGACCTTGGCCCCCTTCCCCACGATGTAAGCGCACAGGCGGCCGATCTCCCGATAGTCGGACACCGCCGCCCCCACCAGTCCGACCTTGGAGCGGTGCCCGAGCCCCTCGTCCACCGCGGCCGTGAGGTGCGCGAAGGGCTGCTGGCGAAACGGGCCGTAGATGAAGCCAGCGCTACAGAAACGGCAGCCGCGCGGACACCCCCGGCTCACCTCCACCAGGAACATGTCGCCGAATTCCGTGTTGTCGGTCAGGATCAGGGAGGCTGCCGGACGGTATTGTTCCAGGGCTGGGCAGGCGCGCACCACCGGCAGCGGGGCGCCCGGAGCCCCCTCAAAGCCGGTCAGGCGGCCATCGGCATCGTACTGCGGTTGGTAGAGGCTCGGGACATAGAAACCGGGCAGGGCGGCAAGGACGGACAACAATCCTCCCCTCCCCCCCTGCCGGGGCGACATCAGGCACGACACCAGGGCGGGCACGAGTTCCTCCCCCTCGCCGATACAGACCACGTCGAGGAAGTCGGCCACCGGTTCGGGGTTGATGAAAAACGCCGCCCCCCCCGCAATGACCAGGGGATCTCCGCCGGTGCGCTCTGCGACCAGAATCGGGATGCGCGCCAGTTCCAGCATGAGGGGGATATGGAGGTAGTCCGGCTCGAAGGAGGTGGAAAAGGCGACGACGTCGAAATCCGCCAGGGGGCGCTGGCTCTCCAGAGAAAGGAGCGGCGTGCCGCTGCGCCGGTGTTCCTCCAACTCCTCCCGGTCGGGCAGAAAGGCCCGCTCGCACAGGATGTCGGCCGATTCCGCCAGGAGCCCGAAGACCGTCTGAAAGCCCAGGCTGCTCATGGCGGTTTGGTAGGAATTGGGGTAGACGAGGCAGACGGCCAATTGCCCGCCCCTGCCCCGCATATGGGGGCGGAGGCTGGTCTCGGCATCCAGCAGGGCGCGCAGTTTTTGTCTGATCTTCCAGGTCATGGGGGGAGTATACAGGCGCAGCTCGGGAACAGGCAAACAAAAAGCGCCGTGGGAAACGGCGCTTCAGACTGCTGAAAATCCAGGTTGTTCAAAAATGGTCAGATCGTCGTCCCCGCAGGGAGCCCTGAGGAGGCGTAGCAGCGCTACGCCGCACGAAAGGGCTTTCGAGGACGACGGCGAGATGGCCGTTTTTCAACAACCTCCCTGATCAGGCCTTTTCCAGCTTGACCCCCACCGTGGCGCCCGCTCCCTGGGTCAACAGGTTCACCTGGGCCTCCCTGAAATGGGACGGGACGAACAGCGTGCCCTCCGGGGCTTCGTCAAGGACCCTGGCCGTGAGGATGATGCTCCCCCGGGGCGAGGAGATCTTCACCACGTTTCCGGTGACGACGCCGGCCTTGTGCGCGTCCGGGGATGCCACCTCCACATACGCCTCTCCGGCAACGGCCATGTTGTTGTCCGACCAGGTGGAGAAGGTGCCGTTATGGTGCAGCACCGGTCCGATGATCAGGTTCAGGGGGTGGGCCCCATCCCGCCGGACCGGGGGGGCGGGCGTCACCGGCCCAAAGGTTGCCGGCTGGCCGCTGAAAGCCGGACGGTTCTTGACCCGCCCCATGCGGCACCCTTCGTGATCGCACTGCTCACTGTAGAGACCGGTCAGCCGGGCGATCTCGTGGTGCAGCTCTTCCGCCGACACGGCCGCGATATTGGTTACGGGCGCCACCAAGTCGTACAGCTTCGCCAAAATCTCGCCGTCGGTGCGGGCTTCGCCGGCCGGGGCCACGGCCCGGGGGAAGCACTGTACCCGGTTGTCCACGGTGGTGAAGGAACCGGACTTCTCGGCCCCGCTGGCGGCGGGCAGCACGACGTGGGCCAGACGGGCGGTGTCGGTCAGGAACAGGTCCTGCACCACCAGCAGGTCCAGCTTCTGCAGGGCCTTCAGGATGCGGCCGCGGTCCGGCATGAAGTGCAGCGGGTCGCTCCCCATGACGTACAACGCGCGTATTTCGCCCTTTTCGATCCCCTCGACGATCTGGAAGAGATCCTTGCCGGCCGTGCCGGGAACGGTGGCTTTCCACTCCGCGCCGAAACGGGCGGCGGCATGGTCGTAGCCGTGATAGCCGGGCAGATACTCGGGGCAGACCCCCATATCCAGCATCCCCTGGGTATTGTTCTTCTCGTCCAGAGGGTAGATGCCGGCCCCGTCCGTGCCGGCCGCCCCGGTCACCAGCGCCAGGTTGACCACGCCGGTCACCGCAGCGGCGGCATCGGCGGCACGCATGATCCCGGCGCCGTAGATGACGGCCACGCGGCCGTTGGCGCCGATGAGGCGGGCCGCTTCGCGCAGCTCTGCCTCGCCCACGCCGCTCGCCTCGTCGATCCGCTCGAAGGAAATCCCGTCGAGGGCCGCAGTGAACGCGGCGAACTCCGTGGTATGGGTGTCGATGAATGTCTTGTTTTCAAGCCCTTCCGCCAGGATGGCCTTGTTGAGGCCCGCCACCAGCCAAGCTTCGCCGCCGGGACGATAGTGGAGAAACGCGTTGGCGAACGGCGTGAGCCAACTGGCGCGCGCACCGGCCACGACCAGCCGGGCGTCGTTTTTGGTGGCGGCCTGGATCGTCCGGTAGGCGAAACCGGCCGATTCGGCCTTGAGGTCGCTCCCCAGGACCACGACCGCCGTGGCCTGCTCGATGGCGTCCATGGCGGTGGTCCCGCCGCTGTAGCCCAGCATCCGCCACTGGATGAGCTGGGCCGGGAAATAGCCGAGGCGCGCCTCGGAGTCGATGTTGTTGGTACCCACGGCGGCACGCAGGAACTTCTGGAAGAGATAGCTCTCCTCGTTGGTTGCCCGGGGCGACCCGATACCGGCCACGCTGGCCCCGCCGCTCTCGGAGACGATATCCTTCAGCCGGGCCGCCACCGTACCCAAGGCCTGGTCCCAAACGGTCTCCTGCTGTTTGCCGGCGCTGTCCCTGAGGAGCGGCTCGGTCAACCTGCCGGAGGAGTTGAAGGCGGCATAGCCGAAACGGCCGTTGACGCAAAGGTTGCCGCGGTTGAAGCCGTCGTCGGAACTGGTGACCCGCTCCACACGGCCATCGCGGGAATGGTATTCGATCTGGCAACCGGAGGAGCAGAAGGCACAGACGCTTTTGGTCACGTCGAAGGTCCAGGGGCGGCCGCGGAATTTGAAGGGCTTGCTGATGAGCGTGCCGGTGGGGCAGGCGTTGATGCAGTTGCCGCAGAAATCGCAATTGAGCGGCTTCCCGTCCACGGTGCCGATCAGGGAGCGGTCGCCGCAGTTCTTGACCTCGATGGCGTCGGCCCCCACGATCTCGTGGCAGACCTTGACGCACTTCTCGCACAGGATGCAGCGGGTGGAGCAATTCTCGATCAGGGGCCAGTCGTAGATGATGGGGAGCGGTTCCCGCTCGGCGGCGTACTCGTTCCGGTCCACCTTGAGGGCAAAGCAGGTGTCCTGCAGGTCGCATTCGCCCCCGGCATCGCACACCGGGCAGTCCAAGGGGTGGTTGACCAGCATCAGCTCCAGCGTCTTCTGGCGGGCCTTCTCCAGCTTCGGCGACGTGGTGGTGACAACGATGCCTTCCTTGACCGGGGTGTTACAGGCGGTCATGAACCGGTCAACCCCCTCGATCTCCACCACGCAGATGCGGCAGGCCCCGGTGGTGGAAACCTTCTTCAGCCAGCAGAGCGTGGGAATTTTGATCCCCAGCTCGGCGGCCGCATCCAGGATAGTCGTCCCCGCGGGGGCCTGTATCTGCCTGCCGTCAATCGTCAGCGTAACCATACACAACTCCAAAGTTTGAATGCGATTAATATAAGAGTTCACACCTGCCGGGATACCGGAGGAAACCCAGGTTGTTCAAAAATAGTCAGATCGTCGCACCAGCAGGAAGCCCCGCGGAGGCGTAGCAACGCTACGCCGCACAAAGGGGCTTTCGAGGACGGCGGCGAGATGGCTGTTTTTCAACAACCTGTTAGACCACCGCCATGGCCATGCGGTAGCAGCGCAGGCACCGGTCGGCCTCGGCCTGGGCCGTGCTGTCGCTGAAGCCGAGTTCGACCTCGTTGTAGTTTTTGAGGCCGGCCCGCTCTTTGCCGTGGACCTCTTTCTGATTGGCACGCCCTGCGGCATCGAGCCAGGCGACCTTCTCTCCCTTGTCGTACACCCCCAGATAGGTCAGGAGGTCGTCGAAGATGTCGTCCTCGGTGAGATAGGCCTTGCCTTCCTCCAGCCAGCGCTGGATCACCCGGGCGGCGCGATGGGCGTTGCCCACGCAGGCCACCACGGTCAGGGGGCCGATCTCGGCGTCGCCGCCGGCAAAGACCCCGTCGCAGTCGGTCATGAGGGAGCGGGAAAGCGGGTTGCCCATGCCGTCCTTGAGGTCCTTTCCGGCCGCATCCTTGAGGGGCAGATGCCTGGTTACCACCGTGTTCCACTTGCTGATGTCGATCCCCATGTCGGGCGGGATGAACCCCAGGTCGGCGTCCTGGCCGATGGCCGGGATGACCGTGTCGCACTCGATGACGAACTCGCTGCCCGCCATCGGTTCGGGGCGACGGCGACCGGAGGCGTCGGGCTCTCCCAACTCCATGCGGACGCACTCCACGCCGATCACCTCGTGCTGGTCGTTGGCGATGATCCGGGTGGGGAGCACCTGGAACTCGAACGTGACCCCCTCCTCGTCGGCACCATCCACCTCCCACACATCGGCCGGCATCTCCTTGCGGGAGCGGCGGTAGACCAGGTAGGAGTCCTGGGCACCCTCGCGCAGGGCCACCCGGACGCAGTCGATGGCGGTATTGCCCCCCCGACCACCACGACCTTCCCGCCCATGCCGGTCGGCTTGCCCATGTAGGCCTCGCGCAGGAAGTCGATCCCCCCCTTGAGAAAGCCCTTGTACCCCTTGTCCTCCCCTTCCACCCCCATGGGTTTGGAACGGTGGGCGCCGGGGGCGATGAACACCGAGTCATGTTTCTTCTTCAGGTCCGCCAGGGAGATGTCCGTGCCGACGCGGCAGTTGTAGACGATCTCGACCCCCAGGGACTGGATGATATCGATGTCGCGCTGCAGGATCGTGCGCGGCATGCGGTACGCCGGGATGCCGACCGCGATCATGCCGCCCCCGTACCCTTCCGGCAGCGCCTCGTAGATGGTGCAGGGGTACCCTTCCAGGGCCAGGTAATAGGCGGCGGCCAGGCCGGCCGGGCCGGCGCCCACGATGCCGACCGTCTTGTTCTTCCGCGCCTTGGGCCGCATGGGAGGCGCCAGCTTGTGCAGCCGCTCGTAATCCGAGGCCGACCGTTTCAGCACCATGATATTGATGGCATCGTCCACGTTCTTGCGGCGGCAGGCGCTCTCGCAGGGGTGCGGGCAGACCCGCCCGCAGACGGCTGGAAGCGGCATGTTCTCGCGGATGGTGGCCAGGGAATCGGAAAAACGGAGATTCTTGATATCCTCGATATATTTGGGGATGTCGATATGGGACGGGCATTTGTCCATGCAGGGGGCGGTGATCTTGTGGAGGTACGCATCGGCGCTGTTGACCGCGCGCCGCTCGTGGAGGCGGGCGACGAAATCGGCGCGGTAGTGCTGCACCGCATCGAAGACCGGGACCGTGGCGCTCTGACAGAGGGTGCACTTGCAATTTTTGAGCAGTTCCGTCAGGTCGCCGACCTTGTCCAGGTCGTTCTCCTGCGCCGTACCGTCCAGCACCCCCTTGAGCAGGTCCATCAGCACCTTGGTGCCTTTCTTGCCCGGTGTGCACTTGCCGCAGCAGTACAGGGTCTGGACGCGCTTCATGTACTCGGCCGTCATGGCCGGCACGTCCACTGTCCTGTCGAACAGAATGAGACCATCCCACCCCATGAACGCGCGCAACGGACGTTCGCCGTCAAAGGCCGCCGGCAGCTTGAAGGCGACCGACTGCGGTTCACCGGAAACATTCCTGTTGTCAACGACGTTCCTGCCCCATGTGGAAAAGAGTACTGAAGACACTCGAACCTCCGAAAACCGGCCCCTGGGAACCAAGGTGTTAAGCTGCTGCAATTATTGTTTAAATCTACACAAATAAAGTGTATACAGTATGCATGAGTAGCATAATAATGTTCCAGAAATCAAGGGAAAAAAATCTTTGCCTCCCCTTGCCTTTCACCCGCGTCCGTGACGCCTGCCTACCCCCCCCGTTTGCCCGGAAGACCTCTCCCCCGTTGTCGTGGAGACAACCGAGCCGGACGGCGGAGGACCGGCATGATAAGCGGTTTGCGGCGGCCGGGCACCGGCTCTTCCAGCCACTGCGGCATTCCGGCGTCACGGGCGCAGGTTTCAAGCAGTTTCACCTTTGCACCTTTCTGTGCTATAAAAAGGTGGCAGAAGCACCCCACGCAACGGAAGGATATGGCCATGCCCTCTCTCGACGGAGCATTTCGCTCACTCTTTGAAACCAATATGGGTATCGGCGCCAACGAACGGGTCCTGGTGTTCACCGATACGATCCGGACCGACGAAACGGTCTCCGCCGGCGACCGGGACCGGCGCGTGCGCCTGAGCGCCACCGCCCGCATGGCGGCGGCATTCGCCGCACGGACCTACGGCAGCGGCGGCTTCGTGGAGTTCCCCGCCACCCCCGCCTCGGGCGCCGAGCCGCCCCGGGAACTCTGGCTGGCGACCTTCGGCGCAGACGCCATCGCCGAACTGGACCAATCGGGACTCTTGGCAAAGCTCCTGGCAAAACAGGCCTCGCCCGACGAGATCGCCGCCGCCCGGGAGGTGGTCCTGACCCACCGGCACGCCGTGGCCGACGTCATCATCGCCCTTGCCAACAATTCCACCAGCCATACCCGCTACCGCGCCCTGGCCTGCGCCGCCGGCACACGCTTCGCCAGCCTGCCCCACTTCGACCCGGACATGTTCCACAGTTCCATGACCGTGGACTGGCAGGCCCTGGCCGAGCGCACCGCCCGACTGGTGGCTGCGGTCAACCGGGCGGAGTGGGTCCGGGTCACCTGCCCCAACGGCACCGACATGATGATCTGCAAACAGGGGCGCGACGCCGGGGGGGACGACGGCCTGCTGACCGCGCCCGGCTGCTTCGGCAATCTTCCGGCCGGCGAAGGGTATCTTGCGCCGCTGGAGGGGAAGAGCCACGGCACCATGGTGATCGAGTGGGCGCCAACCCGCAAACTGGACGAGCCGCTGCGGCTTACCGTGGAGAACGGCACTGTGGCACGGATGGAGGGAACGGACCCGCACCGCGCCAAGCTTGAGGCCAAATTCGCCGAGAACGCCAACTGCCGGAACATCGCCGAGCTGGGCATCGGCACCAACGACAAGGCCAGCCGCCCGGACAATGTGCTGGAGGCCGAGAAGATTCTCGGCACCATCCACATCGCCCTGGGGGACAACTCGGGCTTCGGCGGCCGGGTCAGCGCCCCGTTCCACGAGGATTACGTCTTCTACCGCCCGACCCTGACGGCCATCATGGCCGACGGAAGCGAACGGGTCATTATCGATGACGGCACGATGCTGGTTTAACCGCCGCTGAAAGCGATCCGGGCAAACGGATGGAGTCCGCATGCCCCCGCACCAGCCAAACGATGTCATAGAGGGTTCGCATGCCGGGCGCGCGAGACGCGGCAGAGCAGACGGACCCGATCCCTGATCCCGGAACGGAGTTGTCATGAATCATTCTCTCACCCTCGGTTTTTCCCCCTGTCCCAACGATACCTTCATGTTCTACCCACTCGTCCACGGCCTGGTGGACACCCGCGGCATCTCCTACCGCGAGCGGTTGGAGGACGTGGAGACCCTCAACCGGTTGGCCCTCAGGAATGAGCTGGACGTCACCAAGGTTTCCTACCACGCCCTGGGACATATCCGCGACGAGTACGCCCTGCTCCGCTCCGGCAGCGCCCTGGGACGGGGCTGCGGGCCGCTCCTGGTGGCAAAGGCCCCTCTCGACCCCTCTGATCTGCGCGGCAAGACCATCGCCGTTCCGGGACGCCTTACCACGGCGCTGCTCCTGCTGCGCCTGTTCGACCCCACCCTGAAAAACTTCCTGGTCATGCCCTTCAACGAGATCATGGACGCCGTCCTGAGCGGCAACGTGGATGCCGGCGTGATCATCCACGAATCCCGCTTCACCTACCAGGGGTTCGGCCTGCACAAGATGCTCGACCTGGGGGAGTGGTGGGAGCGGGAAAGCGGTCTGCCGATCCCCCTGGGGGGCATCGTCGCCAGGCGCTCCCTCGGCGCCGACACCATCGCCGCCATCGAGGGCGCACTAAAGGACGGCGTCGCCTACTCCCGGGCCAATCCCGCCTCTGCGGCCCATTACATCCACGAACACGCCCAGGAGATGAACGAGGAGGTCTGCTCGGCCCACATCGGCCTGTATGTCAACGACTTCTCCAACGATCTGGGGGACGAAGGGGTGAGGGCCATTCACTGCCTCATGGAGCGGGCCGAAAAGGCGGGCATCGTCCCGGCCTCCGCGGCGGCGCTCTTCATCTGATTCAGCCCCCTTTACAAAGCACGGGGGGATGCTTATCCTGCATTCTCACATCATCATTGTTCAGGAGGACTCTGCATGTCGGAAGAGAAGGAAAAATGGCAGGGATGGCTGGCGCTTTCCACGGCCATCGTGGCGGTCCTGGCCGCCCTGACCACGCTCTACATGGGAAAATTCTCGTCCCGCGCCATCATGGCCCAGGGGCAGGAGAGCGACCAGTGGGCCTATTATCAGGCCAAAAGCATCAAGCAGCACAACTTTGAAATGAGCAGGAAGGCGCTGGAGTTGCAGTACCATGCCCAGAAGGGGCTGCCGCCCGCAGTGGCCGCCGAGTACGAGAAGACCCTGGCCAAATACGGCGAGGAGATCAAGCGCTACGATGGCGACAAAAAGGAGATCAAGGACAAGGCCGAGACGATCGCCAAGACCAAGCTCAAGGCCCAGGAGATGGGGGGGAACTTCGCCTATGCCCTCATCTTCCTCCAGATCGCCATCATGCTCTCGTCCCTGGCCAGCCTGACCAAACGCCACTATCTCTGGTACATCGCCATGGGGTGCAACCTGGGGTGGCTGTTCTTCTTCCTGGATGCCTGGCTGCTCTTTTACTGAGCAAGCTCCCGCCGCCCGATACGAAAAGGCCGTCCGATCCCCGGGCGGCCTTTTTCGCGTTCATTTGCGGTAGTATGACATGGCCTCCGGCATCAGGCGTTCCAGCTCCGCGACCCGGGTGGCATCGGACGGATGGGTGCTGAGGAACTCCGGGGGGGCCTGGCCCGCCTTCTGCGCGGCCATGCGCCGCCAGAAGACAACCGCCTCATTGGGGTCGTAACCGGCCATGGCCATGAAGATCAGACCCAGGTGGTCGGCCTCGCTCTCCTGCAATCTGCTGTAGGGGAGGATGGCCCCGTATTGGGCCCCGACGCCGTACACCGACATCCAGAGTTGCCGCGTGGCGGCCGACTTCGTGGAAAGCGCTGTGGAGAGCGCCACTCCGCCCAGTTGCGTGATCAACCCCTGGCTCATGCGTTCGTTGCCGTGCTCCGCAATGGCATGGGCGATCTCATGCCCCATCACCACGGCCAGCCCCGCATCCCCCGGGCGACCGGCAGGATGCCGGTATAAACAACCACCTTCCCGCCCGGCATGCACCAGGCATTGACCTGTTTGTCCTCCACCAGGTTGAACTCCCATTTATAGCTGGCCAGATGCCCGCTCAGGCCGCTGGCGACAAAATATCGTTCCACCGCGTCCTGGACCCGTGCCCCCACCCGTTTGACCATCCCGGTCTGTTCCTGGTTGGTGCTGACCTTGTGCTCCTTCAGGAACTGATCGTACTCTTGCAGGCTCATGGAGATCATGGACGAACCGGGGATCAGGTTGAGCTGCGAGCGCCCGGTGATGGGAACGGTGCTGCACGCGGCCAGGGCAAAGGCCAGGCAGAATATTGCCGCAATTCGTCCGGGCATCAGGAAAACCTCCTCACGGAAATTTCACGATATGGGCCAGCAGATCCAGCAGCGGGGAAGGATAGAGCCCAAGGAAGAGGATGGCGGCGGTGGGGAGGGCCAGTGCCAGGCCCTCGGAGAGGGACAGGGGGCGTACCGGCGCTTCCCCTCCGTCGGCAGGCCGCATATAAAGGGCAACCACCACTCGCAGGTAGAAGAAGACCCCCACGAGCGCCATGAGGACGCCGGCCACGGCCAGGGCGGTTTCGCCGGCCCGCAGCGCGGCGCTGAAGACCGCGAACTTGGCCATGAACCCGGCCGCCGGGGGGATCCCGGCCAGGGAGAACAGCGCCACGGCCAGGGCCGCACCGGCCAGGGGATTGCGGTAGCCCAGGCCGCGGTATTGCTCGATGGCATCCCGGTCCGAGCCATCGGACAGGACGGACACGGCGCCGAAGGAGGCCAGTCCGGCCGCCCCGTAAGCCACCATGTAGAAGAGCGCGGCCCGCGCCCCACCGGCGGGCAGGGCCACAAAAGCCAGGGCCACATACCCCATCTGGGCCACGGACGACCACGCCAGCAGGCGCTTGATGCTGGTCTGCACCAGGGCCGCCAGATTGCCGCAGGCCATAGTGGCGAGCGCCAGGCACCAGAGGATGTCGTGACCGCCGCGCCATGCGGCGGCCAGCGGTAGCACGAGGAACAGGGCCGCCGCCGAGGCCCCCTTGGAGGCGGTGGAGAGGAGCGCCGTCACCGGGGCCGGGGCTCCCTGGTATACGTCCGGGGTCCAGAGATGGGCGGGGACGAAGGAGAGCTTGAAGGCCACCCCCAGAAGGATCATGCAGACGCCGGCCAGGAACAGCGGCTCGGGCGCGGCCGGTTGCAGGGCCAGTTCGGCCAGCTTGAGCGTGCCGCGGCTGCAATAGACCAGGGCGATCCCCATGGCCAGAACGGCCGCCGCCAGGGTGCCGTTGAGCAGGTACTTCAGCCCCGCCTCGCCCCCCCGGGGCGAATCCCGTTCCACGGCCACCAGGATGTAGAAGGCAAAGGTAAAGGCCTCCAGACCGAGGAACAGCATCAACAGGTCGGTGGCGGCGCAGGCCGCCCCCATGCCGGCCAGGGCGAAGAGCAGCGTTGCCGGGTACTCCTCCCCCACGATGCCGCGCCGTTTGTTGTAGCCGGCGGCCAGCAGCAGGGCCACCAGGCAGGTGCCGCCGAGGAACAGAACGAAGAACCGGGAGAAGGGGGTGACGGCAAGACCCGGCATGAGGGCGCTGGCCGGGAGGCACAGGGCCCACAGCAGGGAAGCCGCAACCAGCGCCCCGGCCACCCCGTACAGGTAGCCGCCGGGGCGTACCGCGCCAATGAGCAGTACCAGCACGCTGCCGAGGGCCGGGATGATCAAAGGCATGAGTGCCATCAGGTCGGCATTTGTCACGGCGCACCCCCGGTCAGGAGTTGCACCGGCCCGTGGATCAGATCCAGCAGCGGCGCCGGGTGCACGCCCATCCAGACCACCAGCAGGGCCAGCACGGCCAGAAGGCAGATTTCACGGCGCTCCAGGTCCGCCAGCGGCAAGGGCGTGCGTTCCGTCTGAAAGATCACCTCCTGCACCAGGCGCACGGTGTAGACCAGGGTCAGGACGATGCCGGTGAAGGCCAGTCCCGCCGCCAGGGGCGACTTGGTGAAGGTGCCGGACAGCACCAGGAACTCGCCCACGAAGTTGTTCAGCCCCGGCAGGCCGGCCGAGGCCATGGAGAAGAGCAGGAAGAAGAACGACCAGAGCGGGATCTTGCCCCATAGTCCGCCGAAGGCGCCGATCTCCCGGGTGTGCGCCCGTTCGTCCAGCATGCCCACCATGGCGAACAGGGCGCCGGTGGTCACGCCGTGGTTGGCCATCTGGACGATGGAGCCGGACAGGGCCACCGGTTGCCAGGCGGCGATGCCGATGGCCACGTACCCCATGTGGCCGATGCTGGAGTAGGCGATGAGGCGTTTCATGTCCTCCTGGGCAAAGGCCACCAGCGAGGCGTAGACGATGCCGGCGATGGCCAGGGTATAGAACAGGGGGGTCAACGTATGGGCCGCCTGGGGGAAGAGCGGGTAGCCGAAGCGGAGCAGGCCGTAGCTGCCGGTCTTGAGCAGCAGCCCGGCCAGGATCACGCTCCCCGCGGTGGGGGCGTCGGTATGGGCGTCCGGCAGCCAGGTGTGCAGGGGGAAGAGGGGGAACTTGATGGCAAAGGCCAGGAAAAAGGCGCCGAACAGCCAGAGCTGGGTACCGGCCGGCAGGGGGGTTGCGATAAGCTCGTGCAGCCCGAAGGTGGCAACGCCGCTCTTTTGGGCATGGAGCAGGTGCAGGGCGATGATCGCCAGGAGCATGAGGAGCGAGCCGAACATGGTGAAGAGGAAGAACTTGACCGTGGAGTAGATGCGCCGCCCATGGCCCCAGATGCCGATCAGGAAGAACATGGGGATCAGCATCACCTCCCAGAACAGGTAGAACAGTGCCAGGTCCAGGGCCAGAAAGACCCCCATGATGCCGGTTTCCATGGCCAAAAGCAGCGCCAGGAACAGGCCGACCTTCTCGCCCACGGCCCGCCACGACACCGCCAGGGCCACGCAGAAGCTGAAGGCGGTCAGCATGACCATGAGCAGCGAGATGCCGTCCAGCCCCAGGGTGTAGCGGATGCCGAAGTCCCTGATCCAGGGGGCGTCCTCCACCAGCAGGTAACCGGGCAAAGCCGGGTGCAGCGCCGCCAGCCCGTGCCACGAGGCGTACAGCCAGAGCGCCAGCAACAGTTCTCCGGTCATCACCCCCAGGGCCAGAGGCCGCGCAGCCGCAGGACGCTTCCAGACCGGCAGCATCAGCAGGCAGCCCGCCAGGGGGAAGAAGACCAGGATGGTCAAAAGATGCAGATCGGCCATCATGGCAGCACCACCCACACAAGGTAGGCGAGCACTACGCAGACCCCGGCCGCCAGGCCGAACAGGGAGGTGGCCACCCGGCCGGTGCTCCAGGCGGCGGGCAGGCCGCCCAGGCGGGCGGTAAGGCGGGCCAGGCCGTCCAGGGTGCCGTCGATACCCGCCTCGTCCCACCGTTTCCAGAGGAAACGCGCCAGGTGGTTGAACGGGTTGACGACCAGCGACCAATAGAGGCTGTCCAGGTACCAGCCGTTCAGCAGGAACCGGGCACCCGGCCGGCCGGCGTCCTCGCGGGCCAGGGCGGCGGCCCGGCGGCTGCCGGTGTAGCGGGACCAGGCCAGGCCCAGACCCGTGAGGCTCAAGGTGGCGGCGACGATCTGCAGGGCGATCTCGTCGGCATGGGGGGTCTGCTCAACACCCCTAAAACCGGGGATCGAACCAAGGAAGCCGTCCAGAACCCCCTGATGGCCCAGGTAGGCGGGCAGGTTGAACAGGCCGCCGCACAGGCCGAGCAGGGCCAGGGGAATGAGGGTCAGGGTCATGACCCGCGGGAGGGGGCCGATGTGGGCCTCTTCCCCACCATGAAAGACCACGAAGACCATGCGGAAGGTGTAGAAGGAGGTCAGAAGCGCCGTAAGGAGGCCGAGGAGCAGCAGCCCGCCGTACAGGGGACCGCCCTGGGCGGCCAACCCACCCAGGATGGCGTCCTTGCTGAAAAAGCCCCCGGTCAGGGGAAACCCGGCCAGGCAGAGCGCCCCGGCCAGAAACGGCCAGTAGACCGCGGCTAGCTTTGCTCTGAGCCCACCCATGCGGAAGATGTCCTGCTGGTGGTGCAGGGCGGTGATGACGCATCCCGCCCCCAGGAACAGGAGCGCCTTGAAGAAGGCGTGGGTCAGCAGGTGGAAGGTCGCGCCGGTCAAGGCTCCGGCCCCCACGCCGAGCACCATGTAGCCGATCTGGCTGATGGTGGAGTAGGCCAGAATGCGTTTCAGGTCCCGTTGGGTGCAGGCGCAGGTGGCGGCATAGAAGGCGGTGACGCCGCCGGTCAGGGCGATGGCGGCCCGCACCGTCTCCGAGGAGCCGATCAGGGGGAACATGCGCGCCAGCAGGTAAACCCCGGCCGTGACCATGGTGGCGGCGTGGATCTGGGCCGACACCGGCGTGGGGCCGGCCATGGCATCCGGCAGCCAGACCGACAGCGGCACCTGGGCCGACTTCCCGGCAGCCCCGGCCAGGAGCAAAAGGCCTATGGTCGTCACGACGGCGACGGGGATCAGCGCGCCCATGCTGTTCAGGTGGGTGATGGAGACGGAGCCGGAGAGCTGGTACATCCAGACGATGGCGATGCCGAAAGCGGTGTCGCCGATGCGGGTGGTGATGAACGCCTTGCGCCCGGCGGTGGCGTTCTTCTCCTCCGTGTACCAGAAGCCGATCAGGGCGTAGGAGCAGAAGCCGACCCCCTCCCACCCCAGGTAGAGGAGCGGCAGGTTCTCGGCCAGCACCAGGGTCAGCATGGCGAAAACGAAGATATTCAGCAGGGCGAAGTAGCGAGCCCAGGCCGGGTCGTCCTGCAGGTAGCCCACGGAGTAGAGGTGGATCAGGCCGCACACGAAGGTGATCATCAGGGTCAGGCTGAGGGAAAGCTGGTCCAGGTACAGGGCGATGGGGGCCTGGAAGGTGAATGCGGCCAGCCAGGAGCCCAATTCCACCCTGACCGGCCCGGTGAAGCCGGCAAACGCCACTACGGCGCAGGCGAACGCCCCCCAGATCACCCCGCAGGCCACCGACTCGCCCACACGACGCGGCAGCAGCCGCCCCAGCAGGGCGTTGCAGAGGCCGCCCATGAGCGGCAAAAGGAGTATGAGGGCAAGGTAAAGTTTCATGGGTTCTTTCGGTTAAAACATCCTCAATGTTTCAAGGCTGGTATGAATAGCCATTGTCCCGTCGATAGTAAATCTTTTGAGCATCTGTATGCACTCAGATACGGACTCGCCACCCTTCCTTATCAGTGCTTAACCCATCGAAATCGATGGGTTTAAAAAAACTTCTGACATCACAAAGCATTACCACGGAGGACACGGAGGTACACAGAGGAGACCAAAACAAAAGATTTTGAGGTCCGCTGTGTAGTCTGATTTCCTCCGCCTTTTCTCCGTGTCCTCCGTGGTGAATGCTTTTACACCGGATAGTTACCCCTTCATCTCGCCGAACCGGTCCGTATCCACGGTCTTGCGCCGCCGGTGCAGGTAGACCACCATGGCCAGGGCCAGGGAGACCTCGGCCGAGGTGAGGGCCATGATGAAGATGGCGAACAGTTGGCCGTCCGCTGTGCCCCAGCGGGCCGAGCCCCCCACGAAGACCAGCATGACGGCATTCAGCATGACCTCGATGCAGACCAGCATCATGATCAGATTGGCCCGCCAGGCCAGAAGCCCCCCCATCCCCAGGAAGAAGAGCAGGCCGGCCAGGATGAGGATATGTCCCAGCGGAACGATCATGACGGTCCCCCCTCCCCCCCAGCCCCTCTCCCCTGGGGAGAGGGTGGCCGAAGGCCGGGTGAGGGAGCACCTTGCCGACCCAGATAGAGTGCGCCGACCAAGGCAAACAGCAGTTGCAGCGAGATCAGCTCCACCGCCAGGCCATGATCCTTGAACAGGCAGCGGGCCACCACGCGGATCGGCAGGGCCGGGGCTGGTGGTGCGGCCGGGGAGGCATGGCGGGAGACGATGACGACCGTCAGGCAGGCGATACTCACCCCGGCCAGCACCAGGGCCGGCAGCCACTGGCGCCACTGGGGCGCCACCCCCTTTTCCGGGTGCCCCAGATCGAGCATCATGATCACGAACAGGAACAGCACCATGATGGCGCCGGCGTAGAGGATCACCTCGAAGGCCGCCACCAGCGGCGCCATCAGCAGGTAAAAGATCACCGCGATGGAGAACAGGGAGGTGACCAGGTACAGGATGGCGTGCACCGGGTGTTTCTCGGTAATGGCCAGGATCGTGCCGATAACGGCTACCCCGGCCAATATGTAGAAAATGATTTGTTCCATAAGTTCTCTAAAAATCCTGAAAGCATGCACCACGGAGGACACCGAGGAGCACGGAGGAGACCTGAAGATATTTATTCATACTCACAAACCGGTTCCCAATATATCGCTGGTAACAATGGTTTTTGCTTTCCTCAGGTTTCCCTCCGTGTCCTCCGTGGTGGATGCTTTGCCGCTACGGCAGCAACGACCTGGCATCCACCGGCCGCTCTTCCTCCAGCCCTTCGCCCCGGGGCTGGGTCACGGCGATGCCGGCGTGGCGGTAGAAGTTGTAGGAAGCGTCCTTGCCGCAGCCGTTGATCAGCAGGTCCTCCTTTTCATAGACCAGGTCCATGATGTCCCGCTTGCAGATCTCGAAATCGGGGGTCATCTGGATGGCCAGGGTCGGGCAGGCCTCGGCGCACAGGCCGCAGAAGATGCAGCGGGAGAAGTTGATCCGGAACCATGCGGCATAGCGGCGGCCATCCGCCCCTTCGGCGGCCTGCATGGAGATGCAGTCCACCGGGCAGGCCGCCGAGCAGAGGTAGCAGGCCACGCAGCGCTCGCCGCCGTCCGGATCGCGGGTCAACACGATTCGCGCCCGGTAACGCGGGTACGGGGTGCGTTTTTCCTCGGGATACTGGATGGTGACCGACCGGCGCAGCATGTGCGCCAGGGTGATACGGAAACCGCCCAGGATGGCTCGTATGTCGGAGAGTATCGGCATAAAATCGTTCTTCTCAAAATGAGAGACGCCCCGACGGGGCGTCTCGGCTCGGGAGTTATGGAATATTATGCGTTACCGTGTTTGGCCCGTTCGGCCTTCTTGAGCAGTGCCGAGGCCAGGGGGTGACTGTTGTTGTCGGCATAACGGCTGGCGGTGTTGCCGGTGGGCGTCTTGAGCCCCGCATCGGCGCCGCCGTCCAGCAGGGCCTGCACGGTCAGGTTGCAGCCATAGATGGCGGCCAGCATCAGGGGAGTATGCCCTTCCCGGTCGCGGACGTCAACGTCGGCGCCCTTGTCGAGCAGCATCCTGACGATCTCGGTGTGGCCGTTGGCGGCGGCGTAGTGGAGGGCCGTTTTACCTTTGTCGCTGCTGGCGGTCAAGTCCGCGCCCCGGTGCAGCAGGTCCTGAACAAAGTCCTTCTGCCCCTCTTTCGCGGCATTGATCAGAGGGGTGTGGCCGTGACGGTCTTTGGCATTCACACTTTCCATGTTCGACTCCTCCCGTGGTTGGTTTATGTTCCGGACGTCGATGTCCGTAGCGTCATTATGGCAATACCGTCCCCCGCAGCGCCAGCCACCAACCGGTGACCAGGATATTCGCCAGGGCCAGGGGCGTCAAGACCTTCCACCCCAGGTGCATGAGCTGATCGTAACGCAGGCGGGGCAGGGTCCCGCGCATCCAGATGAAGAAAAAGGCAAACGCCAGGGTCTTGAGGGAGAACCAGATCACCGGCGCCAGGAAGGGACCGTGCCAGCCCCCCAGGAAGAAGGTCGTGGCCAGCCCTCCCAGCACGATGATGTTGATGTATTCCCCCACAAAGAACAGGCCGAAGCGCATGCCGGAGTATTCGGTGTGGAAACCGGCAACCAGCTCCCCCTCGGCCTCGGGGATGTCGAAGGGGATGCGCTTGCACTCCGCCGTGATGCTGACCAGAAAGATGAGAAAGGCCAGGGGCTGGTAGACGATGAACGGGATGGGGGACTGGGCGGCCACGATGTCGGCCAGGCTGAAGGAACGGGCCAGCATGACCACCGGCACCAGGGACAACCCCATGGAGAGTTCGTAGGAGATCAACTGGGCCAGGCCGCGGATGCCCCCCAGCAGGGAATACTTGGAGTTGGAGGCCCAGCCGCCGATGGCAACCCCGTACACCGCGATGGAGGAGAGCGCCAGGAAGAACAGCAGACCGACGTTCAGGTCTGCCACCAGCATCGGCACCCGGCGGCCGGCAATGGTCACCGGCGCGCCGAAAGGGATGACGGCAAAGGTCAGGATCGCCGGAATAGCGGCCATGGCCGGGGCAAGATAGAACAGCCATTTATCGGCGGCCAGCGGGCAAAAATCTTCTTTGGTGAGGAGTTTGATCAGGTCTGCGAGGGGTTGGAGAAGTCCGAAGGGGCCGACGCGATTGGGCCCCTTGCGATCCTGAATCCAGGCCAGGACCTTCCGTTCGGCGAATACCAAGTAGGCGGCCAGGGTGAGGATCACGAAGAATATCATCCCCAGCTTTGCCGCAAACAGCGCTATGTCCACAGTGGATGCCGTCATTGGAACCTGGTCGGGAGCATGTAAGAGGACACCAACGGAATGCTATTCATATAGCACAAAAGCGTATCGAACGCCACCGACTAATTCCGGGGGGAAAATTAAATCTCCGGGCCGAAGCTGTCGAAAAAACAGTGCCCGAGCATGGCCGCATCACGGGTTCGCGCCCGAGGGCCGGGCGCGGGCGTCCCATAAAGGAGAGGGCGCAGGCGGGAATAAATTCCAAATTGTCGGCACGGGGGAAATAAGCGCTTGAACAGCCATGACGCGGCGCACTATAATACGCTCGCCAAGGAGAGCGTTGACATGGATGTACACCAGGCGGAATTCATAAAAAGTGCTGTAAAACCGAAAGACTACCCGGAAACTATCCTGCCCGAGGTGGCCTTCGTGGGCCGCTCCAACGTGGGTAAGTCGTCGCTGATCAATGTGCTGGTCAACCGCAAAAGCCTGGTGCGCACCAGTTCCACCCCCGGCAGGACCCAGTTGATCAACTTCTTCGACGTCAACGGCCGCCTGGTCCTGGTGGACCTCCCCGGCTACGGCTACGCCAAGGCGCCGCCCGAGCTGCGCAAACAGTGGCAGCCGATGATCGAGACCTACCTGGCCAGGCGCGAGAACCTGCGGGCGGTGGTCCTGATCCTGGATATCCGCCGCACCCCCGCGGATGGGGACCTGCAGATGCTGCGCTGGCTGGAAACCTACGGCATCCCGCCGATCATCGTGCTGACCAAGTGCGACAAGCTGTCGAAGAACGAACAGGCCCGCCAGGCCGGGGTGATCGCGGCGGCCATCGGCCGCAACCGGGAGGATCTCCTCCCCTTCTCGGCCCTGTCCAAGGCCGGGCGCGAGGGGATATGGCGGGTGATCGCGGAAGCGGCGGGGCTGGAGAACGTCACGACCTGATGGAGAACCCCGTGAACTCCCCGGTGCAGGTCTCACGGCGCAGGTCGAGCCGTTCCACCGCGGCGGCGGGCGGCCCCTGACGGCACCACTCAACCAGGGCATTCACCCCATTCTCATCGCCCTCGAACACACCGGCAACCGAGCCGTCCGGCAGGTTCCCGACCCAACCGCTGACGCCAAGCTCCACAGCGCGGCGGCTGGTGTAGTGACGAAAGGCCACCCCCTGGACGCGGCCGAAAACCGTGACGGAAACCCTGATATTCATACGGTATCCCCCTTGGATACGGAACAGATCCCAATCGACCCACAGGACAATCCCATGGCGCACCAACCAACGAAAACGGCAGCGGACAAAACAGCCATGCCGGACATGCAGAAACGCCCCGACCACCGCAGGATACCCATCGCCAAGGTCGGCGTCAAGGACATCTCCTACCCCATCGTGGTGATGGACAAGAACCATTCGCTGCAGCACACCGTGGCGCGGATCAACATGTATGTGGACCTGCCTCACCACTTCAAGGGCACCCACATGAGCCGCTTCGTGGAGATCCTCAACCGCCACCGCGAGCATATCGGCCTGGACAAGCTGGAGCCGATCCTGGACGAGGTGAAGGCCCGGCTCGGCTCCACCAGCGCCCACATGGAGATCCAGTTTCCCTACTTCATCGAGAAAAGGGCTCCGGTCTCGGGCGCCAGAAGCCTGATGGAATACAGTTGCGAGTTCAAGGCGTCCATGAGCGACATCCTGGATTTCGTGCTGGTGGTGCGGGTGCCGCTCACCTCGCTCTGCCCGTGCAGCAAGGAGCTCTCCCGGGCCGGCGCCCACAACCAGCGCAGCGTCATGACCGTGCGGGTGCGCTACCGGGAATTCATCTGGATCGAGGACCTGGTGGAGTTGATCGAGCAGTGCGGCAGCAGCCCGCTCTATTCGCTGCTCAAGCGCGAGGACGAAAAGTACGTCACCGAGCAAGCCTACGACAATCCGCGCTTTGTGGAGGACATGGTCCGGGAGGCCTATTCCCGGCTGGCGGCCGTGGACAACATCGTCTGGTTCTCGGTGGAAGCGGAAAACTTCGAGTCGATCCACAATCATTCGGCCTATGCGGCCGTGGAGCTCGACCGCCGGGCATGACCAGGGGACTGATCATCTTTGCCCGGGAACCGCTCGTCGGCACGGTAAAGACCCGGCTGGCCCAGGGTCTGGGCAGCCATCGTCTCGCAACGGAGCTGTATGCCGCCATGCTGGCCGATGTGCTGGCCGCCGCCGCCACCCTGGACGACACCCGCCTGCTGCTCTTCTGGGCGCTGAAAAACGGGGCCATCCCCGCTGTTCCGGTCCCGCCCCGAGCGACGATGTTCGAGCAGCAGGGGCACGACCTGGGGGCACGCATGGCAAATGCCTTTGAAACGGCCTTTGCCAGTGGTTGCGAGACGTGCTGCATCATCGGCAGCGATGCGCCCGATCTCCCCCTGGAGTACATCCGACGGGCTTTTGCCCTCCTGGAGCGGGCAGAGGCAGAGGTCGTCTTCGGTCCGGCCGAGGATGGGGGATACTATCTGCTCGGCCTCCGGCGCTTCCAGCGGCAGTTGTTCGAGGATATCGTCTGGAGCAGTGCGGAGGTTTTGCAGACCAGCCAGGAACGGGCCCGGTTCTGCGGGCTCAGAACCGCCCTCCTGCCGCCGTGGCGGGATATCGATACGTGTGAGGACCTGGAGGCGTTTCAGGAGCGGCCGTCGCGGGAGACGGCGCCCCAGACCCTGGCCGCGGCGCAACGCCTGAAAGGAAGTGCGACGCTATGTCCGACTATCTGATGGCAATATTGGTCGAGTTTGCCGGCGGCGACTTCGCGCCCGACCACTTCGTCCGCCTCGGCACGGCCGCCCTGTTCTGGTCCCTGCTCATCTGGACGGCCGTGCGCCAGCGCCGCCACACCCCGCAGCGGAACAGGCTGCTGCTGATCGGCTTCACCCTCGGCCTGGTGCGCGAACTCTTCATGTTCGTCGTTTTGTTCCTCTCCTTCAGCAACACGGTGCCGAATGCGCTCATGCAGCCCTTCACCAAGCCGGTGGAGCAGCTTCTGACCGGCGTCTCCCTGGTCTGGATCGCAACGGCCTATCTGGACAGCCTGCTGGACCCGCGCCTGGCGGGGCGGTACCTCAAAGGTGGGGTGGCCTGCCTGGTTGCCGCCTATCTGGCAACCTTCTGGGGCTGGGCCTCATTCAGCAGCAGGTTTCCGGAGGCAAACTTCCATGCCGGCCGGTATGGCGTGACGTTCCACCTTGCCGGGGCCATCGTGCTGGCCGCCGCTCTCGTCTTATTGCGACGCGTTCCGGGATGGCGCAGAACGGCGTTGTCGATCGCCTTCGGCGGTTTCTTCCTCGACGATGCCCTGGGCCTGGCAAGCGCCATCTCGTCCGCAAAGACCATCGCCGTTCTCGGACCGATCCGCCACGGCCTGCACATGTTCGCCATCCCGCTCTTCGGCTATATCTACGGCCGCGAGCTGTGGGAGCATCACCTGACGACGGAACGGGAGGCGCTCCGCACCCAGGAACGCTACCAGAGACTGGTGGATACGATCGAGGGAATCGTCTGGGAGGCGGCCGCGGATACACTCCGTTTCACGTTCGTCAGCGCCCAGGCCGAACGGCTGCTGGGCTACCCGGCGTCGGCCTGGCTGTCCGACCCGGACTTCTGCCACGCTCATATCCACCCGGAAGACCGCGACCGGGTACTGGATATCTGCCGAAGCATGGGGTGCGAGGGCGCGTCCCGGCAGTTCGAGTTCCGCATGATCGCTGCCGACGGCACCACCCTGTGGCTGCGCAATGCCGTCTCGGTGATTGTTGAGGAGGGGCGCCCTCCGATCCTGCGCGGGTTGATGTTCGACATCACCGAACGCCGGAAGATGACCGACTCCCTGCGGGAAAGCGAGGCCAAGTTCCGTTCCTACATCGAGTTTGCGCCCGTCGGCGCATTCGTTGTCGACAGTTTGGGGCGCTACGTGGAGACCAACCGCACTGGAGCCGAGATGCTGGGGTACTCGGAAGCCGAACTCATCGGCATGTCCATTACGGATATGCTGCCCCCGGACTACCGGCAAACGGGGCTGCAAAATTTCGAAAAGCTGAAGGAAGAGGGGTCTGCCAGCCGGGAGTCGCTCCTGGTGCGAAAAGACGGGAGCCTGCTCTGGGTCTCCCTCCAGGCCGTCAAGCTTGGCCACGACCGCTATATTGGGTTCTTTCAGAACATTACCGAACGGAAACAGACGGAACAGGCCCTTATCTCGGCCAAGGACGCCGCCGACGCGGCCAATGCCGCCAAGAGCCAGTTTCTGGCCAACATGAGCCACGAGCTCCGCACGCCCTTGAACGGCATCATCGGCATGAGCGGACTTCTGATGGATACGGACCTGACCTCCGAGCAGCTCGAGTATGCCGGAATCGCCCTTAAAAGCAGCAAGGACCTGCTGGACCTCATCGATGAACTTCTCGACTTCGCCCGCATCGAAGCCGGGAAGCTCATGTTCGAGAAAAGCGACTTCAACCTCAAGACCGTCCTGAAGGACACCATGCAGATACTCTCGCTGCAGGCCGAGGAGAAAAACCTGCGCCTGGACTGGGCGGTGGAACCGGATGCGCCGCTGCACCTCAGGGGCGATCCGGGGCGCCTGGCCCAGATCATCAGGAATATCGTAGGCAACGGCATCAAATTTACCCGGCAGGGAGGGGTGATGGTCCACGTATCACGCGTGGCCGAAGATGGAGGGCAGGTGACCCTCCAGTTTGCCGTAACCGATACCGGCATCGGCATCCCCCCGGAGTACCTGGACCGCATCTTCACCCCGTTCGTTCAGGTTGACGGCTCGAGCACGCGCAAATACGGCGGCACGGGACTGGGGTTGGCCATCAGCAGCCAACTGGCCGAGCTCATGGGCGGGTCCATCGACGTGGTGAGCGGCGTGGGCTCGGGTTCGACCTTCCGCATCGCCCTGCCGTTCGAAAAACAGGAGTACAGCCCTATGGAAAAACGGGAAAGCGGCAACCAGGCCATCTTCTTCAACCGTGACGCCGACGCCCCCCAGCGCGCCCGCATCCTGCTGGCCGAAGACCATACGACCAACCGGCGGGTGATCAGGATGATGCTCAACAAGCTGGGCTACGAGGCCGACGCCGTGGCCAACGGCCTCGACGCGGTCAAGGCCCTGGAAAGCGCCTCCTACGACCTGGTGCTGATGGACTGCCAGATGCCGGAGATGAACGGCTACGACGCCACCGCCATCATCCGCGACCCCGAATCCAGCGTTCTCGACCATGAAACGCCGGTGATAGCCCTGACGGCCAACGCCATGGCCGGAGAGCGGGACAAATGCATCGAAGCGGGCATGAACGATTACCTCTCAAAACCGGTGCTGGTCCAGGACCTGGAAGCGGTCCTGAGCAAATGGCTTGAAAACCGCTAGGCCGCCACACAAGAAAGGCTTTCCCGTAGACATGAAACCGATTCTCATCATCGCGGCAGTGCCCCAGGAAATGGCCCTGCTGGAGCACGCCCTGACCAACACCGTCCGACAGACGGCAACCACGTTCGAGTATGCCGAGGGGACCATCGGCACGCTGCCCGTAACGCTCTGCGCAGGCGGGGCCGGCAAGGTCAACGCCGCCGCCGCCACGGCCACCCTGATCGAGCGGAGCCGGCCGCGCCTGGTGATCAATACCGGCTGCGCCGGCGCCTATCCGGGCAGCGGGCTTTCCGTCGGCAGCCTGGCCGTGGCCAGCAATGAAATCCTGGGGGATGAAGGGGTGCAGACAACGGACGGGTGGAAGGATCTGCGCTTCATGGGGCTGCCATCCCTCGTGCAGGGCAAACGGGCCTATCACAACGAGATTCCCCTGTCCAAGCACGCCGCCGAAAAGGCCATGCAGCTTGCCGACTACTACGGAGTGTTCCTGATGCGGGGGCGGTTCGTGACCGTTTCGACCTGCAGCGGGACGCGCCAGCGCGGCGAGGCCCTGGCGCGGCACTTCAACGCCATAGCCGAAAGCATGGAAGGGGCGGCCGTGGCCCAGGTGTGCCTGCGGGCAGGCGTGGACTGCCTGGAGATCCGCGGCATTAGCAACCTGGTGCTCGACCGCGACATGAGCGCCTGGGACATCCCGCGGGCTGCGGAAGCGGCGCAGCGTTTCGTGCTGAAATACCTGGAAGACCTGGACCGGCCGGAGTTGAGCGCTTTTGTGCCGGTGACGCCCGAGATGTAAGGCCCGGCCGGCGCGGCTGACAACACGACAAAGGCCCTGGAGAGATACTCCAGGGCCTTTGTCCGTTCTGCGGGATCATCACCATCCGCCGGGCATCAGGGAACCGTTTCCGCGAAACGTTTGCTGCGCCGGGGCACCCCGGCACGGTCCGCGGCCGGGACGCCCGCCTCGCGAACATTCGCGAGGCGTTCATCAGTGCCGGGATGGGTGGCCAGAATGCCCCCCTTGGACCCTCTCCCCGCCTCCTGAAGCCGCTCCAGATACCCCACCAGCCCCTGGGGGTCGTAACCGGCTGCGGCAAGATACCCGAGGGCCGCCCGGTCGGCGTTTTTCTCCTGCTCCCGGCCGTAGCCGTTTACCACGAGGGTCTTGACCACATCATCGATGGAGCCCTGGAACAGGGAAACCAACTGCGCGGTCTCCTTGGAACTGAACTCCCGGGCCGCCTGGCTGCCGATGATGAGCAGCGCCTGGCTCCAGCGGGAGGACTGGATGGCCGCAACGCCGTCGCGATGGATGACATGGCCCAATTCGTGGGCCAGTACGGCGGCCAGTTCATCCTCGTTCTTCACCGAGGCGACCATCCCCCGGGTGATCAGGACGGTGCCGCCGGGGCAGGCGAAGGCGTTGATCTCCGGGGTGTCCAGAACGGCGAAATGGTAGCCGCCGAAGGTGGCGGGCTGTTCGGTGTGGAGCGCCAGCGTCTGCCCCACCAGGTTCAGGTACTCGGTAAGCCGCTTGTTGCGGTAGAGGGGATAGGTGGCGGTGAGCCGGGCCGCCACGGCCCGGCCGATGTAGTACTCCTCCTCATCGGACACGGGACGCGCAGCCTTGCCGATGGTCTGCACCGACGAGGCGATCATGCCGATCTGCTGGGGGGTGAGGTCCTCCAGCCGGCAACCGGCCAGGGAGAAGCCGGCCAGCAGCAGAAAGGCCATACGGCGGGCAATTGATGGCAACGGGAGCGTCATGGCTGGATCAGACCTCCCTGCTGGATGAACGTCTCCAGGCTCTTCTCGCCCACGACGAGACGCTCGATCTCGTCCACCGCGCCGTAGTTCAGGTTCTTGTTGGCGTTGCGGTACCCCGCCTCCACCTGGGGATTGAACCCCTTGCCGGCCAGGGAGACCTCGTCGGCCGACACGCCGCCCGCGGCGCCCCCCCGCCCGGATACCGAGTAGGAGCGGGATTCAACGGCGCTCTTGTGGACCCAGCCGCTCACCCCCTTGGCGCTCACCTGGTACCAGTCCCCTTTGCGGCCGATGACGGTCAGACGGTCGCCGTAGCGCACCTTGGCCTTGACCGGGGCAAAGAAACGGCTCTCGGAGCGGATGGCGTTGTCCCGGGTGACGACGCTCACCGTCCCGGCGGCGGCAGCAGCCACGGCCGACAGCAGCCAGACGAACAGTATGCAACGGGTGATTGTTTTCATTTCTCCTTCATATGTATCACATTCCAGTCATCAGTCAACGGGGGAGTTTCCCGGCAGCGCCGGCACCAGTCCCGGTAAAAGAGGGCCGGGCCGTCCTGGGGCCGCTGGCTGAGGGCTTCGTCGAAGAGCGCCTCGGCAGCCTGCCACTCCCGGCGGTGAAAGGCATCGCCCCCCCGGCCGTACAGGGCGGCCCACGCCGCCAGTTCCGGCGGTGCGCCGGCACGCTCCGCCAGCAGTTCATGGATGCGCACCGGCAACTCTTTCCCCTTGACGGCGATCAGCCCCAACTCCCGGACCAGGAAGCCGTCGCCGGCCTCCTGCAGCGTCGCATCGCTGACCATGATGCGCGTGGCAAAGAACTTGTTGGCCGATTCCAGCCGGGAAGCCAGGTTGACCGTGTCCCCCACCACGGTATAGTCGAAGAGCCGGTCGCTCCCCAGGTTGCCCACGATGGCGTCCCCCGTATGGAGTCCGATGCGCAGGGAGATCGTCCCCAGGCCGCGGGCCTTGAAATCGGCGTTGACCCGTTCCAATGCGGCCAGGGCGGCCAGGGCCGCGCGGCAGGCGTTGCTTCCCGCATCCGGCCGGGCCAGTGGGGCTCCCCAGAAGGCCATCACGCAGTCGCCGATGTACTTGTCGATCACCCCCTGGTGGCCGATGACCTCTTCGCTCACCGCGTTCAGCACGTCATGGAGCATGAGGGCCGTTTCCTCCGGTGGAAACTGTTCGGCGATGGTGGTAAAGCCGGCGATGTCGGCAAAGAAGACCGTCACCCGCCGGCGCTGCCCCCCCGGCTTGATCAGGTCGGGGTGCTTCAGCAGGTGGGCCACGACGGTCTCGTCCATGTACTGGGAGAAGGCGCGCCGCACGAAGCGGCGTTCCCGCCCCTCGGTGGCATAACTGTAGGTGGAGGCGGCGGCAAAGGCGACCGCCAGGGCGGCCAAGGGGGGGATGAGCGGCAGATACCACCCCAGACTGAAGGAAAGCGCCGGCACCCCCAGGGAGGCCAGCAGCAGGCCGGCCAAGAGCGCCAGGTTCGCGGCGATGGAGGTGTGGGTCAGAATAAAGGCGCAGGCGGTCACGGCGATGGCGGCCATGAAAACGATGGCGAGGGCGTCCGGCACCCGTTTGAGAAACGTGCCGTGCAGCAGGGCGTCCAGAGTGGCGGCGTGGACCTGCACGCCGGAGGTCACCGCCGATACGGCCGTGGGCTTCAAGTCATAGAGGCCGGCGGCGGTCAGCCCGAGAAAGACCTTTTTCCCCTTGAACCAGGGAGCCGGATAGGGGGTTCGGCCATCGTCGCGAATCAGCTCCCGGATCGATACGACCTGGTACGGCTGCGCGCCGCGGGGGAAACGGGGCAGCAGGGCGCCGCCGGCCAGGGGGAGCGGCTCGGTGCCGCGCGCCAGGCGGCCGTCGCGTACGGCAATGACCCGGCGTTCCAGGAGATGTCCCAGCACGAGGTGCGGCAGGGTGCGGCCGGCGGCCTGGAACAGGAGCGGCAGGCGGCGGTAGACGCCGTCCCGGTCCGGCTTGATCATGACGTTGCCGCCGCCGTGGGCGCCACGGGCCAGGGGCGCGATGGGAGTGATGGCCGACGGCAGGGCCGGGGCGGGGGCGGGCACCCCCCTGACGGCCATGCGGTCGAGGAACTGCTGCCCCGCGGCGTCGTTTTCCCGCTGGTTGGCGGTGGCGAAGACCGGCAGAACGACGTTGCCGGCCCTGGCCACGGCGGCGGCCAGAATCCGGTCGTCCTCTTCGCCGTAGGAGGAGGGCTCGGTGAACAGGATATCCACGAAGACCGCGTCGGCCTGGGCAAGCCGTTCAAAGACCGGGGCATAGACCTGGCGCGGCCAGGGCCAGGTAACCCCCTCGGCGGCCAGGGCGTCCAGGCTCGGCTGATCCACCTGGACGATGACGATATCCGAGCTCCCCCGGTCCCGGTTGAGCAGGCGCGACAGCAGGTCGTAGGATTTCAGTTCAAAGGAGGAAAAAAACGGGGTAAGGGTAACAGCGCCGAGGAGGAGCGACGCCAACGACAAAAGGATGATCCGCAGGGCTTTCGTCGAGACGGTTCGGGGCGCCGGGGCGGACATCAGCGTTCACCGAAGATGGCGGTGCCGACCCGCACCAGGGTCGCCCCCTCCCGGATGGCGGCCTCGAAGTCGCCGGACATGCCCATGGAAAGCTCCGCCATCTCCACCTCCGGTATGGCTGCGGCGGCGATCAGCTCCGACAGCCGTTTCAGTTCGGCGAAATAGGGGCGGGCCCCCTCGGGGTCGTCGAAAAAAGGGGGCATGGTCATCAAGCCGCGTACCCTGACGTTGGGGAGTTGGGCAATGGCGCGCACCAGGCTGAGCGCCCCGGCCTCGGTCGTGCCGGACTTCGTGGCCTCGCCGGCGATGTTCACCTGCACCAGGATGTCGCACGAGCGGCCCAGCCTCCCCCACTGGCGGCTGATCTCCTCGGCCAGGGAGAGGCGGTCCACCGAGTGGATGAGCGTCACCAGCCCGGCCAGGTATTTGACCTTGTTGCTCTGGAGGTGGCCGATGAAGTGCCATTCCAACGGCTCGGTTATTTCGGCCGCCTTGGCCGTCAGCTCCTGGACGTAGTTCTCGCCGAAGACGACCTGTCCCGCCCGGTAGGCCGCCACCAGATCCTCCGGGGGGCGGACCTTGGAGACCGCCACCAGGCGCACCGTGCGTGGATCACGACCGGCCCTGGCGGCCGCCGCGGCGATCCGCGACCGGATCTGTTCGAGGCGTTGTGCAATCGACATGGCTCTTCCCGTTTCGGACGGCGTGTCACCGCCGGAATCAAAAAATATCAACAACGTGTTCGCAACTGATTTTGTTCAGGTATCGCGCCCGGCTTTGGGGGAGATTTTCCTGGCCCGATTGAGTTAAACCGCAGGCGTAGCCCGGCTACGTCGAGGATTTTACGATTGAGGGACGGGGAAAGGTGCTCCAAGACGGACGCGATCAGGGAAGCGCCTCCACCGTCTGCAACACCTCGTACAGCTCCGCCATGGGCAGTCCGACCACATTGGTGTACGAACCGGAGATGGAGCGGACGAAATGGACGGCGCCCCCCTGGATGGCGTAGGCCCCGGCCTTGTCCCTGGGGCAGCCGCTGGCGATGTAGTTCCGGATCTCGTGTTCGCCCACGGTGCGGAAGGTGACCTCCGTATGCACGCTCCGGCTGAGATGGATGCCGCTCACCGCGTCGAAGACCGTAAAGCCGGTGATGACCTCGTGGTTCCTGCCGGACAGGGCGGTCAGCATGCGGAAGGCATCATCGTCATCGGCGGGCTTCCCCATGATGGTGTCGTCCAGGACCACCACGGTGTCGGCACCGATGAAGAAGCGGCCGGCCGTTGTCCGCGCCACGGCGTCGGCCTTCTCCCGCGACAGGCGGATGACATGCTCGGACGGCTTCTCGCCGGGCAGGGCATCTTCGCAGATATCCGCCGCAACCACCGTGAATTCGATGCCTGCCAGGGCCATCAGTTCGGTGCGGCGCGGCGAGGCTGAGGCCAAAACGATAGTTCCATGGTTCATACGGGTCACTTCTCCGGGGGCGTGTCCGGAGGGGGAGTTTTCCGTCCGTCGTGGGCCTTCCGCTCCGCTTCCAGATCCTGCCAGTGTTTTTGCCAGTCTTTCCTGCGCACCTTCATCAGGATGAAAACCCCGGGGATGATGATGATCCCCCAGAGGATGCTGGTCTCCGCGCCGTTGACGATGCCGTAGACGAGCGATGCCACCCCCATGAGGAGCAGCATGGTCTCCAGGGACAGTATCCGCCCGACGAGCGAGATCTCCTGACGGCTCTTACCGCTATCCTGCGGCATGGCTTTCCCCCTCCCCGGGGAACATCTTGCCCGGATTCAGGATATTGTTCGGATCCAGGGCGTGCTTGACGGCCTTCATGGTCCCGATCTGGTCCGGGGTCAGTTCCAGCTCGATATAGGGTGCCTTGGAAAGCCCCACGCCATGCTCTCCCGACATGGTCCCCCCCAGGTCCAGGGCGGCCTGGAAGATCTCCTTCACCGCCCCCTCGGCCCGCTCGGACATGCCGGGGATCTGCTTGTCGATCATCACGTTGACGTGGATGTTGCCGTCGCCGGCATGGCCGAAATTGACGATGGGCACGTCGAACTTCCGCTGGATGGCCTCGATCCGTCTGATCACATCCGGCACCTTGCTGCGGGGCACCACGATGTCCTCGTTGGTTTTGTCCGGATTGATGTCCCGCAGGGACGGCGACACCAGCCGGCGCACCTTCCAGAGCTGCTCCGACTCGGCGGCGTTGGCGGCGGCGCGGAACTGGACCAGCCCCAGCGGCTCGATGATCGCATGGATCTGCCCGGCCTGCTTCTCGATCAGGTCACGGTCGCCGTCCACCTCGATCAGGAGCACGGCGCGCCCCTCGGCGGGAATGCCCAGGTTGAAGCGGCGCTCGACGCACTGGAGGGTGGAGTAGTCCATGAACTCCAGCGTGGTGGGGATGATCTTGCCGCCGATGATGGCCGAAACCGCCTTGGCCGCCCCGTCGATGGAGTCGAAGATGGTCAGCATCGTCTTCTTGGCGTCGGGATAGGGGAGCAGCTTGAAGATGATGCGGGTGATGATCCCCAGGGTCCCTTCGCTGCCGCACAGGAGCTTGGTCAGATCGTAGCCCACCACCCCCTTGTAGGTCTCGCCGCCGGTACGGATGATGGCGCCGCTCGGCAGGACCACCTCCAGCCCCATGACGAAATCTTTGGTGCAGCCGTATTTCACGGCCCGGGGACCGCCGGCGTTCTCGGCCACGTTCCCCCCCAGGGTGGAGAACTTGAGGGAGGCCGGGTCGGGCGGATAGAACAGGCCCAGCTTTTCCACCTCCTGCTGGAACAGCTCCGTGACCACCCCCGGCTCCACCTCGGCAATCAGGTTCTCCGTATCGATGCGCAGGATGCGGTTCATGCGGGTAGTGACCAGCACGATGCCGCCCGCCTTGGGAAGCGCGCCGCCCGAAAAACCGCTGCCGGCGCCGCGGGGGAATACGGGGAAGCCTTCGCGGTTGGCCAGCTTGAGCACCGCGGACACCTCCTGGGCGTTCGCGGGGTGGACAACGGCGGCAGGGAGAAACTCCATCTGGGTGGCATCATAGGAGTAGCAGAGCATATCCTGTTTTTCGGTCAGGACGTTGTCAGTCCCGACGATGGCGGCGAGTTCGCCGAGAATCCGTGAATCGAGCATCGGCATACCTTTCCAGTTAGTTTCCGTCCGGGGTCTACGATACATGATTATCCCGGTCCGGCGCAAGGCACATTTGCGGCGCAGCGACCAACAATCATGTTGATTACGCATAGTTCATGCCGTAGAATGGATTCTATTTACCGTTATTGGAGGAAAACCACGTGACCGACCTGCTGCTGATAACCGATGTACCGCGCCTCAGAAAGATTTTCAACCGGCTCGCGGACGACAAGGGCATCACGCTGCGTACGGCATCCAGCCTCGAAAAAGGGGTGGAGGAGCTGATCGCCAGGAAACCGGCCATGGTTTTTGTCCAGACCCATCTCTCCGGGCTTTCCGCCGACATCCTGCTGATGCATCTCAAAAAACAGCTCGGCAGGAAGCGCAGCCGCTTCGTGCTGCTCAGCACCCCCACCCAGGTCAGCGCCGAAACCATCAAGCTCTACCAGGGGCATATCGATACCTCGCTGGACGAAAAGGCGCTGTTGGACGCTATCCGGAGCACGGTCGCCACCCCCGCCTCCCGGAAAGGACAGAGCGGGGTGGAGGCGGCCCTGGCGGTGGAGGACATCGTTTCGACCTCGGCCGCGGTGCAACCGGCGCCCGCTCCGGAGCCGGCCGCTGCCGAACCGGAACAGGAACCGGCCGCCGCACCGGCCAGCCGCGACATCCTGGCCCTCGCCGCCCCCCTGGCCGTCCCGCCCGAACCGTCCCTGGAGGAGCGGGGCATCACCTATGCCCCCCGCTCACGGGTCAAGGTCTACTCGGAGTTTACCAGCTCCTTCGACAGTGCCGTGGAGAGCATGCAGGAACCGGAACCGCCTGTTGAAGCGGCGCGGCAGCATTTCTCCGGGTGGAATGTGGAGCAGCCGGAAACCATCGAACCGGAGAGGAAGCTCTCCCGGGCCTCCTCCTTCCTGCTCTGGCTGGCGCCGGTCCTGATCGTCGCCGTGGTCGTCACGGTGATCCAGAACCGCAAACCGGAGGAGCAGAAACCGGTCGCAATCACCGCCGAGCCGCCGGCGCAGCAGGTGAAGCCGGCCGCCCAACCGGCCGCCCCGGCGCAGCCTCCGGTCACGGCGGCCCGGAAGCTGGCCGCTGCTCCCGCCCCCCCGGTTGCCGCCGTTCCTCCCGCGGCGGGCGGCGAGGCCACGCCCCAATTGAGCGACAAGGCCGTCCTGTCCGACATCGCCGGGAACCGGCCCACTCCGGCCCAAGTGGGTGCGCGCCCCAGCAGATTGCCGGATTTCATCCCCCGCTACGGCGCGGACAAGAGCTACGGCGCCGCCAATCCGGGATGGGAGCGCTACAAGGGGCAGGTTACCGAGTTCAAGGTGTTCCGGGAAAAGGAATCCATCAAGGCCATCCAGGTGATCGACCGCGGCGGCCAGGGGGTGCCCGAATCGTTCATGAAGGGCGTGCTCCGCCAGGTGGTGAAAAAACCGGCCTTTGTCCTCGAAGCGACCGAGAAAAAGGATGGCTACGAGATCCAGCGCGGCCGCATAGCCGACAACCTCAAGGTGGTCTATTACCGGGACGAGCAGGGGGGCCGCCTGCGCGCCTTTGTCATGACGTGGCAGTAAGGGGGCGTGCGTTAGTCCACCGGGAAGGGATGGGATAGGGTGTGCAAAAAGAACCGCCGCCGGCAGGGAAGCCGGCGGCGGTTTGTGTTTGTTCCAAAGGCGGCGCTGGTGCTAGTTGGAGAGCTTCAGATAACACTCCGCCTTGTAGAGACTGGCGTCGGCAGCCAAGGGGGAGTTGGGGTTCGTCGTCAGGAAGCGGTCGAACAGTTCCAGAGCCGCGCGGCAGTCGTCCTGGCGGTAGGCCTTGACCGCCTGGGAAAAGAGTTTCTGGCTGGCATCCTCGCCCGTGGCCGCCGGAACAGATGGGGCGTTCGTGGTCACCCGCTCCCCGCCAACCGGCTGCCCGGCCTTCTGCCGCACCGCCTCCCCGGCACGCTTGCGCGTCTCGGGCACGGCCTTTTTCCGCGCCTCCGCCTTCTTCTCCGCTCCGTTGTCCAGCCGTTTCAAGTCGCTGGGGGACAGCTCCATGGACTGGTCGCCCGCGGGGGCCTTGCCGGTGGCCCTGCGCTTGGCCGGCACCGCGGCGGACGGGGGCAAAACCGCGCGGGAAGCCTTTTTCCCGGCATGCCGGACGCTCTTTTTCCCGGCCGTGGGGGCCGGTTTTGCCTCGGAAGTTTCCGCCGCCTGTCCCGCGCTCACCGGGACCCTGAGGGTCGAGCCGGCGTAGATGAGGTTCGGGTTTTTCACATCATTGAAGAGCAGTATCTGGGGATAGTAGGAACCGTGGCCGCTGAACCTGCGGGAGATGCCGGAGAGCGTGTCCCCCTTCTCCACCGGCACCTCGCGGACCAGGATACCGTCCTTTGCCTGCCCCTGTTCCTCCGGGCCGGCCGGCTTGGGCGTGTAGAGGTACTGCTGCTCACCCCAGGCCGGAATGACGGCAAGTGAAAGAATCAGCGCTGCTACAGCAGTTCCCCATGGGCGTCGCGCCATATCAGTACCTGTTCCCCAGTTGATCTTCATAGGTCATGATGTTCTTGACCTGGATATTCGTACCGACCCCGATGCCGTGCTTGACCCTGAACGAGACCTTGATGGCCTTCTTCTCTCCGGCGCCCAGTTCCTTGAACTTCCAGAGGATATTCCCGTTGGCGACGGAACTGTTGGCGGGGTCGGCGCCGACCAGTTCAAGCTGTTCGGGCCAGGCGCTCTGAAGTTCCACGATCCGGGCCAGGTTGGAGCCGCCATTGGTGATGACCAAGTCGAAGGACGCCACCTCGCCCGGCTTGAGCCGGCCGTCCCGGGCGGCGATAGCCAGCTTCAGCACCGGACGCGAGTAGAACAGGTGGGCGGAGGCCACGGCCGGCCGGGCCGCATCCCCTTCGGGCGTGAAGGTGAGTTGCACGTTGTCTTCCGTCCCGTCGCCGATGCTCCGCGGGGTTTTGATCTCCACAATGATGGCGGCCTCTTCCTTGGGCGCCAGCGGGCCGATCTCGGTGATGGCCGGCTCATTCGCCTGGCGGATGCCGTCGCGGTTGATGTCGTGGTAGATGACCATGTCCGGGGCCGACTTCAGGTTCGAGGCTATGCGGTATTTCTCGCCCACGTTGCCGGTATTGGCCACCACGAACGGAATCGTCGTGGTCTGGCCCGGGATGACCACCAGCCGCTCGGAAGCGGTGCGCACCTTGACGCCATGCTGCGGATCGACGGAGGCCAGATTGGAAACGAAAACCGCCGTGGTCTGGAGCGGGTTGTTCACCAATTCCGCACGGGTGATCAACTCCTGGCCGGCCAGGGAATCGTCCTTCAGGCGGAAAGCGACGCTGAACTCCCGACTTTCCCCGGACTTGATCTGCAGCCCGTCGGTGATCATCACGGACTTCATCCCCTGCTTGAAGCCGGTGGCGGAATAATCGAGCGGCTCAAGCTGCGGGGGATAATTCAGGTTGAGGGTGACATCCTTGGCGGCCATGGTGCCGATGTTGAGGACGACGATCCGGTAGGCGACCTGCCCGCCTGGCAGGAGGTGCGTTTTATCCGCTTTCAGCACGGCCCGCAGAAGCGGGGCCGAGGCGGTCATGGCGATCTCGCGCGACTGGCTCGCCTCGGCCATGAGGGTGGAGGCGGCCTTGACGGGATGCGTGATCTTCAGGCCATCGATGCTGGCGGCGGGGATCTCGAAGCTCACCGCCCCCCGGAACACCTCGCCCGGAGCCAGCTTCGGCGTTTCCCTGATATTCTTTTCAGGTGCTCCGGCGGCCGCGAACTCGGCCTTGAATTCGGCCGGGAAAGCCGATTCCAGCGCAAAGGAATCGCTACCGTTGCCCCGGTTGATGACCTCGAACGGGATGCTGGTCCGGTGCGCGACCTCGTAGGCCTTGGGCTGAGCCAGCAGGTTGAACTCGAAGCCGACGTACTGTCCCACTTCGAACTTCAGGACCTGGGCGTTTTCCTGGCGCTCAACCGCAGCGGCCTGGGGGGGCAGGGCGACCGCAACCCCCAATCCCTTCAGCTTGGCGGCTGCCGTGACGGCCGCGCTGCTGCCGGGGTAGGTTTCGATGATGGATTTGTACTGGGCAATGGCCTTTTCACGCAGGAGCGCCTTTTCGGCACGCGCCCGCTCCTCGGCCTGGCGATTTTGTGCCTGGCGCTGCTCTTCCGCCCTGGCGGCGGCCTGCTGTCCGGTTCGGGCGGCCTCGGCGGCAGCCCGTTCTTCCCCCGCCTTCTTCGCCGCCAGCAGTTCGCGTTCGGCCTGTACCGCAGCCTGACGCTGCCGGGCGGCCTGTTCGGCGCTCGTGCGCTCTTCCTCCGCCTTCTGGACCGCCTGGCGCTTCTGTTCTGCCTTTTCCCGGGCAAGGCGCATTATTTCAGCCTGTTCGGCGGCCTGTTTTTCCTGAACGGCCCGGGCCTGAACACTCTTTTCCTGCGCCAGCTTTTCCTCTTCGGCCTTTTCGATCGCCATGCGTTCCTGGTCGGCCTTCTGCTTGGCAAGGCGTTCCATTCCGGCCTGCTGCTTGGCGAGCTGTTCCCTGGCAGTCTGCTCCTTGGCCAAACGTTCCTGCTCGGCCCTCTCGGCGGTCAGGCGCTCCTGTTCGGCCTTCAGCCTGGCGAGGCGTTCCTTTTCAGCCTGCTGTTTGGCAAGCTCGGCCTTGGCAGCCTGTTCCTTGGCCAGCCGTTCCTGCTCCACCTTCTCGGCAGCCTGGCGTTCCTGATCGGCCTGCTGCTTGGCGAGACGTTCCTTTTCCGCTTGCTGCCGGGCGAGTTGCTCCCTGGCCGCCTGTTCCTTGGCCAAACGCTCCTGTTCGGCCTTTTCGGCGACCATGCGCTCCTGCTCGGCCTTCAGCTTGGCAAGGCGTTCCTGTTCGGCCTGCTGCTTGGCAAGGTCGGCCTTGGCCGCTTGTTCTTTCGCCAGTTGCTCCTGCTCCGTCTTCTCGGCGGCCTGGCGCTCCTCATCGGCCTTCAGCCTGGCAAGGCGTTCCTTCTCGGCCTGCTGCCTGGCAAGCTCGGCCTTGGCCGCTTGCTCTTTCCCCTGCTGTTCCCGCTCCGTCTTCTCGGCGGCCTGGCGCTCCTTTTCAGCCGGGGCGGCTTCCGGTTTCACCTTCGGCGCCTGCACCTGTTTCACGGGCGCCTCGCCGGCCGGTATCGTTTCCCCTTTGTCATAGCGCGCCGTCAAGGCGAGGAGTTCGTCCTCCACGGTCGCCCTCAGGGGATTATCGGGGTACTCTTTGGCGAACCGGGACATGTAGCGGGCGGCATCCTGAAGATTGCCGTTCTTGTAGTAGGAGCGGGAGAGCCAGAAGATGGCCATGTCGCGCAGGGGGGAGTCGGGGTACTTCTGCAGCACCTCGTTCATCCTTTTGATGGCGGCGGGATAGTTTTTCTGCTGGTAGGCGTTGAAGCCAGACATGAAAATCTGGGAGTCTTCCGTTTCCTGACAGAACCCGGGAGGGACAATGAGCGTTGAAATTATTGCCACTACGAGGAAAAGCCGACACAGAATATTGCGGCAAAATTTCATTAAAATCACGGCACGTAACCTCTTCTTGGCCAGCACGCGGCGCAATGGCGCACGGAGATCTGCGAAATGTCAGGTAAAATGCCTTTTAGATAGCATCTCTCCGTGGCCTTGTCAACGAAAGAAAAGGTTATTTCCATGTGTTAGGCAACTCCGTGCGCCGGAAAGCCGGACGCGTTCCGACGGTCACCGGACATGCTCCTCCGGATAGGCGCCGATACTGTGGATGGACAGGTCGGCCCCGGCGTATTCCTGCTCCGCGTCAAGCCGGATACCCACAGTCTTGCCGAGGATGCCGTAGACCACAAAACCGCTGGCCAGGGCGAAGACGATGGCCGAAAGGCTGCCGGCAAGCTGGGAGACGAAGGTGACCCCGCCCATGCCGCCCAGGGCCTTCTGCCCGAAGATGCCGGCGGCGATGCCGCCCCACGAGCCGATCACGCCGTGCAGCGGCCAGACCCCCAGAACGTCGTCGATCTTCAGGACTTCCTGCTCGTAGTGGAAACCGTAGACAAAGATGACCGAGGCGACGCCCCCCACCACGAAGGCGGCCAGGGGGTGCATGATGTCGCTGCCGGCACAGACGGCGATCAGGCCGGCCAGGGCGCCGTTATGGACGAAGCCCGGGTCGTTCTTGCCCGCCACCAGGGCCGCCAGCACCCCTCCCACCATGGCCAGCAGGGAATTGACCGCCACCAGGCCGGAGATCTTTTCCAGATTGCCGGCGCTCATGACGTTGAAGCCGAACCACCCGACAGCCAGTATCCAGGAGCCGAGCGCCAGAAAGGGAATGTTGCTGATGGGCAGAGGATGGGACTTGCCCTGGATGTAGCGCCCCATGCGCGGGCCGAGGACGAGTACGGCCGGCAGGGCGATCCAGCCGCCGATGGAGTGCACCACCACCGATCCGGCATAATCGTGGAATTCGGCCCCGCCGATGCCCTTGAAGATCCCCTGCAGCAGGGAGCTGTTTTTGCCCCAGATGAACGACTCGAACAGGGGATAGGAAAGCCCGGCGAAGACGGCGCCGGCGGTCACCTGGGGCCAGAACTTGGCCCGCTCCGCAATGCCGCCGGAGATGATGGCCGGGATGCAGGCGGCGAAACAGAGCAGGAAGAAGTAATGCACCAGGTCGTACCCCTGGGTCTTGCCCAGCAGCTCTTCAGCCGGCTTCAGAAAGGAGATGCCGTAGGCGATCGGAAAGCCGATCACGAAATAGACGATCGTGGAAACCGACCAGTCGGTGAGGATCTTGACAAAGGCGTTGACCTGGTTCTTTTTGCGCACCGTGCCCACCTCGAGGAAGGCAAACCCGGCATGCATGGCAAAGACCATCACCGCCCCCAACATCAGAAAAAGTACATCGCCGCTACTCTTCAAGCCAGTCACCGTTGACATGGTCTCCATGCTCGACTACCCCCATTGGTATTCGTGAAATATGCCCGCCGTTGGGCAAATTGTCTGGTGCATGCAAAATGGTTTCCATGTCGTATCGATTGGGCAACATACTGTAATTATGTGTTTTGCACTTGTATCAGGTCCCGCACCATGCCTATTTAATGGGCGCATGCACAATATTTATGCAAAAACCTGTCGAACGATTGGCTTTTCATTCCGGGCAGAAGCCGGTACTATTGCGCCATGAGCCTTGAGGACAAAATACGGCAGCTGCCCACCTCTCCCGGCGTGTACCTGATGCGCGACGGGAAGGGCGCGATCATCTATATCGGCAAGGCCCGCAACCTGCGCCAGCGGGTGCGCACCTATTTCGGCGCGACCGGCGACGGCCGCTACCACGTCAAGTTCCTGGTGGCCAAGGTGGCCGACATCGAGGTGATGCTCACCGACACGGAAAAAGAGGCGCTGCTCCTGGAGAACACCCTCATCAAGCAGCACCATCCCCGTTACAACCTGGACCTGAAGGACGACAAGACCTATTTTTCCCTGCGCCTCGACCCGCGGGAGGAGTTTCCCCGCTTTTCCATCGTGCGCAAGGTGCCACGCGACGGCGCCCGTTACTTCGGCCCCTACGCATCGGCCTCGGCGGCGCGGGAGGTGCTCCGCCAGATCACCCGCATGTTCCCGTTGCGCCACTACCCGCTCAAGGCCTGCATGGCCCGCAAGCGCCCCTGCCTCTACCACCAGATCGGCCAATGCAGCGCTCCCTGCCACGGCCTGATCTCCGCGGCCGACTATGCCGCCCTGGCGGAGGGCGCCGCCCTGTTTCTGGAGGGGAAGAGCAAACAACTGGTGACGGAGTTCAGGCGGCGCATGGCCGAGGCGGCCGAGGCGCTGCGCTACGAGGAGGCGGCCCGCTGGCGCAACCTGCTCCGCTCCATCGAGGTCACGGTGGAAAAGCAGAAGGTGGTCATGCGGGGGGGCGGGGACAGCGACGTTGTGGGGTATTTCCGCGACGGGACGCGCCTGGAGGTGGCGCTCCTGTTCATCCGGGGCGGGGTGCTGAGCGGCAGCCGCCTGTTCAGCCTGACCTGGGAACTGGACGATGCCGAGGGGGTAGCCTCGTTCCTGCACCAGTTCTATGGCGGCGAAACCTTCATCCCCGAGGAGATTCTGCTCCCCCTGGAAATCGAGGAGGCCGGGGCGCTGGCCGAACTGCTGGGTGAGGCCAGGGGGAAAAAGGTCGCCATAGCCCGCCCCGTGCGCGGCCTCAAGCGGGAATTGGTGGACTTGGCCGGCAAAAACGCCGCGGCCGCCCTGCGCGAGCGGGACGAGGCCGCCGCGTCGGCGGAAGCGGTGCTGGAGGAGTTGCGGCAGCGGCTCCACCTGACGCGGCTCCCCCACCGGATCGAATGCTACGACATCTCCACCATCCAGGGGCGCCACTCCGTGGGGAGCGGCGTCGCCTTCACCGATGCCCGGCCGGACAAGGCCCGCTACCGCCGGTACCGCATCCGTGACGTGCAGGGGCAGGACGATTTCGCCATGCTGGCCGAGGTTTTTTCCCGCCGCTTCCGCGAAGAGAAGGTGGCGGAGGCAGGGCTCCCGGACCTGGTGGTGGTGGACGGCGGCATCGGCCAGTTGAACGCGGCCCAGGAGATCGTCGCCGGCCTGGGGCTGACCGGGCGCTTCGACCTGGTATCCCTGGCTAAGAGCCGTACGGCCCGGGATGCGGCAGCGGCCACCATCAGCAAGAGCGACGAGCGGGTCTTCCTGCCGGGACGCAAGAACCCGGTGGTGCTGCGCCAGAACTCGGCACCGCTGCTCCTCTTGGCGGCCATCCGCGACGAGGCCCACCGCTTTGCCATCGGCTATCACCGCACCCTGCGCGGCAAGGAGGGGACCGCCTCGGGCATCGAGCAGATCCCCGGCATCGGCGCCAAACGGCGCACCGCCCTGCTCAGACACTTCGGCAGCCTGCAACGGCTGAAGGAAGCAAGCGTGGAGGAGATCGCCGCGGTGGCGGGGATGAACCCAACCATCGCCGCCACGGTCTTCGCCGGGCTGCACGGGGAGGACCCGCCCAATGACTGACGCCCCCTTCCCCAGGAACCTGTCGAAAAACCCAGGTTGTTCAAAAATAGCCGGATCGTCGCACCCGGAGAATGCCCCGAGGAGGCAGCCCCCTCTCTATCTCTCCCCCAGAGGGGGAGAGCATGCCGTGCCCTCTCCCTCCGGGGAGAGGGATTGGGTGAGGGACCGCAGCGCTACGCCGCACGAGAGGGCGCTCGAGGATGGCGGCGAGACGGCTGTTTTTGAACAACCTGCCTTTAACCTCCTTACCGTACTTGGCCCGACCGCCTCCGGCAAGACCCGCCTGGCCGTGGCCCTGGCGGGGGAACTGAACGGCGAGATCATCTCGGCCGATTCGCGTCAGGTATTCCGGGGCATGGACATCGGCTCCGGCAAGGACCTGCACGAGTACGGCACGATCCCCTTTCACCTGATCGACATCCTGGACGCCGGCGGGGAATTCAGCGTCTTCGCCTTCCAGCGCCTGTTCATCGAGGCGTTCGAGTCGATCACCGCCCGCGGCCGCCTGCCGCTTCTGTGCGGCGGCACCGGCATGTACCTGGACGCGGCCCTGCGCGGCTACCGGCTGGCGGAAGTGCCCGAGGACCCGGCCCTGCGGGCGGAGCTGGCCCCGCAGAGCGACGCCGAACTGGCGGCCATGCTGCGGGAATTGCGGCCGGAGCAGCACAACGGCACCGATCTGGCGGACCGGCGGCGCACCATTCGCGCCATCGAGATCGCCCGCCACGAACGGAGCCGGACAACGGCGGCGGAGCCGCTCCCCGCCATCCGCCCCCTGGTGATCGGCATCCGCTGGGAACGGACCGAACTGCGACGCAGGATTACGGAACGCCTGCGGCAGAGACTGGGCAGCGGCATGATCGAGGAGGTCCGGGGGCTCCACGACCGGGGGATCGCCTGGGAGCGCCTGGATTACTATGGCCTGGAGTACCGTTACGCGGGGATGCTGGTGCGGGGAGAACTGACGCGCAACGACATGTTCCAGAAACTGAACAGCGCCATCCACGACTTTGCCAAGCGCCAGGAGACCTGGTTCCGCAGGATGGAGAAAAACGGGGTGGCCATCCACTGGGTGGACGGGGCGGGGGATCCGCTGGCGGAGGCGCGGCGGATCATCAGGACCGGACCATGAGGAACGAAACGATTTTCGCCATAAAAAAAAGGCCCTCCAAACGAAGGGCCTTTTCCGGTCGGTTTCAGGAAAAAAGGGACTACACCAGTTCGAAGGCGTTGAAGAAGTAGGGGATCTCGAAAGCGGCCGTTTCGGGAGCATCGGAACCGTGGGCCGAGTTTTCCTCGATGTTGATGGCGAAATCCTTGCGGATGGTGCCCGCCTCGGCATTGGCCGGGTTGGTGGCGCCCATCAGGGTGCGCCAGTCGGCGATGGCGTTTTCCTTCTCCAGGCAGAGCACGATCACCGGGCTGCGGGACATGAAGGCGCACAGATCGTTGAAGAAGGGGCGCTCCTTGTGCACGTAGTAGAAACCTTCGGCCTGCTCCCTGGTCAGCTTGATCTTCTTCATGCCGCGAATGGCGAAGCCGTTGGCCTCGATCCTGTCCAGAATCTTTCCGGCCAGCTTGCGCTCGACGGCGTCCGGCTTGATGATGGCGAATGTACGTTCCATTGTTTCCTCCAATAGTCTCAAAATGTGATCGAGTTACATAGCATCGCCACGGACACTTGTCAAGTTTATTTAGCCGGTTAGGCCATCCACGCCCGCCCTCCCCTTGCGCTTTTCAGCGGCAATGATTATTATGATGGGGACAGATCTGCTCTGCTTATTTTGAACGTTGCGAGGTACTCTGATGAATATGCTGAAGACAACACTGCTCATGGGACTCCTGACCGTCCTTCTGGTGACCATCGGGGCCGCCCTTGGCGGCAAGGGGGGCATGACCATGGCCTTTCTGCTGGCCGCGGGGATGAACTTCTTCTCCTACTGGTTCTCGGACAAGGTGGTCCTCTCCATGTACGGCGCCCGCCAGATCGAGGAGGCGGACGACCCGCGCTTTTACGGGATCGTGCGCCGCCTGGCCCAACGGGCCGGCCTCCCCATGCCCAAGGTGTACCTGATCGACTCCGACACCCCCAACGCCTTTGCCACCGGCCGCAACCCGGAGCATGCCGCCGTGGCGGCCACCACCGGCATCATGCGCATCCTGGGCGATGACGAACTGGCGGGGGTCATGGCCCATGAACTGGCCCACGTCAAGAACCGGGACATCCTCATCTCCACCATCGCCGCCACCTTTGCCGGGGCGATCACCTACCTGGCCCACATGGCCCAATGGGCCGCCATCTTCGGCGGCAGCCGGCGCGACGACGACGAGGGGGGCGGCGTCTTCGGCATGATCCTCATGGCCATCCTGGCCCCCATCGCCGCCATGCTGGTGCAGATGGCCATCTCCCGTTCGCGGGAATTCGGCGCCGATGCCGGCGGGGCCAGCATCTCCGGCAATCCGCTCTCCCTGGCCAACGCCCTGCAGAAACTGGAGATGGCCAACCAGCGCCTCCCCATGGAGGCAAATACGGCCACGGCCCATATGTTCATCGTCAATCCCCTGACCGGCGGCGGCCTGATGACCCTCTTCTCCACCCACCCTCCCATCCTCGAGCGGGTGGCGCGTCTGCAGGACATGTCGCGGACGCACAGCTATTGAGCGGCCAGGCCCCCATCACCGCCAACCCCCGCCTGGCCGCCTGCCGGGTCCTGCTCCGCATCGCCAAGGAGGGAGGCTTCGCCGACCGGCTCATCGACCACGAACTTGAGAAGGGACACCTGATCGGACCGGACCGGGGGTTGTTCCCGGAGCTGGTCTTCGGCGTGCTCCGCCGCCGGGGCAGCCTCGACCACATCCTGGCGCAACTCCTGGACAAACCGCTCGATACGCTCCAGCCCCCGGCCCTGACGATCCTGCGCCTGGGACTGTACCAACTGGCCTATCTGGACCGGATTCCCGAATCCGCCGCCGTCAACGAATCGGTCAACCTGGCCAAGGAGATGGTGCCCCGCGCCGGCGGCCTGGTCAACGCCGTGCTGCGCACTTACCTGCGCCGCAGGGACGGCCTCACCTTTCCCGATCCCGTCGCCAATCCGGCCGCCGCCATTGCCGCCCGCCACTCCCAGCCGGAATGGCTCGTGGCCCAGTGGCTCGACCAGCTCGATCGCCCGGAAGCGGAGACCCTGGCCGAGGCGTCGTCACGACAACCGCCCCTCACCCTGCGCGCCAACACCCTGCGGACGACGCGGGACGAACTGCTGGGCCTTTTCACCGAGAACGACGTGTCCGCGGCCCCCTGTTGCCACTCCCCCCACGGCATCCTGGTAGAGGGGCGGCACCAGATCCCCACTCTGCCCGGCTACCGGGAGGGTCTGTTCTGCGTGCAGGACGAGGCATCCCAGATGGTCGCCCTGTTCCTGGACCCGCAGCCGGGGGAACGGGTGCTGGACTGCTGCGCCGCGCCGGGGGGCAAGGCGACCCACCTGGCGCAGTTGATGGCGAACCGCGGCGAACTGCTGGCCACGGACATCTCCCGCACCAAGCTGCCGGTGATCCGGGAGGCGGCCCTGCGGCTCGGCATCGCCTGCCTCACCGTCGCCACCGCCGACCTGCACCGCCCCGAGACGCTTCCGGCAGGGGCCTTCGACCGGGTTCTCCTGGACGCCCCCTGTTCCGGCCTGGGGGTCATCCGCCGCAACCCGGAGGCAAAGTGGCGGCTCACGCCGAACGATATCCTGCGCCTGGCCGCCGCCCAGAAGGTCATGTGCGCCAACGCCGCAGCCCTGGTGAAAAGCGGCGGCATTCTCGTCTATTCCACCTGTTCCACCTCCCGGGAGGAGAACGAACAGGTGGTGCAGGATTTTCTTTCGCGCCACCCCGATTATGTGCTAGAAAACCTGAATGAACTCTTCCCGAACAACCGGGAACTTTTCACGGCCGAGGGGATGTTCCGGGCCTGGCCCCACCGCCACGGCATGGACGGCTTCTTCGCGGCGCGGCTGAGAAGGCTGTAGGCACACCTGCCACAGAGACACGGAGACACAGAGGAAACCCAGGAGAAAGACAAACACAATACGGCAATTCCGGATGAAGGTGGCCTCTCTGTTTTTTCTGCCGTTCTCCGAGTACCTCTGTGTCTCTGTGGCAGATTTTGACCTTGTTTTGATTTCTCGTGCCTCTGTGGCTCCGTGGCAAAAACGAATCTGGAGTTTTCCCATGAAAAAAATCGCCCCCTCCATCCTCTCGGCCGACTTTTCCCGCCTCGGCGACGAGATCCGCGCCGTGGAGGCCGCCGGCGCCGATTACATCCACATCGACGTCATGGACGGCCACTTTGTCCCCAACATCACCATCGGCCCGCTGATCGTGGAGGCGGCTCGCCGGGTGACCAGCCTGCCGCTGGACGTGCACCTGATGATCGAAAACCCCGACCGCTACATTCCGGACTTTGCCGCCGCCGGGGCCGACATCATCGTGGTGCATGCCGAGGCGGTCCACCACCTGCACCGCACCGTGCAGCTGATCCGCTCCCTGGGCAAGAGGGCCGGCGTATCCCTCAACCCGGCGACCCCCCTCAACGCCCTGGAGTACGTGCTCGCCGATCTGGACCTGGTGCTGCTGATGACCGTGAACCCCGGCTTCGGCGGCCAGAGCTTCATCGAGGCGTGCCTGCCCAAGATCCAGGCCCTGCGCGCCATGCTCGACCGGCGCGGCGGCGAGGCGGAACTGGAGGTGGACGGCGGCGTCAAGACCGCCAATATCGCCCGCATCGCCCATGCCGGCGCGGATGTCTTCGTGGCCGGCAGCGCCGTCTTCGGCAGCCCGGACTACGCCGCCACCATCGCCGAAATGAAGCGCCTGACCAGGGAGACGATGCTCTGAACCTGCCGGAGCGCGCCCGCGCAGCCCTGGCGGCCCGGAGCCGCAGGACCATGGAGGCGGGGCCGGTACCGGCCGCCGTGCTGCTGCCGCTTTTCCTGCGCAACGGCGACTACCACCTGCTCTTCACCAAACGGACCGACCACCTGCTGCACCACAGCGGGGAGATCTCCTTTCCCGGCGGCGCCCTCAACCCGGAGGAAGAGCCGGAGCAGGGGGCCCTGCGCGAGACCTGGGAGGAGGTCGGCATCCATCCCTCCCACGTGGAGATCCTGGGAACCCTGGACGATTTCTACTCCATCCACCATTATCTGGTGACCCCTCTCGTGGGGGTCATCCCGGGAGACTATCCCTACGCCGTCAACCGGGACGAGATCGAGCGCATCATCGAAGCGCCGATCACCCATTTCCTCGACCCCGCGGTCCTGCGCATGGAGCCGCGCCAGTGGCAGGGAAAGTCCCTCATGGTGCGCCACTACGATTTTCGCGGGGACGACATCTGGGGCCTGACCGCAGCCATTCTGGCCCAGTTTTTAGAAATTGTGTTTGATGGTAAATTGGAGTAAATATACCCGCATGTCCAACAGCGTTCTGATCATAGACGATTCGGATACCGTTCGCGAACGGATCATCCATACGCTGGAGTCGTATGAGCTGTTCTCCCGCTACCACGAGGCGGACGATGGCCTGGAGGGCTTCAAGAAGCTGCTCTCCTCCCCCGTGGACGTCATTCTCTGCGATCTGGAAATGCCCCGCATCGACGGCTTCAAATTCCTGAATATGATCAAGGCGCGCCCCGACCTGCAGGACGTGCCGGTCATCATCCTGACCGGAATGAACGATCGGGAGTTGAAGCTCAAGGGGCTCGAACAGGGCGCCAGCGATTACATCACCAAGCCCTTCGATCCCGAGGAACTGGTGGCGCGGGTCAAGGTGCACCTCAAGATCAAACACCTCCAGGACGACCTGAAGCGCACCAACGAGCTCCTTCTGGAGCTGTCCAATACCGACCACCTGACCGGCCTCTTCAACCGTCGCTACCTGATGGAGGCGCTGGAGAAAGAGTTCCAGCGCAGCCTCCGCAAGGGGGGCAACCTCTCCCTGATCATCCTCGACATCGACCACTTCAAAAAGGTCAACGACACCTACGGCCACCTGCAGGGCGACATCGTGCTGAACAAGGTGGCGCTCCAACTCCAGAAGGAACTCCGCAGTTACGACATCGCCGCCCGCTACGGCGGCGAGGAGTTCGTCGCCCTCCTGCCGGACGCCATGCTCAAGGAGGCGCTGTTCGTTGCCGAGCGGGTCCGCCAGGCGGTCCAGGGGACCAAATTCAACGGGGCGCTCGCTTCCCTGGCGATCACCGTCAGCATGGGGATCGCCACGCTGCCGACACCCGAAGGCGCAACGGTTGACAACTTCATCAAGATGGCCGACGACGCCCTCTACCGGGCCAAGGCCAACGGCAGGAACCGGGTGGAATACCTTACCAACACCCCCTGAGCAGACTTCGGCCGTGCCGTGCGTGATCGATGCCGCGGCACGGCACGCCAAGCGCGGTACCCCAGGCGGCACGTCCCCTACGACCGGAAGGAGAGCTGAATATGGATCTGACCCTCGACGAACAGCGACTGATTGCCGAATACCGGAGATTGACCGCCACGGGCAGGGACGACCTGCTGGCCTACGCAGCGGCGCTGCTGCGCCAGGCCGGAACCGAAACGAACGGCGAGAACGACACGGCAACGAATCAGTGCCGGCTGAAGAGTGCCGAGCCACATCCGGAAGCGGAGAAAACGCCCTTTTTTACCGAATAGTATCCAGGCGACCTGCGGATCTTCTGTAACCGAATGCCAATCTCTTCCGTCTTTCCTGCATTCCCTGCGACTACTGCGTCCGCCGCAGGCGGTCGTCACCTGTGGCGCAGCATCGGCAGCCCCAACAGCACCATCTGCCGCACCCCTTCTTGAAAAAAGGAGCATTCATGAAAATAGCCATCCGCGTCCTCATTGCCCTGGCCCTCACCCTGACCGCCGTATTCCCCGCCACGGCCGCCCAATTCAAAAAGCTGGACAAACCGCCGCTTTCGGAACGCTGGTTCGGAATCTACGTGGACAATGAGCGGGTCGGTTTCTATCGCCAGGCGATCTCCGAGGCCCCGGACGGCTACCGGATCGAGGGCGACGGCAGCGTACGCATGAAGGTCATGGGATTTTCCAAGGAATCGTCCATGCGCGAAACCTATCTGGTGGGCAAAGGCCTCGCCCTGCGCTCCTTCGAGGTGGAGCAGGCCATCAACGGCAGCGCCTCGCGCATCTCCGGCAAGGTGGGGGGCAACATCATACGCATCACAAGCGTGGCCAACGGCAAAAAAACGGAGAAACAGCTCAAATATAAAGGCGAGGTCTATCCCGGGCCGGCGCTCAACCTCTACCCCCTGATGCGCGACCTTTCCCCCGGCAAATCCTACACCACCCTGACCTTTGATCCGGAGGAGCTCAAGGTCAAGGAGGTCAAGATCAGCGTTCTGGGACAGGAGAATACGCCAAGCTCCCAACCGGCCATCAAGTTGCGCAACAACCTGTATCCCTTCGTCAACAACGACATCTGGGTGGACGACCAGGGGAACACTCTCCTGGAGTCGGTACGGGACGGCCTGGTGATCACCAGGGCCGAAGAGCCCACGCAGCTCGGTTCGTTTGTGGGTGGGGTGGCCTTGGCCAAGAAGGATCTGATCTATGATTTCAGCCTGGTGCGGGCCGAACCGCCCATCAAGGATTCCAAGAAACTGACCGGCCTCAGTGTGGAAATCAGCGGCTGGAACGACAATCTGCCGCTCCGGCGGGATGGGGGTCAGACGGTTGAGAAAAGCGGCGAGGGGCGGATCGCCATCAAAACCGGGCGGGCCGTTCCGGAGACGGCACTCCAGGACAAAGCGGCGACAGCCCGGGAGAGCGACCTGAAACCGGCCGACAAGATCGAATCCGATGCGCCGGAGATCACGGCCAAGGCCAAGGAACTTGCGGCAGGCAGGAAGGAGCCGCAGGAGGTCGCCAAGGCCCTGGCCTCATGGACCTCCGACTGGCTGCGCGACACGGTGGAAGACGGCGGGGGGGCACTTGCCAGCTTCAAATCCCGCAGCGGCAACTGCCAGACCCATGCGCGCCTCTATACGGCCCTGGCCCGGGCGGCCGGCATCCCGACCCGATTCGTTTCGGGGCTGGTCTACCTGGACGGCAAGGGCTTCCTCTACCACAGCTGGGCCGAGAGCCTGCTGAACGGACGCTGGGTGGCCATCGACCCGACCTACGACCAGATGCCGGCCGACCCGACCCACCTGAAACTGCTGGAAGGGCATCTGCCGGAGGATATGGCGCCGATCGTCACCATCATCGGCAGGATTCATGTCAAGGTGCTGGAAGCCAAGTATTAGCAGGTTGTTGAAAAACAGCCTGTTAGGGGCCGCGCAGGCAGCTTCCCGTTGTGATGCGGGCTAACGGCGGCCGCGGCGCTTGCCGCTTCCCTCCTGGGCATGGCGGAACTCCCAGGGCGGCTGCGGATTGGCGTCCCGCCACAGGCCTTTGTGCCGGGCGCGGGCCAACTCCTCCACGCCGATATACTCCGAGGCGTACGGCCCCTGCAGGTACTGGCGGTAGGCCCAGGCCATGCCCTCCGCCACCATGTCCCGGTTGACGTCGCGGCCGGCATGGCGGATGACCGCCACCGTGCGGTGATACTGGTCCACATCCATGACCTCCACGGAGACCTGGCGCCCCATGATCTTGTACATCAGGGTCCGTCGGGAGATCTCCCCGAAGGGTTGTCCCGGGCTGTCCGGCTTGGTGGTTTCAGGGGCATCGATACCGTACAGGCGCACCTTGAGCCGGCTGTCGTCCCGGGTAGCCACCAAAACCGTGTCGCCATCGTAGACCGCCCGCACCATCCCGCCGATGATGCGCCCCGCGTGGGCATCGGCACCAAGGGCCAGGAACAGCGCAAGGGCGACGAAAAATATCTTCATGGCAATCACACCAGTTCCGCAGCGTAGTTGAATTCCGTCGTACCGGGAATCTCGCGCCCCGCCTTGAAGGCCGCCAGGATGCCGTTCCAACTCTCCCGGGGGGCCTGGCGCAGGTCGATCACATAGGAGCCGCACCCCGCCCGGCGCAGCTCGCCGTGACGGGCGGTCAGGGAATAGGGGGTGGCGGCGGAGATGGTCTGGAGGCCATCCCGGCTGGTGACACTGTACGCCTCTCCCCGGTCCGAGTGAAGCGGAATGTTGCTGTGCACGTCCTTGATACGGATCTTGGTGGTCATGACCGGCAATGGCGCATAGGCGATCACCCGCCGTTCCACGTCGATCCCTGCGGCCAGAAGCTCCGCCAGGTTGGCGGCGTCGTCCTCGATATACAGGGTGCAGGTCTCGGCCCCCAACTCCTGCCAGGCGGCAAGGGCCTGGCTGTTGAGGGAAAAGCAGCGGTGCCAGGTGGAGATGCGCAGGTCCGCCAGTCCCTTGAACAGATGGAAGTGGGAGAGGTTGGCCGCCTCGAAGCGCCGGAATCCGGCCTGGTGCAGTTGACGCAGGGTGTCGCGGTACAGCGGCATGTCCCGGTCGAAGATCATGAAGGGGAGCTGCCAGATCATGCGCTCCTCCAGGCCGCGCATGCGGGGGATTACCCCGGGGAGCTGGTGGATGCCCGCCCGGGAAAGCGGCAGGATCGTGGCGTCGGCACCGCTTTGCAACGGGAAGCGCCACTCCTTTGGCTGGTCCATGACCACCGCCAGGGCCTCCTTGGGAGCGGCATGGGGTGGCCCTGCGCGAAATGTGGCCACATCGCGCAGGGCCGCACTCCGGGCCGCGGCGATCCGCTCCCGGAACCCCGTGGCAAGTGCCTCGTCCAGTTGCCGGTAGAACTGCCGCCGCACCTCCTTGAAGATGGCCGACGGTATGAGCACCGCCGGAAAGTCCGGAGCCTCCAGAGATTCCAGCAGGAAGGGGGTCTCGCCGGTCCTGGCGAACTGCCCCTGGAGCACCGCCTGCATGTCGCCGCTGCGGGCCGGCTCCAGCGGGCCGAGGGGAAACTGGAAGGTGTGCGGCACGCCGCCGACCTCGGCCTCCAGATGCATGACGTTGTCGCGCAGGGCGGCCCGCAACCGGCACGGCACCTTGTCCCGCTGCACCGACTCCAACCGCCGCAGGCAGGCGTTCTCGCTCAGGGTGAAGGCTTCGCGGGAAGAGACCTTGTAGACCGAGTCCCCGACGCTGAAACGGAAGGGGGTCTCCACCTCCACCACGCTCCCCGCCCGGGCTTCCATCACCTTTTTGCGCCCCACGAACAACTCGCGCACGGTCCAGGCCTGGCCGGCCATATCGCTCTTGGGCTGGGCCCGCAGCCGATCCCCCACATACAGGGCGTCCCGGCTCTCGAAGGTCAGGCGGTTGCCCTTGACTCCCCTGATCTGGCCGACGAAACGCCCGGTCCCCCCCTTTTGCCAGGGGTTGGCGATATCGTCCGGCTGCTGTGAGGCCAGAAAACCCTTGGTCGGGGTACGGCCGAAGGAATATTTCAGGATCTCCTTGGCGGCGGCCAGCGCCTCCTTGCGGGACCGTTCCGGCGCATCCAGGACCAGGCGGTAGGCCTCGACCACGCTGGCCACGTACTCGGCCGATTTCATGCGCCCCTCGATCTTGAGGGACTTCACCCCGGCCCGGGCCAGTTCCGGCAGCATGTCGATGGCCGACAGGTCGCTGGTGGAAAAATAATGACCCTCTTTGCCGCGATGGTTGTAGAGGCGGCGGCAGGGCTGGGCGCAACGCCCACGGTTGCCGCTGTGCCCCCCCAGGTAGGAGGAGAAGAAGCACTGCCCCGAGACCGAGAAACAGAGGGCGCCGTGGACAAAGGTCTCGATCTCCACCGGCGTGGCCGCGGCAATGGCCGCCACCTCGTCCAGGGCCAGTTCCCGGGCCAGGACCGCCCGCTGAAACCCCATCTCCTCCAGCATCTTGACACCGGCCGTGTTGTGGATGGTCATCTGGGTCGAGGCGTGGAGCGGGATGGTGGGGAAGTGACGGCGGATCAGCCGGGCCACGGCCAGATCCTGGAGGATCACCCCATCCACCCGCATCCCCGCCAGGGCGGCCAGGGTCTCCACCAGTTGGGGCAGTTCCTTCTCATTGACCAGGGTGTTGAGAGTGATATAGATTCGCCGGCCGTGGCCATGGGCGTAGGCCAGCATCCGTTCCATCTGGGCCAGGGTGAAGTTCTTGGCCCGGGCCCGGGCGGAGAAATCGCGCATGCCGGCATAGACCGCGTCGGCCCCCTTTTCCATGGCGGCGAAGAAGGACTCCAGCGACCCGGCCGGGGCCAGGAGTTCGGGTTTGTTCACTACTGAGTTCATGGCAACCTTTGCAAAAGCGAAAGCGCCCCCACGAGAGGGGCGCTCGGATATTACCTAAAGAACGTGATTTTTGCGCAAGGTCAAGGCTGTCGAGGGGGCACGCCGAGACGGAGCAGCGCTACGTTGCAGGCGGGAGCCCGAAGACTTACGCGGAGCTTGCGCAAAAGGCACGTTCTCATTCATTACTTCTCGACAAGGATACGCAACATGCGCCGCAGCGGCTCCGCCGCACCCCACAGGAGCTGGTCGCCGCAGGTGAAGGCCTGCAGGTAGTGGGGTCCCATCTTCATCTTGCGCACCCGGCCGACCGGAACCGTCAGGGTGCCGGACACCACCGCCGGGGTGAGTTGGGCCAGGGTGTCGGCCTTGGTGTTGGGCACCAGTTTGGCCCATTGGTTGTCGTTGGCGATCAACTGCTCGATGTCGGCCAGCGGCACATCCTTGGTGAGCTTGATGGTCAACCCCTGGCTGTGGCAGCGCATGGCGCCGACCCGCACGCAAATGCCGTCCACCGGGATCGGCGTCGCCGTGCCCAGGATCTTGTTGGTTTCGGCAAACCCTTTCCACTCCTCGCGGCTCTGGCCGTCCTCCACCTCCCGGTCGATCCAGGGGAGCACGCTCCCGGCCAGGGGGTAGCCGAACTCCTTCTTGGGCATGACATCGCTGCGCAGGGTGGCGGTCACCTTCCGGTCGATCTCCAGAATGGCCGACGAGGGGTCCTTGAGCAGGTGCGCGACCGAGTCGTGGAGGACCCCTTTCTGGGCCAGGAGTTCGCGCATGTTGGGGGCGCCGGCGCCGGAGGCCGCCTGGTAGGTCATGGAGGTGAGCCATTCCACCAGCCCGGCCCGGAACAGCCCGCCCAGGCCCATCAGCATCAGGGATACGGTGCAGTTGCCGCCGATGAAGTCCTTCTGTCCTTTGGCCAGGGCACTATCGATGACGTTGCGGTTGACCGGGTCGAGGATGATGACCGCCTCCGGCTCCATGCGCAGGGTGCTGGCCGCGTCGATCCAGTAGCCGTTCCACCCCTCTTTGCGCAGTGCCGGGTGGATGGCCTTGGTGTAGTCGCCCCCCTGACAGGTGAGGATGACGTCGAGCTTCTTCAACTCGGCGAGATCGTCGGCGCTCTTGAGGGTGCCGGCGTTCATGGGGGCAGGCTGCCCGGCCTGGGACGTGGAGAAGAATACCGGCTCGATACCGGTAGCAAAATCACCCTCCTCCTGCATCCGCTGCATGAGGACCGAGCCGACCATACCGCGCCAACCGACGATTCCGACTTTCATAGTCTGTTCCTTTTCCCGAATATGTGATTAGTTACACCTGACTCCGTGACGAGTGAACGGCGGAACGAGCGACATGCCGGAGTCCAACGCCGCCCATTCAGCATCATGCCGGCTTTGCCGTGCGTCCTCCGCAACGGTGGAGACACGGCCGGCAATGCCGGGACTGAGGCATGGTAAGCGAAAGGAGCCGTTCAGGCGCCACGGATTCAGGTTACAGCGCCGCGATGATGGCGTCGCCGATCTCTTTCGTGTTCACCAATTTTTCGCCTTCCTTCTTCTGGTAGATGTCGCGGGTGCGGAAGCCCTGGTCCAGGACTTTGGCCACGGCGTTGTCGATGGCGTCGGCCGCTTCGATCATGCCGAAGGAAAAACGGAGCATCATGCCCGCCGAAAGAATCTGGGCGATGGGGTTGGCGATCCCCTGGCCGGCAATATCCGGGGCCGAGCCGCCGGACGGTTCGTACATGCCGAAGGTCCCCTCGGCCAGGGACGCGGACGGCAGCATGCCCAGGGAGCCGGTCAGCATGGCGGCCTCGTCGGAGAGGATGTCGCCGAACATGTTCTCGCACAGGATCACGTCGAACTGCTTGGGCCAGCGCACCAGTTGCATGGCGGCGTTGTCCACGTACATGTGGGACAGCTCCACGTCCGGGTACTCCTTGGCAATCGTGGTGACGATCTCGCGCCACAAGACCGAACTGGAGAGGACATTGGCCTTGTCGATGGAGCAGACCTTTTTGCCCCGCTTGCGGGCCGCCTGGAAGGCCACGTGGGTAATGCGCTCGATCTCCGGCACGGAGTAGCGCATGGTATCCACGCCGATCCGGTCCCGGCCGTTCCCCTCGATGCCCTTGGGCTGGGAGAAGTAGATGCCGCCGGTCAACTCGCGGATGACCAGGACGTTGAAGCCGCCTGCGATGACCTCCTCCTTGAGCGACGAGGCGCCGGTCAGGGACGGAAAAATGATGGCCGGCCGCAGGTTGGCGTAGAGGCCGAAGATCTTGCGCAGGGGGAGCAGCGCTCCCCGCTCCGGCTGCTCGTCGGGCGGAAGGGTCTCCCACTTCGGCCCGCCCACCGAGCCGAACAGGATGGCGTCGCTGGCCCGGCAGATATTCACCGTCGTCTCGGGCAGAGCCCTGCCCTCGTTGTCGATGCCGGCCCCGCCCACATTGGCGTGGGTCCGCTCGAAGGTCACCTGATATTTCGTTTCAATGGCGTCCAGCACCCGCAACGCCTCGGCCATCACCTCCGGTCCGATGCCGTCGCCCGGCAGAACCGCTATCTTATACGCCTGTGCCATGTAAATCTCCTCTATCGTTCCTCGTGGTATACTAATTTCTATACCCCTGTTTTGTCAACAGCGGGTATCGTACCGGAAAACAAGGCCGGGGCGGTTTCGCAACCGCCCCGGCCTTGGCCATCCATTCGGCAGGATGTATGCAATGCTGTGCGGCTGGGGCGCTTAGATACCCGCCTTGGTCTTGAGAATCGCCGCCTTGTCGGTCTTCTCCCAGCTGAATTCGGGCAGCTCACGGCCGAAGTGGCCGTAGGCGGCGGTCTTTTTGTAGATCGGACGGAGCAGGTCGAGCTGTTCGATGATGGCGCGGGGACGCATGTCGAATACCTCGCGCACCAGTTCCGCCAGACGGTCTTCGCTCACCTTGCCGGTGCCGAAGGTATGCACCATGATGGAAACCGGCTGGGCCACGCCGATGGCATAGGCCACCTGCACCTCGCACCGCTCGCACAGGCCGGCGGCCACCAGGTTCTTGGCCACATAGCGCCCCATGTAGGCCGCCGAGCGGTCCACCTTGGAGGGGTCCTTGCCGGAGAAGGCGCCGCCGCCGTGACGGCCCATGCCGCCGTAGGTATCGACGATGATCTTGCGGCCGGTCAGGCCGCAGTCGCCCATGGGGCCGCCCACCACGAAACGGCCGGTGGGGTTGATGAAGTAACGGGTATCGGCATCCAGCAGCTCGGCCGGGATGACCTTCTTGACCACCTCGGCGATCACCCGCTCCTCGATCTCCTTGTGGGTCACGTCGGGGGTATGCTGGGTGGAGATGACCACCGTGTCGATGCGGCTCGGCTTGCCGTCCACGTATTCGACGGAAACCTGGGACTTGGAGTCGGGGCGGAGGAAGCTCAACTGGCCGGATTTGCGCACCTCGGCCAGCTTGGCCACCAGTTCGTGGGCCAGCTGGATCGGCATCGGCATGAGTTCCGGGGTTTCGTTGCAGGCGTAGCCGAACATGAGCCCCTGGTCCCCGGCGCCCTGCTCCTTGTGCAGGCCGTCACCCTCGTTGACCCCCTGGGCGATGTCGGGCGACTGCCGGTCGACGGAAACCAGCACCGCGCAGGTGTCGGCGTCGAAGCCCATCTCGGAGTCGGTGTAGCCGATCTCCTTGATGGTGTTGCGCACGATCTCGGAATAGTTGATGACGGCGTTGGTGGTGATCTCTCCGGCGATGACCGCCATGCCGGTGGTCACCAGAGTTTCGCAGGCCACGCGGGCCGTTTTGTCCTGGGCGAGAATGGCATCGAGGATGGAATCGGAGACCTGATCGGCGACCTTGTCGGGATGGCCTTCGGATACCGACTCTGAGGTGAATATGAATTTTTCGGACATGAAGCGGGACTCCTCTCTGGTGACGATGATTTGCTCTATAAGACCCTGGAACCGATCGAATCGGCGCCCAAAATAAAATATGCAGAATGAACCTGTTAATTTATAAATATGTGTCTGATTTGTCAAGCAAAGATAGTCGGATTTCATTCCGTTTGACTCGCACCCGCAACTTACTGCACAATAGCACGGATTTCGGGAATTACCGCCCTTTCGGAGCCGTCCCATGCCCACCGCTTGCACCCTCATGTCCGCCGTGATCGTCTGCCTGCTCCTGGGGGGTGCGGCCATTGCGGCCTCGAAACGGCCGGCGGCCCTCTGGAATTATTACCATTTCGACGGAAACGGCTTTGTCGCCGGCCAGGCGGCAGGCGGGAAGCGCGTCGTGGCGGTGCGGGCCGGGGTCCGCCCGGTGGTGGCGCCTCCCGAGGCAAAGATCGAGGCGGTCCGCCTGCCGGCAGGCACCGGGGCCGTGGCCGGCATCTGTTACATCCAGAGCGCGGGCGGCAAGCTGGCCGGCGGGACCGGCTACCTGGCCGCCCCTGCCATGCGCCTGCCGGTCTCAGCGGGCAACAACGTCGTGACGACGGTGCAGGCCGACGAACAGGGATATTTCATCGCCGTGCTCCCGGCAGGGCGGTATCTGGTGGGGGAAGGCCCACTGGCCAGTGAAGTGCGGGTGGAAAACGATCAAACGACGCTCATGGCGGTACGGGTGGGCAAAAGGATGGTGGACTGATGAAAATGGCGCTCTCGAGGCTTGCAGTGGCGTTTGCCTGCGTGCTTGGCCTCTCCCTGCCGGGATTGGCCGGACAGCTTGACGACTATTACCTGGCCGCATTCAACGAACAGAGCAGCAGCGCCCTGGAAAAGGCCATCCTGTCCACGGCGACGGAAACAGCCGGGGCCGTCCAGTGCGGGACGCCGCTCAAACATGGACTCAGCCGGGACTGGAACCTGCTGGAGTCGGCAACCCGGCAGGTCCTGGCCAAACAACTGGCCGCGCCGACGCTGACGGGCGAGGCGACCATCCTTTCCAGCGGCGGGCACTTCCTGATCCACTATGCCACATCGGGCAGCGATGTCCCGACACCGGCCACCGGGTATACCATCACATCCTGGGTGCAGGCCGTGGCCGACACCTTCGAGAACGTCTACGCAGTCTACATGACCACCGACGGCTACCACCCGCCGCCGGGCACCCCGTACCACATCTACCTGCGCAGCCTGGCCGCGCTGCGGATCTACGGGCAGACCACCTCGACCTCTTCGTCGCCCGCCACCGGCTTTGCCTATGCCTACGGCAGCTACATCGAGATCGACAAGGATTTCACCAGTTCGGTCTTTCACCCCCTGGTCTACACGCCCCTGCAGAGCCTCCAGATCACCGCGGCCCACGAGTATCACCACGCCATCCAGTACGGCTACAACTTCTTCTTCGATATCTGGTACGCCGAGGCGACCTCCACCTGGTACGAGGATGAACTGTACGACAACGTGAACCAGCTTTACGCCTATCTCGACGCGACACTGCTGAACACGAACCTGAGCCTCGACATCGCCGCCGACACCACCACGGGGGGCGGGTACGGCCGCTGGCTGTTCAACCGACATCTTGCCGAGGCCCATGGGGGGCAGAGCATGGTGCGCGGCATCTGGGAGCGCCTGGCGGCAACGACGCCGGCCGGCCAGAGCGATATCCCCATGGCAGCCATAATCGACACCTCGTTGCAGGCCAGCGGCTCAAGCCTGGCCACGGATTTCCTCGGGTATGCCGGCAAGCTGTACACCGGCGCCTGGAGCACCCACCCGTCGGAGGTGCGGTTGATCCCGACACCGACCATGACGGGAACCTTCACCTCCTACCCGGTGACGGTTACCTCCGTTCCCTCCCCATCCATAACCCTGCCCCATTACTCGTTCGCTTTCTTCCGCATGGTGCCGTCGGCAACCTCGCCGGCCACACTGACCATCACCCTCACCGCCGATGCCGGCATTTCGGCGGTTGCGTTCCGCAAAACAGGGAGCAGCATCGCCTCGTTCACCCCCGGCAGCGGCAGCAACGTGATAACCATACCCGGTTTCGGCACGGCTACCGAGGTCGTGCTCCTTTTGGCAAACACCACCGGCAGCGACAACCTCTTTGCCGGATTCAGCAGCGACGGGACGCAAATCACCTACGCCCTGCCGGGAACGACCATCCTGTCGGCCACCGCCGCCACGGCCCCGGCGGCCGTTACCCTCTCATGGGCCGCGGTGACCGGGGCGACGAGCTACCGGATCTACCGCTCGTCCAGCTCTTCCACCTCCCTGGCCCTTTACAAGGAAACATCGGCAACCTCGTTTACCGACAGCGACGTGGTCGTCGACCACACCTATTATTACGCAGTACTGCCCGCCACGACGGCGGGGCTCACTGGTCCCGCTTCCCAGGTGGCAAGCGTGACGGTTTCGACGCCCCCCGCCACATCCTCCGGCGGTGGCGGGGGCGGCTGCTTCATCGCCACGGCCGCCTACGGCAGCTACCTCCACCCCCAGGTCCGGATACTTCGCGAGTTCCGCGACCGTTACCTGCTGACCAACGCCCCCGGCCGGGCCTTTGTGGGGCTCTATTACCGCCTCAGCCCGCCGCTGGCCGACGTCATTGCCCGCCACGAAACCCTGCGCTGGGCGGCACGGCTGGTTCTGACGCCGGTTGTCATGGCCGTTGTCCACCCCGTAGCCATGGCCGCTGCCCTGATGATGGCGGCAGCCCTCTCTATCCCGCTGCGGCGACGGTACAGAAGGATTTTCCAGCCCGTCTGGCATTGAACTGAACACCCGGGGAGGCCTTTGATGCACGGGAAGAAGATGATTATCGCCGCCGTCATTGTCGCCCTAGTGGCAATGACGGTATTTTTCGTCATGCGCCGCCAGCCGGCGGAGTCGGATACGCTCAAGGTTTCCGGCACCATAGAGGTCACCTCGGTCGAGCTGTCGTTCAAGGTCGGCGGCCGCCTGGCCCAACGCCTGGTGGACGAGGGGGAGATGGTCACGGCCGGCCAATTGGTAGCGCGCCTGGAGGATGACGAGCTGAAAGAGGACAAAAACGCCCGGGCTGCCGAAAAACGGGCCGCCCAGGCTGCCCTGGCCGACCTGCAGGCCGGCAGCCGCCGGGAGGAGATCGCCCAGGCCGAGGCGGTCCTGGCGCGGCTGCGGGCCGATGCCGAACGTTTGAGGAAGGATGCCCTCCGGTCGGAGGCGCTCTTCAAGCGCGAGGTGATCCCCCTGAAAGACCTGGATGCCGCCCGGGCCGGGCGCGACGCCTCGGCCGCCGCGGTACGCGAGGCCGAACAGCGCGTAAGGCTGCTGCGCATCGGTCCCCGGCCCGACGCAGTGCGACAGGCAAAGTCGCATGTAGAAGCCACCGAGGCCGGGCTGGCCCTGAGTGAAACGCGCCTTTCCCAGAGCATGCTCACCGCCCCCCTGACGGGGCTGGTCCTGGCAAAACACGCCGAGCAGGGGGAGATGCTGGCCGTGGGCGCCCCGGTGGTCACCATCGGCAAGATGGACGAAGTCTGGCTCAAGGCCTATATCCCGGAAGCCGAGATGGGGCGGGTCAAGGTGGGGCAGCCGGCGCGGGTCACGGTGGATACCTGGCCGGGCAGGGCCTTTGCGGGAACCGTATCTTTCATCTCGCCCGAGGCGGAGTTCACCCCCAAGAACGTCCAGACCGAAAAGGAGCGGGTCAAGCTGGTCTACCGCATCAAGATCACCATGGCCAACCCCAGGATGGAACTGAAGCCGGGCATGCCGGCCGATGCGGTGATCGAGACCGGAAGCCGGAAGGACGCACCCCAGGGGGCCAACCGTTGACGCCGGGCCTGTTTGCCGCACACCTTTCCCCTATTGACAGGTTGTTGAAAAACTCAGGTTGTTCAAAAATAGTCAGATCGTCGCACCCGCAGAAGGCCCCGCGGAGGCGTGGCAGGCCTACTCCGCCGAAGCAGCTTTGGCTGCGAAGGCCGGGCGCTACGCCGCACAAAAGGGCTTTCGAGGACGAAGGCCTGATGGCTATTTTTCAACAATCTGTTAAAGAAGGCGAACCTGCATGGCCATTGTAGCCACCGATCTTACCCGTCGCTTCGGCGGTCTGACCGCCGTGGACGGCCTGACCCTGTCCGTGCCCCCCGGCGAACTGTTCGGACTGGTGGGCTCCGACGGCGCGGGCAAGACCACCACCATCCGCATGCTGACCGGCGTGATGGACCCGACCGGCGGCGATGCCCGGGTCTTGGGCTGCCCCTGCCGCGACCTGGAACCGGTCCGGGGCGATATCGGCTACATGAGCCAGCGCTTCGGCCTGTACCCGGACCTGACCGTGGCCGAGAACATCCGGTTCTATGCCGACATCTTCGGCGTGGCGCGCCGCGAGCGCCGGGAGCGGACCGAACACCTGCTCGCCTTCAGCAACCTGGCCCCGTTCCGTGACCGCAAGGCCGCCAACCTTTCCGGCGGCATGAAACAGAAGCTGGGGCTGGCCTGCGCCCTGATCCACACCCCCAAGGTCCTGTTCCTGGACGAGCCGACCAACGGGGTCGATCCGGTCTCGCGCCGGGACTTCTGGCGCATCCTCTACGGCCTCTTGCGGGAAGGGGTGACCATCTTCGTGGCCACCGCCTACCTGGACGAGGCGGACCGCTGCCACCGGGTCGGCCTGATCCACAAGGGGCGGCTTTTGGCCTGCGACAAACCGGTTGCCCTGCGGCATCTGGCCGGCGGGAACGTGCTGGAACTGGTCACCCCCAATGCGCGTGGGGCGGCCCAGATGCTGCGGCGGGAGCGCCCCGACCTGGGCGTCGCTCTGTTCGGCGACCGGCTCCACCTGACCAGCGAGACGCCGGAGCGCTCCGACCGGGAGGTGCGGGAACTGTTCCGGCGCGCCGGCATGGAGTTGCAGGCCCTGGAACCGGTCGAACCGTCCCTGGAGGACTGCTTCGTCGCCATGATCGGCGAAGCGGACAGGCAGCAGGAGCCGTCGTCTTCCCCCCCTACCAGGTTTTCGGAAAATTCAGGTTGTTCAAAAATAGCCAGATCGTCGCACCCGCAGAATGCCCTGAGGAGGCGTAGCAGGCCTACTCCGCCGAAGCAGCTTTGGCTGCGAAGGCCGGACGCTACGCCGCACGAAAGGGCGTTCGAGGATGGCGGCGAGATGGCTGTTTTTCAACAACCTCCCACCGGGGAACCGGCCGTGTCGGTGCGGGGCCTGACCCGCCGCTTCGGCGACTTCATTGCCGTCAACGCCATCGACCTGGAGGTGGCCCAGGGTGAGATCTTCGGCTTTTTGGGCCCCAACGGCGCCGGTAAATCCACCACCATCCGCATGCTGTGCGGCATCCTGGAACCCTCCGCCGGCGAAGGCCGGGTGGCGGGATGCGACGTTATGCGCCAGCCGGAACAGATCAAGACGCGCATCGGCTACATGAGCCAGAAATTCTCCCTGTACGAGGACCTGACCGTGGAGGAGAACATCGCCTTCTACGGCGGTATCTACCGTATTCCCGCGGAAAAGCTGGCCCGGCGTGCGGAATGGGTGATCACCATGGCCGGCCTGGAAGAGCGGCGCCGCTCCAAGGCGGGCGAGTTGTCCGGCGGCTGGAAGCAGCGGCTGGCCCTGGGATGCGCCATGCTGCACGAGCCGCCGGTGATCTTCCTGGACGAGCCGACCTCGGGGGTGGACCCCATCAGCCGCCGCTCCTTCTGGGACCTGATCAACCGCCTGGCCGCCGGCGGCGTGACCGTGTTCGTCACCACCCATTACATGGACGAGGCCGAATACTGCGACCGACTGGCCATGATCTACCGGGGGGAGCTGGTGGCCCTGGGGAGCCCGTCGGAACTGAAACAGGGGCATATGGCCGAAGAGGTTCTGGAAGCGGCCTGCGAACGCCCCCAGGACCTGCTGGAAGAACTGGAACGGCTCCCCGGCGTGCGTCATGCGGCCCTGTTCGGCCGCGGCGCCCACGTGGTGACCGAAGACGGCGCCGCCACCGAAACGGCCCTGGCCGCCTCGCCCCTGGCCAAACAGGTGCGTCTGCGCCGGGTGCTCCCCTCCCTGGAGGATGTGTTCGTTTCCCTGATCGAGGCGCGGGACCGGGCCGAGGGATCGAGCCGGGTGCAAAGAGAGAACCCATGACGGGCCCCATCGCCATAAAACTGCGCCGCACCTGGGCCGTGGCCCGCAAGGAGAGCCTGCACCTGCTGCGCGACCCCCGCAGCCTGATCATGGGCCTGGCCATCCCCATGCTGATGCTGTTCCTGTTCGGCTACGCCCTCAATCTGGACATCGAAAAGGTCCAACTGGCGGTCTGGGACCGGAGCGACACGGTGGCCAGCCGGGACTTCATCGCCCGCTTCGCCTCATCGCGCTACTTCCACCTGGTGGAGCGCGCCTCGTCCTACGGGGAGATCGAGCGGGCCATCGACAGCCGCCGCGCCATTATCGCCCTGGTGGTGCCGGAGGGCTTCAGCCGCACCCTGGAAGGACACGGCCGGGCCGAGGTGCAGGCCATCCTGGACGGCAGCGACGCCAACACCGCCACCCTCGTGCTGGCCTATGCGGAAACGGTGGCCCGCACCTTCTCGACCGGGGTCATGGTGCAGCGCCTCAGCCGGGCCGGCCGGTCGCCCACGCCGCCGCCGGTGGACCTGCGGCCCCGGGTCTGGTTCAACACCGACCTGGTGTCCCGCTACTACATATTTCCCGGCCTGATCGCGGTGATCATGATGGTCATCGCGGCCCTGCTCACCTCCCTGACCGTGGCGCGGGAATGGGAGACCGGCACCATGGAGCAGCTCATCGCCACGCCGCTCACCGGCGGGGAGATCGTTGCCGGCAAGCTCATCCCCTACTTCATGATCGGGATCATCGACCTGGTCCTGTGCGTGCTGGTGGGGTACTTTGTCTTCGGCGTGCCGTTCCGGGGGAATCTGGCGCTGTTGTTCGCCCTGTCGCTGGTCTTCCTGGTGGGGGCGCTGGCCCTGGGGATCCTGATCAGCATCCTGGTCAAGAGCCAGCTCCTGGCCAGCCAGTTCGCCCTGGTAACCACCATGCTGCCGGCTTTCCTGCTCTCCGGGTTCATGTTCCCCATCGACAACATGCCCCAGGTGATCCAGGTCGTCACCAACGTGGTCACGGCGCGCCATTTCGTCCACATCCTGCGCGGCATCTATCTCAAGGACGCGGGCCTGGGGGAGTTGGCACCCCAGGTGCTGGTGCTGGCCCTCTTCGGCGCGGCGGTGCTGGCGTTGGCGGTGAAGAAGTTCAGGAAGAAGATCGATTGAAAAAGTTGTGGGATGAGAGACGCTGGCGTTGAGAATCTTTAGGAGAAAGATCGGTTCATTTTTCAGGTTGTTCAAAAATAGTCAGATCGCCACACCCGCAGAAAACCACGAGGAGGCGTAGCAGCGCTACGTCGCACGAAGTGGTTTTCGAGGATGCGGCGAGGTGGCTGTTTTTCAACAACCTGCAAGGGAACGTCGCATGTTCGAACGGCTGAAAGCCATGCTCATAAAGGAGTTCATCCAGGTGCTGCGGGACCCGCGCACCCGGTTCGTGATCTTCGTCTTCCCGGTGTTCCAGGTAGTGGTCTTCGGCTATGCGGTCAACACCGACGTGCGCAACAGCCGCACCGCCATACTGGACCGGGACAACAGCCGCGAGAGCCGGGCGATCGTGGAACGGTTCCAACGCTCCGGGTACTTCGACATCACCGAGCGGGTCGCGGACGAGCGCCGTATCCGCTACCTCCTGGACCGGGGCCGGATACGGGCGGCCCTGGTCTTCGACCACGGTTTCCAGGGGCGGCTGAAAAAGGAGGGCGCGGCCCCCCTGGCCCTGATCCTGGACGGCAGCGATGCCAACTCGGCCGGGATCGTGCTGGGCTACGCCTCCTCGATCATCGGCGCCTACAATGCCGAGGAACTGGCCGGCCGGCTGGCCCGCACCGGGGTTGTCGTCCCGCCGGAGGGGGTGACGCTCCGCTCCCGGGCCTGGTTCAACCCCAACCTGGAGAGCCGGGTCTATTTCGTGCCGGCGGTCATCGCCATGCTGGTGATGGTGGTGACCATGCTCCTCTCCAGCATGGCCGTGGTGCGGGAGAAGGAGATCGGCACCATCGAGCAGGTGGTGGTCACCCCCATCACCAAAGGGGAGTTCATCCTCGGCAAGACGATCCCCTTCATCCTCATGGGCTACGCCAATGTGATCATCGTGGCCTTCGTGGCGGTGCGCTGGTTCGACATCCCCATCCGGGGGAGCCTGGGGCTTCTGGCCTTCTGCACCGGCCTGTTCCTCATGAGTTCCCTGGGAGCCGGGCTCTTGATCTCCACCGTCAGCAGCACCCAGCAGCAGGCCATGATGACCGCCTTCTTCGTCATCTTTCCCTGCATGCTGCTCTCCGGTTTCTCCTTCCCCATCGAGAACATGCCGGTTGCGGTGCAGTATATCACCCTGGTCAATCCCCTGCGCTATTATATGATCATCCTGCGTTCCATCTTTCTCAAGGGGGTGGGGATCGAGGTGCTCTGGCGGGAGTTGGCGGCCCTGGGGGCCATCGGCGTCGTGGTGCTCATGGTGGCGGTGGGGCGCTTCAAAAAGACGGTGGGATAGGGGGCGGGCCGATGAGCAGCCGCACCGGACGCTAAACCTGGCGGGCGGAGGCGACCAGCTTGATTCCCAGAACGGCCATGACGCCGCCCGCCGAGCGGTCTATCCAGACTTTGTACCGCAGGTAGGCCGCGCGCGGGCCGGCGGCCGAAAGGACGAGGGCAACCAGAGCGTACCAGCCCGCCTCGATCATGAAGATGACCGCCACCGTGATCACGGCGAGGAACAACGGAAAATCCCGGGGCAGGAACGCGGCAAAGACGCTCCCATACACGATCGCCGCCTTCGGGTTGCTGACCTGGGTGCCCAAGGCCAAGAGGAAAGCGCGCCCGGCGCCCTGTTGTGCGGATTCGGCGGTTTCCGGCCGGAGCGCAAGCGGCTGGCCGGCCCCCCGCCAGATCCGCTGCCCCAGGTAGACGAGATAGAGCCCACCCACGACCTTCAATGCCAGATACAGACCGGGCACCGCCGCAAAAACCGCCTGGAGGCCCGCCAGGGCGGCAACGGCGAACAGGGCGCCGCCTACCCCCATGCCCAGGGCGGCCGCCAGGCCGGCAGGACGCGAAGCGGCCACGGCGGTGCGGGCAACCATCAAAAAGCTCGGGCCGGGGCTCATTGCGCCGATGGCAATGGCGCCCGAAATGCCGAGCACGGGCAGGATCTCCTGCATGTCAGTCTCCTCCGGCGGGTCCCCGCCCGCTACTGTGCCTCTTTTGCCTTGCGGTAGAAGTCGATCAGAAAATCGGCATCCCGGGGGGAGAGGTCGAATTTGAAGACCGCCTCCTGGACGAGCGGTCCTACGGGCTGGCCGGGATTTTCCTGGAGGTGGCCGGCGATCCACTTGATGGCGCGCCGCAGTTCTTCTCCGTCCGGTAACAGGTCATGCATGGGATGGCGCTCCTTGTGCGATGATGTCTTTACCCCTGTGCCGCAGGCTCTTCGTGGGGTTGTGTGAGCGGCAGGATGACGCTGAAGATCGTGCCCTGACCCGGCTCGCTCAACACCTCGATCTCGCCGCCGTGGTCCCTGACGATGCCGTAGGACACCGCCAGCCCCAGGCCGGTCCCATGGGGCTTGGTGGTATAGAAGGGGGTGAACAGTTTCTCCACCTGCTCTTCGCTGATGCCGGGCCCGGTATCCGCAACCGCTACCCGGCACAGCCCCGCCTCCGGGTCGGCGCCGATGTCCACGAAGAGCGTCCCCCCCCCGTCCATGGCCTGCAGTCCGTTCACGATCAGGTTGGTGAAGACCTGCCGCAACTGGTCTTCGTCCGCCTCGATCATGATCTTCTTGCCGCGGTAATGCCGGGTGACGGTATAGGGATCGAGCAGCACCTGGTGCCCCACCTGGTCCAGGATGTCCTCCAGGACCTCCGCCAGGGAAAAACGGCTCAGTTGCTTGGCGCTGCTGCGCGAGAAGGTCCGCAGGTTTTTGACGATCCGCTCGATCCGCGCCACCTGGCGCATGATGGTGTCCAGCTCTTCGGGGCCGTGATCGCCGGCACCGTTGCCCATCTCCAACAGTTCCACGTTGCCCCGGATGATGGCCAGGGGATTGTTGATCTCGTGGGCCACGCCGGAAGCCAGGAGTCCGATGGCCGCCAGGCGTTCCGCCTGGGCCAGTTCCTTTTGGGCGAGCAGCAGCTGCTCGTTCTTTTCCTCCAGCTGGGTGGTGCGTTCCGTCACCTTTTCTTCCAGGGTGTGGTTGAGGGACAGGATCTCCCGCTCCCGTTCCTTCAGGCGGAGCTTCATGATGTTGAACTCGCCGGCCAGCGAGGCGATCTCGTCATGGCTGTCCACCGTGATGTCGGACTGCTGCTCGCCGGCGGCGATCCTCCGGGCCCCCTCTTCCAGCGCCTTGATCGGCCGGGCCATGTTGGAGCCGAGCCAGGCGGAAAGCGGGACGCCGAACAGGGTAACGAAGATCAGAACACCGGAAAAGATCATGTTGATCTGGGAACGCAGCTCTGCATAGGGCTGTTCCGGCATCCCCACATAGAGCGCGCCGACCACGGCTCCCCGGTAATCCCTGAGCGGCTCGTAGGCGGTGAAGTTCCACCTGTCCACAACGAATGCCTTGCCGTTCCATTTTTCCCCCCGGCTGACGGCGTTGTACACCTCGGCGGACATGGTGCTTCCGGCGGCCCGCTCGCCCCGCTCGTCCATCACGCTGGTGGCGATGCGCACGTCATCCAGGAATATCGTCGCGCTGCCCGCCGGCTGGCCGGCGTTTTCCCGGGGCTGGAAAATGACCCGCGTGATGCGGTCGACGAGCCTGTTTTCGCCATTGAGCAGCATGCCCCCGTAGATCACGCCGGCAACGGTGCCGTCGGCTGCGATGACCGGGGCGGCGGCCACCAGGAACAGCCCGCGGTTTTCCACCTGTTTCGTATAGATCCTGGCAAGGGGGGTCGGCTTGAGGGGGATATTCATCAGCGAGGGCAGCTGGGGATTTTCACGGACAACCTGCTCGGGCCGCAACTGGGAGATGCCGCTGCAGACGATCCCCTTGGCGGCATCGGCGACGATCTTCTCCGAACGGAGCGTATCGCCCGTGCTGCCGGGGTTGGCGGCCCGGTAGCGGACAAAACCGTAGCGGTCCACCAGGGTCAGGAAGCTGAGACGGTCGTTCCTGAGTATGGACTGGAGCGGGATGGCGGCCGGCAGATTCCTGTTGTCGCGCAGGGCGGCCGACAGCTCCGGGGAGAGGCCGGCCAGCCGGATGACGTCGCTCAGGCGCGCCAGTTCCCCCAGGAAGATCTCGTTGGCCGAGCTGAGATTGCTCTCCACCGTCTGCTGCGCCTCGCTGATGAAGCGCGTGATGATGATCGAGGAACCGATGACCCAGCAGGCGGCGATGGCCGCCATCAGCGGCACCATGGTGCCCACCGTCAGCTTGAAGCGTATGGAGGTCCGCAGGAATTTCATGCCGTCTCACGCCCCGGGGGACCGCTCTCCGCCATTACTCGGCCCGGCCGATATTGAGGCCGAATTCGACGATCTTGCGGTCCAGGGTCTTGCGCGAGATGCCGAGGATCTCGGCCGTGCGGCTCTTGTGAAAACCGGTGCGCTTCAAGACCGCCTTGATATGCTGCCGCTCCACCTCGTCCAGCGCCACCAGGGGGCCGCCCCGTGGGGGACGGCCGCGGTTTCGCGCCGCCGCCCGATGGGGAGCAGGGCGGCGGTGATGGCCTTGGAGCGGGCCAGGATCACGGCGCGCTCCATGACGTTCTCCAACTCGCGCACGTTGCCGGGCCAGTCGTAGTCCCGCAGCATGGCCAGGGCCTCGTCCTCGAAATCGTGCACCTCTTTCTTCATCTTGGTGGTGTAGATCTCCAGGAAGTGGCGCGCGAGCGGCTCGATGTCCTCGCGCCGCTCGCGCAGGGAGGGGAGATTGATGGTGATGACGTTCAGGCGGTAATAGAGATCCTCGCGGAAACGGCCGTCCCGGACCTCGTTGGCCAGGTCCTTGTTGGTGGCGGCGACAAAGCGCACATCCACCTTGCGGGGGCGGGTCGAGCCGACGGCGATGAAATCCTTTTCCTGGATGACCCGCAGCAGCTTGGCCTGCACCGTCGGGCTGACGTCGCCGATCTCGTCGAGAAAGAGCGTCCCGCCGTCCGCCTCCTCCACCAGCCCCTTCTGGTTGATCACGGCACCGGTAAAGGCACCGCGCACGTGCCCGAAGAGCTGGCTTTCCAAGAGGGTATCCGAGAGGGCGGCGCAGTTGAGGGAGACGTACGGTTTGCCGGCGCGCGGGCTGTTGGCGTGGATGGTGCTGGCGATCAGTTCCTTGCCGGTGCCCGATTCTCCCAGGACCAGGATGTTGGCATCGCTGGAGGCGACCTGGAGGGTAAGGTCGTACACCTCGCGAAAGCGGGCGCTCCGGAAAACCATTGTTTCGGAACGGCCGGTTCCCCGCTGCAGCTCCTTGCGCAGCAGGAGGTTCTCATTGGCCAGCCGGTGATGGTCGAGCATCCGGTCCAGTACCGTCAGCAGCTTCTCTTTGGGAAACGGTTTGGTGATATAGTCGTAGGCCCCCAGCTTGATGGCCTGAACCGCATCGTCGATCGTGCCGTGGGCCGTCATGATGACCACCGGAACTTCCGGGCGTTCGTTGCGCAGGTGCTTGAGGACCTGGAGGCCGTCCATGTCGGGCATGCGCACATCCTGGAGGATCACGTCGCACTCCGGGGCATCCGGGGCCTTTACCCGCTTCAGAAGCTCGTTGCCGCGCAGAAAGGTTTCCACCTGATAACCGTTGGCACTCAGGAGCTTATCAAGATAGCGGAGGATATCCGCTTCGTCATCACAAACAAACACAGTTGGCATAGGACATGCTCCTTATTCACACCGGTGGCACCACTCCTCCTCTGGTCCCCTGGGAGACCGGCGGGCAGACACGCTCGCAATCTCTTGGTTATATTTGATGGAGGGTCTGTTTTTCCCCTCGTGAAAACAGAGGGGGGCAGGAGGGGTCTGCCTGGACAAAAAGATACATCATGAGACAAAAAGACGCAACCGTTGTTTTGTTTTGACGCTCACCCGCCTGACCGTAAACGCAACAAATCCTGCAATTATACATAGTTGTAACAAATAGCCCCAAAAAGCAAGATTGGCACGCCTGTTGCCGTATACTACAAGGTTTTTAACCAGCCACATACTCAAGTACATGACAGCGGAGGATGCAATGACAAAAGAGGGCCTTTTCCCCGGCGTTACCCGTCGAGACTTCATGAAGACCTGCATGACCGTATCAGCCATGCTGGGGCTTCCCTACGGGATGGTTACCAAAGTTGCCCAAGCGGCCCAGAAGAGCGACAACAGGCCTGCAGTAATCTGGCTCCATTTCCAAGAGTGTACCGGTTGCTCGGAATCGCTGCTGCGTTCGACGCATCCGACCGTCTCCAGCCTGATCCTCGACATGATCTCCCTGGACTACCATGAGACCCTCATGGTCGGCTCGGGACATCAGGCCGAAAAGTCCCTCCACGACTCCATGCTGGCCAACAAAGGGAATTATATCCTGGTCGTTGAAGGCGCCATCCCCACCAAAGACAACGGCATCTACTGCAAGGTCTCCGGCAAAACGTCCCTGGATACCCTGAAACATGCCGCCGAGGGCGCTGCCGCCATCATCTCCATGGGTACCTGCGCCAGTTACGGCGGCATCCCTTCCGTCGGCCCCAACCCCACCGGAGCCGTAGGGGTACGCGACATCGTCAAGGACAAGCCGATCATCAACATCCCCGGCTGCCCGCCCAACCCTTACAACTTCCTTTCGACCGTTCTCTACTACGTAACGTTCAAAAAGCTGCCCGAACTGGATCAGATGGGCCGCCCCAAATTTGCTTTCGGCCGCCGCATCCACGAGCACTGCGAACGCCGCCCCCATTTCGACGCCGGCCGTTTCGCCCGCGCCTACGGCGACGAGGGGCACAGCCAGGGGTACTGCCTCTACAAGCTGGGCTGCAAGGGACCGGCCACCTATGCCAACTGTTCCGTGCTGCGCTTCAACGATGTGGCGGTCTGGCCGGTTTCCGTGGGGCACCCCTGCATCGGCTGCACCGAGCCGGACCTGCTTTTCAAAACCGCCATCGCCGACAAGGTTCAGATTCACGAGCCGACGCCGTTCGATAGTTATGCTCCGATCGACCTGAAGGAAAAAGGCAAGGGTCCTGATCCTCTGACCACCGGCGTCATCGGTCTTGCTGCCGGCGCCGCCATCGGTGCGGGTGTCATGATGGCCAAGAAGCTGCCGGACGGTCCGGAGAAGGGAGATGACCATGGGAAAACCGAGTAGACGCCAGTTCCTCAAGATCATGGGCGCCACCGGCGCAGCCCTCTTGGCCGGCAAACAGGCAAAGGCCAATGAGGGGCACAAGATCAACAATGAAACCATCGGCATGCTGTACGACGCCACCAAGTGCGTCGGCTGCAAGGCCTGCATGTCCGCCTGCAAGCGGGTTAACGGCGATTACGGCAGCCTCTCCTACGAGCGCGCCAAATTCGATACCGACGGTCTGTGGGATGCCCCCGAAGACCTGTCGGGCAGCACCCGCACCCTGATCAAGCTCTTCAAGCAGTCCGAACAGGAGTGGTCCTACGTCAAATACTCCTGCATGCACTGCCAGAAGCCGTCCTGCGTTTCGGTCTGCCCGGTTGCCGCCATGACGCGCGACCCGGAAACCGGCATCGTGGACTACAACAAGAATACCTGTATCGGCTGCCGCTACTGTCAGGTGGCCTGCGCCTTCAACATCCCCAAGTTCCAGTGGGACCGCGCACTCCCCCAGATCGTCAAATGCGACCTGTGCAAGAACACCAACCTGCCGAAGAAAGGCATCAGCGCCTGCGCCGAAGTCTGTCCGGCCGGTGCGATCATGTTCGGCAAACGCAAGGACCTCCTGGAAGAGGCGGAAAAACGGCTGCGGGAGAATCCGGGCAAGTACATCAACCACATTTATGGCGCAAACGAACTCGGCGGCACCAACCACATCTATCTCGCCAGCATGCAGTTCAACAAACTGGGCCTGCCGACGCTCAAGGATGCGGCGCCCGCCGAATTTTCGGAAAAGATCCAGCACACCATCTACAAGGGTTTCATCGCCCCGGTGGCGCTCTACAGCACGCTCTGCTTCATCGCGTTGAAAAACATGAAGAAACACGGCGGCGAAGAGGGCGGGCATGACACCAATACCGACAAGGGGGGCCATCACTGATGGGACACGATGAGTACCAGGTACATGAAGCGAAGATCTTGACCCCCTCGTTCATAGTTCTTCTGACCCTGACCCTGATCGGGTTCGCCCTGATCGCACTCCGTTTCATCAAGGGGATCGGCGCCGTATCCAACATGAGCGACGGCTACCCCTGGGGCATCTGGATCACCTACGACGTCGCCACCGGCACGGCCATCGCCTGCGGCGGCTACGCCATGGCGATCCTGATCTACATCCGCAACCGCATGCACTACCACCCCATGATCCGTTCCGCCATCCTGACCAGTATGTTCGGATACGGGCTGGCCGGCTTTTCGGTCATGGTGGACGTGGGACGTCCCTGGAACGCCTACAACTTCTTCGTTCCGTCCAAATGGCAGGTAAACTCCGCCATGTTCGAAGTCGCCGTCTGCGTCATGGCCTACACCACGGTTCTGATCATGGAGTTCCTGCCCGCCATCCTGACGACGCTGGAAAAAACCGAATGGAAGACCTTGCAGCATATGCTGGATCTGATCTACGGCCGTCTCGGCATGGAACGCCCCGAACGGATCGGCGACCGGCTCGACAAGGTCAAGGAACTGGCGGCCTGGGCCCGTCCCCGGCTTGACAAGGTTCTGATCTTCATCATCGTCCTGGGCATCACCCTGCCGACCATGCACCAGTCGTCCCTGGGCTCGCTCCTTCTGATCGCATCGACCAAGCTGCACCCGCTGTGGCATACCGGCTTCCTGCCGCTGCTGTTTCTGATCAACTGCATGTATATCGGCTACTCCATCGCCATCCTGGAGTCGGTCATCTCGTGCTACGCCTTCAAACGGCCCTTCGAAACCAAGGAGCTTTCCGGGCTGGCACGCATCATCCCCTTTCTGACGGTCATCTGGCTCTGCGTCGTCATCGGCGACCTGGCCTGGCGCGGGCAACTGGGCAAGGCGCTTTCCTTCGACTTCTACTCCTGCTTCTTCCTGCTCGAGTTCTGCCTGATCGCCAGCGGTTCCCTGATTCTGTTCAGCAAGCGCCGGAGGGAGTCCATCCGCTGGCTGTTCAGCTCCGCCGCCCTGATCGTGCTGGGCGGGGCGCTGTACCGCTTCAACGTCTACCTGATCGGCTTCAACCCCGGCAAGGGGTGGCACTACTTCCCCTCCCTGGCCGAGTTGATGATCACGGTCGGCATCGTCGCCTTCGAGATTCTGGGCTACCAGGTGCTGGTCAAGATACTGCCGGTCCTGCCGAAGCTGCACACCCGTGATCAGCACACGGCGGCCCACCCCATGGGAGAAAAGGCGTAAACCGAGATACACACGTTCCATGTTGATGGATTCTACACATAAAAACCGATAACGGAGGAAATACATGGCCCGCATTACCCTTGACCCGATCACCCGCATCGAAGGTCACCTGAGAATTGATGCAGAAGTAAACGGTGGCGTTGTCACCAACGCCTGGTCGTCCGCCCAGATGTGGCGCGGCATCGAAACCATCCTGAAAGACCGTCCCCCCCAGGATGCCTGGATCTACGCCCAGCGTTTCTGCGGCGTGTGCACCACGGTCCACGCCATCTCCTCGATCCGTTCGGTGGAACACGCCCTCAAGGTCGATGTCCCGCTGAACGCCCAGTACATCAGGAACATCATCATGGCCCAGCATTCGGTGCAGGACCATATCGTCCACTTCTACCACCTGTCCGCCCTGGACTGGGTGGATGTGGTCTCGGCCCTCAAGGCCGACCCCAAGAAGACCGCGCAACTGGCCCAGTCCATCTCCAACTGGCCGGGCAACAGCGAAACCGAATTCAAGGCTGTCCAGCAGAAGCTGAAATCCTTCGTGGAAACCGGCCGCCTCGGCATCTTCGCCTCCGGCTACTGGGGCCACCCGGCCATGAAACTGCCGCCCGAAGCCAACCTCATGGCGGTTGCCCATTATCTCAGCGCCCTTGACTACCAGCGCAAGGCAGCCCAGGCGATTGCCATCCTGGGGGGCAAGAACCCCCACATCCAGAACCTGTGCGTCGGCGGCGTCGCTACCGCCATCAACATGGAAAACCTGGCCACCCTCAACATGGAGAAGATCGCCGCCCTGAAGACCCTGATGGCGGAGACCCGCGAATTCGTCCAGCAGGTCTACTATCCGGACATGGTGGCCATCGCCTCCATCTACAAGGACTGGTTCAAATACGGCCGCGGCGTGGTCAACTACCTGGCCGTGCCGGAGATGCCCGAAGACACCAAGAACACCAAGTTCGCCCTGCCGGGTGCCATCATCAGCGGCGGCGACATCAAGAAGGCCCGCATCGTCACCAACCACCAGGACCTGGACCTGATCGCCAACATCAAGGAAAACGTGTCCCACGCCTGGTACGAAGGAAACGGCACCCTGCACCCCTGGGACGGCGAAACCAAACCGAGCTACACCGAATTCCAGGACAACGGCAAATACACCTGGTGCAAGGCTCCCCGCCTGGACGGCAAACCGGTCCAGGTCGGTCCGCCGGCACAACTGTTTGCCGCCTATGCCGGCGGCAACGAAAAGGTCCGGAAGCTGGTTGACGCAAGCTGCGCCAAAATCGGCGTCGGCGTGAACGACCTGCACTCCACCATGGGCCGTCTCGGCGCCCGCGCCATCCGCGCCCACCTGATGGCCGACTACTCCCTGGAGTTCCTCGACAAACTGGTGGAAAACGTGGGCAAAGGCGACAAGGTCTACGCCAACCCCACCGAGATCCCCAAGGGGGAATACAAGGGCGTCGGCTTCCACGAAGCACCGCGCGGCACCCTGTCCCACTGGATCGTGATCGAAAACCGCAAGATCAAGAACTACCAGGCTGTCGTTCCCTCCACCTGGAACGCCTCGCCGCGCGACGACAAGGGCGTGCTCGGCCCGTACGAAGCGTCCCTGGTCGGCAACCCCGTGGCACAGGCCGACAAGCCGCTGGAAGTGCTGCGGACCATCCACTCCTTCGACCCCTGCATCGCCTGCGCGGTGCATACCATCGATCCGGAAGGGAAAGAGATCACGAACGTCAAGGTAATGTAGCAGCTACAGAGCAACTCTCACAACAAAAGCACAATGGGCGCTGACAACAGTGAAGAGACTTAGAGCAACCGAGTCACATGTTCCTGTTGTCAGTTCCCTTTGTGCTCTTTGTGTCTTTGGCGGGCTGCCGTAAGGTGGTGCGTGCCGGCATGGCCCGCGCGCACACCCCCCGGTGGATTGCTGCGACCTTTTAGTGATGGAAAAGGACACTACGATGAAAACTCTTATCTTCGGCGCCGGCAACCTGCTCTTCTCCGATGAAGGCTTTGGGGTCCACTTTATTCAGTACCTGCAGAAGCACTACACCTTTCCCGCCGACGTCACCCTGTACGACGGCGGTACCCTCGGCATCATGGTCTCCCATATGCTGGAGGACGCCGACCAGGTCTTTCTGGTGGATACCATCGAGGCCAAGGGCGAGCCGGGAGACGTCTATCGCTACGAGAAGGACGACTTTATGCTGGGCAAGCTGCCCATCAAGATGTCGCCCCACCAGATCGGCATCCAGGAGGTGCTGGCACTCTCCGAGATCCGCGATCGCTGCCCCAAGAAGATCACCCTGTTCGGCATCATCCCCACTACCTATGACACGGGAGCCGAGCTGTCGCCCCTGCTGGCCGGCAAGCTTCCGGGACTGGCCGAACTGGTGGTCGCCGAGATTGCGGCCTCAGGCACCCCCGTTGAAAAGCGTTGATCGTTAACTCGGCGGAGTGGCCGCCGCCGGGTTAAATTCATGCAACCCGCCGCAGACAACAGGCAATACACGCTCCTGCCCGTGTTAGGATACCCACGTATTCTGCGGCGGGCGCCCCAAGCGGTGGCCGGCGGGCGGGCAGTCGGCACCGGGTCCTGGCGGCACGAGCACTCATACGTTTCAGTCCAAGTGAAAGGAGCAACCTCCGATCATGGCTTTAACTGGTTCCACGCCCTCCCCCCTCACAGGGAGTTCCGGCAGCGCCACCGTTGCGACGGCCCGCCGTCTTTCCCACGTCTTTCCCTTCACCCCGGCCCCGGCACGTGCGGGCATATCCGTCTATCCCGCCGCAGCCGCCGATGAGGCATGCGGCAGCGCCGCCCGGCTCTGACCACCACACAAAGGAGGCGCCATGCCGACCCTCAAACCAAAACTCGCCATGTACTGGGCCGCATCCTGCGGCGGCTGCGAGATCGCCCTGGCAAACATCAACGAGGCGCTCCTCGAGGTCGATGCCTATTTCGACTTCATGTTCTGCCCCTGCCTTCTGGACACCAAGCGGGCAGACATCGAGGCGCTGCCCGACGGGGCGATCTTCCTGACGCTGTTCAATGGCGCCCTGCGGACCGAGGAAAACCTGGAAATGGCCGAACTGCTGCGCCGCAAATCCCAACTGTTCGTCGCCTTCGGAGCCTGCGCCGCCAGCGGCGGCATTCCGGCCCTGGCCAACCAGCACGGCATCGGCCATGTGCTCGAAACCGTTTTCCGTTCCTCGGCAAGCGTCGATAACGCCGCGGGCCCGATCCCGGGAGGGAGTTCACCCGTACCGGGCGGCGAACTGGAACTGCCGGCGTTTCTCCAACGGGTGCTGGCCGTGCACGAAGCCGTGACGGTGGACTACACCATGCCGGGCTGCCCCCCCGAACCGGAACAGATCGTCGCCGTCATCCGCCACGTGGCCTCGGGTAATCCGCTGCCGGAGAACGGCACGCTGCTCGGCTGCACGGCACGGGCCGTCTGCGACCAATGCGGCCGCGAGAAGCGCGGCTCCCTGGCCGCCCGCCTGGCACGCCCCTTTGAGGCGGTTCCCGAGGCGGGCTGGTGCCTGGCCGAACAGGGTTTCCCCTGCATCGGCACCGCCACCCATGGCGGCTGCGGCGCCCTCTGCCCTGCCGTCGCCATGCCCTGCACCGGTTGCTACGGTGCCCTCGACCGGAACGCCGACCCCGGTGCCGCCGCCCTGTCGGCCCTTGCCGCGGTGGTCGATCCCGGAGAATCCGGCGGCAAGGCGGAGGCCGACATCCACGCCCGCCTGCGCAGCGCCCTGGCCGGCGTCGCCGATCCGCTCGGCACCTTTTACCGCTACAACCTGGCAGCGACCGTGGTTGCCGACCGTAGCCCGGAGGTTGAACCATGAACCAACGCATCACCATCGACCCCATCACCCGCCTGGAAGGGCACGGCAGGATCGAGATCTTCCTGGACGACGCCGGCGAGGTGGTTTCCGCCTATTTCCAGGTTCCCGAGCTGCGCGGCTTCGAGTCGTTCTGCGTCGGCCGCCAGGCCGAGGAGATGCCCAATATCACCAACCGCATCTGCGGGGTCTGTCCCGAAGCCCATCACATTGCCGCGGCCAAGGCCCTGGACGAACTGTTCGGAGCCCCCTGCCTCCCCGCGGCGGCCCGGATCAGGGAACTGATTTACAGCGCGTTTTTCGTCACCGATCACACCACCCATTTCTACTGCCTCGGCGGCCCCGATTTCATCGTGGGACCCGACGCCCCCAAGGAAGAGCGCAATATCCTCGGCGTGATCCGCAAGGTCGGCCTGGATGCGGGCAAGGCGGTCATCGCCTGCCGGGCGCGCAACCACGAACTGATCAAGAAGCTGGGCGGCCGGGGCGTTCATCTCTGCGGCGCCCTCCCCGGCGGCTGGAGCATGGCGGTCACCCCTGAGATCGCCCGGGAAGCCCGGGAGATCGCCCGGCAGAACATCGAATTCGCCCAGTTTTCCCTGGAAACCTTCCATCGGATCGTCCTGGGCAACGAGGCCTACCGCGACCTGGTGCTGGGCGACCTCTACGCCCACCAGACCTATTCCATGGGCACCGTGGACGCGCATAACGCCCCGAACTTCTACGACGGCACCATCCGGGTCGTGGACCCGGCGGGCAACGAGTTTGTCCGCTACCGTCCCCAGGAGTACCTGGACCATGTCGCGGAGCATGTGGAACCCTGGAGCTACGTCAAGTTCCCCTACCTGAAGAACATCGGCTGGAAAGGGTTCGTGGACGGCCCCGAGAGCGGCGTCTACCAGGCGACCCCCCTGGCGCGGCTCAACGTGGCCGACCGGATGGCGACCCCCCGCGCCCAGGCCGAGTTCGAACGGTTCTTCGACGCCTTCGGCTGCCGCGGCAACGGCCCGGGCGGCCGCAATCGCCCGGTTCACCATCGGCTCGCCACCCACTGGGCGCGCCTGATCGAGCTGCTCTCTGCGGCGGAACGGATGCAGGAACTGGCCGACCACCCGGAGCTGTGCGACCCGGAGGTGCGGCAGGCCGTATCCTGCCGCGCCGGCGTCGGCATCGGTTCCGTGGAGGCCCCCCGGGGGACCCTGACGCACCATTTCACCTGCGACGAACGCGGCATCCTCACCAGCGTCAACCTGCTGGTCGGGACGACCAACAACAACGCACCCATCGGCATGTCCATCGCCAAGGCTGCCAAAGGGCTGATCCATAAGGGCGTGGTCAGCGACGGCATCCTCAACCGGGTCGAGATGGCGTTCCGCCTGTACGATCCCTGCTGTTCCTGCGCGACCCACGCCATCGGCACCGCGCCCCTGGAAGTCACGGTCCGCCGCTCCGGCGACGGGACCATTCTCGACCGGATCAGCCGGGGCCTTTGATGGTGGTCATCGGCCTGGGATCGCCGTTTCTCACGGATGACAGCGTCGGCCCCCGGATCGTCCGCGAACTTGCCGGCGAGGGGTATCCCGGCGTCCGTTTCGTGGAGGCACATGCCGGCGGCCTGCTGCTCCTGGAGGAGTTGTCCGGCACCCGGAACGCCATCATCATCGATGCGCTGCTCGACGAGAGCCTCCCCCCGGGCCAGGTGGTCGTAAGCGGTATCCAGGGGGCATCCCACAACGCGGCATGCAGCCACGACTGCGGCCTTCCCGAGGCGCTCGACATCGGCCGCGCCATGGGGATGCCGCTTCCCGACAACTCGGACATCAGCCTGGTGGCCGTGGTCGCCAGGGATGTGACCACATTCAGCGAAGATCTTACTCCCGAGGTTGAAGCAGCCGTGCCGCGTGCCTGCACCGCCGTCCGTTCCATCCTCGCCCGGAAAAATGCGGGCTCACCCGCGGAGGCGCCATGAACAAGCAACCCAGAACCGCCGTCATCCTCTGTACCTGTAGCGGCATCATCAGCGAGAAGATCGATTGGGACGCGGTGCAGGCCCAATTGGCCGAGCACCCGGACAAGCCGGTCGTCACGACCGACGAGTTGGCCTGCGGTGCCGAAAACCTGGAAAAGCTGGCCGCCTGGCTGAAGGAACACCAGCCGGAGCGGGTCGTGGTGGCGGCCTGTTCGCCGCGGGAGCACGAGCGGACCTTTCGCGGCCTCCTGGCCTCGGCCGGCATCAACCCCTACTACCTCCAGATGATCAACGTCCGCGAGCAGGTGGCCTGGGTTACCGCCGACCCCGGCGAGGCGACGCGCAAGGCCGCGCGTCTCATCGGCGCGGCCCTGAAGCGGGTCCGGCACCACCAGCCGCTTGTGGAACGCCACGTCCCGGTGCGGACCGACGTGGCAGTCATCGGCGCCGGCCCGGCCGGCATCCAGGCCGCCCTGACCCTGGCCCGGGCCGGCCGCAGGGTGACGCTGATCGAAAAGGAACCGTTCTTCGGCGGCATGCCGGTACGCTTCGAAGAGCTGTTCCCCAACCTGGAATGCGGCCCCTGTCTGCTTGAGCCGGGCATGGGCGAATTGCTCCACGGCCCGGAAAGCGAACATATCGAACTCCTCACCCTGACGGAGGTGACCGAGGTCAAGGGGAGCTTCGGCAATTGGCAGCTCTCCCTGCGTCAGCAGCCCCGGTACGTGAATCCCGAACTCTGCATCGGCTGCATGGTCTGCGCCGCCGTCTGCCCGGAACGCCGGGAAAACCCCTGGAACTGCGGCGGCGAACTGGCCGCCGTGGATGGCCCGTTTGTCGGCGCGCTCCCCAACCTGCCCCATGTGGACGCCGCCCGCTGCCTGAAATTAAACGGTCAGGAGTGCGGTGCCTGTCTGGCCGAATGCCCGGTGGAGGGCGCCCTTGACTTCGGCGACACAATCCGGGATAGTGTGGTGGAAGCCGGCGCCATCATCGTGGCCACCGGGGCGGAGGAATTGCCGGTCGCCCCGCCCGCTTTCGCGGGTAAGGACAACGTCTTCTCCGCCTACTCCTTCGAGCGGCTGCTGGCCATGACCGGCCCCTCCGGCGGCGAACTGGTCAAAGGGGACGGTGCCGCCCCCGCCTCCCTCGCCATCGTGCAGTGCGCGGGTTCGTTCGATGATGCCGTCACCTACTGTTCCGGCACCTGCTGCCAGGCGGCCCTGAAATATGCCCATATCGCCGCCGCGAAACAGGAGGGGCTGACCGTCACCCGTCTCGTCAGGGAGCAAGTGGTTGCCGGGGTCAACGCCGCCCGGCTCTTCAGTCATGACCACAGCCAGGTGGTCCGCTACGGCGGGCTCGGGGACCTGACCGTGGCCGAAACGGACCGCGGCCGCGTTATCGTCTGCGGGTCGAACGGCGCCGAGGTTCCCGCCGACATGATCGTGCTCTGCGGACCCACGGTTCCCGGCCAGGGGACCACGCAAACGGCCCGCCTCCTGGAACTCGGGGTGGACGACGCCGGTTTCATCGCCCCCATCCATGCCCTCTCCGGCTCCTTTCTCAGCCCGCTCAAGGGGGTCTATCTGGCCGGCACCTGCCGCGGGCCGGGGGACATCCGCGAGGCCTTTGCCTCGGGTACCGCGGCGGCCGGCGTTGCGCTCTCGGAACTGGTGGAGGGGCGCGACCTGACGGTCGATCCCCAGGTGGCCGTCGTGGCTGCGGAACAGTGCGCCGGCTGCAAAAGCTGCATCAGGGTCTGCCCCTACAAGGCCATATCCTGGGATGATGCCACCAAGACGGCCGATATTTCCGATATTCTCTGCCGGGGCTGCGGGACCTGCGTGGCGGTTTGTCCGGCGGGCGCCATAACGGCCCAGGGCTTTTCCCGCGCCATGCTCCGCGCCGAGATCGAGGGGGTGTTATCATGAGCTGCCGCACCATGCCGAACGTTGCACCGCACCCCGCCGCGGAGATGGTGGCCGCCTCCGCCCCGGGCGAGGTCAGGATCGTGGCCTTCCTCTGCAACTGGTGCTCCTATGCCGGGGCGGACAAGACCGGCATGAACCAGCTGCCGGTCCCTGCCGAAGTGTCGGTCGTGCGCGTCATGTGCTCCGGCCGGGTCGAACCGACCCTGATCCTGGAGACGTTCCAGAAAGGGGCCGACGGGGTGATGGTGCTGGCCTGCCACCCGGGCGACTGCCACTACAAGGAAGGCAACCTGCGGGCCTTCTGCCGCGCCGAACTGCTGGAACGGATGATGCCCCAACTCGGCGTCGATCCGGCGCGTTTCTATTTCGATTACGTTTCCGCGGCAGAAGCGGAGAAGTTTTCCCAGGTGACGAACGACTTCGTCGCTGCCGTTCGCGGGTTGGCCGGCACGGATTCAGGACGGTAAGGAAAGGGAGTCCACCATGAGCGGCTTCGCAGACGCATCCACACATCCCGTTTGAATGGGGTTTGGTACAACATCACACAGAGGGAGGTTCACAATGGCTACACAAGTTCTTGACTGCCTGGGCATGAAATGCCCGCAGCCGACCCTGAAGGTCAGCATCCTGGCGACGAAGATGAAACCGGGCGATATCCTGGAGGTCGTCGCGGACTGCTCCACGTTCGAAAACGACGTCCGTGAATGGTGCAACCGTTCGAAGAAGACCCTTCTCTGGGTCAAAGATGAGGGCGCCGGCAAAAAGCGGGTACAGATAAAGTTCTGATCCGCCCCGGTTCCGTTCCCCACGTACAAGGCCGGCCCTCAATGGAGGGCCGGCCTTGTGCGCGTCAGGGCGCGCGCCTGAACCGGGAGCGACAGCGGGCCTCCCGGCAGGCAGGTGCGGGTTGTGTTTATGGTCCCGGACGGTATCCCCGGCTATTCAAGACCCCGCTTCGGCCGCTCCACCTTCACCACATTGGGGCGGTCCTGCTCGCCGGCATAGAAAACCACCAGCCGGGCCGGGCCGTTGCCGACGGTCCGGCCGTTGTGGGCAAGGTTCTGCACCTCCACGATGGCGTCCCCCTGCTTGAAGACATAGCTCCTGCCATCGGCCATCTCCACATCCAGGGAACCGGACAGCACGTAGGCGTAGACCGGCGCGTTGTGCAGGTGCCAGCCGGTCTCGCCGCCGGGTTGGAGCTCCACGACCATCGCCGTGACCTCCGGCCGGTCGGTGGCCAGGTAGGAGATCTTCTGGCCGTTGCTGGCCGTGGCGGTACTCAGCAATTTGCGGGACGTAACGCCGGCATAGTCATCGGCCCGGCAGGTGCCGGCAACCACTGCCCCCCACAACGCAATCAGGGTGATCGTCACGAATCGAGTCTTCATACTCTCGCTCCTTTCTTGACGGCCGTTCTCGGCCGCTGGTCACTCACTATACCGGGGCTTCCGCCAACCCGGCGGCCGCCTCCTCGCCGATGCCGCCGAACTGCCCGTGGATATCCTCCGCCCGGTGGAGGGCCGACCGGATGTTGGGCAGGATATTGCGCGCCCCCAGCAGATGGGGCAGGTTCGAGGTGTAGATCAGCTTCTTGGGCTGGCCCCGCGTGCCGCACAGGATCAGCGCCCTGCCCGACTCGTGGAGCTTCTGGTGGAACTGCTCGATGGCGTACAAGCCGGTGGCGTCGATGGCGGTCATGTAGCGCAGCCGCAGGATGACGATCGGTTGCAGGCGCTCCACCGAATGGGACATGCGGGCCAGTTTTTCCGCCGCGCCGAACAAAAGCGGCCCCTGCACGTGGAACATGCTGATGTAGTGGGGGATGCTGTGATCCTGCACGATGTGGGCCTTGGCCTTTTCGATGGCCTCGGCCGTCAGGGGCGCCACCACGGTGGTGCTCGAGACCTGGTAGATGTAGAGAAGCGCCGCCAGGGTCATGCCCACTTCCACGGCAATGGTCAGGTCGGCCACCACGGTGAGGAGGAAGGTGATCAGCCAGACGGCGATCTCTTTCCGGTTGAGGCGGAGGATCATGGGTATCTCGCGCCACTCTCCCATGTTGTAGGCCACGACGAACAGCACCGCCGCCAGGGTGGACAGCGGGATGAAGCGGGCCAGCGGCGCGGCGAACATGACGATGCAGAGCAGGGTCAGGGCGTGGACGATGCCGGAAAGGGGCGAGCGCGCCCCGGAGCGGATGTTGGTGGCGGTGCGGGCGATGGCGCCGGTGACCGGGATGCCGCCGAACAGCGGCACCGTCAGGTTGGCGACCCCCTGGGCCACCAGCTCCACGTTGGAGTTGTGGCGGTCGCCGCTCATGGAATCGGCCACCACCGCCGAGAGCAGGCTCTCGATGGCCGCCAGGAGCGCCACGGTAAGCGCCGAGGGGAGCAACGGGATAATCAGTTCCCGGTGGAACTCGGGGATCTGCAGGTGGGGCAGGCCGGTGGGGATGCCGCCGAATTTGCTGCCGATGGTCGCCACGGGGAGGTCCAGGAGGGCGACGCAGGCCGTGGCTCCCACCAGGGCGACGATCGAGCCCGGTATGCGACGGGTAAAACGCGGCACGACCAGGATGACGGCCAGGGAGGCCACGGCCAGCACGATGGCGGCCAAGTCCGCCCGGCCCAGGTTCTGGGCGATGAAGCCCATCCGCTCCAAGAATTCGCTGGGCACCGCGGCGTCCACCCGCAGCCCGAGGAAATCCTTGAACTGGGTGGAGGCGATGAGGATGGCGATACCGTTGGTGAAACCGATGACAACCGGCCGGGGGATGAATTTGACCGCATTCCCCAGGCCGGTCAGCCCCAGGAAGATCAGGATCATGCCGGCCATCATGGTGACCATCAGCAGGCCCGAAAGGCCATGCCGGGCGATGATGGCGGCAATAACCACCACGAACGCCCCGGTCGGGCCGCCGATCTGGGTCCGCGAGCCGCCCAGGGCCGAAATCAGGAAGCCGGCGATGATCGCCGTATAGATGCCTGCCTGGGGCGTGACGCCGGAGGAGATGCCGAAGGCCATGGCCAACGGCAGCGCCACCAGGCCGACCGTGATGCCGCTGGTCGTGTCGGCCGCAAGATCGCCCTTCGTATATCCCTTGAGCGCCAGGATGGACTTGGGCAGCCATTTCGTCAGTATGCTCTGCTTCATGATGTCGTTCCTACCATTCCTTTCCCGGTTCAGATTATGGAAACGCCAAGGCCTTAGCGCCTGATGACCAATGCGGCCCCGGCCGCCAAAAGGGCGACGCCGAGACAGCGCAGGGGGGTAAGCGGCAGGTGGCGCAACCCGAACAGCCCGAAGTGGTCCAAAAGCGCCCCGGTGGCCAATTGCCCGGTGATGATCGCGGCCATGACCGCCGCCGTGCCCAGGCGTGGCACGGTGATGATGGTCAGGGTGACGAAAAAGGCGCCCAGGAGGCCGCCGGTCAGCTCCCACCACGCGGCGGTGGTGACGCCCCGCCACGTCCCGCGACCGGTGAGCATGACCACCGCCAGCAGGGCCAGCGTTCCCACGGCAAACGAGATCATGGAACTCTCGTAGCTGCCGACCTTCTGGGCCAGCCGGGCATTGATGGATGGCTGTACCGCAACCGCCACGCCGCCGCACACCATCAGAACGACAAGAAAAAGATTACCCACCGTTTGTCACCTCGCCTTCGTTATGCCGCGCCGGGCCCCCAGGTCCCCGCCCCTGAAACTGCGCGGCCGCCATCCCGCGGTTCATCGCCCGGCCTGGCGTCCGCGTGCCCCATGGCAGCGAAGCCCTGCACGACCAGCCGAATGAGCCGCCCGAGCCCGGCCCGGTCAAGGCGCGGCCGCCGCTGGCAAAGCTGTTCTTCCAGCGCCACATTGAGGGTGCCGATGAGTACCCAGCTCATGTCCTCCACATTGCCCGGGCGCAGTTCACCCTTGTGGATGCCGGCGGCAACCAGTTCCTTCACCAGATCGTGCAGCTTGCGGTGAAACACCTCAAAATCGAAAAAAGGCGCCCCCTGCGGAGGGCCATAATAGATGACATGCATCAGTCGCGCAACGTTGAGATGCTCGCTGAAGAGGGTGAATATGCGGTCGCACAGGTCCAGCACCTGCTGGGCAGCACTTCCTTCCGGATGGGAAAAGGTCGCCAGAATGGCCCCGAAGCGGCAAAAGGGTTCCTCCAGCAGGGCGCGGTACATCCCTTCCTTGCTCTTGAAATGGTAATAGAGCACCGGCTTGGTCACCCCGGCTGCGGCGCATATCTCGCGTACCGACGTGGCGCTGTAGCCGCGCTGGGTGAAGAGGTCGAGCGCGGCCCGCAGCAACCGCCCGCGGGTCTCCGGCTGCGGAGAGGTTATGTCATGCTGTTGTGCCATGGCACTGCGCCTTTACGGTTATCTACCTATCGGTAAGTAGGATAATATGAAAAAAATGTGTACGTCAACTATTTTGGCCCCACAAGGCCGGAAAAGTTGACAAGAGCGACATGGAGGCTTTAGAGTTACATGCGCTTGGAGTAATAATGTTCAATAAGGAAAAACTCATACAACGCTTCAAGGCCATCCTCTCCCTGGACGGCCATCCCGGCCACATTGCGGCCGGTTTTGCCGTCGGCGTCTTCATCAGCTTCACCCCCTTCTTCGGCCTCCACACCCCCCTGGCCATCGCCCTTGCCTTCATCTTCCGCCTCAACAAGCTCAGTTGCATCAGCGGCGCCTGGGTCAACACGCCGCTTACCGTGGTGCCCGCCCTGGCGGTCAGCTACAAGCTCGGCAGGTTCCTGCGGGGCAAGCCGGTGAACGAGTTGGCGCTCAAGGGGCTGGAATGGCAGTATATCAAGCCCTACGCCAAATCCCTGCTGCTGGGTTGCTCGATCATCGGGTTCATTTCGGCTGTGGCGGCCTATTTTCTCTGCTATTGGCTGGTGGTCGTCTTCCGACGCCGGGATGCATCGATGACCGAGATAACGAGGGAGATGGAAGAGGTGGGGGAAGATCTGGAATAGGGTGAGCAGGCGGGCAGATGGCCCGCCTTTTTTGTGTGCATGCGGCGCGGAAAGCGGCCTCTACCTGCCGAGCAGCGGGCTCAGCACCTGATAGGTCAGATAGGCCACCAGCCCTGAAGCCGGGATGGTCAGCACCCAGGCCAGCACGATGCGCTGGGCCACCTTCCAGTTGACCGCCGTGAGCCGTTTGGAAAGCCCGACCCCCAGGATAGTGGACGTGATGACATGGGTCGTGCTGGTGGGCATGCCCAGGGCCGATGCCCCCAGGATAACGCCGGCCGAGGCGGTTTCCACGCAGAAGCCGTGCACCGGCTGGAGCTTGACGAAATCCCGGCCGACGGTCTTGATGATGCGCCACCCTCCGACGGCCGTTCCACAGGCCATGGCGGTGGCGCAGGCCACCATCACCTCCCAGGGGACCTCGAAGGTTTTCAGGAAACCGTAGCTGACCAGCGCCATGGTGATGACCCCCATGGACTTCTGGGCATCGGCCGTCCCATGGGAAAAGGCCATGAAGGCCGCCGAGAGGACCTGCAAGCGGCGGAAATGCTTGTTGAGCCCGCTGGGGGCGCTGTTGTGGAACAGGCGGTAGAGGATCAGCATGAAGATAAAGCCGACGATGGTCCCCAAGACGGGAGAAATCAGCAGGGCGAGGACGATCTTTTCCAGCCCGGACCACTTGAGGGCACCGAGACCGGCATGGGCGTACACCGAGCCCATGAGGCCGCCGATGATGGCGTGGGAGGACGAGGAGGGAAGCCCGTAGTACCAGGTGATCAGGTTCCAGATGATCGCACCGGCGATGCCGGCCAGGACCACCATCTGGGTGATGTTGGAGCTGTCCACGATCCCCTTGCCGATGGTGGAGGCCACCTTGGTGGAGATCATGGCGCCGGCGAAGTTGAGGAGCGCGGCCATGCAGATGGCGGCCTTGACCGAGAGCGCCCGGGTCGAAACGCAGGTGGCGATGGCGTTGGCCGTATCGTGGAAGCCGTTGATGTAGTCGAACAGCAGCGCCGCCAGGATGACCAGGCAGAGCATCACCAGAACCGGGTCAAGCATTTTTCACCACCACGCTCTCCAGGATGTTGGCTGCGTCCTCGCACTTGTCGGTGGCCTTTTCCAGCGTTTCGAAGATCTCCTTCCATTTGATCAACTGGATCGGGTCCTTCTCCTCGTCGAACAGACGGCTGATGGCCTCGCGGGATACCCGGTCGGCCTCGTTCTCCAGGGCGTTGATCTCCACGCACGCCTCGAAGATGTGCTCGTTGGACTGCTTGCCCAGCATGGCAACCGCCTTGTCCACGGCATGGCAGGACTGGAGGATGATGAAGCCCAGGGACTTGGCCTCGTGGGGGATGGTCTCCACGTTGTACATGATGATCCGCTGGGCCGAGGCGTCGATCAGGTCGAGGATGTCGTCCAGGGCGCTGGAGAGGGCGTAGATGTCCTCCCGGTCGAAGGGGGTGACGAAGGTTTTGTTCAGCTTCTGGATGATCTCGTGGGTCAGCGAGTCGCCGTTGTGTTCGATATCCTTGATGCTGCGCTGGCTGGCGGCGGGGTTCTCGAAATTGTCGAGCATATCCTTGAGGGCCTTGGCCCCCACGATGGTATTTTCCGTCATCTGTTTGAAAAGCTGGAAGAACTTCTCTTCCTTGGGGATCAATCCGAACATTCCGCCTCCCGTCCTTGTAGAGCCGCTACGTTTAATATAAAAACCTATCATATATACCATGTTTTTGTTCCGCTTCCCACAGAAATGTCACGGATGCGTCACGGTATTGCCGTGGGGCGGTTTAGGCGGTTGCCTTTGGGGCGGTCTTGCAGTATTCTGCCCGTTTCAAGGGGAGCGGGGCAGCCTGCCATAGCCGTTCCCCTGCCAGAAAGGAATCGTTCATGAACATGTTGCACGCCGTCGTCCTCGGCGCTCTCCAGGGATTTTGCGAAGTACTCCCCATCAGCAGTTCCGCCCACCTGATCCTGGTGCCCTGGTTTCTGAAATGGCCCGAATCGGGCCTGACCTTCGACGTGGCCCTGCATCTTGGCACACTGATCGCCCTGGCGGTCTATTTCCGCCGGGATATCGTCCAACTGGTGGTGGCCGCCCTTGACGCCGTGGCGACACGCTCCCTGGACACGCCGGCCAAACGGCTGCCGTTTCTGATCCTGGCGGCCACGGTGCCTGCCGCCGTGGTCGGCAAGCTTTTCGAACAGACCATGGAGGAGGTCTTCCGCGAGAGCCCCCTGCTGATCGCCGCCTTCCTGATCGTCTTCGGCGTCATCCTGGGCCTGGCCGACCGCTGGGGGCGCAAACGCTACGGCCTGAGCGACGTCAAAACGGGCAACGCCCTGACCATCGGCCTGTTCCAGTGCCTGGCGCTGATCCCGGGCGTCTCCCGTTCGGGCATCACCATCACCGCCGGCCTGATGCTGGGCTTCACCCGCGAGAGCGCGGCCCGCTTCTCCTTCCTGCTCTCGCTCCCCATCGTGGCCGGAGCGGCCCTGCTCAAAACCCTGCACGTGGCCAGGCACGGCATCCCGGCCGGCGAAGGCCTTCCCATGCTGGTGGGCATTGCGGTCTCGGCGATCACCGGTTACATCAGCGTGGCCTTCCTGTTGCGCATGGTCCAGAAACGGAGTATCGCGCCGTTCGTCTGGTACCGCCTGCTGGTCGGCGCCGCGGTGATCGCCCTCGTCATGGCAGGATAATCCCTTCCCGGAAGGGAGCGTGGCACATCCAACTGCGGGAGGTGGTCATGAGCGGCGGGATCAAGGAGTGGCCCCGGGATGAACGTCCTCGGGAGAAGATGCTCAGACAGGGGGCGGCAGGCCTGACCGACGCCGAGCTTTTGGCCCTCATCGTCAGGAGCGGCGACCCGGCCACCGGCCAGAGCGCCATAGACCTGGGGCGCACGCTGATCGGCCACTTCGGCAGCAACCTGCGGGAACTGGGCAGCGCCGACCTCACCGAGATCACCGCCATCAAAGGCATGGGACTGGCCAAGGCGGCCGGCGTCAAGGCCGCCTTCACCCTGGCTTCGCGTTTTCAGGCCCGCAAGCTGGAGAGTTTCGACCGCTTCACCTCGCCCCGGCAGGTCTTCGACTACTTTCACCATGAATTCCGCGATAGCCGCAAGGAATATTTCCTGGCGCTGCTCCTGGACGGCAAGAACCGCATCATCCGCCGCGTCCAGATCTCGGAGGGCTCCCTCAACCAGAGCATCGTCCACCCCCGCGAGGTCTTCAGCCCGGCCGTCAAGGAATCCGCCGCAGCCCTGATCCTGGTCCACAACCACCCCACCGGCGATCCGGCCCCCAGCACCGAGGACGTGGCCGTCACCCGCCGCCTGCGCGAGGCCGGCGACATCATGGGGATCAGGGTGCTGGACCATATCGTCATCGGCGACGGCGAGTACGTGAGTTTCGTGGAGCGGGGACTTTTGTAGCGGCGAGAGACGCCGCGAAGGAAAAAAGAGAATGGCCGGGGAGGGAAAAGGCATGGAAACGAACGAAACCGCCCAAGCGGCAGCGGGCCAGAGTGCACCGGGGGCCGGTGCCGTGATCCGCTGCGCCTGGGCCGGCAGCGACCCGCTCTACCAAGCCTACCACGACCGGGAATGGGGCGTGCCGGTGCGTGACGACCGGGTGCTGTTCGAGTTCCTGACGCTGGAAGGCGCCCAAGCCGGGCTTTCCTGGATCACCATTCTGCGCAAGCGGGAGGCTTACCGGGCCGCCTTTGCCGGTTTCGATCCCGAGGCGGTGGCCCGGTTCGACGAGAACAAGGTGGCGGAGTTGCTGGCCAACCCCGGCATCGTCCGCAACCGCCTGAAGGTGGAATCCACCATCACCAATGCCCGCGCCTTCCTGAAGGTCCAGGAGGAGTTCGGCTCCTTCGCGGCCTACCAGTGGGGCTTCGTGGACGGCAGGCCGGTACGGAATGGCTGGGGGAGCATCAAGGAGGTTCCGGCCAGCACGCCGGTGTCCGACGCCCTGAGCCGCGACCTGAAACGGCGCGGTTTCCGCTTTGTCGGCACCACCATCTGCTACGCCCACATGCAGGCGGTCGGCATGGTCAACGACCATACCGTGGACTGCTTCCGCTGGCGGGAACTGAACGGCTAAGCCCCGGACACTCATCATGCCCGGGGCTTGATGCCATCGCCGGGGAGCGGCTATTTTTCCACCGGCAGCCCCTCGAACTCCCAGTCGGCGAAAATGGCCTGGCTGATGGTGGGGTAGGCCAGCTTCTGCAGCTTGCGGTAGGCGTTGTAGCTCCTGCCGCCGGAATTGCAGTAGACGACGATCCGCTTCTCTTTTTCAAGTACGCCCGAACCGGCGGCAAAAGCCGTGACCGGGATGTTGATCGCACCCGGGATGTGCCCCGCGGCATATTCGTTTTTGTCACGCACGTCCACGATCACCAGGCTCCCCGGCTTCGCGTCCATGAGCGCTTTCAGCTCCCGGGGAGAAAGTTTGCTCGTTTCCACCCTCTTTTCATAGCTGGCGCCGGCGAAGATCGGCATCCCCTTCTCTTCCCAGACCGGCATCCCCTCGGCATAGATGAACACGTCGCCATAGCCGTGCGCAACGGCCAGTGTGGCCGCCTTCTTGCTTTTGCCGCACTTGACGCCGTTGCAGTAGAAGACCAGCTTGCGTGCCCGGTCCGCCGGCAGGAGGGACGGGTCCTTTTCCAGCTTGGCGATGGGGATGTTGACCGCGTCCTTGATGTGCACCTCTTCGTACTCTTCCGGGTTGCGCGCGTCGATGAGCAGCGGTTTCGGCTTGGCCGTTTCAAGGAGCAGCTTCAGTTGCTCCGTCGAAATGGTCTTCGCGCCGGCTACCGGTTGTTCCGCGCCCAGGGCCGCCGTAGCCATTGCCAGGAAGAGTGCCGCCATGGAACAAAAAAGCCTGATGTCCTTCATCATACTTCCTCCTCTATCTGTTGTCGGGTCGTTGGTTCTCGGAAACCAGCATGAAGGGTAAGAGAAGTATGCACAAAAGGCAAATTGGTATAATGAATGACATTTGCTGTTTGCATTTGTTTTATGGATGGATAAACCACGCCTGGCCTGACGCGCGGTTCCCGTCCGGGGAGCGGACAAGCCGCGCGGCGGTCCTGGGGGCCAGGCCCCCGTTTTCACCCGATTACCGGTCCTTCCGCGGCACCACCACGATGCCGGATTCGGTCACGGTATAGCCCCGGCGCAGGTCCTCCTTACGGTCGTAGCCGATGATCGTCCCGTCCGGGATGACCACCCCCTTGTCGATGATCGTCCGTCTGATTTTGGCATACCGCCCGACGTTCACGTTTTCGAACAGGATCGAATCCTCCACCAGGCTGTAGCTGTTGATCTTGCACAAGGGCCCGATGATCGACCTGCGGACCGTGCCGCCGCTGGTGATGCAACCCGCGCAGACGTACGAGTCGATGTTCTGGCCCCGGCGGTCGTCGTCGTCGAAGACCGTCTTGGCCGGCGGCAGGTTGCCCTGGTTGGTGAGGATCGGCCATTTGTAGTTGTAGAGATTGAGCTGGGGCGATACATGGATCAGGTCCATGTTGGCCTCGTAGTAGGAGTCGATGGTGCCCACATCCTTCCAGTACCCCCGCTCTTCGGCCTTCATGCCGGGAATCAGGTTGTCGTTGAAATTATAGGCGAACACCCTGTCCCCCTTTTCCAGCATCATGGGGATCACGTGCTTGCCGAAATCCAGGTCTTCGTGCTGCTTCTTCCCTTCCAGCAGCACCTCGATCAGCTTCTTGGTGGGAAAGATGTAGTTGCCCATGGAGGCAAAGCAGGTCTCCCGCCCGGGGATGGTTTCCGGGCTGTCCGGTTTTTCCGCAAAGGCGGTCACCCGGGAATCGTCGTCCACGGAAAAGACGCCGAAGCGTTTGGCCTCCTCCACCGGCACCTCAAGGGCGGCGATGGTGATATCGGCCCGGTTCATGCGGTGGTAGTTGATCATCTGGCCGATATCCATCTTGTAGATGTGGTCGCCGCCGAACACGGCCACGTAATCCGCATCCGAGGACTCCACGAACCGCAGGTACTGGAGGATGGCGTCGGCGGTCCCCTTGAACCACTCCTCGCTCTCGCTGCTGGTTTCCGGCGAGATGGCCACGTAGAACTCCCCCAGGCCGGTCCACTTGCCCCAGGACTCCCGGATATGTTTGTTGAGCGAATAGGCCCGGTACTGGGTCAGGATGTAGACCTTCTTGATGCCCGAGTTGAACAGGTTGGAGAGCACGAAATCGATGATCTTGTATTTGCCGCCGAAGGAGACGCTCGGCTTTGCCCGGCGCATGGTCAGCGGGCTGAGCCGCTCTCCCCTCCCCCCGGCCAGTACCATTGCGATCGTGTTCCTGCCGACGTTGTCAGAGCTGTACATGGGAAGCCTCCTTTGCGGCTTGCGGGGTTGTTATGGCTAACGGTGGGGAACCTGGGGAAAAAAGATCGGGAGCGGGGAGCGCCCGGCCAATAAAAAAGCCGCCCGACCAGCATATATGCTGACCCGAGCGGCTTTTCATCCGGCCTATAGGGCTTCATCCCGTGAAACCATCTCCTCACCCCATGCGAGCGAATCGTAACGCAACTGCCCACAAAGTACGCCAGATGGGGCCGGCTGTCAAGGAGCGCCGCATTTACGCAGGAAAGATGCGGTTCGGGTGCTGTCACGCCCCCGGAACTCCCGGCGGTAGCGGAACGGCGATGTCTGCAGCTCCCTGCTGAAATGCTGGCGCAACGAGGCCTCGGAGCCGAAGCCGGCCTGTTGCGCGATCATGGCGATGGGTGTGGAGGTGGCCTCCAGGAGGCGTTGCGCCAGGGCCAGGCGTTGGCCGAGCAGCCAGGCACCCACGGTGGTTCCGGTCATCCGGCGGAAGCGCCGGGTAAAGCTGCGGCGGCTCATCATGAAACGATCCGCCAGCGTGTCGATGCTGTGGGCCTGGTCCAGATGCCTCTGCACCCATTCCAGGTTGCGGGAAAACCGGTCTTCGCCGGATGTGACGCTGATGGGCATCTCGATGTATTGGGCCTGCCCCCCCTGCCGGTGCGGCGGCACCACCATGCGGCGCGCCACCCGGCCGGCCGCCTCGGCGCCGTGCAACCGGCGCAGGATATGGAGACAGCAGTCGATGCCCGCAGCCGCGCCGGCCGAGGTGATCACGTCGCCGTCGTCCACATAGAGCACGTCGGGTTTGACCACTATCGACGGGTAGCGGCGCGCCAGGTCGTCCGCCCATCCCCAGTGGGTGGTGGCCGGCCGGTTATCCAGCAGTCCGGCGGCGGCCAGGACGAACGTGCCGAGACACAGCCCCACCACGGTCGCGCCGTGCTGGTGAGCCCCGGCGAGGAAGTGCAGAAGGCGTTCCGGGGGAAGCTCGTCCGTGTCGCGCCAACTGGGCACGATCACGATGTCCGCCTGTTCGGCATCCCGGAGGGTATGCTGCGCCCGAATCTCAAAGCCCGCACTGCTGCGCAGCACCCGCCTCCCGGCGGCACAGACCAGCAGATTGAAGCGCGGCCCGTCCGGGGTATCCCGCTCTTCACCGAAAACCATGCAGGGCACGGACAAATGAAAGGGACTGATCTCGTCGAATGCGATGACGGCGATGGTTGTTGCGTCCATGGCACCTCCCGGCGGTGGGGCACGCATTTGGCCCGATTCAATCGAATATTGTCATTCAGGCCACTTCTTTTCAAGGAGAAAATGATGAATAATCCTCTTAAAAGCCAAGGGAAAGGAGAACCACCATGACAAACAAACCGAGCCGTGCCTTGATCGTGATCGATGTGCAAAACGACTATGCAGGAGGCAACCTGCCCATAGAATATCCGCCGGTCGAGCTGTCCCTGGCCAATATCGGCCGAGCCATGGATGCCGCCAAGGCGGCGGGCATCCCGGTCGTGGCGGTGCAGAACGTGAATCCGGCGCAGGCGCCGTTCATGGCCGAAGGGACGCCCGGTGCCGAGCTGCACGAGGTGGTCGCCTCGCGCGGCTGGGACCACTCTATAAGGAAGAACATGCCCGGCGCCTTCACCGGCACCGGCCTGGAAGCGTGGCTGCGGGAACGGGGGGTCGATACCGTCGTCATCGCCGGCTACATGACCCACAACTGCGATCTCTCCACCGCGGTGCAGGCAGTGCACGCCGGGTTCGGCGTCGAGTTCCTCTCCGACGCCACCGGCTCGCTCCCCTATGCCAACCGCGTGGGGAGCGCCAGCGCCGAGGAGATCCACCGGGTGACCCTGGTGGTCATGCAGTCGCGCTTCGCGGCGGTGATGACGACCGGGGAGTGGCTTGACGCCGTCGCAACCGGGACCGCGCCGGAGCGGGACACCATCTACGGTTCCAACCAGCGGGCGCGCCGGTCCCCGCAGCAATAACGGCTCTCGGGAGATTGGCCGCATAAGAAAAGGGCCCGTAGCAGGGCCCTTTCCGTGGTCAATGATGGTGCGCGTACGAGTTACGCCAGTCCCAGCGCCTCGTCCGAGGCCCGCTGGGCCGCGGCCACGCAGTCGTTCAAGCCGATGCCCCGGTAGGAGTTGCCGGTCAGGATCAGGCCGGGATGGGCCGCAAGCCCCGCCCCCAGCGCCTCCAGGCGTTTGCCGTGCCCCGCCGTGTACTGGGGGATGGCCTGTTCGTGGCGGAAGATCCGCACGAACGACGGGTCGGTGTCGATCCCCATCATATCCTTGAGGTCACGCTTGACCCGCGCCGCCACCTCGTCGTCGCTCAGGTTGATGTACTCCGGAAAACAGGCACCGCCCATCATGCTGCGCAGGAGCACCTTCCCCTCGGGCGCGCGGTTCTCGAACATGCTGGAATCCCACAGGGTGCCCAGGATGCTGCGCCCCTCCTTCTTGGGGACCAGATAGCCGAAGCCGTCCAGGGGGTGGGCGATGCGGTCGCGCTCGTAGCCGAAGCAGATCACGGTCATGGTGGCATAGGGTATCTGGCGCAATACCCCGGAAATCCCCGCGTCCAGGCCGGCAAGCATCTCGGCCGTGGCAAAGGCGGGGGCGGCGACGATGACCACGTCCGCCTCCTGCTCGCTGCCGTCGGCGCAGCGCACGCGGTAGGGGACGCTCTCCCCCTTCTCCACGGCCACCACCGGGCTGGACGGCTTCACGATGTCTCCCAGGGATGCGGCCAGGGCGTCGGTCAGGTACTGGATGCCCTCGCGGAACGAGGTCAGGACGCCGCCCGGCCCGGCGGCGCTGGAGACCGCCTTGCCCTCGGCCCGTTCCCGCTTTTTCTTTTTGGCCAGCATGACCATGGCCCGGACCAGCCCGCCGTACTCCCGCTCCAGTTCCGCAATGCGCGGGAAACAGGAGACGAGCGACATGGTCTCCGGGTCGCCGGCAAAGATGCCCGACACCATGGGGGCGATCAGCTTGTCCAGCGCCTCCTTGCCCAGCCTGCGGCGGCCGAATGCGGCCAGGGTCTCGTCCACCCCCTCGGGGGCCCTGGCGATGAACGGCGTCGGTTCCAGGGCCAGGCGCAGTTTGCCGGGCCAGGAGATCAGCCGGCTCTTCAGGAAGGAGGGGCCGTTCTCCGGCAGGCGGTGCAGCTCCCCCCCGGAGAAGATAAAGCGTTTGCGGGCGTTGTCGTTGCTGCGGTGCAGATTGCCGTTGACGCCGATGGCCGAGCAGAGTTCCAGGGTCTGGGGCTTGCTGTCAAGAAAGCCGTTGGGGCCCCATTCGCAGGTATAGCCGTCGGCCTTGATGCTCCAGATCTTGCCGCCGACCCGCTCTTCCTTCTCCAACAGGGTCAGCTCCAGTTCCACCCCCGCCGCGCGCGCCTTGTCCCTGAGCAGCCAGGCCGTCGCCAACCCCGAAATGCCGCCGCCAACCACGATCACCTTTTTCATCACAGCCTCCTTCTTGCCGTCAAAGTCGGTACCTGCCCTATTCCAGCTTTCCGAGAATCTCCGCCAGACTTTCAAAGGCAACCACCAGCCGTTCCTGGTCCCGGGGCGGCAGCCGATCCAGCAGGGTGCGGTAATTCTCCACGATCCCCCGGCGCAGCTCACGGATCAGTTCCTCGCCCTTTTCCGTGGTGTAGATCATCACCTGGCGGCGATTGTCCTCATCCACGGTGCGGTACACGAATCCCAGGTTGACCAGCCGGTCCACCATCTCGCTGGCCGAGCTCATGGCGATCTGGAGTTCCTTGGCCAGCACGTTCAGGGTGCAGTTGCCCCGGTCGTAGATGGTCAAGAGCATCTTGTACTGGTTGTAGGTCAGGTCCATCCCCTCGTGGACGATGCTCCTGATCCTCCCCATGACCCGCATGATGACCGGGTAGAGCTGGGCTATGCGCTCGATCTGTTCCATAATCCGTCCTGCGGTTAAAAATAGCTACCCGAATTGTTCGGATAACTAAATGTTAGTTTTATTAAGTGTGATTGTCAAGCAGGAAAAACGGGCGGCGGGGTGCTACGGATTTACGCCTTGATCCGAGCTGGCCGCCCGCCACCTCGGGAATCCGGGGGATGGGGGCATGGGTCAAAATGACACAAAGAGGGGTTTCTGGAGGTTACTGGAGTTTTTTTTGAATGATAACAGGCAGTTTGAAGAAGGCGGCTAAAACAGTCTTTTTATGTTAATTTTTTTAACATTTTCGGAAGAGTGTCAATTGTTTTAACATACTGATTTTGCGATTGAAATTTGCGTTTACAGGGAGTACAAGTGGATTTGCCTTAATAAGAGGGGGTACAAAACAAGACGACGAGTAGCAACAGATAAAGTTTTTCTGAAACACTAGCCTATGAATTCCAATCAACGGAGGGGGGATCATGCAAGAGTTCAAGGAAAAACTGCTGGCCCATGTGGAGCACATTAAGACGGTTGGCCCCCACTGCTCGACGGAGGAAACCACCAAACAGGCCTTGATACTCCCCTTCCTCAACATCCTCGACTTCAGTCCTTTTGATCCACAAAAAGTGAAAGCCGAATACGGTGCAAACCTGCCGGGAGTAAAGGCCAATGAACGAGTAGATTATGCTCTCTTCTCCGACGGCAATCCGGTCATGTTTGTCGAAGCCAAATCTTTCAATGAAAAACTGACCAACCATGCCGGACAACTCGCCCGTTACTTTAACTCCACCCCCGGTGTCTCCGTCGCTGCGATCACTAATGGCCGTGAATGGCGCTTCTTCACTGATTTGAAACTACCCAACGTGATGGATGAAAGCCCGTTCCTGAAAGTAAATTTTGATGCCTTGTCAGAATCAGATATGGAGCAACTTGCCCAATTCCGTTATGGGTGTTTTCGGCCCGATCAACTGCGAACCTTCGCCGAAGAAAGAGTCTATCAGGAACAGTTCCAGGAAGTAATTGAAAGCTGCCTACGCGATGTGGATCAAGAATTCGTCCGCTTCGTGGCCAACCGTGCAAAACTCGTCGCAAAGCTCACACCAAGGGTACTGGACACCATAACCCCCTTGATCAAGCGAGCAGTTGCCGATGCCATCAGCAAAATGGTCGTTACCGGACTTTCCGCGCCGCCGGTACCATTCAATACAGCGCCGGAACTAGCACCAGTCCCCGAGGACTCCCAGGAGAGTGTTGCCGATCCAAGCAACCCCAGAATAATTACAACCGCTGCAGAGTTGAAATTATTGTCTATTTTGAAAGACATGTTGAACGGAGTGGTCAACACGGACGAAGTTGTTGGAAAAGATACGGAATCATACTACACCGTACTATATCAGGGCAAGGTCAACCGCTGGATTGTACGCTATCTGGGCGACCGCGCCAAACCACTGGCGTATTTTCCCATTGAGTTGACTGAATTGCACAAGGCGGGAATCGCCAAGAGAGGGCTTGTGCTTGGGACAGGCGGCAACAGTGTTGTTCTGGATAAGCCGGAAAGTATCATGCGGTTGTCGGAGGTCATTTTTGACGCCTTGGCATGGTGTCAGGATGATGGGAATTTCAAGAGGGAAAGAAATAGCAAGGCGGAAGTTGAGCAAGGGTAGGAAATATTTATGGGGCCGCGCCTACATATCCCGTTTTGATCGGGTGGGTGTCCCCTCCATTTTTCATTTTTTCCACACAAGATGGAAATTGTCGACCAAATCCTTTCGGGAGTTTTTCAAGAAGAGGAATGTAAATGCGAACTATACTGGCCTACATCATTGTACTGCCGCTATCACTCGTAATGTCCAGGTTGGGGGCGCTTGTAGCTGGTGCTCCAATTGCTTTTGCACTCACTAAAGCATCCGTTTGGCTGCGTTCCACTGTCGCTGGCTTTATTGGAAGTGTCGGAGGAGTAGCGGCTGCGGTCGCTTTTGGATGGTGTATCTTTAATTGGGTCGTTGGCCCTGGGTCATTTACTATTGTGCCGCTTCTCGCATCCGTGTTGTTATTGATCGTTTCAATATCCAAAGATTTCCGACATTCGCGGGAATGCGCAAAAATGCGAACGGAGTCCCAGGTCACCGGAAAACAGTGGCTAGCAGATCAGTTTGGAAACCCATGGAGTACAGTGGCGGGAGATATATGTGGGCTTAGCTTGGTCGTCGTGTGGTTCTTTCTATCACCTAAATAAGCGTGGTATCCATGCAGGACTGTGGGGGCTGCCCTCGAAAAAAGGATTTTGAGCTACCGTGGGGAACCATGACAGACGTTACTGGGAATAAATAATGGTAATGTCATAATTCTACGATCCCCCTCACGCCGCCTGCTTCATCGGGGTTACACTCAGCTCAATCTTGTCGCCAACGGTCTGCCGGGCAACCTTCAGGTCGTATGCCGTCTGGAGGTTCAGCCAAAATTCCGGCGTCGTGCCGAAATAACGGGAGATGCGCAGCGCGGTGTCGGCAGTGATGGAACGGGTGCCGTTCAGGATGGCCGTAATCCGGTTTGCGGGCACATGCAGGGCGTGCGCAAAGGCGTTGGCCGTCATGTCGATCTCGGCAAGTTCATCCTTCAGGATTTCGCCGGGGTGTATGGGGCGCATGGCATTCATAAAGATTTTCCCTTTCAATGATAATCGACAATCTCCACGTTGTACGGGCCATCCTCCCGCCACTCGAAGCAGATCCGCCATTGCTGGTTGATGCGTATGCTTTGCCGGCCCTTCCGGTCGCCACCCAAAGCCTCGAAGCGGTTGCTTGGCAGGTTCATCAAATCTTCCACGCAGGTGGCGCTTTCGAGAATTTGCAGTCTTTTTTCAGCCTGTTGGGCAAAAGCCTGAAAACGCGGGACGCGTTCGCCGTGATAGAACTTTTCAGTTTGCTTGCAGGCGAATGACCGGATCATGGTAATCAATGTAGCCCGCTTTACGCTTTACGTCAAACATAAAACCCAAGCTCGCAGGTCGCCCCCTTCTCCGAGCCTTTAGCAGCTTATTCAGCCAACATAAACATACAGAGGTCAGCGCGTCCCATTAAAAAGGCCCGCACATGATGACCATGCGCGGGCCTTTGCCGTTAAAGGCAGTGGCGATCGCTATGCTTCTTTCGCCTTGATCTCGATCTCGTCCCTGCCTTCGGACGCCTTCCTGAAATTGCGGATGGTCTTGCCTAGGGCACCGCCGAGCTCCGGCAGGCGGCCGGCGCCGAAGACCACCACGACGATGGCGAGGACGATGAGCAGTTCCGGTACGCCGAATCCGAACATGGTGTCCCTTTCCGCGTCCTAGACGCCGGCCACGGCGGCAAAGTAGCCGTTGTAGTTGACGACCGCCCAGACGGTGCCGCTCGTCGTATCCACGCCGTAGGTACCCAGGGGGTAGCTGGATTTCCAGGCGCCGAGCACGAACTTCTTCGTGCCGCCGGTGCTTTTGTTCACGGCGTTGGTCCAGTTGCCGCTGTCGTCCGGCGCGGCCAGGGCGAAGGAGCCGGCCTGGATCTGGGCGTCGGTCACCTTGGTCTTGTCGTAGGTCAGGGAGAGGGCGAAGATGTCGGTCTGGCTGCTCCCCAGGGAGGCCGACATGCCCCGCAGGAACAGGATGTCACTGGCGGTGGCGTTGGCCGCGTACCAGCCGGTGGTGACCACGGCGCTGAAGAAGCGTCCCGAGGGATCGGTCACCGTGTAGCCGTTGGAACCGGCCAGGACCTTGGCGACCGTGCCGCTGCCCGCCGTGCTCGTATCCTGTACCGTGGTATAGGCGGAACCGGCCGCCACCACGAACTGGGTGCCGTTCAGGCTGTACCCGAAGGTCTCCCGCTTGGTGAAGGTGAGGGTCGGCGTGGTGGCGATCACCCCGCCGTTGACCGGTGCGGGATAGGCGGGGGCGGAGTAGTACTCCACCGTCACGTGGGAGCCGTCAACGGTCACCAGGCAATAACCGATGGTGTTCAACTCCTGCTTGACCAGGGTCTGGCGTTTGCCGCTGCAGTAGGTCACGTCGTTGGAGGGGCTGGCGGGGTAGTAGAACTTGCTGCTGTTGGAGGCGCCCACGATCTGCATCACCTTGGCGGTCGTGCCGTCGGAGGTCGCCACCAGGCTGCGGTCGTACATGTGGTCGTGGCCGCAGAAGTGATACCCGACGTTGTTGTTCTTCAGGCTGGTGATGAAGGCGTCCAGTCCCGGAGAGTTGGTGGCCGACGGGTCGGAGCCGAAGAGCACGTCCACGTGGTCTTCGGTGATCATCCCCTTGTGGCTGAAGACAAAGGCGTGACCGCTGCTGGGCTTGCCGGCCAGGGCGGTGTCGATCCAGCTCTGCTGTCCCGCGATGGTCGTGCCGACGGCGTAGGCGGTGGTCCCGTCGGCGTTGAAGCCATCGACGGTGTTGAACTGGTCGAGCAGCACGAAGCGGGCGTTGTTGTAATCGAAGGAGTAGGAGAGCCCCTTCAGGTTGTTCACGCTGCTGCTGGGGCTGCTGAAGTTGGAACCGACGGTGAAGGCGGAACCGGTTTTGACGGGGGAGGGCTGGAGATCGGCATCGGGATTGGTGAGGCTTAAGACGTCCGCCGGCGTCGTGTTCATCTGGCCGTTCTGGGCCTGGGGGAAGGCCCGCTGGAACTCGGTGGCCGTGGTTGCCGCGCTGTCATGGTTGCCGCGCAGGGGGAAGAAACCGATCCCGGCATTGTACAGGGTCTGGGCAAAGAGCGCCCGCATGTCCTCGGCGGCGGTATTGGAGTAGGTGTAGGTCGTGGTCGTGCCGTTGACCGTCTTGGTGGCGGTGGTGGTGCCGGTCGAGCTGGCCTTTTCCGTCAGGTCGCCGGTCTGCACCACGAACTTGACCCCCTTGTTGATGAACTCCTGGTTCAACTTGGCGATGATGCCCACCGGCGTGCCGTCGGGGTTGTAGCCGTCATCGGTCTGGGTCCACTGGGTATCGTTCATGACGGCGAACTTCCAGGCGCTCTTGGACGGCACCACTGCCGCGACCGTACTGGCCGTGGCGGCAGACGACGATGTCCCGCAGCCCCCCATGACCATGCCCACCGCGACGGCACCGGCGCCGGCTGCGGTACGCTTGATGAATTCGCGCCGGTCGATACCCTTTATCGGGGAATTCTCCAGTTCACCGTTTTTGTCATTGTTCTGCGACATACGTTCATCTCCTCCTTCATGTAATGTTTTTGCCCCGTGTCTGCGGGCGACATCCAGGGGGCAAAAGGCCTGGATGCGTCCCTAACCGAGATATGTGTTACTACCAGACAATCCCTGATGATGGTGTTAAGGTCCGGTTAAGAGTGTGCAAACTTTCCCCGGATGGGCGGCAAGATGTGCAGCCTCGTGCAAAGGGATTCATTGACAGGAGCGCGCCCAGCAATTACATTTTGCTGAGAGCGACGCATGATAAAGGATGGAAACCATGGCACAGACAGACTATTACAAAGCGCTGGGAGTCGATAAGAACGCCACCCCGGAGGAGATCAAGAAAGCCTTCCGCAAGCTGGCGGTCAAGTATCACCCCGACCGCAACCCGGGGGACAAGGCCTCGGAGGATAAATTCAAGGAGATCAACGAGGCCTATGCCGTGCTCTCCGATTCCAAGAAGAAGGAAGAGTACGACACCTTCGGCTCCAGCGGTTTTCATCGCCAGTACAGCCAGGAGGACATCTTCCGCGGTTTCGACTTCGGCAACGCCTACAAGGATATGGGGGCGGGGGGAGGAGAGGACATCTTTTCCCGCCTGTTCGGGGGGGCCTTTGGCCGCGGCGGGCGGAGCGGCTTCCGGGCGGCGCCCCAAAAAGGCGCCGACCATGAAATGGAAACCGACGTCAGCTTCCGCGATGCCGCCCAGGGCTCTGAAAAGCTGGTGGCTTTCCGCAGGAACGGCAACCGCGAGGAGCTCAAGGTTAAAATCCCCGCAGGCGTGGAAAACGGCAGCAAGATCCGCATTGCCGGCAAGGGGGGGCCGGGGGAGAGCGGCGGGCAGCCGGGCGACCTCTACCTGATCATCCGCGTGCTGGCCGACCCGGTCTTTACCCGCGAGGGAGGCGACCTGTTCGTGGAGCGCTCCATACCGTTCAGTGCGGCTTGCCTGGGGACATCGCTGGATGTGCCCACCCTGGAGGGGGATAAGCGCATCAAGGTGCCGGCAGGCATTCAGGCCGGTACGAAGATCCGTCTGAAGGGGTGCGGCGTAAAACCGCTGGGATCGAACACCAAGGGGGATCTTTACGTGAAGGTCACCATCCAGGTGCCGGGCTCTCTGAGTGCGGAGCAGAAAAGGCTGGTGGAGGAATTGGCCGAACACGGCCTGTAGGACAACGGTTGGACGGCAGGGTGGGCGGCAAGACGCCTCAGGACTCTTCAGCGGCGAAGGTCACGGTAAAGGTCGTCCCCTCACCTTCCGTGCTCCGCACTCCGATGCTCCCCCCCAGATTTTCCACAAGCGTCCTGGTGACGAACAGCCCGAGCCCGGTACCTTCACCCGGCTTTTTGGTGGTGAAATAGGGGTCGAAGATCCTGGTCAGCGCTGCGGCCGGGATTCCGGGCCCGGTATCGGTGATGACGATGCTCACCTTTCCCGGCTCCGGCTCCACGGTTTCGACCATCAGGCTCCCTCCCTCCAGCTCTTCCATGGCCTGCAGGGCATTCATGATGATGTTGAGCAGGACCTGCTTCAAGAGGTTGGCGCCGACCTCCACCACCGGCAGATGGTAGTCCAGCTTGCGCAAAAGGGTTACGCCGCGCCGCGCCGCCTCGTAATCGAGAAAGTCCAGCACGAACTCCACCGTAAGATTGACGTCCGCCTCCCCGCCCGATTCCGCTTCCTCCTGGCTGCTGAAATTGAGCAGCCCCCGCGTCATGTGGGAAAGGCGCATGGCCTCGGAACTGATCCGGGCGACCATCTCCCGCACGAATTCCGGCACGTCGGCTTCCCGCATGATCAACTGGGAGGCCGAGATGATGACTGAAAGCGGCGCGTTCAGTTCATGCACCACGCCGGCGGAGATCCTACCGAGTTCAGACATCTTCTCGTTGTATGCCAATTGTTTGAGAAGCTCTTGACTGATGGCTCCGTCGATATGCCTGTCTGCCGGGGTTTCCATACTGATCTCCGGGAGGATTCGTCAGAGTGAGTGACAGGTGCGGAAGCCGCCCCGGGGGACGGCTTCCGCTTCTTGGTTGATGCTGAGGTTGAAAGGACTGTTACATATTGTAGCCGGACTCGGAATGCTGCGTCTGGTCGAGGCCCATGATCTCGTCTTCCTTCTCCACGCGCAGGCCGATGGTCTTGTCGAGGACAAAGGAGATGATCAGGGTGACGATGAAGGCGTAGGCGCCGGCAGCCAGAACGGCGATCAACTGGATCATGAGCTGCTTGGCATTGCCGGCCAGAAGGCCGGTTGCACCGACGGTGGCAAAGATGCCGGTCACGATGGCGCCGAAGGTGCCGCCGATGCCGTGTACGCCAAAGGCATCCAGGGAGTCGTCGTATTTCAGCTTGGCTTTCAGCAGCACGCCCAGGTAGCAGACGATACCAGCCGCGATGCCCATGATCAGGGCCGCGCCAGGCTGTACGAAACCGGCTGCCGGGGTGATGACGACCAGGCCGGCCACGACGCCCGAACCGAAGCCGAGGGCGCTGGGTTTGCCGGCATGGAACCACTCGGCGAACATCCAGGAAAGGCCGGCGGCAGCCGGGGCGATGGTGGTGGTGGCGAAGGCCAGGCCGGCCAGGCCGCCGGCGGCATCGGAGGTGTTGACGCCGACAACCGCGGAACCGGCGTTGAACCCGAACCAGCCGAACCAGAGCAGACCGACGCCCAGCAGGGTCAGCGGCAGGTTATGGGGAGCCATGCGCTCGGTGGGGAAGCCGTGACGCTTGCCGAGAAAGACCAGGAACGCCAGGGCCGAGATACCGGAGGAGAGGTGGACGACGGTGCCGCCGGCAAAGTCCAGGGCGCCTTTTTTGAACAGCCAGCCGTCGGTCATCCAGACCCAGTGGGCCAGGGGGTCATACACCAGGGTGGTCCAGAGCAGGACGAACAGGCAGTAGGCCGAGAACTTGACGCGCTCCGCCAGGGCGCCGGAGATGAGGGCCACGGTGATCATGGCGAACATGGCCTGGTACATGGCGAAGACTATTTCGGGGATCGCGCCGGGCTCCTTGGCGTAGTTCTGGAACAGGGCCCAGTCCACTGTGCCGCTGGCCGCATCCTTCATGATGATCAGGCCGTTCAGCATGAACTTGCTGAAGTTGCCCAGGAGGCCACCGCCAAGGTCGGGGGCAAAAGCGAGGGAGTAGCCGATAACGGCCCACTGCACGCCGACGATACCCATGGCCACGAACGAATGCATCATGGTGGAGAGCACGTTCTTCTGACGGACCATACCGCCGTAGAACAGGGCCAGGCCGGGGATCATCAGCAGTACCAGGGCTGCGGAAACCAGCATCCAGGCGGTGTCGCCGGTATTGAGCACCGGCTTGACGTCAGGTGGCGTGGCCGGAGCGGCGGCTGCCGGAGCCGGAGCAGGCGCTGCTGCCGGGGCGGCGGCAGGTGCCGCGGCAGGAGCGGTTGCAGCAGGTGCGGCGGCCGGGGCGGCATCTTGCTTCTCTTCGGCCATGGCGCAGATCGGTAGCAGACCGGCCAGGATGACGAGCATTATTGCGGCAAAATACAGTTTGAGCTTCATGATAGTCCTCCGTAGGTAAGTGGTTATATCCGGATATGGTTGTTAGATCGCGTCCGTACCTTTTTCACCGGTCCTGATCCTTACGGCCTCTTCGAGCGAGATGATAAAGATCTTGCCGTCGCCGATCCTGCCGGTCTTGGCCGTATTCTGAATCGTCTCCACCACCTTGGTGACCAGATCGTCGCTCACCGCGATCTCGATCTTGATCTTGGGGATGAAATCAACCACATACTCTGCGCCGCGGTAGAGTTCGGTGTGCCCTTTCTGCCGGCCGAATCCCTTGACCTCGCTGACCGTTATACCTTCGATGCCGATTTCATTGAGGGCATCCTTAACTTCGTCCAATTTGAATGGTTTTATGATGGCTTCGATGAGTTTCATTGCGTCTGCCTCCTTTGTTTTCGCGTATATGGGCCACTCCTGGAAAAAGGCGGGGGCGCGGGCAGCCGCCCCCGAATTGTAAGGAGGGACAGCTTAGAATGCGATATCCAGTTGGGTGGTCAAGGCCGGCTTGCCGCCGGGGTTGATATTGCCCCCGTTGCCGTTGCTGGGGTCGGCAGCCGATGTGGTGTAGAACGGGTTGAAAAAGACAACGCCGACGATCAACGAGACCTGTTTGGAAAAGGCCCACGAACCGCCCACCGAAACCTCGCCGTTGGCGTTGTTGCCACCCATGTAATCGACCGCCAGCCAGAGCTTGTCGGAGATCTCGCTCATGGTGCGGTCCCAGGACGCCATCACGCCGCTGTTGGCACCCTTGCCGAGAGCCCGCTCGGAGCCGTAGTAGCCACCCGCGGAGAAGCGGCCTACGACCGGCAGGGTTTTCCCGACCAGGCCATACACGATATTCTGCCGGGTGGAGAGCCCTTTCTCCAGCTTTTCGTAGGTGCCGAGATTATATGCGCCTATGGCGAACTGGGGCAGCCCCTTGACGCCGAATGCATCTTCGGGCGTACCCAGTTTTGCGTTGAAATAGAAGGGGGCCCGGTCATAGCCGTAAATGGCATCGTTCTGGTAACCCGACTTGAGAAAGTCAACCCCGACCTCCAGCTTGACGTTTTCCGACGGCAGTACGCCGGCGCTCAGGCCGATATTGTACAGATTGGGGTTGAAGCCATTTTCGGTTTTTCCGGAAAAACGGGTATAATTGTCGATATCGACGTGAATCTCTTTGAAGCCTTTGACATCGGGGGAAGGGATCCAAATCTGTGTTGAAGGGGTAGCCAGTGCCGTACCACAGGCAAGGGCCAGTGCTGCCATTGTTGTTGCTACTACGTTACCAATCCTCATCTTTCCTCTCCTTTTCATCGTTGATTTTGAACGGTGATTGGATGAAAGCGACATTGGTTTCATCGATGCACGTTCTGTAGAGTAGAATGCGTGAATATATGTATTTGTCTTGTCCGCTGCACCTCGCTTTATGGAAATCTCTTTAGCACAGAGCATGCCACATTGTATTTAACAACAATATCAAATACATGCAGCACATCGACCATAGACCACTGCTCTTTTACCTACCGAACGACCCTTCAAATTGCCTGTTTTTTGATCAGTTTTTTGCCCCATGATTTTTTTTTGTGCCGTGACCAACGGACCCGGCACTGTGCACCGCCGGCACTTTTTTCGCCGCGTCAGGTTTTCCCTGTAGCTACAGACCTTAAACCATGTGATGTTCCTTGTCTTTTTAGCCTTTTTAAGGTAGGTTAGCCAAATTCATCCCTTCAAGGAGGTGCTCCCATGACACCGGTGGCAAAGGTCGGCGAGGTTCCCAACTTCGGCAAGAAGGTCGTTTCCGCCTCGGGCCGGGAGGTTCTCCTGGTCAACGTGAAAGGGACCATCTACGCCTGCGAGAACGAATGCCCCCACCAGGGGAGCCCCATGAACGCAGCCATCGTGAAGGAGGGGTATATCGCCTGCCCGCGCCACGGTTACCGTTTCAGCCTGACCGACGGCACATGCGCGGACCACCCCGAGTTCACCCTGAAGACCTTTCCCGTCCAGATCAGCGGAGACGCCATCCTCATCGATCCGGCATAGACCGCTCCATGGATCATGTCTTCATCGCCCTGTTTGCCCTCTGCACCTGCCTGCTCTCGCTGGCCACGGCGGGGCACGCCCTGCTCCACAAACGCGATTCCCGCTCGGCCCTGGGCTGGCTGAGCATCAGCCTGACGTTGCCGCTGCTCGGCCCATTCCTGTACTGGTGCCTGGGGGTCAACCGCATCTCCCGCCGGGCACGGCGCTGGCAGGAAAGCGGCCGCAGGCTCAGCGGAGGCGAGATACACCCCTTCGAGGAGGAGAGCGGCGCGGCTCTGCGGCTTCCTCCGGCAGCGGCGCACCTGGATGACCTGCGGGTATTGGGCGACCGGGTGGTGCGCACCAGGCTGCGGGAGGGAAACCGCATCATGCCGCTGGTGGATGGGGAGGAGGCCTACCCGGCCATGCTGGCGGCCATCAAACGGGCCGGGGAAAGCATCAACCTGAGCAGTTATATCTTCGATGCCGACGGCATCGGCGCCCAATTCGTCGATCAGCTCAGGGAGGCGGCCGCCCGGGGCGTCGAGGTGCGGATTATCATCGACGCCCTGGGGGAGAAGTATAGTCGCCACCTTCCCCGCACGGCCCTGGCAGGCACCAAGGTGCGCCTGGTCCGCTACCTCCCCCTGAGTCGGGGCGCCTACATCAACCTGCGCAATCACCGTAAATTATTGATCATCGACGGCCGCGAGGCCTTTACCGGCGGCATGAACATCCGTAGCCGCCACCAGCCGGCCTCCGCCGACAGATGCACCGGCATCCGGGACATGCACTTTTTCGTTCAGGGTCCGGTGGTGGCCGACCTGCAAAGGACCTTTCTGGAAGACTGGTATTTTGTTACCGGCGAGCGGTTGGACACCCCTTCCTTCTTCCCCCCCTCGCCCCCCGGGGCAGCGCCCTGGCCCGGGCCATCAGCGACGGACCGGACAAGGATTTCCGCAAGCTCGAGCACATCATGATGGGGGTGCTCTCCTGCGCCAGGAAGTCCGTGTGCATCATGACCCCCTACTTCATCCCCGACCGGCCGATGATCGCGGCACTGATCACCACCGCCCTGCGCGGGGTGGACGTGCGCATCGTCCTGCCCGGCGTGAACAACCTCCCCTTTGTTCACTGGGCGACCCGCGGGCTCTTGTGGGAACTCCTGGCAAACGGCATCAGGGTCTTCTACCAGCCGCCCCCCTTTGTCCATACCAAACTGTTTCTGGTAGACGACGTCTGGGCTCTGGTCGGCTCGGCCAACCTCGACCATCGCAGCCTGCGCCTCAATTTCGAACTCAACCTGAGCGTCTTCGACGAGTCCTTTGCCGCCAGCCTCAAACGGCACTTCGAACGGGCCTTCGCCACCTCCCACGAAGTGACCCAGGAGGAGATCGACGGCCGCTCCCTGCCCATCAGGCTCAGGGACAACTGCGCGCGGCTCTTTTCGCCCTACCTGTAGAGGTCCTGGGGGGCACACGGGAAAATTCTGTTCATAACCCAGTAAATTCACGACATTTAATCAATTTTGCTTTGTAATCCTTCACACCAGTATGGTATATGGTAAAATTCAAATATGGATGGACCGCTTCGCGCAGGCACGACACACACCATTTTACTATTGGGAGTAAAGAATGAAACGGGCACTCATCACCGGCATCACCGGTCAGGACGGTTCATATCTGGCTGAACTGCTGTTGGGAAAAGGATACGAGGTCCACGGCATGATCCGGCGTTCCTCATCCTTCAATACCGGCCGCATCAACCACATCTACCGCGACCCGCACGAAAAGGATGTCCGCCTGTTCCTGCACTACGGCGACCTGAACGATGCCAGCTCCATCAACACCCTGCTGCGCTCGATCCAGCCGGACGAAATCTACAACCTGGGCGCCCAGAGCCACGTCAGGGTGTCGTTCGATGTCCCGGAATACACCGGCGAGGTGGATGCCTTGGGCGCGGTGCGCATCCTGGAGGGCATCCGCGAGACCGGCCTGAATACGCGATTCTACCAGGCATCGTCCTCGGAACTCTACGGCAAGGTGGTGGAAACGCCCCAGAAGGAAACCACGCCGTTCTACCCGCGTTCGCCCTATGCCTGCGCCAAGGCCTACGCCTTTTACATCACGATGAATTACCGCGAAAGCTACAACATGTATGCCTGCAACGGCATCCTCTTCAACCACGAATCGCCCCGCCGGGGCGAAACCTTCGTCACCCGCAAGATTACCCGCGCCGCGGCCCGCATCAAACTGGGGGTACAGGAGTGTCTCTACCTGGGCAACCTGGATGCCAAGCGCGACTGGGGCTTTGCCGGCGACTACGTTGAGGCCATGTGGCTCATGATGCAGCAGGACCAGGCCGACGACTACGTTATAGCCACCGGTGAAACCTGGTCGGTGCGCACCTTTGCCGAAAAGGTCTTCGAGCGGCTCGGCATGCCGTTAACGTGGCGGGGAACCGGCACTGATGAACAGGGGATCGACACGGCGAGCGGCAAGGTCGTCATCAGGATTGACCCCAAATACTTCCGCCCGGCAGAGGTTGACCTGCTGCTGGGGGATCCCTCCAAGGCGAAACGCCAGCTGGGCTGGGAACTGAAAACAAGCTTCGATCAACTGGTAAACATGATGGTGGACAGTGATCTGAAGCAGGCGGAGAGGGAAAAACGGGCCGACGGCTAAGCTGCCTCCGGCCCGTCGTACCTGGGCGACGCGGATTGCCCACTGGGTAAAAAGGAAAACCATGACTAAGATTCTCGTGACCGGCGCTGCCGGTTTTATCGGCTTTCATCTCAGCATGCGTCTCCTGGAGAGGGGAGACGAGGTCATCGGCCTCGACAACCTGAACGACTACTACGATGTCCGGCTCAAGCATGACCGGCTCAAGCAGTTGGAGGAGCGGCCCGGCTTCCGGTTCGTCAGGGCCTCCCTTGAGGATCGGGAGACCATGGCCCGCCTCTTTTCCCAAGAGCGGTTCGACAAGGTCGTGAACCTGGCCGCCCAGGCCGGGGTGCGCTACTCCCTCCAAAATCCCCACGCCTATATCGACAGCAACATCGTCGGCTTCACGAACATCCTGGAAGGGTGCCGCCACACCGACGTGGGGCACCTCGTTTACGCCTCTTCCAGCTCGGTCTACGGCGCCAATACCCGGATGCCCTTCTCCGTGCACCACAACGTGGACCATCCGGTGTCCCTGTATGCCGCCACGAAGAAGGCCAACGAACTGATGGCCCACACCTATTCCAGCCTCTACGGCATCCCCACCACCGGCCTGCGTTTTTTCACCGTCTACGGCCCCTGGGGGCGGCCGGACATGGCCCTGTTTCTCTTCACCAAGGCGATCCTTGAAGGCAAACCGATCGACGTCTTCAACCACGGCAGGATGCAGCGGGACTTCACCTTCATCGACGACATCGTGGAGGGGGTTGTCAGGGTGACGGACCATGTGGCCACGGCAAATTCATCCTGGAGCGGCGGCCAGCCCGACCCCGGCACCAGTTACGCCCCCTACCGGATCTACAACATCGGCAATAACAACCCGGTGGAGCTGATGCGCTTTATCGAGACGCTGGAGCAATGCCTGGGCAAAAAGGCGGAGAAGAACCTGCTGCCGATCCAGGCAGGCGACGTGCCGGCAACCTATGCCGATGTGGATGATCTGATGCAGGATGTGGGATTCAAGCCGGCCACCTCCATTGAAGAGGGGATTGGACGGTTTGTGGAGTGGTATCGGGGGTATTACGGGCTGTAATACCTGATACTTGGCATGACCGCAAATAGTGGCAATGGCATAATCAAGATTACGTGGAGAGATTGAAACATGAAAGTTGTCATACTAGCAGGTGGTTTCGGCACCCGTATCAGCGAAGAATCACACCTGAAACCAAAACCAATGATTGAAATAGGCCAACGCCCGATCCTTTGGCATATAATGAAGATATATTCGAGTTATGGATTCAATGACTTCATCATCTGCGTCGGCTACAAGGGGTACTGCATCAAGGATTATTTCGCTCATTATTTCCTCCATGAAGCCGATGTCACCTTTGATTTCAGGAACCAGAACCAGCGTATGATCCATCACCATTCAGCCGAGCCCTGGACGGTTACTCTGGTCAATACCGGCCTTGAAACCATGACCGGCGGGCGGGTCAAGCGCGTCCAGCCCTATGTTGGAGACGAACCGTTCCTGCTGACCTATGGTGATGGTGTGGGCGACGTGAATATCGCCCAACTGGTGGCCTACCACAACAACCACGGCAAACTGGCCACGGTGACCGCAACCCAACCGGGAGGCCGCTTCGGCGCCCTTAACCTCGATAACAGCAACCACGTGCTCGGTTTCCAGGAAAAGCCCAAAGGGGATGGTGCTTGGATCAACGCCGGTTTCTTTGTGTTGCAACCTGAGGTATTCAACTACCTAGAGGGTGACGACACAATCCTTGAGCGTAGCCCATTGGAAAGGCTGGCCCGCGAGGGACAGCTGACGGCCTACAAGCACCCTGGCTTCTGGCAGCCCATGGACACCTTGCGCGACAAAAATCACCTGGAAGAGTTGTGGAAATCCGGGGCCGCTCCGTGGAAGCTGTGGTGAGGGGTGATTGTGTGAAGAGTACGGCGTTTTGGCACAACAGAAAGGTGTTTCTCACCGGCCACACCGGGTTCAAGGGGTCATGGCTCTGCCTCTGGCTGAACCGCCTGGGAGCCCGCGTCACCGGATATGCCCTCGCTCCGCCGACAACCCCCAGCCTCTTTGAATTGACCCACGTAAAGGAATTGGTCGATTCCCGCATCGCCGATGTGCGGGACAGTGGATTGTTGCTCCGCACTTTGAAAGAGGCACAGCCGGAAGTCGTCATTCACATGGCAGCCCAGCCATTGGTGCGAGATTCTTACCGCATTCCGGTGGAGACCTACGCAACCAACGTCATGGGCACCGTGCATCTTCTTGAGGCGGTGCGTAGCTGCCCGTCGGTCAAAGCGGTTGTCAATGTCACTACCGACAAGTGTTACGAAAACCGAGAATGGGTCTGGGGCTACCGGGAAAACGAGCCCATGGGCGGTTTTGATCCCTATTCCAACAGCAAGGCCTGCTCCGAGTTGGTGACTGCTGCTTATCGGACTTCTTTTTTTCATCCCCAACATCATGTAGAACATGGCGTAGGGCTCGCTTCGGCGCGCGCCGGCAACGTTATAGGCGGTGGCGATTGGGCAACGGATCGCTTGATACCGGATTGCATCAGGGCACTGCTGGCGGGCGAAACCATCCCCATCCGCAATCCCCATGCCATCCGCCCCTGGCAGCACGTACTAGAACCGCTTTCAGGCTATCTGGCCTTGGCCCGTCATCTGTATGAGCATGGCTGCGACTATGCCGAAGGGTGGAACTTCGGGCCCGCCGATGAGGATGCAAAACCGGTGGAGTGGATTGTCAAGCAGATGTGCGCTCTCTGGGGTGATAATGCCGGCTATGCTATCAATGAGGGTGATCACCCCCATGAAGCCAATTATCTCAAGCTGGATTGTTCAAAAGCACGTATGCGCCTTGGTTGGAGACCACGCTGGGATTTAGCGAACTCGCTTGACTCCATTGTGGAATGGACCCAAGCCTATCGCGCTGGTTCAGACCTACGCACAGTTTGTCTGGAACAAATTGAACGTTATGAAAATCAGATACTGGAGTAAACGTGGACAACGAACTGGAAGCTCAATTACGCAAGCAGGCCATCGAGGCTGCGATCACATATTACCGCCATGCCCACGCCGGAAAAAAAGTCTTTGCCGCCGGCGACCGTATTCCCTACGCAGGCCGCGTGTTTGACGAACTGGAAATAAGCAATCTGGTCGATTCGTCCCTCGACTTCTGGCTGACCACCGGCCGCTATGCCGAGCGCTTCGAAAAGGAGTTTGCCGAATTCCTCAGCGTACAGCACTGTTCCCTTACCAATTCAGGTTCCTCCGCCAATCTGTTGGCCTTCATGGCGCTGACATCACCCAAGCTTGGTGAACGCAGAATCAGGCCGGGCGACGAGGTCATTACGGTCGCCGCCGGTTTCCCCACGACGGTCGCCCCCATCATCCAGTACGGTGCACTACCGGTCTTTGTAGACGTATCGCTGCCCACCTATAATGTGGATGTTACCCAACTGGCTGCTGCCCTTTCCGACCGGACCAGGGCCGTCATGGTTGCCCACACTTTGGGTAACCCCTTTGATTTGGCAACGGTCAAGGCGTTTTGCGACAAGCACAACCTCTGGCTGATCGAAGATAACTGCGACGCCCTTGGCTCCCGCTACCTCCTGAACGGTCAATGGCGCTATACCGGCACTGTCGGCCATATCGGCACATCCAGCTTCTACCCACCCCATCATATGACCATGGGAGAAGGTGGCGCAGTCTACACAAACGATACGCTACTCAAGAGACTCGTGGAATCATTCCGCGACTGGGGGCGCGACTGCTGGTGCCCGTCCGGCAGAGACAATACTTGTGGCAACCGCTTCGGTCAGCAGTTTGGTGAACTCCCCTTCGGCTACGACCACAAATACGTTTATTCCCATTTCGGCTACAACCTCAAGGTCACCGACATGCAGGCCGCCATCGGCTGTGCCCAACTCGTGAAACTGCCCGATTTTATCGCGGCCCGGCAAAAAAACTGGAAACTTCTGCGTGATGGGCTGGCAGGTCTGGAAGACAGATTCATCTTGCCTGAGGCGACGGAAAACTCCGATCCTTCTTGGTTCGGGTTCTTGTTGACCGTACGTGATGGGAAGAACGGCCTCAGCCGTGAACGCATCGTCAACCAGCTTGAAAGTAAGGGCATCCAGACCCGCATGCTCTTTGCCGGCAACCTGATCAAACATCCCTGTTTTGATGAGATGCGCAAGGAAAGAAAAGGGTTCCGCGTTGTGGGGACCCTGGCAACGACAGACCGTATCATGCGTGATACATTCTGGGTGGGGGTGTATCCAGGAATGACGGAGGAGATTGTGGAGCATATGCTCACGACCATATTGGAGCTTGCGGAAAAGTGAAAATACTTATTACCGGTGCAACCGGTTTTCTTGGCAGCCACCTGGCCCACAGGCTTCTTACCGAAGGACATGAGTTGGTACTTCTGAAACGCATTACTTCGGACTGCCACAGAATTAATGACATAATGCCCCAGGTTACTTGTTATGATAGCAACCTGGTTAAACTGGACGAGCTATTTGTTGAACAACCTGGAATCAACGTTGTGGTACACGCTGCCACCACATACGGGCGGCACAACGAAAGCATGGCGGACCTTTGCAAAGGTAATACACTTTTCCCTCTTGCCCTCCTTGAATCAGCAATTCGTAACGGTGTAGAAACATTTATTAATGCTGACACAAGCCTGCCGCGCATGCTCAACGGGTACTCACTCTCGAAAAAACAATTCCAGGAATGGGGTATTCTTTTTGCTCACCAAGAGCGGATCAGGTTGCTCAACGTTAAACTTGAGCATTTTTATGGCGCCGGCGATGACGATTCCAAGTTTACCTCATACGTCATCCGAAGTTGTCTTACGAATATTCCGGAACTCAAGTTGACATCTGGCGAACAATACCGCGATTTTATCCACATTGATGATGTAAGTGCCGCTTTTTCACTATTGCTCAATTCAGCGACATGCGGACAATATTACCAAAATTACGCATTAGGCAGTGGCAACGCCGTTACTATCAGAGAATTTGTGCAAACAGTTCACCAGTTGACTAACTCCAATACACAGCTTTTTTTTGGCGCTGTCCCCTACCGGGACAATGAGGTAATGGCATCAGTGGCAGACACGAGTGCAATGAAACAGCTCGGGTGGCAGTGTCACTATCCTCTGAGGAAAGGTCTAGAAATGACTATCCAGCAGGAAAAGCAAGTGAAGGGTAAGAACTCATGAAAATCCTGATTACAGGTGGATGTGGATTCCTCGGGAGCAATCTGGCTGCCCACGCACTGACAACCGGATACGAACTGACGGTATTTGACAATCTCTACCGCGAGGGTTCGCGCGAAAATTTGAACTGGCTCAAGTCGCAAGGCAGATTCAACTTTATCCATGGCGATATTCGCAATGCCAATGATGTTGCCAGGTTAATTGCAGAAAATCGTCCGGATGCCGTTTTTCATCTTGCTGGCCAAGTAGCCATGACTACCTCCATTGCGAACCCTCGCATGGATTTTGAGATTAACACACTGGGAACCCACAATCTTCTCGAAGCAGTACGCCTTTACAACCCAGAAGCAGTAGTCATCTATTCGTCAACGAATAAGGTTTATGGAGATCTGGAACAATACGCCTATCGCGAGACAGAAACGCGCTATGAGTGCACTGATAGGCCTGACGGATTTGACGAAACCACACCATTGGATTTTCATTCTCCCTACGGTTGTTCGAAAGGTGCTGCAGACCAATATATGCTTGATTACGCCCGTATTTTTGGCCTTAAAACCGTCGTGTTCCGCCATTCATCCATGTACGGCGGCCGGCAGTTCGCTACCTATGACCAGGGGTGGGTGGGTTGGTTTTGCCAGCAAGCTGCCGCAACTCAAAAAGGATTGCTCAAAGAGCCTTTCACCATCTCCGGCAACGGCAAGCAGGTACGAGATGTGTTGCATGCGGATGACATGATTACCCTCTATTTTGCTGCGTTGAAGAATATACAAGCAGCACAGGGAAACGCTTTCAATGTAGGTGGTGGCATTACCAATAGCCTGTCATTACTCGAACTCTTTGCGTTGTTGGAGGAATTCAGCGATGTAAAGCTTACCTATACCAAGCTCGCCCCGCGTGAAAGTGATCAACGGGTGTTTGTGGCAGATATTGCTAAATGCCTGAGGCTCCTCGGATGGGAGCCCAAAGTATCCGCGCGGGATGGGGTAAAACGGATGCTGGAATGGGTGTTAGCACTTGCCTGAACCAAGGTTCGCTCGTCGCATCCCGACTCATTTGCTTGTTGCCGCCAGCGCCTGGGGTAGCAGGGTTGTTATTGCCATATGTCAGCTTATTGCCATCCGCATACTGATAGGAAACCTAGGAACAAATCAGTATGCCTTTTATGTGCTGCTGGCTGCAATTATTCCCTGGTTCCAGCTAAGCGACTTTGGGTTGGGGGTGAGTCTTCAAAACTTCATTTCTGAACGCCGTGCAACGGGAGACGATTACGATTCCCTCGTAGTAACTGGAACCATTGCTGCAGCGTCTTTTGGTTTATTGATTCTGCTTATTTTTGTATCAAGCGCTAGTATTCTAGCTCCTTTGTACCTAAAAGACATCGGTAATGTTTCTGCGCAGCTTTCCGGCGCTCTCTTTACGTTTACGGTTGTAATATCGACTATTGCCGGCGTTGGTGGGATGGCAGTACGTATATGGTATGGTAAACAAAAAGGGTACTGGGCAAATATGGTTTTGGCAGCCTCGTCAATTGCAGGCCTAATTCTGGTTTGGCTCTGTAGCTTTATGCGGGGGACATGCGCCTGCAACTTTCCGTTTTTTCTCAATTTATTCCACAAGCGTTATTTCCGGCGATTGCGTTGCTTACGATTTATCGTACCTCTTACAATAACGGCGGAAGGTTTGAAAAAGCATTACTTAAGCCCATACTAAAGCGATCCAGCAGATTTTTCTTCTTTGGGATCATGGCATCCTTAACGCTCCAGGTTGACTATATTATTATTTCTCAGGTGTTAACGACCAAAGACATCGTAGAGTACAACATCGCGTCGAAAGTATTCGGGATAGTTTTCTTCATCTATAACGCTATTATCCTCGCGATCTGGCCATCATGTTCCGAGAGCCTTGCCGCAAAAGATTGGAAAACAGTCGACGCTATAGTCGCAAAAGCATTGATGGCTGGCTTTGCTATTGTCGTCAGCGCCACATTGTTGTTAATGGCAGCAATGCCACAGGTGGTAGGTCTCCTTTCAACACGAGAAAAAATTGTCGTGCCCGTTGCATTCCTTGGGGTTTTCGGCCTCTATTTCTGCCTCAGAGTCTGGGCTGATACATATGCTATGATTTTGCAGAGTATGAGCATAATCAGGCCGTTTATCATCATCGTGCCCATTCAAGCCGTACTCAGTATCATATGTCAATTTGTATTTTCACGTTATTACGGGAAATACGGTGTACTTATCGGCTTGATATTGTCCTACCTTTTCACGGTTGCCTGGCTGCTTCCTTTGGCTGTCAAGCGTATCAGAGCCAAGCATGCGGAGTCTTGAATGAAGCCCCTTTTATCAATTTGTATACCGACTTATAATCGCGGAGCCTTTATTGGCGAGACATTGGAGAGTGTCATCAGCCAAGCAACTGACGAAGTCGAAATCGTCGTCAGCGATAATGCTTCGCAGGACGACACACGGCAGATCGTTGAATCTTTTCGTGATCGTTTCCCGCGGATAACCTATTTTCGGTGGCCTGAAAACATGGGGGCAGATAGAAATTTTCTCAAGGTAGTGGAACTAGCCAAGGGAGAATATTGTTGGTTTATGGGGAGCGATGACATTGCAGAGCAAGGGGCAGTCATACAAATTCTTGCTTCTTTGAAGAAATTTGAGAATATCGCAGGAATGAGCCTAAATATTTATGGGTATTCCCCTGACATGTCTCATAGAATTGTTACAAGACCTATTACTGGTGGCAAACTAAAATCGACTGTGTTACTTAATGGGTGCGAAGAAATATTCTCAATACTGGGAGATTATTTTGGATATATTGCAGGTCAAGTTGTAAACAAATCGCTCTGGGATGAAATTATTACTGAATATGAACTGTCATCTTTTTATAACGCATATATTCACATTTATGTTATAGGCCGGATGTTACAAAAAAAACCGTGCTGGCTTTATGTCCATGACAAGTGTGTGGGGTGGCGAAGTGGAAATGACTCATTCCTAACTGAGGGGCGGTTGAGAAGACTAAGAATTGATGTTGAGGGATATGAAAAGATCGCCGCTGCACTCTTCGGCAAGTTCAGCCGGCCTTATGGCGCGCTATTGTCGACAGTCTCAACCGTACATGTCCGCTACGCCGTCATGGGGGCGAAACTGGATGGTTTACCGGTCGTTTTTTTCATGAAGGCCTTTAGTATGTGTTTGCGAACATATTGGATGTTGCCGAAATTCTGGCTGATAACTGTCCCCGTCTTTGCTGTTCCCAGTTTGGCTTTCCGCGCTGCTCGCAAGGCTTACCGATTGACCATGAAAAAACTGATAAAAAAGTATAGAGGGCATTCCTTTGGCTGCCACACCGCTTAACAAAGGCTATTTGATCAATAGCAACAGATATTATCTCCAGGTTTTTATAGATAAAATACTTGGAGTAATTACCAAAGAAAGACAAGTGGAGTTAAGGACACCAGCAAGAATACTTATTTCAAACAGTGGACACCTTGGTGATATAATTATTTCAACAGCCTTGATTCCCGTACTTAAAGATGTTTACCCGAATTGTAAAATAGGTTTTCTTATTGGAAGCTGGGCACATTGTGTTTTGGAAGGACATCCGGACATTTCCTGGATTCACCACAATGATGTGAGACAACTAAATAGGGCTCAAATCAACAGGTTTAAAAAATTTTCGATTCACCTGAAATCATGGTGGCACTCATTACACGAAATTCGCAAATTGGATTATGATATTGCCATAGAGTTGAGTCCATATTTCACGAATAGCATAATTCTGCTAAAGCAAGCGAAAATACCAACAACCATTGGCTATGATAGCGGCGGGTACGGCCCTCTACTGACAAAGCGCTTGAATTGGCAAATGCGCGATCAGCATATTGCGGAATATCATTACGCCTTGGCGTGCCTGCTTCCAAAAGTTGCAGACTATCATAGACCTCTACATTATCATCTTCATTCCAATTCTCAGCAGAGCACAGGAGACAAAACTGCTGGAAAGTATATTGTTGTGCATCCGGGTGCGGGAGAACGAAACAAAGAATGGGATAGCCTGAAATGGCGTCAATTGGTACAGAAATTGGCAGAGAACGGCTACTCCGTAATGCTCACTGGCCATGGTGCGAGGGAATATGCCATTAACGAAAAAATCGGCCTTGACGTCAAAAATTGCCAGAATCTCTGCAATAAACTCAATTGGAAAGAATTCGTATCTTTAGTTGCTGGCGCTCGATTATATATTGGCGTTGACTCAGCAGGAGGCCATGTTGCCGCTTCATTTGATACTCCATCAATAACACTCATGACAGGGATAAATAATATACAACATTGGCGGCCACTCGGAAAGAATGCCAGGGTCATATATAAGTCTGATGATTGTTTCCCTTGTTATGAGGCCAAAGGCTGTGACAGAATGAATTGCATTATGGATATCAGTATTGATGATTTGTTTAGTGAGTGCCTCGAAATATGCAATCAAAGCTATTAAATTTCAAATATAATGATAAATATTCTATAATTGCATCCATATCATTATTTCTATTGTTTCTTGCTTCTTTAATAAAAAATGATGCACTGTTCTTATCGTTGTTAATAATATTACCACTAGCTTGCTTTTCAGCTCTACAGCCGAAATTATACATATACTTTGTTGTAATAGCTACACCTTTTACCTACATAATTACAGTATTTCTTTATAATACGCAATTATTTTTAAATAACTTCAAATTAATTGCCGCCATAAAGTTACTATGTTTTATTATTGTTCCTGTAACAGTCTTACTAATAAATAATTTTAAAAAATATAAATTTGATATATTTGATTACACTATCTTAGTATATTTATTTTTTTGTACTGTTTATTATTTTGTAGGTGATGACGTAGAAGGCACCAAAATGGCAAACTACATGCAGATGGTGCCTTTTGCGATCTATCTTATTCTAGGCAAATTAGTTTATCTGGCAAAAATCAAGATTGAGACACTGGAAATAATTTACCTCAGATTGTGTATTATAGTTATTATTGTCGGCATCGCGATGTATTTTGTATTCGACAAATTAAATACTTATTACCTATCACCAAAAGCATATTCAATCGAATCAGTAGGTATGAATGAAAGCCAATTTATAGGAGAAATTGCGGCATCTAGTTATAGTTTTATTCTTCGAGACACATTAGGATATATAAAAAGGTTTTTTTCAATATTTTATTCTGGAATCGGGATGGCTTACTTTTCATCAATAGGTTTTATTATTGCTTTTTATAGAAAAAAACGCACCTACATGATTGTAATACTTGCCACAATCATAGCTACTATTACTAGAGGCGTATGGATACTCTTAATAATCTCTCCTATTTTTGTATGGTATCTCATATCAAAAAGAAAAATGGCAAAAATTGTTGCGGCCAGCATACTTTTACTAAGCCTGTTGGCCTCACTGCTTGTATTTAAGAGTATTCTTATTGGTTACTTCATGGAGGGCAAGACTTCGGCATTCGATTTTACCGGTGTTGACCAATCATCTGCCGCTCACCTTGTCAGCATTCTTGTATTATACGATATAATAATAAACAAAATTTTTGGTTATGGAATGGGATTTAGTAGCGGTGAAAGCTTCCTTGTCGACGTCTTTGCAAGGATTGGAATTTTTGGATTCATGGTGTTTGTTTTTCTTTTCTTCATACAATTCAAAAAAATTAAGGCATTTTGTTTATCAAATAATCGTATCGAGAGTCAGATTGCCTTATGTTTACTTGTTTTCAACCTACTTGGTTCTTTATTCTCGCGCGAAAACTATACGATAATTGATTCATATATGAGCTGGATATACATAGGATATGTGTATAACAAATATACTTATGGAATACGAACGCTGTCATAGCCAGTAGCATGCATACATTTTCGGAAGGTAAGCTTTGAAAATATTAATTGATGCAAGAGAAGCGGTAAGAAACAAGTCCGGAATTGGTGTTGTTGCCAGGAAAATAATTTCACGGCTAGATACCGCTGACACCGATATCGAATTTATTGTGGCAAGGCCCAGTCAATCCAGGCTTTTCAACACCAAACCAGGAAGGCTTATTGAGTTTTTGTGGTGGAAGACCGTTCACATCCGCCTCTTGGCGATATGGCATAAATGCGATTACACCTTTTCGCTTGACCCCATAAATACGGTCTTTGGTAGTAAATGCATCGTTATTGTCCATGATCTTATTTTCTTTGTGTATCCAGAATGGACAGGGCTTTGGGGGCGGTTATGGCGTTTTCTGCTTCCTTACTCCATTAACAAAAATGTGCAACTCTTTTCGATATCTGCGAACACCGCTTGCGATATCCCACGTTATATACCGTCATTTAATACCGATATACCTATCACAGAAATCGTGCTTGGATATGATCGAACTGTGTTTAATGCGAACGGTGCAAATCGCGAGTTTCTTGCAGAGCACCAGCTCCCGCAGGACTTGCAGTACATCATGTTTGTCGGTAACGCCGAACCACGCAGAAATCTGGATTCGGTCATCAAGGCCCTTGCCGCAGCCAACACCTTTCTCGGCCAAGAATTTCATCTTGTTGTAGCGGGGAAAAATGATCATTGCGAAGAGCAAATCATGCAGACTGCCGAGAAGGAAGGGGCCCAAGATTACGTTCACATTGTCGGTTATCTTGACGATGAACGCCTTGCAAGCTTTTATCGGATTGCATTAGCTTATGTTTATCCCTCGTTCTACGAAGGGTTTGGCCTGACCGTCGTCGAAGCGATGGGGTGCGGTTGTCCGGTCATAACCTCCAATAACTCATCGCTTAAGGATGTGGCCGGAGATGCGGCACTACTTGTTGACCCGGCTGACCAAGAGCAGATTACCGCGGCACTCACACGGGTTCTCTCCGATGCGGAACTGCGCGCTTGCCTTATCCAGAGAGGCTATGAAAATATCAAAAAATACGATTGGGATAAAATGATGGAAACAATATTGACAACGCTAGAGGGGCTGACAGCAAATGCGAATCATCGCTAATGCTTATCTGGGAAAAAAGATGACCGGCATTGGCAGGTATTTTCTTGAGATTGTCGATGCAATCTCTAAAATTGATCCAAGTATCGAATTTGTCATTTATACCAATGTGGATAATTTTGAGCTGCTTGAATATAATTTCAACAATCCCAATATATCCATTAGACCCTACGGCATATCGAAAATGCGACCTGTCGCTAATCTCCTCTTCAATGGATTTATGTTCCCCCTGATTATCTTGCGGGAAAGGGCCGACATAGTCTACATTCCCAATTTCTCGCCATTGCTGTTCAAAGTAAGGCCAACGGTATCAGTGATCTATGATACAATCGAGTTCAAACTTCACAATAAGTTTTCAAAGCTTCGGACATTATACCGCCAGTTTATAGTGCCGCGCATGGCAAAGCTCTCCGACCACATAATCACCATATCGGAAAGCTCAAAGCGCGATATTATTGAATTATTTCGTGTAGATGAAAAAAAAATTACCGTTGCCTATTGTGCAGTATCCGGGAAGTTCAGCCATGAGAAGGAGGTCGTTTCACCTGTTGATTCAAAGTACATCCTCTATGTTGGCACGGTCGACCACCCCGGTAAAAACGTCTTTAACACGATAAAGGCTTTTGAACGATACAAAAACAAATATGATGATAGCCTGAAACTTGTGATATGTGGCATGCCTGGGAAAGGTTTTGAGACGGTAGCCGGGGCGACGAAAAGTTCGCCTTTTGCTTCAGATATCATATACAAAGGGTATGTAACCGATGCCGAGCTTTTCCGGCTTTACGCCTGTGCTCAACTATTCATTTTCACCTCTCGATATGAAGGATTCGGGCTCCCGGTACTGGAGGCTATGCGATACGGTCTCCCGGTAATTACGTCTGACAAGTCATCTCTTCCCGAGGTTGCGGGTGATGCTGCGATTATATGCGATCCAGATGACATAGAGGCAATGGCAGAAGGAATAGCCCATATCGTGCATGAGCCATTATTGAGAACGAAGCTGATACAGAGTGGGTACAGGAACCTTTCCCGCTTTTCGTGGGAAGACTCCGCACGGAAGTCTGTCGAGGTCTTCAAAAACGTGTATAATCGCTATTATTCTACTAAATAAAGGATTGACATGGAAGCCTGCATCATCGTCACTTATCGCTGCAACGCCAAATGCCACATGTGCAACACGTGGCAATATCCAACAAAACCGGCAATGGAAATAGGGCCGGATATCATAAAAAAACTTCCGAACACGCTCGATTTTATTAACATAACCGGCGGAGAGCCGTTCCTTCGCCAAGACTTGGCGGAGATTGTCGCTATAGCTCTTACCAAGACAAAGCGCCTGGTCATTTCTAGCAATGGCTACTTTACTGACCGAATGGTTGCCTTGGCCAAACAGTTTCCAAACATTGGCATACGTATCTCCATCGAGGGATTACCCGCGACTAACGATAAACTGCGCGGAATATCTGAGGGCTTTGATCGAGGCCTACGCTCACTACTTGAATTAAAGGCCCTAGGATTGAAAGATATTGGGTTCGGGATTACTGTTTCTGATATTAATGCAAGAGACATGATCGAGTTGTACCGCTTAGCTGATGCCATGGACTTGGAGTTCGCCACTGCCTCAACACATAATTCCTATTATTTTCATAAAGCTGACAATGTTTTTAGCGATCCCGAAATGGTGGCTCAAGAATTTGAACGTTTGTCACGGGAGCTACTAAAAACGAAACGAATAAAAAACTGGTTCCGTGCTTATTTTAACTACGGCATGGCTAATTACGTTCGTGGCGGTAAACGTTTGCTACCTTGTGAGGTGGGAACAGATATGTTTTTTGTCGATCCTTGCGGAAAAGTAATGCCCTGCAACGGAACGGATACTGAAATGCCGATGGGAGATCTAACAACTCAGACTTTTGAAGAGATTTGGCAAAGTGAGCAGGCACGCAAGGTGCGAGAATCCGTAAAAGCTTGCAAAAAAAACTGTTGGATGATTGGCAGTGTCGCACCAGCGATGAGAAAAGACAAACTGACACCACTCAAGTGGATTATCAAGCAGAAGCTGTGCAGAGGCAGGAACGATGCCAGCAAATAAGAAATTTTTGCGGATCGCCGTATTGGGAACAAGGGGAATCCCCGGCGTAATGGGCGGGATAGAAACGCACTGTCAGGAGTTGTACCCACGGTTGGCTGCTTTCGGCCACCATGTCACTTTGTTTGGAAGAGCCCCTTATCTTAACAGCAAAACGCCATATGAATACCTTGGAATTTCTATTGTTCCGCTCTGGGCTCCCAAAAAGAAGAGTCTTGAAGCCATTCTTCAGACGTTTTTAGGTATTCTGCAAGTTGCCGTAAACCGCAAAAAGTTTGATCTGCTCCATATCCATGCCGTAGGTCCCTCGCTACTGATCCCTTTTGCAAAATTATGTGGCATTCCGGTTGTAATGACTCACCACGGCCCTGACTATAATCGCGGAAAATGGGGATGGATTGCGAAGTCCGTGCTGCGCATGGGTGAAGTGGCAGGTTGTCATTTTGCAGATACAGTTATTGCTGTGTCCCGTCATATTGCCACGATTATTGAAATCCGTTTTCATCGGAAGGCGCCGTATATTCCTAATGGTGTTAACTTGCCACCGGTTATACCGCCTGAGGCCATGATTGCCAGCCATCAGCTTGAGCCGCAAAAATACATTCTAGCGGTTGGTCGCTTTGTGCCAGAAAAGGGCTTTCATGACCTGATAGGGGCTTTTTCGAAGTGCAAAACTGACTGGAAACTGGTAATTGCCGGGGATGCTGACCACGAAGACCATTATAGCCGCGAGTTGAAGCGGCAGGCTGCACTCGATTCTCGTATCGTTATGACCGGCTTTATTCGTGGCAAGGAGCTTGCGGAAATATTCTCAAATGCCGGCTTGTTTGTACTACCCTCCTATCATGAGGGCCTGCCGATCGCATTGCTGGAAGCCATTAGCTATAATTTGCCAATTCTCGCAAGTGATATTCCAGCAAATTTAGAACTTGCCGAGGCAAGTGAAACGTTTCCCGTCAGCGATGTTTCTATACTCTCGCAGAGACTTGAACAAATGGTGGCAGCGCCATGCAAAGCAGCTGCCGCACGACGGCGAATTGAGCACGAATTCAACTGGGATGTGATTGCCCAACAGACAGAAAGCGTCTACTTGACAGTGGTATAATTGTGAAAATTTTTATATTATAGGAAAATTAATATAGATGAGCTATTTTTTTCGCTACATTCTAGTACCAAATCTCATATTCGGCATCTTCAGTGCCATCGCAACATCCTCGCGCGCCCTGATCAATCTTGACTATTGCCTGGTCGGACTCTGCTCGCCCATTATTGGCAGGTACTGGGCTGCGGCCATGTATCTCGTTTTTTTTATCCTTGATCTACTGGCCGCGTTTGCCCCCACCTATCATCTAAGACCGATGATAATTTTGACAATCTTTCGCGAGTTGTCTGCATTCAAACCAGCAGCCCTTGCATTGCTTTTGGTTCTCGTAGTCGCCCCCCTTTTGGGTATGTGGTACCTCACTTTCAAAAGAGAGACAGCCTCTCCACCCAAAGCCAGCTTTCGTGGCCGAAGCGTTTTAGTGATTGTCCCCATATGCTTCATTCTTTTGGACATAATGAATGGTTCGAATGGTCTTGTACGCTGGGGTGATGTAACCCATTTCAGCTATAATATTGCAGGGTCGGCCTTGGTGAAAGTGAGCCGGGACGTAAAGGCAACCCTTACGAGACAAAAAATACCACCCAAAAAACTTGGTCAAATGGAATATGCGACGTCTGGCGTGCATGCCGATCTCATTGCAGACACCTTGAAGCCGCAGCATATTGTTTTGGTGATTGTGGAGTCATGGGGGCTCTCCAGTGATCCCGCCCTTAACCAAGCCTTAGTTGCGCCGCTTATCGACCCCAAGCTGTCATCACGCTATCAGGTGCGTCATACTACGATACCCTTCCATGGAGCAACGGTATCGGCCGAACTCCGTGAACTGTATGCACGTCAGGCTTCGGACCCGGATGATGTCCTATCAGAATCGTCCCTCCCAGCGCTGCTTGCAGCAAAAAGCTATGAAACCATTTCACTTCACGGATTTATGTCGATGTTTTTTGGCAGAAACGAGTGGTATCCTCAGGCCGGGTTTCGTAGCAGCCTGTTTATTGATGACATTGATAAGCTGCTGCCCTCCCATGAACGCTGTGGATCCGCTAATTTCCGGGGTATCTGCGACGACAAAATGCCATCACTCATTAAACAACTGCTCATATCGTCAGAGGGAGCCACTCCAACTGTTCCCAAATTTATATACTGGCTGACGCTCAATTCGCATTATCCCTATGCTGTCCCCGATCACCCGTCCTCCTTCGCATGTCAATCATTTGATCTCTCTTCTCGATATCAGGATGTATGCAATCTTTCCGGGACACTCTACTCAACGTTTTCAGCGCTTGGAAGCCTGATTGCCGATCCCGATATTCCACCGACGCGGTTTATTATCGTCGGAGACCACAGCCCCCCTTTCCTGATGCGCTCAAAAGAAGGACTGTACAACAGACAATTTGTCCCGATGGTTGAGATTATTCCCAAGGTACTGGAAAGCAAACGATGAGGTTATATTTCGTAAGCACACTGATTATTGTTCAGTTTGCAATTATAATTCTCGGCCTGCTACAACCAGAAAACCGGGCCACAGTAAAACAGTTTCTGCTTCGTTCAGATGCAGTACTTTTCAACGGTGCGTTACGTCGGTGGCGACATCACCAACAAATGCCCCGCAACAATATGGCATCCATAACAGCACACGCCGCAAATGATTATTCCTGGCTCGATGCTGAACCGTTTCTTGTTATAGGCCATGGCTTGGGGCCAAAGCTATATGGTGGTGAAAACACTTTAAAAACGCTCGAAAAAGGTTGGGAAAGGGGATTCCGCATCTTTGAGGTTGATTTGTCCGTTACCTCAGATAACCATCTAGTCTGTTATCATGGCGGCGAGGAGCGAGAAATCGACAAGACATCTTATGCTGACTATCTTAAAAGAATGAAAGCAGAAGGTCACCAACCATGCCGCTTTTCCGATATTGTCGGCTACGCTCGCCAACATCCCGAAACACGGTTCGTCCTTGATGTCAAAAATCGATTTTATGATGCCTATGCTATGGCCAGGCACGAAATCGGCGACCCAAGCTTAGGCAAGTCATTCATCCCCCAAGTATACGACTTCGAGCAACTACCTGATATTCGGAAGGGCAATTTTTTTGCCGGCGAGATATTCACTTCCTATCGCAGTGCGTTAACCAATCGCCAGATTTTTGATGCAGCAAAAACATACGACGTTCGCGCCGTAACACTCACAACGCAACGTTTTTTTAATCATGAGGGAAAGTTTTCTGAGAAAATTTCCGTATTTACACATCCGATAAATGATCCTTTTATTGCTAAAAAGGTACAAGAACAGGGGGGGCGGGGCATTTATACCTCCTATGTCAACCAGTTTTCCGTGCCGGAATTATTTGGGCATGATTGATCACGGGACTCTGACCGGCATCAAACCGTTTGCCTAAGAATTGCATTTTCTGCAGCGATGGCCGGTGAACGCTCCGGGGCTTGGCTAACCTTTTGCTTTCCTTGCCTTCCAGAGGGTTCATGCTATACTGTTAAAATAGTAATATTTTCTCTCCTTATACACAAAGCGAAACCACTGGATGCTCAAACAACAAGCACAATTATTTACAAAACTTGCGGCGGTAGCTGATACCGCGGCAATTATAACGGCATTCGTGCTGGCATATAATCTCATCCAGCAATTTGATGGCCGCCTCGGCAACTTCCATAAATACAGCTGGGTACTTATGGTTATTGTGCCCGTTTGGCTCTTTCTGCTGGCCCATTCCGGCCTTTACGCCTCCATGCGCACCAAAGCACTCTCAAAAACGTTTGGCAGCCTCGTCAAAGTTCACATCATCGGCGTCGTCATTACCGCATCATGTATCTACCTCATCGACCCCAAGGGCTTCAGTAGACTTTTGCTGGGGAGCTTCGCCATCATCTCGCTGGTGTTAATCGTTACGGTCAAGGGCAGTATTAAGCTATTGCTCCATTACCTCCGGCGTAAAGGATACAACGTCAGGCACATTTTGATCGTCGGGTCTGGCGATAAAGTCTTCAGATTTATTAGTCTCTGCCGCCGGCACGCTGCATGGGGGTTGGTTATTTCAGGCGTGGTGCGCTTTTGCGGTGAGGCTGACGATAAAGATGTGCAAGGCTGTACGAACCTCGGCAATGTGAATGACCTGATAGATATCTGCAAACAGAATCAGGTCGATGAGGTTGTATTTTCGTTACCGCGGGAACACCTTGACGAAGTGGACGACTATTTGGGGCCACTGCAGGAGATGGGGATCACCGTGCGCATGGTAATCGACCTGTATGACGCCCCCACCTCAATCAAAGAACTCTCGATGTTCCATAACGAAATCCCCATGCTGACCTACTACAGCAAGGCGTTTGACGCCAGCCAACTCTTTCTTAAACGGTGCCTGGATATTTTCGGTTCGCTTGTTGGCCTGCTCATCACGGGGGTGCTGCTTCCTTTCATAGCACTGGCTATTCGGCTCGATTCGCCGGGTCCGCTCTTTTTTGGACAGAAACGAGTGGGGAAAAATGGCCGCACTTTCAGGTGCTGGAAGTTTCGATCGATGACCGTAGACGCGGAAGAGCACAAGAATGAGTTGCTTGACTGCAACGAAATGCATGGTGCCATGTTCAAGATGGAGAACGACCCCCGGGTAACCAGAGTGGGTCGGTTCATCCGTAAGACGAGCATTGATGAGCTACCCCAGTTCTGGAATGTGTTCAAGGGTGAGATGAGCCTGGTGGGTACCCGGCCGCCAACGCCCGATGAGGTCGCAACCTACGAAAACTGGCAGCGCAAACGTATTTGTATCAAACCGGGCATTACCGGTTTGTGGCAGGTGAGCGGACGAAATCAGATACAGGATTTTGATGAGGTGGTTCGGCTTGATATCCGCTATATCGAGCAATGGTCATTGTGGCTTGATATCAAGCTGCTCTTCAAAACAATTTGGGTGGTCATAGCCGGGCGAGGGGCGCGTTGATCATGTATCTTTATAATCATGAATAAGGCCCCAAAAAGCAGGATATCATGCAAAAAATTGTAATTGTCGTTCTGATTTTGCTGGCGTTCGACGTAACGCAACTCTGGGCTCTCTCCTCCGCCAACGTCCCCCTGGACAGCCCAATCTACAGCTATCTTGACAAACTGGCCGGAATGGGCCTTGTCAGGTCCGATGTCCACGGGCTGCGACCATATTCCAAGGCCGAAGCGGCCCGGCTGGTAGTGGAGGCGGAGAAAAACCTGGCCGCGCAGGACCTGGCCGCCCCGACATTTGCCCAAGAGTTGATCAGCCGGGTCAGGGACCTGCTACCCCGTGAGGTGTCCCTGCGGGAACGGCCCGGCAAAAAGCCGGCGTTTATCGACTATAATCCCGTGTCATCCATCCGATTACGATACGTCTACCTGGATGGCCTGCCGCGCGATTACAACCGCGACTCCCTCGATCCCGGGCATCAATCGGCCTTCGGCTTCATCGGCGGCGACCTGCGGCCATTGTCTTCCAGCATCGTGCACACCACCGGCACCGAGGGGACCCCGCTCCTGGAAAACAATAACGGCGTGATCCACCCCAAAGGCAATAGCGGTGAACTGCGCTGGGCGGCCGAGGGGTATCTCAGCGACAAGGTGACCGGCCTGCTGGAGCCATCACTCCTCGCTTCACAGGATGACATCACGCTGCGCCTGAACCGGGGCTACATCAAGCTTGGCGGAGGCGGGCTGGAACTTTTGGCCGGACGCGACGAAAACTGGTTCGGCCCAGGTTATCGCGGGTCCACGGTTCTCACCAACAATGCCCAGAATTTCGACCAGATAAAGCTGTCCAGCCCCGAACCCCTGGATGTGGCTTGGGTCAAGCGCTGGCTGGGTGACCTGAAATATGCGCTGATCGTTTCGCGTTTCGACCAGACCGGAAGCGGCGATACCTTGCGGCGACCTTATTTCATAGGATTCAAGCTGGCGGTCAAGCCGAGAGACTGGTTCGAATACGGCATCAATTTCATCCGCCAGCAGGGAGGTCCCGGCTTCACCAGCAAGGCGAGCCTCACTGATGACATCTTCGGCGGGGGTTATACCAACCACAACAATTCCATAGCCGGCTTCGACCTCCGGTTCCGGGTTCCCCAATTGCGCAATACCGAATTTTATGCCGAGTATTCGGGCGAGGACAACGCCGGCAAAGTCTGGCCGATCGTCGAGAGCTATGTGGCCGGCATCTTCATTCCCACACTCACGTCGTCCGGCCGGGACGATTTTCGCTTCGAATATTTCCTGGGCAGCGTCATGCTGTATGGCGACTGGAAATTTCCGGCCGGCTACGTCTATCACAACATGACCCCCGGCCACTCGCAAGGCACCAACGCCCAGGAATTCTTCGGCCGCTACTCCCACTGGTTCGGCGTACGCAACAACGTGGCCCTGGAATATTTCTACACCGAACGGGGGCGGACCAATCGCGTGCCCGGCCAAGTCATGGAATCGAAGCACGCCGGACGCATCTTCTGGACCGTCCCGGTCCACGGCGACGTGGACGCCCAGGTGGAATACGGGGTCGAGAAGATCAGCAACCTGAACCTGGTGGACGGGGCGCAGCGGACGAACCAGCTGTTCAAGATGGAACTGCGCTACCGGTATTGATCCCTCCCCTCCGCAAAAATCCCCCCACGCCCCCCGCATCATGAACTAGAGACAAATCGCGAATAATGTGATAGGATTCGCCGTTGGTCGAAAAAGCGGCACCCACGGCGGAAAGCGCCGGACCGCCGGAACAGAAGCCACTGAAAGAGGAATCGATGATTAACGCTCCCACCACGCCGCACAACAAGATATCCGTCAATATCGAAGACGAAATGAAACGCTCCTACATGGATTACGCCATGTCGGTCATCATCGGCCGCGCGCTGCCGGACGTGCGCGACGGACTCAAGCCGGTGCACCGGCGCTGCCTGTACGCCATGTACGACATGGGCAACGACTACAACAAGCCCTACAAGAAATCGGCCCGCGTGGTCGGCGACGTGATCGGCAAATACCACCCCCACGGCGATACGGCGGCCTACGACACCATCGTGCGCATGGCCCAGGACTTTTCGCTGCGCTACACGCTGGTGGACGGCCAGGGGAACTTCGGTTCGGTGGACGGCGATTCGCCGGCAGCCATGCGGTATACCGAGATCCGCATGCGCCAGCTTACCCACGAGCTTCTGGCCGACCTGGACAAAGAAACCGTCAACATGACGCCCAACTACAACGACGAGTTGCTGGAGCCGTCGGTCCTCCCCTCCAAATTCCCCAACCTGCTGGTCAACGGTTCCGCCGGCATCGCCGTCGGCATGGCCACCAATATACCGCCGCACAACCTGGTGGAGGTCATCGACGGCATCATCGCCGTGATTCATAACCCCGAGATCGGCTTCGAGGAATTGCTGGAACTGGTGCCCGGCCCCGACTTCCCCACCGGCGCCACCATCTACGGCCGCCAGGGGATCAGGGACGCCTATACCACCGGCCGCGGCATCATCCAGATCCGCGCCAAGGCCCACGTGGAGGTCCAGAAAAAATCGGAGCGCCAATCCATCATCATCACCGAGATCCCCTACCAGGTCAACAAGTCCAAGCTGGTTTCCAGCATCGCTGACCTGGTCAAGGAGAAGAAGATCGAGGGGATCACCGACCTCCGCGACGAGTCGGACCGGGAGGGGATGCGGATCGTCATCGAGGTCAAGCGCGACGAGAACGCCGAGGTGCTGCTCAACCAGCTCTACAAGCATACCCAGTTGCAGACCTCCTTCGGCATCATCATGATCGCCATCGTCCACAACCGCCCTCGGGTGCTGACCCTGCGGGAGATGATGGACTGCTTCGTCGATCACCGCCGCGAGGTGGTCACCCGCCGCACCAACTTCGAACTGAAGAAGGCTCTGGCCCGGGCCCATATCCTGGAAGGTCTCAAGATCGCCCTGGACTGGCTGGATGCGGTCATCGAGCTGATCCGCGAGTCCAAGACCCCCCCGAGGCCAAGCAGGGGCTGATGGAAGGGCGGTTCGCCGACCCGGAATACCTGAAGCGCCTCGACCTGCCCCGCCCTGCCGGCTACGAAACTGCGGTGCAATTGACCGAGATCCAGGCCCAGGCCATCCTGGAGATGCGCCTGCAACGCCTGACCGGCCTGGAGCGGGACAAGATCGTCGCCGAATATGAGGATGTGCTGGCCTTCATCGCCCGGCTGCGGGAGATCCTGGCTTCCGACGCCGAGATCCTCAAGATCATCGTGGCCGAACTGACCGAGGTCCGCGACAAGTTCGGCGACAAGCGCCGCTCCGAGATCGTGGACAAGACCGCCGACATCACGCTCGAAGACACCATCGAGGACGAGGATATGGTGGTGACCATCTCCCACACCGGCTACATCAAACGCAGCGCCGTGGATCTATACCGTTCCCAGCGGCGCGGCGGCAAGGGCAAGACCGGCATGAAGACCAAGGAAGAGGATTTCGTCGAACAGCTCTTCATCGCCTCCACCAAGGACTACCTGCTCTGCTTTACCGACGCCGGCCGCATGTACTGGCTCAAGGTCTACGAGATCCCCGAAGGAAGCCGCACCACCAAGGGCAAGGCGGTGGTCAACCTGGTCAACGTGGCCATGGACGAAAAGATCACCACCATCCTGCCGGTCAAGGAGTTCAGCGAGGACACCTTCCTGTTCATGGCCACCCGTAACGGCGTGGTCAAGAAGACGCCGCTGGTGGAATACTCCAACGTGCGCAGCGGCGGCATCATCGCCGTCAAGCTGGACGACGGCGACCGCCTGATCTCCGTGGCCCTGACCGACGGTACAAAGGACGTCTTCCTGGCCTCCAAGAACGGCAAGGCCATCCGCTTCAACGAAGGGGACGCCCGTTCCATGGGACGCGTCACCCGCGGCGTGCGCGGCATGAACCTGTCCGACGACGACCAGGTGATCGGCATGGAGATCGTTGACAACACCGCCGTCGGCTCCACCATCTTCACGGTCTGCGAGAACGGCTACGGCAAGCGCACCGATCTGGACGAATACCGCGATCAGAGCCGCGGCGGCAAGGGGATCATCACCATCAAGACCACCGAGCGCAACGGCAGCGTGGTCAACGTCATGCAGGTGGCCGACGACAACGACCTCATGGTGATCACCGACAACGGCAAGATCCTGCGGGTGCCGGTCTCCGGCTTCTCGGTGATCGGCCGCAATACCCAGGGGGTACGCCTGATCACCACCGAGGAGAAGGAGAAGGTGGTGGCCGTGGCCAAGCTGGCCGAGAAGGAAGAGGACGACCTCGACGACGGGACGGACGAAAGCGGCGAAGAAACCGAGTAACGGCTGAAAAGCTGAAAAGCATTCACCATTGAGGACACAGAGGTACACGGAGGAGTGCAAAGAGCGTTAACAAAAAAATAAGAACCTTTCTTCTTTTTTTGCTTTCCCCAGATTGTCCCTCCGTGTCCTCCGTGGTAAAAAAGATCATTATGACCAGAGCTTTGAAAATTGACAGATCCCTGCGGGAACGGCGGCGCATCATGCGTCTTCTGGATTTCCTCAAACGGGACGACCTGACCGGCGACCAGATGGAGCGCATCGGCCGGCGCCTGCAGAAATCGGGCAAACGCGCACTCAACCCGCTGGTCCGCAAGCTGTGGCAGGAACACAACGGCACCGCCATCTACCGCTACACCTGCATGCTGGACTTTTTCGACGCATCGGCCTGGATGGACCAATTGATCCAGATCACCATCCAGCGCAAGGATTTGGAAGAGGACGGCAAGCTGGCCCTCCTGGACCTCCTGCACGACAGCGGCATCGACGTAACCGCCCCCCCCTTCGCCTCCCTGACCGGATACGGCGCCGCATCCCTGGACGGGTTCATCGACGACTGCCTCAAGGACGGCGAACGGGGCCTGGTGCGCTTCATCGACAATTTTCTGGACGTCGCCGACGAATTTCGCGAGCGGATGATCCACCGGCTGTCCGAACTCGATTCTCCCGACGCCGTGGCGCTTCTGGAGATCCTGCTCTCCTTCGAGCGGCCCGAGATCGTCAAAGAGGCCATCCTGGCCCTGGGTCGGATCAAGAGCGGCTGCGCGCTGGACGTGCTGACCAGGGCCGAGCGGCGCCACGAGGGCGCTGCAGCCGACCTGATCCGGCGCAGCATCCGGCGACTCTCCTTCATGGGCATCAGGGAACCGACGGAACTCCCCCAGTCATTCCCCGCGCCGCTCCCGTTCCACGAGGTGCAGGCCGGCCCCATCGACTTCTATGGCGCCCGTTCCCTCTGGTTCGCCTGGAAGCTGGACGATTCCGCCTTTGCCGCCCTGCTGCTCCTGACGGGAGAGTCCGACGGGCTTCTGAATGCGGTCAGCTACCGCATGCGGGACGAGAAGGAATACAACCTCGTCCTCAAGGACCTGATCAACGGCGAGATGCTGCTCCCGGTCGCACCCGCCTATGCCCTGGCCTCCCTGCGGGAAGCCCTCCACCGCAGCCGCGAGCAGGGCTTCTACCTGCCGCCCGACTTTTACGTGGACATGCGCCTGTTTCGGCCCGATTCCCTCAAGCCCGAGGCCTACATCCCCCGTTTCAGCCTGAACCACCTGGACGGCATCGTCGAGAAGATCCCCGGCTACGTCATGACCAGCAACGAACTGCTGGACGACCCGAGCCTGGAGGGATGGATCCTGTCCGAACCGGCCGTCTACGACGCCGCCGAACGCTTCATGGCCCTGGAGGAGAAGGACGGCGTGGATGGGGTGACGGCGGAGGCGCTGGAGGCCGAGATCAACCTGTTCTGCGACGAGATGATCATCCCGCGCCGGGCCGAGATCATCAAGCGGCTGCTCTTGACCGCCGATTACATGCAACAGACCGGCAGCGGGGACGATGCGGTCCAACGCACCCTGGCCACGGCCTTAAGCCTAGTGGGAGGCTTCCTGCCCGAGAGCCGCCACCCCTTTATCCGGCGCCTGGTGCTGGACAGCGTGGACACCGCCCGCCAGGCCCTGGCCGAAGGGTACGACCTGCGACTGGAGGAAGGTTATAACAACGATGAAGAGTAAGAGCGAACAGATAGCCGTCATCGGCGGGGGGAGTTGGGGGACGGCGCTGGCCAACCGCCTGGTCGCCAACGGTCATGACGTCCTCCTGTGGGCCTACGAGGACGAGTTGGTCCGGGAGATCAACACCGCCCACACCAACTCCCTGTATCTTTCCGGCATCCCGTTGCAGCCTGGGCTGGTGGCAACCGGAGATCTCCGCGGGGCCATCGACGGCCGCGGCATCATCCTGCTGGTGACCCCCGTGCAGGTCATGCGGGGGGTGCTGAAGCAGATCGCCCCCGCCATCGGGGCGGGGACCGTCATCGCCAACGCCTCCAAGGGGATCGAACTGGAGACGCTCCAGACCGTCTCCCAGATCTGCGGCCACCTGCTGCCGCCGGAGGCGGCCGAGGGCTATGTGGCCCTGTCGGGGCCGACCTTTGCCCGTGAGGTGGCCCAGGAACTCCCTTCGCTGATCGTAGCCGCATCCCGCGTCGAGGCCAACGCCCGGCGCATGCAGGAGGCCTTCAGCAGCCCCCAGTTCCGGGTCTATACCAACAACGACGTGATCGGCGTGGAGCTGGGAGGGGCGGTCAAAAACGTGATCGCCATCGCCGCCGGCATCTGCGACGGCCTCGGTTTCGGCCATAACGCCCGGGCAGCCCTGATCACCCGCGGCCTGGCGGAAATGAACCGCCTGGGGCGCGCCATGGGGGCGCAGCCGGCGACCTTCGCCGGCCTGGCCGGCATGGGCGACCTGGTCCTGACCTGCACCGGCGACCTCTCGCGCAACCGCACCGTCGGCTTCAAGCTCGGCCAGGGAATGCGCCTGGCCCATATCCTGGGGGAGATGCGCATGGTGGCGGAGGGGGTCAAAACGGCGGAGTCGGTCCATCAGCTCGCCCTGCGCCTTGGTGTGGAGATGCCGATCGTCGAGAAGACCTACCAGATCCTCCACGAGGACAAACCCGCCCGCCAGGCGGTTACGGAACTGATGGCGCGGGATCTGAAGGCTGAATAAACCTAAAAAGGCACTTCTGCCACAGAGACGCAGAGACACAGAGAAAAATCACAGAGTTCTTTCAAATATTCACAAATCCTTAAATGGTAAAGAAAAATTTGACCTAAATATTGTCTAACTCACTGAAATGTTTATCTCAGTGGTTCTGTGGCAAATGTTTTTTTCTAGAATAAGCTGTGGAAAGGTTTGGATGTATGCGCATAGGGCACGGCTACGACGTCCACCGCCTGGTGGAGGGAAGAAAACTGATCGTGGGGGGGGTGGAGATCCCCTGGGAAAAGGGACTCCTGGGGCATTCCGATGCCGACGTCCTGCTGCACGCCATTGCCGACGCCATTCTGGGCGCCATCGGCGAGGGTGATATCGGCAAGCACTTCCCGGACACCGACCCTGCCTTCGAGGGGGCCGACAGCCTTAAACTGCTGGAGCACGTCATGACGGTCGCCGACCGCCGCGGCTACCGGCTCGGCAACCTGGACGCCACTATCATCGCCCAGCGCCCCAAGATGGCACCCCACATCCCCGGAATGCGGGAGAACATCGCCCGCGTGCTCCACGCCGGCCTGGAACAGGTCAATGTCAAGGCCACCACCGAGGAGGGGCTCGGCTTCACCGGAACCGGCGAGGGGATTTCCGCCCATGCCGTGGCACTCCTGGAACCCAAGGGATAATGCCGGCCCGGCCGGTCTCCCCGTAACCCACGCGAAGGTTTTCCCATGAGCAACTTTGAAAGCATAGCCGCAAAAGTCCGCGCCGGCCAGCGCATCGACGCCGACGAGGCGCTCTTCCTGTTCAACTCCACCGACCTCTTGGCCATCGGCGAGTTGGCGGCCCTGGCCAATGAACGCAAGAACGGCAAAAACGTCTTCTTCAACGTCAACCGCCACATCAACCCGACCAACATCTGCGTCAACCGCTGCGCCTTCTGCGCCTTCTCCCGCACCCCGGGGGACGACGGTGCCTATACCCTGGCCCTGGACGACGTGTGCCGCAAGGCCAGGCAGGCCGAAGAGGAGGGCGCCACCGAGGTGCATATCGTCGGCGGGCTCCACCCCGACCTCCCCTTCGAGCACTACGAACGCGTCCTGACCGCCATCCGCCAGACCGCGCCAAGCCTGCACATCAAGGCCTTTACCGCCGTGGAGATCGACTATTTCGGGCGCATCTCCGGGCTGGCCATCGAACAGGTCTTCGAACGGCTCAAGGCTGCCGGGCTCGGCTCCATGCCGGGGGGCGGCGCCGAGATCCTGGTGGAGGAGGTGCGCCACAGGATCTGCCCGGAGAAGATCTCCGGGGCCCGCTGGCTGGAGATTATCCGCCTGGCCCACCAGGCCGGGCTGAAGACCAACGCCACCATGCTCTACGGCCACGTGGAAAGCCCGGCCGACCGGGTCAGGCACATGGAGCTGCTGCGGGACCTGCAGGACCGCACCGGCGGCTTCCAGGCCTTCATCCCCCTGGCCTTCCAGCCGGAGAACTCGGACCTGAAACTGGACATCAAGGGGACCTCGGGCCTGGACGATCTGAAAACCCTGGCCGTTGCCCGCATCTTCCTGGACAACTTCAACCATATCAAGGCCTACTGGGTCATGCTGGGGGAAAAGATCGCCCAGGTGGCGCTGGCCTTCGGGGTCAACGACCTGGACGGCACCGTGGTGGAGGAAAAGATCGGCCACGACGCCGGGGCCCGGAGCCCCCAGGCCCTGACCAAGGAGGGGATCATCCGCATGATCGGCAAGGCCGGCCGGACCCCCGTGGAGCGGGATACCCTCTACCGGCCCATCGCCAGCTTCCCATGATCCGCTTCACCCCGTCCCTCGCCCCCGGGGATGCGGAGTGCCGTCTCGAAGAACTCATCCCGTCCCGGCTGGACGTTGCCCCATTCCAAGCCGATCTTGAACGGCTCAGGCGCATGTCAGCCGCCTGTGCCGCCTTTTGTCCACCCCCCTGGCCCGCCCCCGGCCTCTGCCCGACCCCTGAGACCCATTACCAGAGCGAGCTCTGGTTCCCCCTGGCCGAGGTGCGGCCGGTATTCAACCGCTTCCAGCGGGCAGCCCTCACGTGCCCGGCGGCTACGGCCGGGGCCTTCGGCGACGCGGCCAGTTGGGCCGGCGTGGCGGCGGCCCTGCCGCCGGCCCTGTCCGCCTGCACGACCCCGGCGCGTCTGCTGCACCGGCTGCTAGCCGATGGGGAGGCGCGCCGGTGCTATCTCTTCTGGTCCGGCATGCCGAAACGGTTCTACGGCGGGGCCATGGACCGTTATCCGCACCAGACCGAGAGCATCCGGCTGTGGCTGGAACAACGCACGGCAACGGGACAACCGCTGCGCTGCCTGGATGCCGCCTGCGGAGACGGCGCCGCGACCTATGGCCTGGCGCGCCTGCTGCTCGCACATGGCATACCACCTGGGAATTTCCAGATCGAGGGCTGGACGATCGATCCGCTGGAGGTGTGGGCGGCGGCCCATGCCACCTTTCCCCACGACCCGGCGCGGCAGGCAGCCTTCAGGGAGTGGGTGGCGCCGGTATTCGCCGCCGGCGCGGAGCGGGCCATTTCCTTCCGGCAGGCCGACCTCCTGGCCATGTCCGGAGAGCAGCGCCCCTTCGGACTGATCCTCTGCAACGGACTTCTGGGGGGGCCAATCATCAACAAACGGGGTGACGTCAGGCGGGTTGTGGAAAATCTGGTGGCGCTCCTCGGGCCGAGTGGAATCCTGCTGGCGGCCGACAGCTTCCACGGGGGGTGGAAACAGCAATGCCCGCACCATGAGGTGCAGGCATTGTTAACTTCTGCCGGGCTCGCCCCCATCGTGGCCGGCGCAGGGGTTGGGGGGGTGAAGCGCTAGCGTCGTCTCACTTGCGGCCCCGGTCATCATCCTTCTGGTGTTTGTCCGCCCGCCGTTCGGCGACGAGCTTCTTGAACTTTTCCCGCTGGTCCGGCCGCAGCACCGCTTCCATGCGCTGCTGCCCCGTTGCGAGCAGGGCCTCGATCTGGGGATGGATCTGTTTTTTCAGCCTGCCGATCCCTTCATGGGTTTCATGGGTAATGGCCTTGACCTGCTCCTGTTGGCTGCCGTCCAGGCCGAGCTCCCTGGTGAGCCGCTCGACGATCACCTCTTCCCTCATCTTGCGATTGGCAAGGATGGACTGCTCAAAATGGGCCTTCTGGACCATGTGGGTTACCAAGGCCCCGCCTGCGGCGCCCATGAGGAACACCAGCAGGATTCCCGCTATCGCCTTGAAGTTCTTCATATCATTCCCCCGTCAGGATGTTCTGCGCCAGATACTCTTCCTGACCGGTGCTGATGGCGGCAAACAGGTCATCGGAAGGCGACGAACTGAAACTGGTGCCGTACACCGCGATGACGGCCACCAGGACGGCAAACAGCGGCACCATGCGCCACATCATGACATACCACGGGATGGCGTTCCTGCGCCGTTCCGCCAGCCTGGCCATCAGCCTGGTTTCAAAATGCTCCTCCAGGGCGGAGGTGTCCACCGGTACGGTACGCGTCGCCGCAAAAAGCCGGTCCAATCTTTCATCCGCGTTATCGTTCATCGCTCTCCTCCAGTACCCGCTTCAACACCTGACGCGCCCGATGGGCACGAACCTTCACGTTTGTCTCGCTCCACCCGGTCAATGCCGAAATCTCCCGTACCGAATGCCCCTCCAGTTCCAGCAGGGTAATGACGATCCGCTCGTCCGCCTTGAGGCGCGTAAACGCCCACTTCAGCACTTCACGGGCTTCGCGCGCCTCCCGGTGCGCCTCCTCGGCGGAGTCCCGCACCTCGAAAACATAGTCGTCAAAACCGCTTTGCCCCTTTTCACGCCGCCGCCGGCGGAGCGCATCGTGGCTCGCCCGCACGGCAATGCGCGTCAGCCAGTGCTCAAAGGGGGCATCATGCCGGAATGACGCCAGGTTTTCAAAGGCCTTGATGAATACCTCCTGGCAAATGTCCTCGAGCTCGTCGCTGTCGCGGGCAAAACGCGCGGTCAGGGCGAAGATGCGCCGCTTGTAGCGGGTTACCAGCCGTGCGTAGGCCCCATCGTCACCCGCAAGGGTAGCGCTGATCAGGCTTTCGTCGGAAGTCTGCTCTGGCACACTGGTCACAATCGTTGAAATATCCCTGGTCATGGCGCGTGGTGAGAGGGTGTACGGGGGCGTCCCCCTGGCGTCATCCCTGTCCGTCCATGCGCTTTTTCTGCATATTAGACGACGGGGGCACCCAGAAGGTTACACCATGGGGGGTAAAAAAGCAAAGCCACCATAACGATGGTGGCCTTGCCCGGTGCGGATGGCGTCAGAGGGCCTGTCTGGCCGGCATCAGAACCTGATCAGCAGCCCGCCCCAGGAGAGGCCGCCGCCAAAGCCCATGGTCAGGACCAGGTTGCCCGGTTTGATGGTGCCGTTACGCAGGTTTTCGTCGAGCACCAGGGCCACCGAGGCGGCCGAGGTGTTGCCGCACCGGTCCAGGTTCAGGAGAAAGCGTTCCTTGGGATAGCCGAACTTCTTGGCGATGAAGTCGATCATGCGCACGTTGGCCTGATGCGGGATGATATAGTCCAGATCCGAGGTCTGGATGCCCCCTTTCCGGCAGATCTCCACGATGATCTCGGGGATCACCTCGGTGGCGAAGATATAGACCTGTTTGCCGGCCATCTTGAAGGTATTCTCGCGGGCGGCGATGGTTTCGGCGGTGACCGGCTTGCGCGACCCGGAGGAGGGTACCTGGATCAGCGGCCAGCCGCTGCCGTCGCTGCGCATGTAGGTGCAGAGCACCCCCCTGTCCTCCTCGGTGGCCCTCAGGATCGCCGCCCCGGCGCCATCGCCGAACAGCGGGCAGGTGGACTTGTCCTCGAAATCGAGGATCTTGGAGTAGGTGTCCGCGCCGATGGCCATCACCGTCTTGTACTTGCCGCATTTGATGAAGTTGTCGGCCACTTCCATGGCATAGACGAAACTGCTGCACACCGAATTGACGTCAAAGGCGAAGGCGTTGGCGGCGCCGATGTTGTGCTGGACGATGCAGGCCGTTGCCGGCAGGATCATGTCCGGCGTCGAGGTACCCACCACAAGGCAGTCGATCTCGGAGGCGTCGATGCCGGCCGCCTCCAGGGCCTGCTTTGCGGCAATGGTCGCCAGGTCGGAGGTCGCCTGGTCCTCCCGGGCAAACCGGCGCTCGCGGATGCCGGTGCGGGAAAACACCCATTCGTCGGCGTTCGCCACCAGATCTTCGAAAAACTCGTTTTTGACCACCCGTTCCGGTGAATACGCTCCGCTGCCGATGACCTGCGAATGAATCATGATATCCCCGCTGTTGCACGTGCCGTGCAATTGCTCTCCGCAATAGTAAAGTTTTCTGAATTTCTCACAAAATAACACTGTTTGTCAATCGGAATGTTGTGTAAACGACACAGTTCAAAGACAGGACGCCCGGCAATCATTCCCCGTCGCGGCAGCGCAGGACATCGGCAACGGAACAAGCCCACACCAGGGCAAACGCGGCCAAGAGCCCCTTGCCGAAACCGGAGGCCCCCTCCAGGGCCGCCATCACCTCGCCGGGCGAGACCGTAACCGCACCGGCGGCCATCTTGGCGGCAATCACCGGCCCGAGCCCCTTCAGCACCACGAACAGCGCCAGGAGCAGCAGCAGGTTGAGCACCATGATGATGGCGATGCCCGCCACCTTGCGGCCAAGGTAGAGCTGGCCCAGGCCGGGCAGGACAAAGGCGGAGAGCAGGAGTGCCGTCCGTTTGCGCGTCATGGGGCGGCTCCCGCGGCGGTTGCGGCAAGCAAGGCCGTCATGTCGTCGTGGATCAGGCCGTTCGTGGCCAGGATGCGGTCGTTGAAGACGTCATAGGCCGAGCCGTCGAAGGTGGTCACCGTCCCCCCCGCTTCACGGACCAGCAGGACCCCGGCGGCCACGTCCCACGGTTTGAGCTTCAGCTCCCAGAAACCGTCCAGGCGGCCGGCGGCCACAAAGGCCAGGTCCAGGGCGGCGGCGCCGGCCCGGCGGATGCCGCGGGCCGCCTTCTGGAAGGCGATGAAGCTGGCGAAGTTGTTGGCCGGGTCGGTGGCGCAGTCGTAGGGGAAACCGGTGCCCAGGAGGGTGTTCCTGATGGGTGAATTGGCGGAAACCCGTAACCGGCGGCCATTCAAATAGGCGCCGCCCCCCCGGGTGGCCGTAAAGAGTTCGTCGGACATGGGGTTGTAGATCACCCCGGCCGCCAGTTCCCCCTGCGCCTCCAGGGCGATGGAGACGCAGAACCAGGGGAAGCCGTGGGCGTAATTGGTGGTGCCGTCCACGGGGTCGATGATCCAGCGGAACTGCGGGTCCCCCGGCGGATACTCCCCCTCTTCCGCAATAACGGTGTGGCCCGGAAAGCGGTCCAGGAGGTGTTCCACGATCAGCCGCTCGGCCTCTCGGTCCACCTCGGTCACCAGGTTCTTGTCCCCCTTCAGGTCGATCTCCAGACGGGATGCGAAACGGTGGCGCTGAAAGCTTCCCGCCGCCAGGGCCGCCGTCACGGCGCAATCAAGGTACTGCCGGTACTCGTTCATCGTCACACCTCGCCATAAAAAGAAGGCGGCCCGGATGCGCCGCCTTTGCCGGACCGTTTATACCAGACTCGCGGTTCCCTGACAAGCATCTGTCTTTCTGCTTTGACATTACACCTACTTTGAGGCATATTCTAGCCCGTTTATCGTATAAAATCATGCCGACCGGGCACCATACGGAGCGATCAGACGTGGTACTCTTTGCGAACATACTCCTGGCGCTGGCCAAGATCGTGGAACTGGGCAACGGCCTTTTGACCATCTACAAGTATATCCTGCTGGCCAGCGTAATCATCTCGTGGGTGAACGCCGACCCCTACAACCCGATCGTCAACTTCATCTACCGCGTCACCGACCCGCTCCTGCGCAGGATCAGACGCCACATGCCCGACACCGGCATGCTCGACCTGTCCCCCCTGGTGGCCTTTGCCCTGATCTACGTGCTGCAGATCGTGGTGTTCGATACCGCCTACCAGTACCTCATGACGGCCAGCATGTCACTCAAATTGAGAGGTTAACCAGCGATGAAGATCACCCCGCTCGACATCCAGCAGCAGCAGTTCAAAGGCAAGATGCTGGGAGGCCTTGACCCGGAAGATGTGGACGCCTTCCTGCAATCCATCGCCTCGGAAATGGAAAGCCTGATCCGCGAAAACAACGAACTCAAGGAGCAGCAGGCCCGGCACAACCGGGAGATGGCCGAGATGGGCGAGAAGGAGAAAGACCTCCGCGAAACCATGCTGGCCGCCCAGCGGATCACCGAGGAGATGAAAGCCAATGCCCAGAAAGAGGCGGCGCTGATCGTTTCCGAGGCCGAGCTCAAGGCCGAACGGATCGTGATGGACGCCGAACGCCAGTTGGGCGACCTCAAGGCCCGCATCGAAGAGGTCCGCCGCCAGAAGGTTCAGTTCGAGATAAGCCTCAAAGCCCTCCTGGACAGCCATGCCCGTCAGCTCTCCGGCGATGAGCAAAGCTGACCCGCCCCTCTGTACCGATACGGACGGAGGCATCATCATCACCCTTCACATCCAGCCCCGGGCATCCAAAAACGAGGTATGCGGCATCCAGGACAACGCCCTGAAGATCCGCCTGACCTCGCCGCCCGTGGATGGCGCCGCCAACAAGCTTTGTCGGGAATTCCTGGCCGAGCGGTTCCATGTCGCCAAATCGGCGGTGGAGATCGTTTCCGGCGAAACCTCGCGCCACAAGCGCGTCAAGATCGGCGGCAAGGAGCCCGCACTGCTCAGAAGAACGCTGGAAGAACTGATCTCGCAGCAGCGTTGACCGAACACATCATACATGCATCGGCCCTTACGGATTATGCCTGTTCCCCACCTATCTGTCAGATGGCTGAATCAAACAACGAAAGGAAAACACACATGGCACAGGCAAAAAACGGCGACAAGGTTCGCGTGCACTATACCGGCACGCTTGAGGATGGCTCCATATTCGACAGCTCGGAAAAAGGCGCCGACGAATGCAGCGACGACGCGTGCGGATGCGGCGGCCAGGCCGGCGCGCCGATGGAATTCGTCATCGGCGAGGGGCACCTGATCCCAAAATTCGAAGCGGCCGTGATCGGCCTTGAACCGGGCCAGCGGGTCCAGGTCGCCATAGCCTCGGCGGAGGCCTACGGGGCCCGGGCCGAGGAGTTGGTGGCCGTAATCGAGCGCAGCGAGATCCCGGGCGACATCAACCCGGAGCCGGGGCAGCATATGGAGGTCGTTCTCCAGGACGGCTCGACGATGCCGGTCATGGTAACCGAGGTGACCGACACCACCATCACCCTCGACGCCAACCATCCGCTGGCCGGGCAGGACCTGACCTTTGACATCAAGCTGGTGGAGATACTCTAGGGTTTTTCGCCTCCCCGAAAAGAAGAAATGGCCGTGGAATTGCTCCACGGCCATTTTTCTTTCCTCCGCCCATGTGGGGGACGGTTACTTCTGTTTCTCCGTGGCCACCGTGGAACCGGCCGGCTGCACGCCGTAGTCCCTGGCGTCCGCCGGTGCCTTGGCAATCACGATGACGAAGGGGATCGCCTTCCCCGGCGACACCTCCAGGTTGTCCAGCGAATCGCCAAACTGGTTGGCCATGGCCGCCTCTATCTTGTCCAGCGGCATGCCGGCCAACTGCTCCCTGGTCAGCGGGTTGCCGCAAAAGGCGCTCTTGCTTGCCAGCACCTGCCCGTTCGGGCCGTAGATCATCCCCTTCACCTGTATGGCGGCCCGCGGACCCGCAAATTCGTTGACCGCCTCGCCGCTGATCACGACGAGCTCACCAGCGGTGCTGTTCTTGACGAAAGCGGCGTTGATACCACGCACCGTAATGCGCCCGCTCTCCTTTGCCACCTTTTCCCCGCCGAACATCGAGTACCCCGCATAACCCAGCAGTGCCACGGCAGCCACGGCAAGCGCAGCGGCCACCCCCATGAAGACGGGGCTCTGTTTGCGGCGGGAGGAGATGGAAAGCGGCGGCAGCTCTTCATCCTGCGTAGACAAAAAGGCCGCTGCGTCTGGTCCCTCTCCCACGGCGGGGCCTTTCTTTTCCTGCGCTTCGGCCAGGGGGGCAAAAAGCAGCTCCTGAGCCGGCTTGAGTTCCTCGGGATTGACATGCTGCACGGCTACCGAGGTCAACTCGTCGCCGAAATCGATTTCCCCCAGGCTGAAGGGTTCGTCGGCCTTGGCCGCAGCACTGCCGCTCGCTGCTTCCTTCCCTGCCGGCGCCTTTTCCGACGCCCCCAGGGAATCGGCAAAGTCATCGACCGAAAAATCGAAGGAGATCGGTTCGGCAGGCTCTTCGTGTGCGGGGGGGGCAACGGCATCGCCGAACAGGTTTTCATCGCCGAAGTCGAAACCGGCGGCATCCGGTGCAGATGCCGGCGCCGCGGCAGAAAGCTCTCCCCCGCTGAAATCAAGGGCCTGAGGCGTACTCACCGGTGCCGTGGCCGCAGCCACGTCCCCGAAATCGAAATCGGAAAAATCGGCCTCGTTGGCGGCAGCCGCGGCTTTCTCATGACCGGCGGCGGCATCAGCCGCTTCATCCGAAAAGGAAAAACCGAAATCGGCCGCCCCTGCCGGAGCCGGGGGCGGTTCTACCGCCGGCGGAGCGAATGAGACATCATCAGGGTCTCCAGCGGCAAACGGCTGGCTGGCCGGCCCCTCCTCCCGAACGGCGGCACCAGGAGTCGAAGCGTCATCCAGCCCGGGCGCAAACGGCTGATCAAGGCCGGCCAGGGCGCCGCCCGCGGATTCCAGATCCTGCTGTTTCGTGACGGTGAAGACATGCCGGCACTTGGCACAACGGACCTTGACGCCCTTATCCTTGACTTTGGCCTCATCGAGCCTGAATTTCGTGGAGCACTGTTCACACTGGATAATCATCTGCGACTCCCCGCTGAATAGGTGGTGGCACAGTACTTAAATACTTGAACCTTCTATGGTCTATATCAAAAAGGGGGTACGGTGTCAAATTCTTAAACGGGTGTCCATGCGTCGCCAGCCGCGGCCTGCAAACCGGCGGGAACTCCGGCCGCACATTTTTTCAATTGACAACCGAACCGCGCGAACTAGCGGTTTTGGTTGAAAGTAGGTGGCTATACGTAGTATATGGTAACAGTTTGAATCTCTAACTGTGGGCGGAGAAATCGTTGCGCAGGTTCATCGTATCCATACTCCTCGGCATCGCGTTCGTGTCCGCACACAGGGATTGCCTGGCGGTCGTGGATTTTCGCGCACCCCGCCAATCCGCCGCCGTCACCCCTTCACTCTCCCTTACCCCGGCGGTCGGCGTGCTCGTATTCGACGGCCACAGCAACCTGGAGGCAAGCCCCAGCTACGGCATCCGCCTGGGATACGACATAATCGGCCGCAACGCCATCGACAGCCTGGCGGTCGAAGCCGGGCTCGACGTGGCCATGACCCGCCTGAAATCGAACAAAAACTCCGCAACCGCCTATCTCCTGCGTACCGAGGCGCTCTACTCCCTGCTGCCCCGGGAGCGGTTCGTCCCCTCTCTTGCCGTCGGCGTCGGCGGCATGTACGTGAACGGCGACGGCAGTCCCTCTTCCACGAGCGCTTTTTTCGACTACGGTGCCAGTGTCAAATACTTCCTCAAGGATTATCTGGCGCTGCGGATGGACCTGCGCCACATCTTCGTGTACCGGGACATGGCCGCCCGCAGCAACTTCGAGTCGACCCTCGGCCTGTCGTTTCTTCTGGGCTATGACAAGAACCTGAGACGGGTGCCGCCGGTGGATACGGATAAGGACGGCGTGCCCGACTATCTGGACAAATGTCCGGAAACCCCGAAAGGGATCAAGGTGGACCGGGACGGCTGCCCCGTGGACAGCGACGGCGACGGTGTGCCCGACTACCTGGACAAATGCCCCGGAACGCCGCCGGGGGTCAAGGTTGACCAGAACGGTTGCCCCCTGGACAGCGACGGCGACGGCGTGCCCGACTACCTGGACAAGTGCCCCGGAACGCCGGAAAATACCAAGGTCGATAAGGACGGCTGCCCGGCCAGGTCCACGGAACCGGCAGAAACCGCCGCGCCCCCGGCAGGGGCGGAGGCCGGCCAGGAAAAACCAAAAGCCGCGGCACCCGTGGTCGAGCCGCCAGCCGCCGCGGCCCGGAAAGAACCTCCCCCCGGGACAGCCACGACGGATTGCATCGCCAGACTCAATGGCGTAACCCTTTTGGATTCCGACTGCGACGGGGTGCCCAACTATCTGGACAAATGCCCCGGAACCCCCTGGGGAACCCCGGTGGACAAGGACGGCTGCCCGACGGGGAGCGCTCCCGCTGCGCCCGCCGGAGCCGCGAAGGCACCTGCGGCTCAGGCTCAGCCTGCTCCGTCCCCCCGTGCTCCGGCGGCTCCCGCTCCGGTCCCGGTCCCGGTCCCGGCCGCTGCCGTCCCGGCGGTCCCGGAGCCGCCACGGGCCACGGCACCCGTACGGCCGACGCCGCCCGCGGCGGCAATCCCTGCCGCGCCGGCACCCAAAAAGCCGGAACCGGAAGCGGCGCCCGCACCCCCGGAGCGGACGCCCATACTGATCGAGGTTCCCGTAAAGCCGCTCCTGCCGCGAAAAGGCATGTCCAGCGCAGGCTATTTTACCGCCGCCACGGACAACTGCCCCGCCGTCCCCGACAGCAGGATCGTGTACGACGAAAAACCGCTGATGAAGCTGGTCATCAACTTCAAGGTGGACAAAGCCGACATCAACCCGAAATATTACGCGAAGATCAGGGAGATCGCCGAGTTCATGAAGAAGAATCCCCAGGTATCCGCCCATGTGGAAGGGCATGCCGATTACACGGGGCCGTTCGATTACAACATGACCCTTTCCCGGGTCAGGGCCGTCAATATCAAGAACCAGATCCTGCACAACGGGGACGTCGATCCCGAGCGGATCAGCATCAACGCCTATGGCTGCTCCATCCCCGTCGCCAGCAACAAGACGGCCGAGGGCCGCCGCAAGAACCGCCGGGGCGTAACCGTGGTAACCCTCACGGCCCAGGGCCCCAGCGTGGTGAAGTAACCCTTTCCCCGGCCTGCGCCGGGAGTTCCGGCATACGACGGCGCGGGGCGGATATCGCCCCTCCGGTGCCGGGCCGCAGCACGAAAACGAACAACAAATTTTCTTATGGGAGCCGTACCATGGCACTGCGCGTCTACAACACCCTTTCCGGTGAAAAGGAAGTCTTCGTACCCATCACGCCCGGCAGGGCCGGAATGTACGTCTGCGGGGTAACGGTCTACGATTACTGCCACATCGGCCATGCGCGGGCCAACGTGGTCTTTGACGTCATCTACCGCTACCTGGGGTATGCCGGCTACGATGTCACCTATGTGCGCAACTACACCGACATCGACGACAAGATCATCAACCGCGCCAATCGGGAAGGGGTGGACTACCGCACCATCAGCGACCGCTACATCCAGGCCTTCGACGAGGACATGGAACGTCTGGGGCTGGCCAAGCCGACGGTGGAGCCCAAGGCCACCGACCACATCGGCGGCATCATCGCCATCATCGAGGCCCTGATCGCCAAGGGACACGCCTACGAGTCGGAGGGTGACGTGTATTATGCCGTGGAGACCTTCCCCGACTACCTCAAGCTTTCCAAGCGCAACCTGGACGAGATGAAGGCCGGGGCGCGGGTTGAGGTGGGGGACAAAAAGCGCCACCCCATGGACTTCGCCCTCTGGAAGGGGTCCAAGCCCGGGGAACCGTGGTGGCAGTCGCCGTGGGGCAAGGGGCGCCCCGGCTGGCATATCGAGTGTTCCGCCATGAGCATGGAATTTTTGGGGGCGACCTTCGATTTTCACGGCGGTGGCAAGGACCTGGTCTTCCCCCATCACGAAAACGAGATCGCCCAGTCCGAGGCGGCCAACGGCTGCCAGTTCGTCCGCTACTGGCTGCACAACGGCTTCGTCAACATCAACTCGGAGAAGATGAGCAAATCCCTGGGCAACTTCTTCACCATCCGTCAGGTGCTGGAGAAGTTCGACCCGGAGACCCTGCGCTTCTTCATCCTGTCGGCCCACTACCGCTCACCCATCGACTTTTCCGACCAGAACCTGGACGAGGCCCAGGCGGGCCTGGAACGGATCTACTCCTGCCTGGCGGCCCTGGACGAAGTCCTGACGGCACATCCCGTCCCTGCCGGCGTGCCGGCAGGGGAGCCGCCGGCGGGGGCCGGACTGGAACTGCAGGACCGGCAGGAGAACCTCATCCCCCGTTTCTGCGAGGCCATGGATGACGATTTCAACACCGCCCAGGCCCTGGGCGTGCTGTTCGACGCCGTGCGCGCCGCCAACCGTTTCCTCGCGGAAATGGGCGAACCCGAGCCGGCCGGCCTGGCGCTCATCGCCCGGACGCGCGACCGTTTTACCGAGGTGGGGCGGGTTCTGGGCCTGTTCGGCAGCCGCCCGGCGACGTGGCTGGAGGGGGTCAAGAGCGCCAAGGCGGATCAGATCCACATCTCCCCGGCGGAGATCGAGGGACTGATCGCAGAACGGGCCGAAGCCCGCAAAACCAAGAATTTCAAGCGAAGCGACGAGATCCGCGACCTGCTCCTGGAAAAGGGGATACAGTTGCTCGATTCCGCCCAGGGCACCACCTGGAAGATACGGTAGCGCGCCCCGCCGCGAATTTGTCCGTCGTCACTTGAAGAGTGCCGGTCTCCTGGTATAATTAGTTACGCTTTATCTTGAACGTACGTGGCATAAACGAGGGATCGCGTGGACTGGGAGTGCTGCTGGGACAGAGATGTGGTCGCCTTGGGCGATTGCCCGAACATCCGCGAGGGCGATGAAGACCTGCTGGAGTCCCCGCGGCGGCGCATCCTGGAGAAATGCTGCGACTGTCCCAACTTCAGGCGCGACCTGGAGCGCTTCCAAACCAGCGGCCACCCTCTGGGGCCGGTTTTCTCCCTGATCCACGACGAATATCGCCGCCAGAAGATCCACATCCAGTCCCTGCTCAGCTTCCTGGACAGCAAGAGCCTCGAAATCCGCTTCTTCCACGAACTCGGTTCCGTCCTGCAGAGTTCCGTAGACCTGGAGGAGGTACTGTCGGTGGCCCTGACGGCCATCACCGCCGGGAGGGGGTTCGGCATGAACCGGGCCTTTCTGCTGATGACCGATCACCAGCGGGATCACCTTCAGGGATACCTGGCCATCGGGCCGCGCAACTTCGAGGAGGCCCATCAGGTCTGGGACGAGATCGCCAGCAACGACATGGACCTGCAGACCCTGGCCCAGAGCTTCCGCAAGAACAAACTCTCCGCCGAACGGGCAAAATTCCACGACATCCTGGAGCAGATCTCGGTTCCGCTCGCCAATACCGACCATATCCTCATCAAGGCCCTGGACGGGAAACAGCCGCTTTTGATCGAGGACGCCTACCACCATCCCGACGTGGACCCGGCTTTTGCCCGGCTGCTGGGGGTCGATACCTTCCTGCTCATGCCGCTCGTCTCCCGCAACCGCCGGGTGGGCATGATCATCGCCGACAACTGCATCACCCATCGCCGCATCACGGCGGAGGACATGCACTCCCTGGAGACCTTCACCTTCCCCGTGGCCTTCGCCATAGAGCGCGCCTCCCTCTACGAGCGGCTCCAGGAGGAGCTCAACCGGGTCACGGAAGCCCATACCAAGCTGAAGGAACAGCAGGAACTGATCGTCAGGATGGAAAAGATGGCCCTCGTCGGACGGATCACCTCCAGCATCGCCCATTCCATCCGCAACCCCCTGATGATCATCGGCGGGTTCGCACGCTCCATGTTGAAAAACACCCCGGCCGGCGATCCCAAGCGCAACTTCATCGAATCCATCGTCAGCGAGGCCCGCCAGCTTGAGGGGGTGCTGGACGAGATCCTCAACTACTCCGACTCCCTCTACCCGACCAAGGATTTCTGGGACGTGAACCAACTGGTGGAAACCGCGCTCCGCGACTCGGCCGACGCCTTGCACGCCCGGGGCTACGAGAGCACGTTTTCGGCAGGAAGCGAGCTGCCGCCGGCCTATATCGACTTCAAGCAGGTGTCCTACTGCCTGCGTACCATCATCCAATGCGACCTGAACGGCACCGGACGCCGGCGGGTCATGCACATCCGCACCCACCGGGAAGGCGACGCCATCGTCATCCGCATCCAGGACCACGGCCGGTACCTCCCCCAGGCGGAGCTGGACACCATCATGATGCCCTTTTCATCCACCCAGGAGATGGGGGCCAGCCTGGGGCTGGCCCTGTGCAAGACCATGCTGGAAAAGCAGGGAATCCCTCTGAATGCCCAATCAGTGCCCGAAAACGGCATTTTCTTCACGATCGTACTTCCCATCCGGAAGGAGGAACAGTAAATGAACAGGTTACTTGTGGTGGACGATGAAGCCAACATCCGGCTGTTGTATGCCGAGGAGCTGGCGGACGAGGGGTATGAAGTGGTGACGGCGGCCGGAACCGCCGAGGCGGTGGAAAAACTCCGGGAGGCGGCCTTCGACCTGGTGGTGCTGGACATAAAACTCAAGAACGAGAGCGGCATCGACCTGCTGCAGAAACTGGTCAAGGAGCGCCACGACATGCCGGTCATCCTCTGTTCGGCCTTTTCCTGTTACAAGGACGACTTCTCCGCGTGGCTGGCGGACGGCTACGTGGTCAAATCCGGCGACCTGAGCGAACTGAAGCAGGAGATCGCCCGGGTCCTGGCCAAGAAGGCCCAACGGCAGAGGGCCGGCCTGTAAATCCCCTCCGTTGCCGCAGAGGGACGGGATCGCCCACGGATGCCTGCCCCCCCTCGTTACAAAGCGGTACGAGATCATTATTTCACGCAAGGAGCCCACCGTATGAAAGCCGTCATCATGGCCGGCGGATTCGGAACCCGCATCCAGCCGCTCACCAGCAGCATTCCCAAGCCGATGATCCCCCTCTTCAACCGCCCGATCATGCTCCATATCGTGGAATTGCTGAAAAAGCACGATATCACCGATCTGGTGATGCTGCTCTACCATCAGCCGTTCGTCATCAAGAACTTCTTCCGCGACGGCGCCGATTTCGGGGTCAGGATCACCTACGTGACCCCCTTGCAGGATATGGGCACGGCCGGGGCGGTCAAGGCGGCCGAAAAGTACCTGGACGAGCGCTTTCTGGTCATCAGCGGCGACCTTTTGACGGACTTCAACCTCAGGAAGATCATCGATTTCCACACCGACAGCAGGGCCAAGGCCACCATCACCCTGACCTCGGTCAAGGATCCGCTCCAGTTCGGGGTGGTCATCACCGACAAGGAAAGGCGCATCACCCAGTTCCTGGAGAAGCCGGGATGGGGCGAAGTCATCTCCGACACCATCAATACCGGCATCTACGTGCTGGAACCGGAGATCCTGGCAAGCATCCCCGACGGGGAAAACTTCGATTTCTCCCAGGACCTCTTCCCGGCCATGCTGAAAAACAAGGAGGCCCTGTTCGGCTTCCCGGCCAAGGGGTACTGGCGCGACATCGGCAACACCGACTCCTACCGCGAGGCCTACCACGACATCTTCAAGGGGAGGATCAACCTGAAGATCGACGAGCCCAAGCAGGACTTCCTGGGCAAGGACCTGCGCATCGGTGCCGACGTGACCCTGGAGTACCCCACCGGCCTCGAGGGGACGGTGGTCGTCGGCGACAACAGCCAGATCCTGGGCGACGTGCGGATCAAGGATTCGGTCATCGGCCGCAACTGCACCGTCGAGGCCGGGGTCAAACTCAACCGCTGCGTGCTCTGGGACAACTCCTACGTCAAGAAGGGGGCCAGGATCAGCGACAGCGTGATCTGCTCCAACGTGCGGGTCGGCCAGGGGGCCGTACTGGAGGAGGGGGTCATCGTCGCCGACGAGACCTCCATCGGCGACGAGGCGGTCATCAAGAGCGAGGTCAAGATCTGGCCGCGCAAGATGATCGAGGCCGGCGCCATCGTCACCGCCAACCTGATCTGGGGCGAGAAGTGGAAAAAGGCGCTCTTCGAGGGGGCCATGATCTCCGGGCTCTCCAACGTGGAGCTGACGCCCGAATTCGTGGCGAAACTGGGCTGCGCCTACGGCACGACCCTGCCCAAGGGGAGCTACGTCCTGGGGGGGCGGGACTGCAACCTCTCCTCGCGCATGCTCAAGCGCTGCTTTGTGGGGGGCATCCTCTCGGCGGGGGTCAATGTGCGCGACATGAAGATGACCCCCCTGCCGATCCTGCGCTACAAGCTGAAGACCTTCGGCGAGGTGGGGGGGTTCTACCTGCGCCAGGCGCTGGACGACCCGGCCGCCCTGGAGATCGTCTTTCTGGACGGCGACGGCCTGGATTTCTCCAGCGGCATGGCCAAGAACGTGGAGCGCATCTACTACAAGGAAAACTTCCGCCGCGCTCACCACAGCGAGCCGGGCGCCATCATCGAAATCAACAACGTGGTCGAATTCTACCGCGAGGGTTTCCTGCGGGCCATGGACCGGGAGATGGTCAAAAGGGCGGCCTGGACCGTGGTGGTGGACTTCAATTTCTCGCCGGCCAGCCAGATCCTGCCCCTGATCCTCAACGAACTGGGGTGCAACGTGATCGCCCTGAACGCCTATGTGGACGAGGGGCGCGGCGGCAAGAGGGCCATGGACAAGCAGGCCGGAATGGGCCAGCTCTCCAAGATCGTCGTCTCGCTGGGGGCGCAGGCCGGCTTCTGGCTCGACCCCACGGCCGAGGCCATCGCCCTTCTGGACGAGGACGGCCGCATCCTAAGCGGCGTGGAGTTGCTCTCCCTGATGACGGCGCTCGTTCTGAACAGCGGCCAGAAAGGGGTCATCGCCGTACCGGTCCAGGCCCCCTCCACCATCGAACAGCTGGCCAACCAGAAACGCTGCCAGGTCACCCGCACCAAGAGCAGCGAGCGCGCCATGCTGGAGGCGGCCAACTCCTCCGAAGCCATCCTGGCCGGCACCATTGACGGCCGTTTCGCCTTTCCCCGTTTCCAGGCATCCTTCGACGGCATGTTCGCCATCGCCAAGCTGGTGGAACTGGGTGCCGCCGGCGCCGTCCCCTTTTCCAGCGTCCTGGCGGACGTGCCGTCGAAGGCGTTCCTCCAGGCCAGTGTGCCCTGCGCCTGGGAGATGAAGGGGGGCATCATGCGCAAGATGAGCGAGGACAGCCTGGACAAGGAGGCAACCTTCATCGACGGCATCAAGGTGCATTTCGGCGACGAATGGGTGCTGGTGCTGCCGGACCAGCACACCCCCCATACCCACATCGTGGCCGAGGCCAAGGACCTGAAGGCGGCCCAGAGGCTGTTGACGGAGTACCAGAAAAAGGTGGAAGGGTGGAAGAAGGAGTTGGAGTGATGTCTTTCCCGTCAGGACACCTGCGATCTAAGCGGTTGTTGAAAAACTCAGGTTGTTCAAAAATAGTCAGATCGTCGCACCCGCTCGACAAGCCCCGCGGAGGCCCTCACCCGGCCTTTGGCCACCCTCTCCCGGAGGGAGAGGCTAACAGTATCCCTTCTCCCGTTGGGAGAAGGATAGGATGAGGGGCGCTACGCAGCACGAAAGGGCTTTTGAGGGCGAAGGCCTGATGGCTGTTCTTCAACAACCTGCCAAGAGACAAGGAGCCGCCTGAGATGCCGATTCCGCTCGATGTGGTCGTCATATGGCACATGCACCAGCCATACTACAAGGATCCGCTCAAGAACGAGTACGCGCTCCCCTGGACCTATCTGCACGGCATCAAGGATTATTTCGACATGCCGGCCATTGTGGAGGATACCCCGGGGGCACGGGCGGTCTTCAACCTGGTTCCCTCCCTGATCGAGCAGATCCTGGACTATGCCGCCGGCACCGCCGTCGATCCCTTCTTGGAGCGGGGTAAGGCGGCCCCCGCCGACCTGGAGGAGGACGACCGCATCTTCCTGCTGGAAAATTTCTTTTCCGCCAACCGGCAGCGCATGATCGAGCCGTCGCGGCGCTACCTGGAACTGCTCTACATGGCCGGCGAGGGGAAGCCGGGGAGCGCCCGGGACCGGGTGCGCCACTTCAGCGACCAGGACCTGCTGGACCTCCAGGTCCTGTTCTTCCTGGCCTGGACCGGTGAGGCGTCCCGCCGGCGCTATCCGGCCTTTGCCGAACTGGCCGCCAAGGGCGAGGAGTTCACCGCTGCCGACAAGGAGCTGCTCTTCGCCACCCAGCGGGAACTGCTGCAGGCCATCATCCCGTGCTACCAGCGCCTGCACCGGGACGGACGGGCGGAACTGGCCGTTTCCCCCTACTACCATCCCATCCTGCCGCTGTTGTGCGATGTGGGCAGTGCCCGGACCGCCATGCCGCGCGTCACGCTGCCCACGGCCGTGTTCCGCCATCCCGAAGACGCCCGCGCCCAGATCCGGCGCGGCATCGACTACTTCCGGCAGGTCTTCGGCTTTACCCCCACCGGCATGTGGCCGTCGGAGGGATCGGTCAGCAACGAGGCGCTGGAGATCATCGCCGACAACGGCATCGGCTGGATCGCCACGGATGAAGACATCCTGGTCAAAAGCCTCGAAGGGGGCCTGGGAGACCACAAGGAACGCCTCTACCGCCCCTGGCGCTTCGCCTGCCGGCATGGCGAGATCGGCGCCTTTTTCCGTGACCACCAGCTCTCCGACCTGGTCGGCTTCACTTACTCCCAGTGGGATGCGGGCAGGGCCGTGGCGGACTTCTGCGGACGGCTGCACGCCATCAAGGGGCGCGCCAGCGGCGAGGGGCGGGTGATCCCCATCTGCCTGGACGGGGAGAACGCCTGGGAATATTACCCCAACAACGCCTACGACTTCCTCCAGGGGCTGTACCGGGGCATCGCCGGCTCCCCGGCCCTCAACCTGACCGTCTGCTCCGACGTCCTGGCCCGCAGCAGCTTCGACGGCCGCCTGCACGGCATCCATCCCGGCTCGTGGATCAACGCCAATTACGGCATCTGGATCGGCCACCCGGAGGAAAACCGGGCCTGGGACCTGCTGGCCGCGGCGCGGAACGCCGCCGTCTCCCATAGCCCGTCCGTGGCCGAAGCGCTGGAGAGCGGAAAACCGGCTGCGGATGCCGCAGTGGAAACCGTCTGCCGTTCGCTCTACGCCGCCGAGGGGAGCGACTGGTTCTGGTGGTACGGCGACGACCATTTTTCGCCTCACAGCGACCGTTTTGACCGGCTGTTCCGCCAGCACCTGATGAACGTCTACCGCCTGCTGGGGATCGACACGCCGCTCGAGCTCCTGGAAGCGATCAAGAAGAAGAGCCCGGCCGGGCTGATCCGGGAGCCGGCCGGCTTCATCGATCCCGAGATCAACGGCAAGATCAGCGACTATTTCGAATGGCTGGCCGCCGGCCTCTACGACCTGACCCGCCAGGGGTCGGCCATGCACTCCTCGGACCGCATGCTGCAGAGCTTCTATTACGGCTACAACAGGGACCACCTGTTCTTCCGCATCGACGGCATCCAGGAGCTCTCCCGCATGCTGCGGGAGATCGACGTGCTCAACCTGCACCTGATCTACGACCGGGAATACCGGCTCCCCCTCCAGATGCGCACCGACGAGGGGCTGTTGCAGGTCAGGGAAAACAACGTCTGGGTGCCGACCCGGGGCCATTGCCGCTGGAAGATCGCCAAGACCTGCGAGGTCAGCGTCCCGCTGGAGGCCATCAAGCCGGCCCCCAAGAGCAAGCTGTTCGCCTCGGTGACCCTGGTGCGCGACAACGAGGAGATCGGCCGCTGGCCCACGGACGCGCCTTTGATGATCTATTATGCGGGGCAGGAGATCGAGCTGGACAACTGGCTCATATAGGGCAACGCCATATTTGAGCGCTGACGGCGTTGGCTCGTCGAAAGCTTGTCGGCATAGCGCTGCTATGCCCCTGTCGCTTCCTCCTCGCCGCCACCGTCATCATCTCAAATCTGACGTTGCCGAACGTGGCACGTACAGGCAGATGGTATTGGGGCCTTTGGGCCGCTTTGCTGGAATTTACTACGATACACGGGTGAAGGAGCCTACCATGTCAGAACTTCGCTGGGACCCCATAAAGCTGCACTGGGTTATCATCGCCACCGAGCGCGGCCGGCGGCCGCGGGATTTCCACGTGGAGCCGGAGGGGGATGGCATGACCGCCTGCCCCTTCTGCTACGGCAACGAGGATAAGACGCCGCCCGAGATCTTCGCCATCCGCCCCAGCGGCATGCCCAACGCGGCCAACTGGCGGGTGCGGGTGATCCCCAACAAATACCCGGCGCTCAGGGTGGAGGGGGAGCTGAACAACCGCGGCTACGGGCTGTACGACGTGATGAACGGCATCGGCGCCCACGAGGTGATCATCGAGACCCCCGACCACAACCGCAGCATGGCCGATCTCACCATCCACGAGATCACCGACGTCCTGACCGCCTACCGCGCCCGCTATCTGGACCTGCGCAAGGATTTCCGCTTCCGCTACATGGTGCTCTTCAAGAATCACGGGCTCCGTGCCGGGGCGACCCTGCACCACTCCCACAGCCAGTTGATCGCCGTGCCGCTTTTGCCGCCGGTGGCCGCCACCCAGCTCAAGGTGGCGCGCAACTATTTCGACACCAAGGAGCGCTGCATCTTCTGCGATCTCATTGCGTTCGAACTGAGCAGCAACGAACGGGTGGTGCGGGAGTTCTCCAACTTCGTCACCCTCACCCCCTACGCCTCCAGTTCCCCGTTCGAAGTGCGGCTGTATCCCAAACGCCACAGCCACGACTTCGCCCTGATGAACGACGCCCAACTGGCCGAGTTGGCCGTGGCCATGAAGGATATGCTGCTCAGGATCAAGAACGTGCTGCGGGATGCGCCCTACAACTTCATCCTCCACACCGCGCCCCCCATGCACCGGCGGCCCGGAAAACCGACCCACTGGAACTCGCTGGAACAGGATTACCACTGGCATATCGAACTGGTGCCCCGCCTGACCCAGGTTGCCGGTTTCGAATGGGGCACCGGGTTCTACATCAATCCCACGTCGCCCGAGGATGCGGCCAGCTTCCTGCGGGAAGCGGACGTATGACGCAACGCCCCGTAAACAACGTTGACAGCATGGCGTAATCGGCATATTGAAATGAGAATCGCGCGGGAATAACACGCCGCGACCCCACTCTCAGGAGGATTCGTTATGAACGCACTCACCCTGGTCTTCGCCGCCCTCTGCATCTTTGCCATCGCCTACCGTTTCTATGGCCTGTTCATCGCAAAAAGGGTGCTCGAACTCAAGGAAGACCGGGAAACTCCCGCCGTGACCATGGCCGACGGCCACGACTATGTCAAGACCAACAAGTTCATCCTCTTCGGCCACCATTTCGCGGCCATCGCCGCGGCCGGACCGCTCCTGGGGCCGGTGCTGGCGGCCCAGTTCGGCTTTCTCCCCGGCGCGCTCTGGATCATCGTCGGCTGTGTGCTGGCCGGCGCGGTCCACGACACCATCGTGCTGTTTGCCTCGGTGCGCCACAAGGGCAAGAGCCTGGCCCGCATCGCCGAGTACGAAATCGGCAAGACCACCGGCACTGTGGCCTCCTTTGCCGTGCTCTTCATCCTGATCCTGACCCTGGCCGGGCTCTCCATCGCGGTGGTCAACGCCATGTTCTCCAGCCCCTGGGGGACCTACACCGTCTTCTGCACCATCCCCATCGCCATCCTCATGGGCATCTACCTCCAGAAGATCCGGCCCGGCGACGTGAAGGGGGCCAGCGTGATCGGCGTGGTGCTGCTCTTCTTCGCCATCGTCACCGGCCCGTTCATTGCCCAGGATCCGGTCCTGGCCGGGCTGTTCACCTTCAGCAAAAAACAAATCGCCCTGTTCATCCCGATCTACGGCTTCTTTGCCTCGGTCCTGCCGGTCTGGCTGCTCCTCACCCCGCGGGACTACCTCTCCACCTATCTGAAGATCGGCACCATCGTCATGCTGACCCTGGGGATCGTGGTCGTCCACCCGAACCTCTCCATGGAGCCGGTAACCAAATACATCTCCGGCGGCGGCCCGATCATCCCGGGCGCGGTCTTCCCCTTCATCTTCATCACCATCGCCTGCGGCGCCCTCTCCGGATTCCATGCCATCATCGGCACCGGCACCACCCCCAAGATGATCGGCAACGAGAAGGAGATCCTCTTTGTCGGCTACGGCGCCATGCTGACCGAGGGTTTTGTGGCGATCATGGCCCTCATCGCCGCCTGTGTGCTGGTCCCGGCCGACTACTTCGCCATCAATGCCGCCCCCAAGGCCTTCCAGGCCCTTGGCATGGTGCCGGTGCACCTGCCCGAACTGGCTGCCGAGGTCGGCGAACAGGTGCAGGGGCGGCCGGGCGGCGCCGTTTCCCTGGCGGTCGGCATGGCCTACATCTTCTCCGCCGTACCCTTCATGAAGGGCATGATGGCCTACTGGTACCACTTTGCCATCATGTTCGAGGCGGTCTTCATCCTCACCGCCGTGGATGCCGGCACCCGCGTGGGCCGTTATCTGCTCCAGGAAATGCTGAGCAAGGTAGCCCCGAAATTCGGCGACTTCACCTGGAAGCCGGGCATCGCCATCACCAGCTTCCTCTTCACCGCTTCCTGGGGCTATCTGGTCTATACCGGGGACATCACCACCATCTGGCCCCTGTTCGGCATGAGCAACCAGCTTTTGGCCACCAGCGGCCTGATCATCGGCACCACCATGCTGATCCGGCTCGGCAAGGCCAAATACGCCTGGGTCACCGCCATCCCGGGCATCTTCATGATCCCGGTCACCATGTCCGCCGGCTACCTCAACATCACCAAGAACTACCTGCCCAAGGGGCTGACCCTGCTGGCGGTCCTCTCGGTGATCCTGATGGTCCTCATGGCGATCGTCTTCATCGCCGCCTTTGTCAAATGGTATCAACTGCTGCGGGTCAAGGAGCCGGTTTCCGACCAGTACGGCGACATGGTGCTCCAGGTGGTGGAGGAGTAACGTCTCGTCGCCGCCCGTGGCGAACCGCCGCAATTCCCGGCCCGCCTCCCGTCACAGGGAGCGGGCCGGGAAACCGTCATGATTACTACTCTACCCCGAGCCCCAATGCCACGAACCCCTGACCTGAAAACCGTCCTGGACGATCTGTACGCCGCCCGCTCAGCGGCGCATCTGGCCAACGACCCGCTCTCCTTCTGCCACCGCTACAAGGAACCGGCCGATCGGGAGGTGGCCGCCGTCATCGCCTCCTCCTTCGCCTATGGCGGGGTCAAGATCATCCTGCGCACCCTGGGGAGGGTCTTTGCCGAACTGGGCCCGTCGCCGCGCCGGTTCGTGGAGGGTTTCGATCCGAAGCGGGGAGTGCGGACGTTCAGCGGCTTCAAGCACCGCTTCAACGACGACCGCGACCTGTGCGCCCTTTTGTGGTCCTGCCGGTTGATGATCGAGGAGAGCGGCAGCATCAACGCCTTCTTTGCGCGCTTTCACCCTAGCGGGGCCGAGGATGTGACGGCCGCCCTCAACGGCTATGCCTCGGCCGTGCGAGGCCTGGACTACCGCCCCGTGTTCGGCACGGCAGCCATCCCCGCCGGCTCCTATTTCCCCTTTTTCTTCCCCGCTCCCGCCTCGGGCAGCGCCTGCAAGCGGCTCTGCATGTTCCTGCGCTGGATGGTCCGCCCGGCCGACGGCATCGACCTGGGGCTCTGGCAGGGGATCTCGCCCGCACAGCTCGTCATCCCGGTGGATACCCACATCAGCCGCATCTGTTCCTACCTGGGCTTTACCCACAGAAAGACCGCCGACTGGCGCATGGCCCAAGAGATCACCGCCAGCCTGCGCCTGCTCGATCCCGCGGATCCGGTCAAATACGACTTCTCCCTGGCTCACCTGGGCATCAGCGAAGGCTGCACCGGCAACGATCCCCTCCGCTGCCTGGAGTGCGCCATCGCCGGGGTCTGTCCCCGGGCGGTTACGGATTAACTAACGTAAGCCCGAAAGCCGATTGTTACCTTGTGGTTTAAATTCTCCCATCTCCACGTCCATTCCGGTTTATTTCTCATTTCGACGCGAAAATTGCCGGTTACATCTCACCGTGATCACTCATTAATTAGCAAAGTGTTAAAAAAATTAACGCCCCTCCATGGTTATCGTATTGTTTTATAATAATATTTTCCCACTTTTCTGTTGATTTGATTTTTTATACCGTGTATTTAATGAGAAAAATACGCGCCAAATGGTGCACGGCCCAAGTTTCACCTGCATGCGGTTTATAACTTTGTACTGCCAAAAAACAGGGGGGATCGTATGGAAGCTCTACGTAGGTGTAGATGGTTTATGCGGGCACTTGTGAGGTTGATGGCGCTGTGTGCAGTGGTTGTCGTGACCTTCATGGCGGGACCGTCGCCGGCATTCTCTCATAATGCCGGCGATATCGCCTCCGTGGCGGTACAGCAGGGAGGAAAAACGGTCGCCGATCTGCCGGAGGCGGCCCAGGCGGCGGTGTCGGAGGCAGTGGGCCGTGACAATGCAGCCTATCATGCAACGAAGATCGTGGGCGGCTATCAACTCAAAAGCGTCAAGCAAGAGTTGGCGGCCCAGTTCCGGGCTGACGGCGCCGTCGTCTCCGGATGGCGGCTTTCCCTGTGCGGCATAGGCCGTGGCGATGAGCGGCAGGCTCTTCCATCGGCCTCGCCGGAGGCGAAGGCCAACCGGGTCGAATACCGCCGTGGCGATGTCACGGAGTGGTATGTCAACGGCCCGTTGGGGCTCGAGCAAGGCTTCACCCTCAGCCGCGCACCGGAAAGCAGGGGGGCAGGGACACTATCCCTCGCCCTGCAACTGCCGGACAAGATGCAGGCCCGCGTAGCAGAGAACAAGACCGATGTTTCAATGATTGGCCAGGGGGACGCATCGTCACTCAGCTACGGCAAACTTGCCGCTTGGGACGCCACGGGCAAAAGCCTCCGGGCCTGGTTCGAAACCGGGCGGAGCGGCTTGCAGATCCGGGTGGACGACAGTGGGGCCCAGTATCCGATCACCATAGATCCCTTGGTTCAGCAGCAGGAACTAACCGCATCTGACCCTGCGGTATCCGACTGGTTCGGTGCTTCCGTTGCTCTGAGCGGCGACGGCACCACGGCCCTAATTGGGGCGTATAATAAAAACTCCGCCAAGGGAGCAGCCTATGTTTTTGCAAAAAGCGGAGGAACGTGGAACCAGCTACAGAAGCTGACCGCCTCGGACGCTGCGGCAAGCGACCAATTCGGCTGGTCAGTCTCCCTGAGCAGCGATGGCACCACGGCCCTGATCGGGGCAGTAGGGAAAAACTCCACCAAGGGAGTGGCCTATGTCTTTGCAAAAAGCGGAGGAACGTGGGGGCAACAACAAATACTAACCGCCTCGGATGCCCTCGGTAATGATCGATTCGGTATTTCCGTGGCCCTGAGCGGTGACGGCATCACCGCCTTGATCGGGGCATGTGCATCCAGGGCAAACTCATCGTCTACCAGCGCATACGGCGCAGCTTATGTCTTTACAAGAAGCGGAACGACGTGGAGTCAGCAGCAGAAACTGACCGCTTCTGACCCTGCGACAGGCGACTATTTTGGTTGGTCCGTATCCATGAGCCGTGATGGCACCACGGCCCTAATCGGGGCTAATTTAAAAAATTCATCCATGGGCGCAGCCTATGTCTTTACGAAGGGCGAAACGATGTGGAGCCAGCAGCAGAAACTGACCGCTTCTGATGCTGCAACATCCGACCAGTTTGGCATTTCCGTGTCCCTAGGTGGAGACGGCAATACGGCCCTGGTCGGAGCTCGTTACAAAAGCTCATCAAGCGGTGCAGCCTATGTTTTTACGAAAAGCGAAACAGTATGGAGCCAGCAACAGAAACTGACCGCCTCAGACTCGACGGCAGCCGATCAATTCGGCTTTTCTGTTTCCCTGAGCAGTGACAGTTCCACGATACTGATTGGCGCTTATAATAAGAGTTCCGCAGCAGGTGCCTCCTATGCAGGTTCTGCTTATGTCTTTACAAAGAGCGGAGCGGCATGGAGCCAGCAACAGAAACTGGCCGCCACGGATGCTGCGGCATATGACAATTTCGGCTGGTCCACAGCTCTGAGCGGCGACGGCACCGGGGCCTTGGTCGGGGCTCGTGGAAAAAACTCATCGGCGGCAGGTACCCCCTCCGCAGCGGGTGCCGCCTACGCCTATCAGCTTTCCAAGACCACCGTCACCATCACCCTAGGTGACCTTAACGCCACCTACGACGGTACACCCAAAGCTGCCACCGTCACCACCGACCCGGCAGGACTGGCCGTCGGTATCACCTACAACGACAGCAGTACAGCGCCGACCAATGCCGGTAGCTATACTGTTGTTGCCACAATAAACGATTTCAACTATCAGGGAACGGCCAGCGGTACGCTGGTCATCAACAAAGCCGCAGCCACCGTCACCCTGAGCAACCTGACCGCCACCTACGACGGGACCCCCAAGGCCGTCACCGTCACCACCAATCCGGCGGGTAAGGCCGTCATCGTCACCTACAACGGCAGTACTACAGCGCCAACCAATGCCGGCAGCTACGATGTCGTCGCTACCATCAGCGATACCAACTATCAGGGTACGGCCAGCGGCACGCTGGTCATTGGCAAAGCCACCGCCGCCATCACCCTGAGCGACCTGACAGCCACCCACGACGGCACGGCAAAATCGGCCACGGCCATCACCAATCCGACCGGACTGGCCGTCACCTTCACCTATACCTATAACGGCAGCGTCGTGATACCGATCAATGTCGGCACCTACACTGTCGTTGCCACAATCAGCGATGCCAACTACCAAGGCACGGCCAGCGGCACGTTCAAGATCGTTGACAAAACGGCGCCGGTGCTCACTATCTCCACCCTGCCCGACGGCAGCGTCACCAACAACGAAATGCTCAACATCACCGGCACGGTCACCGACGATGTTAGCGTCAAGTGGCTCAAGGTCAATCTCGTTCAGATTCCGGTGGACTCCGACGGCGGTTTCAATCTGGGAGCAATCCTTGACAGCGGAGCAAATACCATCAAAATTGTTGCCAGCGACTCGGCCGGTAACACCTCAACAGACAGCCGGACCATTACCCTGGACTTGACCGCACCCAACCTGTTGATCGCGGCTCCGGCCGACAACAGCAAGACCGCCACGGCCCTGGCCACCGTCAACGGCACCGTGGATGAAAACTCCTCCGTAGCCGTAAAACTGGGCAGCGAAATCATAAACGCCGCCATGAACGGCACAAGCTACACCGCCTATGTGACGCTTGTCCCCGGCATCAACACCATCGTAGTAACCGCCACCGATCTGGCCGGCAAAACCAACGCCCTGAAGCGGACCGTCATCTACGACGACCAGAGTCCAAACCTGGCGATCACCATACCATCCCAGGACAGCCGCACCAACCAAGCCAATCTTACCATCCGCGGGACCGTCTCCGATCCCTACACCGATGTGACCGTCAGCATTGCCATGGACGGCCAGACCTACACCCCTGCCGTAGTTAACGGGCAGTTTGAACAGGCCGTCACCTTTACCACTGAAAAGAGCTACGCCATCGTGGTCACCGCCACCAACGAAGCAGGCGTCAGCACTAGTGCACAGCGTAATGTGGTGTACGATGTCACCAAGCCGGGCCTGACCATCGACCCGGTTACCAGCCCGACCAGCCAGGCCAGCGCCGTGCTGACCGGCACAAGAGAGACGGGAACCATCGTCTCGCTCAGTGCCGATACTGCGGCCGTCATCGGCGGGGTCACCTACCCGGACGCCACCACCTGGAGTTGCCCGGTAAGTTCCCTCGCGGCCGGGGCAAACAACATTACCGTCAGCGCCCAGGATCAGGCCGGCAATACCACCAGCGTAACGGCACAGATTGTCTATCAGTAGGGTGATTCCGGCAGGACGCTGGTCAACACAGTGCAAGCTTCACTCCGCGGCCATCAGGTTTCCCCTGATGGCCGCGGGCCGTTTGACAATGATGCGGGGAACGGAGATTTCAGGGCGGCGGCAAAAAACACCCCGGCAACTAGGAGGGAAAGTCACCAGGGCAAATGAGGGTTCTTAGGGAACCCTCGCAATGTTTTCTGTGATTATATTTTACCAGACGCCCCCTACCCTGGCAAGCGGGAAAAAATGCCTAACAATTCGGTATTACGTGTAAATGGCGGGAAAGCCCAGCAGATCGGTCAGGGTCAGGTGTGGCCGCCGGAGCGGGAGGTGGGACACTGTGGCGCCAGGGGGCAGCCGGTGCACAGGGGGCGGGCGCGGCAGAAGACCTTGCACTGTTCCACGATCAGGGCGTGGTACTCGTTGAACAGCGGGACATCGCCGGGCAGGTGCGTCATGAACAGCAGGCGGGTCTCGTCGTAGCCCGCATCGGCCGGCACGAGGCCCAGGCGGTGGAAGAGGCGCCGGGTGTAGGCATCCACCACAAAGGTTGGCTTGTTGCCGGCGTAGAGCAGGATCGCATCGCAGGTTTCCGGGCCGATGCCGCGCACCTTGAGCAGTTCCCGGCGCACCTCGCGCCACGCTCCGCTGAACAGCACATCCAGGGAGCCGCCGTGGCGCTCCCGGAGCCACCCCACAAACTCCTTGATCCTGGCGCTCTTGACATTGTAGTAGCCCGCCGGCCGGATCAGCTCCGCCAGGCGGCCCGCCTCCAGAGCCTCAATCCCCTCCATGGTCAGGACATCGGCACCTTTCAGGGCGCTGATGGCCTTTTCCACATTGGTCCAGGCCGTGTTCTGGGTCAGGATCGCCCCGATGCAGACCTCAAAGGGGGTCTCGGCCGGCCACCAGAAGCGGGGGCCGAAGCGTTCCAGCAGGTGGAGGAAAACCGTCTTGAGCCGTTCGCCGGTGGGGGAGAGTGATGCCGTGGTCAGGGCCTTCATGCCGCCTCGATCGAGGCGGGCAGCCCCTGGGCCATGGTGGGGTAGCGCAACCTGACGCCCAGCTTCTCCAACATGCGGGAATTGTCCACCACCCGCGACTCGCTCACGTAGGAGAACATCAGGGGGGACATGGCTTGGCGCGCTTCCTCCAGCGTCACCTGGGGCTGGCGGGGCATGCCCAGGGCGTCGGCGGCGGCGTTGAAGTAGCTGGTCATGCTGGCGGGATGGCCGTCGCTTACGTTGAAGACATCGCCATCCTCCCCCTTCTCCACCGCCGCCAGGCAGACCTGCGCCAAGTCGTCGGCGTGGATGCGGTTGCTGGGGCCTGACTCCGCTTCCTTGAGAAGCGGCTGCCCCTGGCTGATCTGCATCAGCGGCAGGCGGCCGGGGCCGTAGATGCCGCTGATGCGCAGGATGACCACCGCCGTGCCGTGAGCCGCCCCGAATTCCCGGAAGGCGGCCTCGGCATCGAGGCGACGCTTGCCCATGGCCGAGGCCGGGGCGGTGGGGGAATCCTCCGTCACCACGCCGCCGCGAGTCTCGCTGTAGACCGAGGTGGCGCCCAGGTAGACGATCACGGCGGGAGGCGGCGACAGGGCGGCCAGGGCGGCGCAGAAGTTCCTGGCCCGGGTGTCGGAAAGCCCGCCCCCGGGCGGCGGCACGCAGTACAGCACCACCCCGCCGGCCGCCGTCTCCGGCACCGGTATCCCGGCCGGGTCGTCCAGCGCGGCGATGACCGTCCCGAAACCCGTCTGTTCCAAGGCCGCGCCATGCTCCGCCGACCTGACCAGGCAGGTCGGTTCGTATCCCGCGTCCCGCGCCAGGCGGGCGACGCGCCGGCCGATGTAGCCGCAACCGGCTATGAACATGCTCTTCATGGTTCCTCGCATTTTTAGGCTTTTGAAAAATCCAGGTTGTCCCAAAATAGTCAGATCGTCACATTACGCTTCACAGCGACTTCGACCAGAGCAGGGACAGGCTGCTCCCGGAGACCCCGTTCCTGAGTATGCCGCTGTCGTAGGAGTATTCCAGGTAGAGCGTCGAATCCCAGGGAAGTCCGCTGGTAAGCCCCACGGAAAGCGCCTGGCCACGGCTCTCGTGGAACCGCAGGGGATGGGTGGAGAGCACGTCCCGGTTGGCCCAGGCAAAGGTGCCCCGCAGATGCAGGTAGAGAAAGAACAAGAGCTCCCGCCGGTACTCGGCCGTCCCGACAATGTAATCCGACACCGGGAACTGGTTGAACTCCGCGCCGGGATAGGGGATACGGGCCAGATCGTCGCTCTCGCAGGGAAACGGCCCTCCCCCGATGTGGAACGCCGAAAACCGGTCCAGGTCGTTTTCCGCCGTGGTGCCGCCGTAGACGCTGAAGATCAGCCGGTCGCGCTCCGAAAGCCCCGGCACCGGCGCGGCAGCCATGAGGTAGCCCGACAGCTTGACGAACTCCTGGGTCTCATCCTTCCTATAGTCGGCCCCGCCGTAGTTGGCATCGGCCCAATGGGCCCGCCGCTGCCACTCCACGTCCAGCCCCCCCGCCACCCCCTGGTGCAGCAATTCCATGATATTGCGGCGCATGCCGTCGTAGCGGCCGCGCAGGCGTACGCCGTGGGTGACGGTGTCGGGCGGCAGCCTGACATCGGCGCCGCTGTCCACGGTGCGTGACGAGTAGAGGTAGCCCCCTTCGTAGAACAGTTGCAGCCGCAGGTCGTTATCCACCTGCAAGGGAGCGACCGGCAGGCGGTAGCCCGCCCCTACCCAGGCGGCCGCCTGCCCCCAGACGACGCTGCTGGCCCTGACCTCCCTTCCCCCCACGATCTCCGTCGCCGGGAAGGGAACGGTCGTATTCTCCAGATGTGCCAGGATTTCGAAATTGTCGAATTTATGGGCGTGGTCCAGCTCGTTGACAAAGACGCCGAACACCAGGCGGCTCCGGGAGTGGGGGGTTTCCCGCCTCCCATAGAGCGCGGCGACCGGGAGGGCGTCCGCGCTGCCCAGGGCCGGCGCAAAGAGCGTCCCTCCCAGGGTCAGCGCCAGGGTGTTGCCCCGGTCCCGGGCCGGAATCCGGACCTGCTGTCCCAAGAGGTCCACCGAACCGGCGTCCCCCGCCAGGGGTGTGGCATAGCGGGGTGCAGCAGGCTCCCCGCCCCAGGCGTTCCCGCCCCAGACCGCGAGCAGCGTGAGCAGATGCCACCCTGCCATGCGGATCATGCAATGTCGGCGTCCCACAGAGATCATCACGCCCCTCGCGGCCTCACTATAGCAGTCCGCCAATAGCGTTAGCAGGAAAAAGGCCCCGTGCGCATGCCACGGGGCCTCGTTGTGATGCGGGCGGTTATGACACCCCTATTTCGGTTCGTCGTAGGTAAGCGCCGCCAACTTCTGGAAATAGGCGAAGCGGCTGGCGGTGAAGGCGCTGGCCTGCTTCATCAGCTTGGCCGCGGCGTCGGGGTTGCTTTTCTGGAGCACCTTCCAGCGATTCTCCCCGTAGGCGTACTCTTCAAGGGTGATGGTCGGCGCCTTGCTGTCCAGTTGCAACGGATTTTTGCTCTCGGCGGCCAGGGCCGGGTTGTAGCGGTAGAGCGGCCAGTAGCCGGATTGCACCGCCTTCTTCTGCTCATCCACGGCGGTGGTCATGTTGATGCCGTGGGCAATGCAGTGGGCATACGCGATGATCAGGGACGGGCCGTCGTAGGCCTCGGCCTCCAGCATGGCCTTGACGCACTGTGCCGGGTTGGAGAGGGACACCGTGGCCACGTAGACCGAGCCGTAGGCCATGGCCATCATGCCCAGGTCCTTCTTGGCCACCGACTTGCCGCCGGCCGCGAACTGGGCCACGGCGCCCAGCGGGGTGGACTTGGATGCCTGGCCGCCGGTGTTGGAGTAGACCTCCGTGTCCAGCACGATCAGGTTGATGTTCTTGCCCGAGGCGATGACGTGGTCCAGGCCGCCGTAGCCGATATCGTAGGCCCAGCCGTCGCCGCCGACGCACCACACCGATTTCTTCACCAGGTAGTCGGCGATGGGAACCAATAGCCGCGCGGTCTGGTCCTTGCTGCCCTTCAGCGCCGCCTTCAACTTGTCGATGCGGCCGCGCTGCGCCTCGATGCCGGCCTGGGTGGACTGGTCCGCGCCGATGATCTCCTTGAACAGCTTGGCGCTGGCGGCAAAGGCCTTGTTGCCGGCAAGCTCGTGCAGATACTCCAGGGCCGATTTGTTGAACTGGTCCACGGTGAGGCGCATGCCGAAGCCGAACTCGGCATTGTCCTCGAACAGGGAGTTGGACCAGGCCGGCCCGCGGCCGTCGGCCCGCTGGGCCCAGGGGGTGGTGGGGAGGTTGCCGCCGTAGATGGAGGTACAGCCGGTGGCGTTGGCGATCAGCATCCGGTCGCCGAAGAGCTGGGAGAGCAGCTTCAGGTACGGGGTCTCGCCACAGCCGGCGCAGGCGCCGGAGAACTCGAACAGCGGGCGCACCAGCTGGTTGCTGCGCAGGGTTTCCAGTTTCACCTGGGTCGGGTCCACATCGGGCAGCGAGAGGAAGAACTCGAAGTTCTCAGCCTCCTGGGCGCGCAGGGGGGGCTGGAAGTGCATGTCCAGCGCCTTGTGATCCGGATTCTGCCGGTCCTTGGCCGGGCAGTTGTGGGCGCAGGCGCCGCAGCCGGTGCAGTCCTCCGGTGCCACCTGGACGGTGAGCTTCTTGCCGGCCATCTCGGGGATCTTGCAATCCGCGGACTTGAAGCTGGCCGGGGCCCCCTTGAGCAGCTTGGCGTCATAGGCCTTCATGCGCACCACGGCGTGGGGGCAGACGAACGAGCAGATGCCGCACTGGATGCAGAGTTTCTCGTCCCACACCGGGATGTCGATGGCGATATTGCGCTTCTCGTATTGGGAGGTGGCGGTGGGGAAGGTGCCGTCGGCAGGCATCTTGGACACCGGCAGGTCGTCGCCCAGGCCGGCCACGATCACGCCGGTGACCTCCTTGACGAACTTGGGCGCCTTGGCGGAGACGGCGGCGGCCATCTTCAGCTTGCTGGTGGCCTTGGCCGGGACCTTGACCTCGTACAGGTTGTTCAGGCCGGCGTCCACCGCCTGGTAGTTCATCTCCAGCACCTTCTCGCCGGCCTTGCCGTAGGACTTCTTGATGGCGCTCTTGATGGAGGCCACGGCGGTCTTGAGCGGAATGATGTTGGAGATCTTGAAGAAGGAGGTCTGCATGATCACGTTGATGCGGGGTCCCAGGCCGATCTCGTTGCCCAGCTTGACGCCGTCGATCACGTAGAACTTGAGCTTCTTGCCGATGATCTGCTGCTGCACCTCTTTCGGTATGCGGTCCCACACCTCGTCGTGGTCGAAGGGGGCGTTGAGCAGGAAGGTGGCCCCTTTCTTGGCCTTGGAGAGCATGTCGTACTTCTCCAGGAAAGAGAAATTGTGGCACGCCACGAAATCGGCCTCCTGGACCAGGTAGGGGGCGCGGATCGGCTTCTTGCCGAAGCGCAGGTGTGACGTGGTCATGGAGCCGGCCTTCTTGGAGTCGTAGACGAAGTAGGCCTGGGCGTTGTTCTTGGTCTCCTCGCCGATGATCTTGATGGAGTTCTTGTTGGCGCCCACGGTGCCGTCCGAGCCCAAGCCGTAGAACATGGCCTGGTAGACCCCGTCCATGGGGTTTTTGTAGTCCGGGTCAACCTTCAGGCTGCACTTGGTGACATCCTCCTCGATGCCGACCACGTAGTGGTTCCTGGGGGCCTTGACCTTGAGGTTGTCGAGCACGGCTTTGGCCATGGCCGGGTTGAATTCCTTGGAGCCCAGGCCGTAGCGGCCGCCGACGATGACCGGGTAGCCATCGAAGGAGAACTTCTTCTCGGCCATGGCCTCGCCGATGGCGGTACGCACATCCAGGTAGAGCGGTTCGCCCAGGGAGCCCGGCTCCTTGGTGCGGTCGAGCACGGCAATCTTCCTGACGGTCTTGGGCAACGCCTTGATGAAGGCGTCCAACGGGAAGGGGCGGTAGAGATGGATCTTGACCACACCAACCTTTTCCCCCTTTTTGACCAGGTTCTCCACGGTCTCCTGCACCACGTCGGCGCCCGAGCCCATCACCACCACCACCCGGTCCGCGTCCTTGGCCCCCACGTAATCCACCAGCTTGTACTTGCGGCCGGTCAGCTTGGCGAATTTGGCCATTTCCTCGGTGACGATGTCAATACACTTGGGGTAGTAGGGGTTGACCGTCTCACGTCCCTGGAAGTACACGTCGGGATTCTGGGCCGTGCCGCGCATCACCGGACGGTCGGGGCAGAGCCCGCGCCCCTTGTGCTCGGCAATGAGCTTGTCGTCCAGCATGGCCCGCATGTCGTCGAAGGTAAGCTCCTCGACCTTGAGGACCTCGTGGGAGGTGCGGAAGCCGTCGAAGAAGTGCAGGAACGGCACCCTGGCGCGCAGGGTGGCGGACTGGGCAATCATGGCGAAGTCCATGGTCTCCTGCACGTTGTTGGAACAGAGCATGGCCCAGCCGGTGGAGCGGCAGGACATGACGTCCGAGTGGTCGCCGAAGATGGACAGGGCCTGGGCCGCGATGGCCCGGGCCGAGACGTGGAACACGGTGGAGGTCAACTCCCCGGCGATCTTGAACATGTTGGGGATCATGAGCAGAAGCCCCTGGCTGGCGGTGAAGGTGGTGGTCAGCGCCCCGGCCTGCAACGCGCCGTGGACCGCACCGGCGGCCCCCCCTCGGACTGCATCTCCACCACGGTGGGGATGTTGCCCCAGATGTTCTTCTCGCCGGCGGCGCTCTTGGCGTCGGATATCTCACCCATCACCGATGACGGAGTGATCGGATAGATGGCAATGACCTCGTTGGTGGCGTGCGCCACGTGGGCAGCAGCGGTATTGCCGTCGATGGTTACCATTTTTCTGCTCATGGGTTCCTCCTGTTTGTGATTATCCTGGCTATTCGTTCAATTCGAGGTGTTATCGATATATTTTACCATGCCTTTACGGCTTTATAAGCTGTTGAAAAACTCAGGTTGTTCAAAAACTGTCAGATCGTCGCACCCGCAGGAAGTCCCGAGGAGGCGTAGCAGGCCTACTCCGCCGAAGCAGCTTTGGCTGCGAAGGCCGGGCGCTACGCCGCACGAAAGGGCTTTCGAGGACGAAGGCCTGATGGCTGTTTTTCAACAACCTGCTCTGCTACAGCTCGTTTCTCCCCTGGAGCGCCCATTGCACCGTGGCCGCATCGACGAATTCTATATCGCTTCCCAGCGGGATGCCGTGGGCCAGGCGGGTAACCTTCACCCCGTACGGTTTGAGCGCCTTGGTGAGATAGAGGGCCGTCGCCTCCCCCTCCACCGTAAAATTGGTGGCGATGACCACCTCGTTGACCCCGCCGCGCCCGATCCGCTCCAGCAATTCGGCGATGCGCAGATCGGAGGGGCCGACGCCCCCCAGGGGCGAGATCGCCCCCTCGAGGACATGGTACATCCCCTGGTAGGCGTTGCTCCGTTCCAGGGCCATCAGATCCTGGGAGTTCTCCACCACGCAGATCGTGCCGGCATCCCGGTTGCCGGTACAGATGGCGCAGGGGTCATCCTCGGTAACGGCAAAGCAGTTGGAACAGGCGTGAACCCTGGTGCGGACCTCCTGCAGGGATTCCGCCAGCGCCGTCATGTTATGGGGAGATTTGAGAAGATGGAACGCCAGCCGCAGGGCCGTACGCTCGCCGATACCGGGCAGCTTCTTCAGTTCTCCAACCAGACGCATCAATGAGGAAGATTTTGTTAGCATATTTCCCGACACAAATAAAACATTTTTTTAAAATTATAGCATGGATAAAAAATATGCTCCCCCGGCGCGAAACGGGCCGGCAGACGACCGAACACCCTGGAGGAGCACGTATTAATGACTTTTATGCCCGCAGTAGGACGGTAACGGACTTTGCCGTATACGCTACTGACTATTAGCCGAACTAAAATTTTTAGTCAAATTAAAAATACCGGCTGCCGCCGCGATGGCGGCAACGGCAGCCTGCCGCCCGCGAAAGCTAGAAGAGGCCCGGGATGCTCATGCCGCCGGTGATCTTGGACATCTCCTCGGAGATTTCGCTGTGGACGTTTTTCATGGCCTCGTTTACCGCAGCGATAATAAGGTCTTGCAGCATCTCCACGTCGTTCGGATCGACGGCTTCCTTTTTTATCGAAAGTGAAACTATTTCGTTCTTGCCGTTGACCTGGACGTTCACCGCGCCGCCGCCCGAAGATGCTTCGGCCGTCCGCTGGCTCGCCTCTTCCTGGAGCTTCGCCATCTTCTGCTGGATCATCTGGGCCTGTTTCATGATGCTTGCCAAACCTTTTGACATCTGTCCCTCCTGGGTGTGAAATACCTCTAAAACCTGGTTATATTGATTGTTTCCCCGCCGGGGCGTTACGCTTTGCGAATATCCATCACGGTGCCGCCGAAGATCCGCGCCGCCTCATTGATCACCGGATGTTCCGCGACCTCCCGCTTCAGGTCCGCCATCAGGCGTTCGTCATCGCTCTTTTTTTTTTCGGCCAGCGACCGGGGGGTCTCGCCGGTTTCGGGCCTGATCGCCTTGATCCTGATCGCCGTCTCATGCCCCGTAAACTCCCGGGCCAGGGTGGTGATCTCGGCGATGAAATCGGCGTCCTGGGCCATGTCCAGATAGTAGCCGGGGGGGAAGCCGATCTCCATCTGCCCCGGCTCCAGCTTGAGCGGGCTGCCGTACTCCAGTACCGATGCGCGGGCCGGGCGCTTTTCGACGCTGAACGCCACGAACCGCTCCCAGTCGGCGTACCCCCCCGCGGTGGCGGAGACGAGGGGGGCGGGGGGCGACGGGGGTGGAGGACGGGGACGGCGTCTGCTCGCCACGGGGCGCCTCCGCGCGGGGCGACGGCGCGGCAGGGACGGCAGGGACGGCAGCGGCCGGCCGGGCGGCATCCCAGGGGAGCGCAGGGGTGTGGACCGCCCCGGTTTCAAGCCCCTTGACCTTTTCCAAGAGCTCCTGGATCGGGATGACCGGAACGAGGGTGGCCGCCTTGAGCAGGGCGATCTCCAGGATCAGGCGGGGGAACGTGGCGTACGCCATCTCGGCTTCCGCCTTCAGGAGCAGGGTCAGGCGGCGCTGGATCTCCTGGGCCGAAAAGCCCCCCGCCTGGCGGCGCAACTCTTCAAACTCAGCCTCGGCCAGGTCGAGGATCTCCTCGGGGTTCTTCACCGAGCGGATCACCAGGAGATTGCGGAAATGGTCGATCAGTTCCTGGCAGAACTGGCGCATATTGTAGCCGACCCCGTCCACCCGCTTCACGCCGGCCAGCACCCCCTGGGTATCGCCGGCAAAGACCGCAGCGGAGATCTCGGCCAGCAGGCGACGATCCACGGCGCCGATCATGGTGGCCACATCCTCGTCGCTCACGCTGTTGCCGCAGAAGGCCAGCACCTGATCGAAGACCGACAGGGAGTCGCGCATGCTGCCGTCGCCCTTGCGGGCGATCATGGCCAGGGCGGCGTCGCTGATGGCGATGCCCTCCGCGCCGGCGATGAAGCGCAGGCGCTCGATCAGCTTCGGCAGGAGGATGCGCTTGAAATCGAAGCGCTGGCAGCGGGAGAGGATGGTGACCGGGACCTTGTGGGGCTCGGTGGTGGCAAAGATGAACTTGACGTGGGCCGGCGGCTCCTCCAGGGTCTTCAGCAGGGCATTGAAGGCGCTGGTGGAGAGCATGTGGACTTCGTCGATGATGAAGATCTTGTACCGGCTGTGGGAGGGGAGATACTTGATGTTGTCGCGCAGGTCGCGCACGTCGTCCACGCCCGTATTGGAGGCGCCGTCGATCTCGAAGACATCGGTGGAGGTGCCCTCGGTGATCTCCTTGCAGACCGGGCAGGCGTTGCACGGCTCGGTGGTCATCCCCTGCTCGCAGTTGAGCGCCTTGGCCAGGATGCGGGCCGAGCTGGTTTTGCCGACGCCGCGGGCGCCGGTGAACAGGAAGGCGTGGGCCACCCGGCCGGTGTCGATGGCGTTTTGCAGCGTACGGCTGACATGCTCCTGGCCGGTCAGCTCTGAGAAGGTCTGGGGGCGATATTTGCGGGCGAGAACAACGTAGGACAAAGGGGCGTTACCTCACAAGGGCTGCGTTCGGAGGTCATGAAACCAGGTGCGGTGCCGACAGGGCGCGACTCTCGCTGCAAGCCGGCCCGGGGATGCAACGCCTTCACAAACCTGCTTGCAGGCGGTTATGATAGCCGGGCTTGCCCACGGCACACGGGGAAGCCGCTGCCGTTGCTTCCTTCCGGACCTGGCGGAGTTCACGGCGTACCGTTGCGTGGGGCCCGGCTATCATAGCCGCCTGCAAACGGGGAGTTGGCAGAACGCGGCGTTTTCCAGCAATAAAAGGAGTATCAGCGTACCATGTCGCCCCGGCTTTGTCAAAACGATTTCACCGGCCCGGCCGGGCGGACAGTAAGGGGAGATAACGGAACAGGGATGAAAAAAGGGAGACTAGGTGGGCCGTTCCAGTTTTTCCTGCAAGAGGGGGATGATCACGACCTTGATCTTGCCCTTGCCCCACAAACCGATCTTCTTGGCCGCCGCGCGGGACAGGTCGATGAAGTGGAAAGCCTTTCTGGCACAGCGGTCGGTGATCGTAACATGCACTTCCTGATGGGTGGCCGGGTTGACGACCCGCACCACGGTGCCCAAGGGGAGGCTCTCATGGGCGGCGGTCAGCTTGTCGGGCTGATAGCGGTGGCCCGACGTGGTCCTGCGCCCCTCGAAGCGCTTGGCGTAGTAGGAGGCGAACCCTTCCATCGGCTCCAGCGGGCTGCTCTTCAGGATCAGCCCCTCGAGCACCTCCTCCAGCTTGGCCGGCTCCGTCCCGGCGGCCACGGAAGGCGTGGCGGCGGCACAGGTGACCAGCAGCGCGATCAGGGCGGCAAAGATATATATGGTTGGGCGTCCCGTCATAGCGAAATCTCCGTACGACGTTTTATACAATAAAACAATCGCCGTGTCAAGTCCGGGGCAAAACCGCTGTCAGCCGCACGTCCGGGGACTACGTGACGAGGTATTCGCCAATCCCCTCCCTGAACCCCTTGGGCTCAAAACCGAAGGTCTGCTTCCAGCGGCCGTCGCAAATGTTCTCCTCCACCAGCATCTGCAACTGGTCCATGGTGAGGGGGAATTGGGGAATGCCCTGCAGGACCGGAATGGCCAGCTTCATCAGCCCCAGGGGGAGGCGCGGCTTGAACGGTGCCGGCTTGCCCAGGGCAGCGGCGACCGCATCCAGCAGATCCACATACCTCAGGCGGTCGTTGCCGCACAGCTCGAAGCACTGGCCGATGGTCGCGGGCAGCTCCAGGGCCAGGGCGAAGCAGCGGGCCACGTCGTCGCCATGGATCGGCTGGAGGCGGTAGGCCCCGCTGCCGATGACCGGCACCACCGGCGCCAGGCGCACCTGGCGGGCAAGCATGCCGACAAAGGCGTCCTTGGGGCCGAAGATCAGGGAGGGGCGCAGGATGGTCCAGTCCAGGCCGCTGGCGCGCACCAGCTCCTCGGCCCGGAACTTGGTCCGGTGGTACGCCGAAACGGCATCCGGCCTCGTCCCCAGGGCCGACATCTGCACATAGCGCCGGATGCCGGCCCGGCTGGCGGCAGCCAGCATGTTGGCCGTGGCCTGCACATGCAGCCGTTCGAAGGTCACCCCCTTGCCGGGGAACTCGCGGATGATGCCCACCAGATTCATCACGGCGTCGCATCCGCCCATGGCCTGCTCGAACGTATCCGGCCGGGTGACGTCCCCCTCCACCTGCTCGACCCCCGCGGAGACCGCGCCGCGCCGGTGCATCAGCAGGCGCAGTTGATGCCCCCGCCGGAGCAGTTCACGGGACACATGTTCGCCGACAAAACCGGTTCCACCTGCGATGAATACCCTCATGGCGCCCTCCCGAGCCCTGCGCTGCCCCCCCCCGCCCCTGGGCGGACAACCGCGCAAAGATACCAAACTGCCGGCATATCGGAGCGCGCGACTCCGCTGCCCGGCGGGGCTCAAACCGCTACCGGGGTGTTTTTTCGCCCCACAGTCGCTCCCGAAGCCCCGAACTCCTGACGGTGCGCCGCTCCACCGCGCGGAGAAAGACCTCTTCGCCCCCCCAGATCTCCACATGGGACCTGGCCCGCGTAACCGCGGTATAGAGCAGTTCGCGGCTCAGCGTTTCCGAAACGCGCTCCGGCAGGATCAGGAGGACCCGGTCGAACTCCGACCCCTGGCTCTTGTGGACGGTCAGGGCAAACGCGCTTTCATGGGGCGGCAGGCGCAGGGGGGAAAGGCGGCGGAGCGCCCCCTCCGGATCGTTGAACCAGGCGGCCAGGTCGCCGGAAACCGGGTCGTCCATCAGCACGCCGGTGTCGCCGTTGAACAGGCCCAGCTCGTAGGTATTGCCCGTCACCATGACCGGCAGCAACCGGTCATCCCGGCCGTGCAGGCCCAGGGCTTCCCGGCAGAGCCGGTTCAGGTTCTCCACCCCCCAGGCCCCTTCACGATGGGGGGCGAGGACCCGGAAGCGGTCCAACTCATCCAGGGCCTCCGCAGGGGTCCGGGCGCGGCGGTAGACGCTGTAGCCGAGTTGTACGCGTTCCCTGAAGGCCGGACCAAAGGCGGGGCCAGATGGCAAGGGACGCCAGGCCACATCGCCGTACTCCCCGGACGTGAGCAGTTCCAGGGCCGTTGTGCCGTCACCCGCATTGACCAGGCGGCTCAGGTTGCCGATACCGCTGTCGCGGCCAAAACGGTAACTCCTGGACAGTTGGACCACCGCAGGGCGGCCCGGCTCCATCGGGCCGGGAGCGGACGATCCCGAGCAGATGTCGGCCAGCACGGCGCCCGCCTCCACCGAGGCGAGCTGATCCCGGTCGCCCAACAGGACCATGCGGGCGTTGTCGGGCAATGCTTCCAGCAGCCGGGCCATGAGCGGCAGATCGACCATGGAGGCTTCGTCCACCACCAGCACGTCACAGGCCAGCCGGTTTTCCCGGTTGTGGCGATAGGAGGCCTTCCCCGGCACAGCCCCCAGCAGGCGGTGGATGGTGACCACCTCCGTCGGCAGCATCTGCCGCAGGCTCCCCGGGATCGGCAGGTGCTCCACGGCCTGCATGATGGAGCGCTTCAGGCGCATGGCGGCCTTGCCGGTGGGGGTCGCCAGGACGATGCGCGGCGGCTGGGGGGCCAGTTCGGCGACCAGGGCCAGGATCCGGGCCACGGTGGCGGTCTTGCCGGTGCCGGGGCCGCCGGACACGACGGCAACCCCCCGGGTCAGGGCCAACCGGGCGGCCTCCCGCTGCTGATCCGGTTCACCGTCGTTTGCGGAAGGGAAATAGCGCTCCAGGGCGGCTGCCAGAAGGCTCTCGTCCACCGTGCGCACCACGCTGCGCACCAGGAGGCCGTCGGCCACCTGCCGCTCATTGTCCCAACTACGGTGCAGGTAGAGGCGGCCGTCATCCACCACCAGGGGCGCATAATCCCCCGGCCGGCCGACCGTTGCGCACGGTTCGAGCGCCTTCAACCACTGGGAGGGGTCAGATATGCGCCATTGCCGGTCGGCAGGGGGCTGCGACACGATCTCCGTCCCGCGAAGCCCAGCCGGATCGAGGCAGATGTGCCCCCGGCAGGTTGCGTTGCTCGTCAGGGCGGCGGCCAGCCAGAGCTCTTCGCAGGGGCAGGGGTCGATGCGCTGGATGAAATCCGCAAAGTGCCGGTCCAGGCACGTCAGTTGAAGGCTTTCGGTCATGGGGGCGCTTGTCCCGTATCCTGTTTCCCGAAGGAGGTTTCAGACGTCGTGCCGTTGAAGACCGTCAGGCGGTTCTTGCCGGTACGCTTGCTGATGTACATGGCCTCGTCGGCATTGGCCATGACCGTGCGCACGTCGCCGCCATCCTCGGGGTACCCGGCCAGGCCGGCCGAAAGGGTCGTGGAGAGCGTCACCCCCTCGAACTCGAAGGGGGTCGCCGCCATGCGGGAGACGATGCGCTCGACGACCGGGATCACGTCCTGCTTCGCGGCCTCGTTGAACATGATGACGTACTCGTCGCCGCCATAGCGGGCGCAGATGTCGGAACCGCGGACCGAGGAGGTGATCGTGGCGGCCACCTGGCGGATCAGCTCGGTTCCGGCCAGATGGCCGTGCCGGTCGTTGACCTTCTTGAGGTTGTCGGCGTCGATCATGCAGATCGCATAGGGGCGTATGTAGCGCCTGGCGAGCCGTTCCTGGGCGTCGGCCAGGATGAAGAAATTGCGCATGTTGTTGATGCCGGTCACCTCGTCGGTCAGGGAAAGCCGCTCCACCTCGCGGCGGGCGCTCTCCGTCTCGCCGGCCAGCATGGCCCCCAGGTGGGCGATGAGCATGAACGGGAACAGTTCCAGGGTATGGGTTAAAAAATCGTTGATCCCCTTGAACTCCTCCGAAGCCAGAAGAATATAGGAACTGATGGCCAGGACGGCCATGAAGTAGGTCACCCGCCTGCCCTGGGTCAGGGAAGTGGCCATCAGGATAAGATAGATGAGCGACATGAAAGGGCTGGTGATGCGGCCGGTGTACCAGCATACCGCCACGATGAACGCCAGGAAGACCATGAGGTCCACGAAGGTCTTGAAGGGGCTGTACGTGCGGGAGAGAGCGCCGTAGCGGGCGTTGATGTTGTAAAAAAACAGCAGCACGCAGAAGGCCGCCAGAAAGACCAGGCTGGCGCTCTCGGTGGGCATCAGCTTGATGTCCAGCGTCACCAGGGCGATCAAAAGCCAGGAGATATTGCCCATGATGCGGTCGTACCCCGCATAACGCTGGCGGAAGCTTGGGTAGTGTTCAGTCTCGTGAATTTCGTCCATAAGCCGCCCCCGGCCGGAATCCCCGTCAGCCGGCTATCCGTAAGGTTATCCAGGCGGTCACCGCGTAGCGCAGCAATTTTCCCGAAGCCACCAGGACCGAAAAGAGCCCGAAGTTGATGCGCATCATCCCTCCCACCATGCAGAGCGGGTCGCCGATGACCGGCAGCCAGGAGAAGAGCAGGGAAAAGGCCCCGTACCGGCGGTAGTGGCTGCGGGCACGCTCCTCCTGTTCCGGAGACACGCGCAGGACCCTCTCGATCAGCCAGCGTCCGCCATACATGCCGATCAACCAGGTCGTCACCGCCCCCAGATAATTGCCGGCAGTGGCCGCCGCCACCGTCGCCAGCGGCTCATACCCCCTGGTGAGCATCAGCACCAGCAGCCACTCCGAACCGAGCGGTACAAGGGTCGAAGCCAGGAAGCTCAAGGTGAAAAGGGCCATATATCCCGGCTGATTGAGCCAGTCGCGCGCCATGACAGTATATGTCAGAAATGTATTGTCAAAATGGCTCAATCGTTTACAATATTCTCCCGTTCCATTCCGTATCCGTGATCACATTGTAGCGATTATTCAGAATTCGGCAAGGGGGGAAGCATGCAGAAAGGAAAACCGGCCAAGAAGTATTCCCAGGCGGGCCGTCTGCACAGCATTATCCGGCTGTTCGAGGCCCGGCGGGGCATGACCCTGGACGACCTGGCGGAGGAATGCGGCGTCGATCGGCGCACCATTCACCGCGACCTGAATGCCGTGGAGGAGGCGGGCTACACCCTCACCTCCGAGTGGCAGGGGGGCAAAAAGGTCTACAGCTTCCTGACCAAATCCCGCAACATCCCCCCCATCACCTTTACCCTCCCCCAGCTGATGTCTCTCTACCTGCTGCGCTCCCTGGGGGTCTACCTGGCAGGCACCCCCTTCCAGGCCGAAATCGAAGAGTTGTTCCGCGCCATCACCTCGGTCCTGCCCGACCGCTACGCGGCCCACCTGGAACGGATCGCGCGGGTGTCCCTGCCGATTCTCCACGGAGCCAGGGACTACTCCGCCGCAGCCGGCCATTTCGAGGAACTGCAGCGCGCCCTGCTGCACCAGTACCGGGTCCGCCTGAGCTATGCCAAAAAGGGACGGGGCGAACATGAGGAGTACGAAGTCGATCCCTATACCCTGGTGTTCCACAAGGGAGGCATCTATCTCTTGGGATATGCCCACAACCGCAAGGCCATGCGCCTGTTCGCCCTGGAACGGGTCCGGGGGATCGAGGTCACCCGGCAGCGGTTCGAGATCCCCGAGGGTTACCAGCCGGAGGCCAATTTCAAAAGCGCCTTCGGCCTGGTCAGCGACACCCCCATGCAGGTCAGGGTCCGCTTCTCGCCGGAGGTGGCCCATGCCGTAAAGGAACGCATCTGGATGCCGGACCAGAGGATGAGGACCGACAAGGACGGCCGGCTGACCCTCGAATTCGAGGCCGCCGGGGAGATGGAACTGGTCTCCTGGATACTCTCCTACGGCATGCATGCCGAGGTGCTCGACCCGCCCGAGCTGCGGCGGGAGGTGAAGCGCCAGGTGCGCGAGATGCGCCAGTACTACCGCAGCAAGGAGAAAAAACCGGAGAAGGGCGACAAACGGCCCGTTTGACTTTGCCGGTTGCGTGAATTATAACCACAACACTGCAAAAAATAACTTGTATTCAGAGACACGGGCCGGAACCGATGGCAGACGACACCCAGCTTCACGACATACTCATCCAACGCCTGGCGGCAATGGGCAGGATTACCTTTGCCGCCTTCATGGAGGCCTGCCTCTACGAACCGGGACTGGGCTACTACACCTCGCCGGGACGCAAGGTGGGCGCCGAGGGGGATTTCTACACCAGCATCTCGGTGCACGCCGCCTTCGGCCGGGTCATCGCCCGGGAAACCGCCCAGATGTGGCGCGGCCTCGGTTCGCCCGCCCCGTTCACCCTGGTGGAGTGCGGCGCCGGCAACGGCCGCCTGGCGTGCGATATCATGGACTACCTGGCCGAGCGGGAGCCGGAGATGTACGCCGGCCTGGAGTTGGTGCTGGTGGAGCGGGAGCCCTCCCTCCAGACCGCCCAGGCCGAGCTTCTGGCCCGCCATCGGGACAGGCTCCGCTGGCTTCCGCCCGAGGCCTTCGGCACGGACGGCTTCAGCTTCAGCGGCTGCCTCTACTCCAACGAGTTGATCGACGCCCTGCCGGTGCACCGGGTGGTGATGACCACCGAGGGACTGCGGGAGATCTATGTCACGCTCCGGGAGGGGCGGCTCGCCGAGGAAACGGGAGAACTGTCCACGCCGGCCATCGCCGCCCACCTGGAACGCATCAAGGTCACGCTGCTGCCGGGCCAGCAGGCCGAGGTCAACCTGGCCGCCCCGGAGTGGCTGGCTGCGGCTGCCCGGTCGCTCAAGCGCGGTTTTGTCCTGACCATCGACTACGGCTACCCGGCGGAGGAGCTCTATGCTCCCCAGCGCAAGCGGGGGACGCTTCTCTGCTATTATCGCCACCAGGTGGAGGATGACCCCTATATCCGCCTGGGGAGACAGGACATCACCTCCCATGTGGACTTCACCAGCCTGATGCGCCGGGGCGAAGAGGTGGGCCTGGAGCCGGTCTGGTTCGGGGAGCAGTGCCGCTTCCTGCTCTCGGCCGGCATTGTCGAGGAAATCGAGGAATCCGAACGTTCGGCGGCGTCCGAAGAAGAAAAGCTCAAGGTACGCCTGGCCCTGAAAAAGCTGATCATGCCCGAGGGGGGCATGGGCGATACCTTCCGGGTCCTGATCCAGGCCAAGGGGGTTGAAAACCCCCGCCTGCTCTGCCAGCGCCGGATAGGAGGCTGAATGCCGGCCCCCGACCTGGCCGCCATCCGCGGCATCATCTTCGACCTGGACGGCACCCTGTACGTGTCGGACCCGTTTGCGGCCACCATCCAGGAAACGGCGGCCGGCTACATCGCGGCTCTCAAGGGGATCAGCGGCCATGAGGCCGGCGCCCTCATGGCCGCCACCCGCTCACGGCTTGCCGAAGTGTACGACATTACCCCGACCCTCTCGGCGGTCTGCACCGAACTGGGCGGCAGCATCCGGGAGCTGCACGCAATTTTCGAGGCCCGGCTGCGGCCGGAATCATATTTGGTGCGGGATGAGCGGGTCATTGCCCTGCTGGAACGCCTGGCCCGGCGTTTTGAACTCGCCCTTTTCACCAACAACAACCGCGCCCTGGCGGCCCGCATAACCGGCTACCTGGGGCTGGACGGCTTTTTCCGGCAGACCTTCGCCATCGACGACCGGTGGCTCGCCAAGCCGGACGACACCCTGCTGGATCACGTGCTGGGCCGCCTCGGGCTGTCCCCCGCCGAGGCGCTCTTCGTCGGAGACCGCTACGATGTGGACCTGCGGCTGCCCGAGCAGCGCGGCTGCCCGGTCTATCTCAGCCAGAGCATCGAACAGCTGCTGCGGCTGGAGGATTTGCTGCAATGACACCCCCTGGCCCTCCCCGGGCCGCAACGACAAAGGAGGCAAACCCATGACCCAAAGCAAGGAAATGCTCGACGCCGTCATGCGCGCCATCGAGCTTGAAAAAGAGACCTTCGACCTGTACGTGAAGGCCGAGCACAAGACCTTCAACCCGGCCGGAAAGCGGTTCTTCAAGTGGCTGGCCAAGACCGAGGAAGAGCACTACATGAAGCTGACCGAGTTGTACCACTCCCTGCACGAAAGCGGCCGCTGGGTGTTTTACGGCGGCTCGGGCTTCGAGCTGGAGCCGGCCGACGGCCATGAGCAGCAGGTCGGCTTCGACACCGACGACCTGGAGGCCCTGAAGATCGCCCAGAAGATCGAGCAGCGCGGCATGGCCTATTATGAGGAGTTGATCGCCAAAACCGGCGACCCGGACGGCAGGGCGATGCTGGAGACCCTCAGGAACGAGGAGGTCGAGCACCTGCGGGTGATCACGGAAAAACTGGAGGAGTTGCGGGGCTAGCGGGCCAGGGCACAAGTAACGAGGCCCGCTTTTGGCGGGCCTCGTTGTTATCCTCATTGTACTCCACACGTTCTAGGCAAGGCGGAACCTTCGGACCTCCTCCTGCAGTGTTGCCGCCAGGCGGGCGAGATTCGCCGCGGCCTGGGCCGACTCCTGGGCGCCGTGGGCGGTGTCGTCCACCACATGGCCCATTTGCTGGATATTGCCGGCAATCTCATGGGTGGTGGCCGTCTGCTGCTCCGCGGCCGTGGCGATCTGGTTCACCTCCATGGCTACCTCGCTGATCTTGTCGAGGATCACATGCAGGGCCTGTCCGGAACTGGCCGCCCCCTCGCTTCCCCGCTCAACCTCACGCACCCCTTCTTCCATTATGGCAACGGCACCGCGGGTTTCCACCTGGATGGCCTTGATCATCTCGCCGATCTCGCGGGTAGCCTTGGTGGTGCGTTCGGCAAGCGCCCGCACCTCGTCGGCCACAACGGCGAAGCCACGCCCCTGCTCGCCGGCGCGGGCCGCCTCGATGGCGGCGTTCAGGGCCAGCAGATTGGTCTGATCGGCGATATCCTCGATGGTGCTGACGATTTCACCTATCTGGTCGGAGCGTTTTCCCAGCGCCTCCACCGTGCGCGCCGATTCGGAGACCTTGTCGCTGATACGGCTCATGCCGCAGATGGTCGACTCCACCACCTGGACGCCATCCCGCGCAGAGTCGCTGGCCTGGCGGGCGCCATCCGCCACGCGGCCGCAGTTCTGGGCGATCTCGCCGCTGGTGGCGGCCATCTCCTCGCTGGCGGTAGCCACGGCATTGGCCTGGGCCGCGACCTCTTCGGCACCCGTGGCGATCCGCACCGAACTCGCCGAAAGCTGGGACGAAGCGGCGGAAACCTGGAGGGCGCTTTCATTCATGGAGTGGATGATCCTGCGCAGACCGCCGAGCATGGCGTTCAGCCGGATGCCCATCTGACCAAACTCGTCGCGGTCGTTCACCGCCGCTTGTACCGTAAGGTCGTTATCGGCGACCCGGTCTATGACTGCCGAAAAATCGGCGAGGCCCTTCCTGATCCCCCGCCCCAGCAGCGTGCTGAAGACCAGAAGAACAACGGCCGCGCCGCCCGCGCATGCCATCTGTACGTAGACCCGCTGCTGCGCCCGCGCCCGCACCGTTTCGCGCGTCTTCTCCATGGCCTTCTTGTTGGTGTCCGCCAAGACGACCAGCGCCTTTCGCACCTCCATGTCGAAGCCATGCCCCAGTTGCGTGTCAACCTCGGTGGCGTTCGCGTTGGCCTCCCGGAGGCCGACCAGCTTGTCCATGCTGGCCCGGTAGCCGCCAAGGAGCTGCAACGCCTGCTCCGCGCCTTTCCGGTCATCTTCATCCGAAAGCTTGAGGAACTCCTTGAGATCGTTCTCGATGGCTCCGGTTTCCGCCCGGAACTCCTCCACGTGCTTGGCCTTGCCCCGGATCAGATAATTCTTGTAAGCCCGCATCGCCATGCCCATGCGGTCCAGCGCATCCATGGAGAGTTGGGCCTGACGATAATCGCTGCGGAACATTTCATCGTAGCTCCCCTCTATGAAACTGGCCGTTGACCAGGAGAGCGCCGCGACAAAAACCAGTACCGCCAGACTGCCCACCATGAGAAACAAAAGCTTGTTTGCTACCGTCATGAAACCTCCTGATGATTGCCACCTGTTCGGTGTGGGCACAAATGTAATCCGGCCGGGGCGACCCCATAATAAAAATATGCCGAATGGCCGTATACGCCGCCCGAGCGGCATGTTTTCGCGCATGAATGGTCGTTGCCGTTTGGTGAAGGGGGCGTCCCGGGGGAAATACCGTGGCGCAATGGGCGGGGACGATAAAAATGGGGGCGCGTTACATGAAAAATGGCGTCGCACGGAGTCGACGCCAGGGGGATGCCGCGAAGGGGAGTCCCCTCAGGCGGAACTCTTGCGGAGATAGTCGATCACCGCCGCCATGTCCTCAGGCGGTTCGGTGGTGAACTCCAGATAGTCGCCCGTGGCGGGGTGGATGAACCCCAGGGTATGGGCGTGCAGCGCCTGGCGTCCCAGGGCCGTGATCAATTTGCGCAGTTGCGCATCGGCGAGGTTGTTGAAGCGTCCCCCGTCGGAATAGAGCGGGTCCCCAGGAGGGGAAAGCCGGCCTCGGAAAGGTGGACCCTGATCTGGTGGGTGCGTCCGGTCTCCAGGCGCAGCTCCACCAGGGATACGCGGGCGTAGCGCTCCTTCACCCGCCAGCGGGTCACCGCGTGCCTGCCGCTCTTGGCCTTGCCCGACAGGCGCACCCGCTCGGTGGGATGGCGGCCGATGATCCCCTCGATCTTGCCCGTATCCTCCTTGGGGCTCCCGTAGATCAGGGCCTGGTAGATGCGCTTGACGGAATGGACGCTGAACTGGTTGGAAAGCGCCTGGTGGGCGCGGTCGTTCTTGGCGGCCACCAGCACCCCCGAGGTATCCTTGTCCAGACGATGGACGATGCCGGGACGCAGTTCGCCGCCGATGCCCGACAGGTCGCGGCAGTGGGCCAAGAGCGCGTTCACCAGGGTCCCGGTGCTGTTGCCCGCCCCCGGGTGCACCACCATCCCGGCTGCCTTGTTGATGACGATCAGATCGGCATCCTCGTAGAGCACCTCCAGCGGGATCGCCTCGGGCTGCGGCTCGGCGGGCTGGGGCGGCGGGATCTCCACCTGGATACGCTCCCCCCCCTTGAGTTTCAGGGACGGCCGGGCCGTCCTGCCGTCAACCAGCACATTGCCCGCCTCGATCAGGCGCTGGACCGTGGCGCGGGTCTCCCCCCCAACTCCCGGCAGATGTAGAGGTCGAGCCGCAGGGGCTCCGTGTCCGGCGGACAGATGATGATGGTCTGATTCATAAGCGTTTGCACTCCCTGGGTGTCAAAAAAGCAGAGGCGCATCCCCTGAACAGGGGCGCGCCTCCGGAAAAGAACCGCTGCCGTGGCCGGGAGCCTACCAGATGTTCGACTCGATCTTGCCGGCCCGCTTGATGAGCACGTCCACCACGGCGATGTCGTAGATCCCTTCGGGGCCGAGTTCGGGGGAGACCCGGGAAAAGAAATGCTGGCGCCCCTCTTCCAGCTCCTCCCGGAGGACATCGAAGATATTGTCGTTCTTGATGCCGCTCTCCACCTTTTCGCTGTTGTACATGGCCACATCGGAGATGATGGCCCGTGCCAGCCGCTTGGCCTGATCGGGATTGTCAATCATGTTCATGAGCGTTCTTTCCCCGTTTGTCGAAATTTATATGCTCATACTCCCACACATCGGAACAAAACTCCAGAAACATGACAGACTATACCAGCGCCGCTACCTTGGGCGCAAGGCAAAGTAGATGTTGGCGTCGCCGCGCCGCACCAGGATGGTCAGGGTGCTCCCCGGCCGCACCTGCCGGATGGCGCGCTGGTAATCGGCACTGCCCGTCACCCTCGTGCGGTTGACGGAGATGATCACGTCGCCGCGCCGCATGCCGGCCTCGGCGGCCGCCCCGCCCCGGGCCACGTCAACGACCACCGCACCGTCACCCTCCTCCGAGTCGTCCACCGCAAGGCCGAGCAGATCGCCCCGCCCCTGGGATTCGCCGCCCGTTCCGCGGCGCTGCTTGGCCGCCATGTCGGAACTGGTCAGGGTCATGGTCACCTCCAGCGCCTTGCCGTCCCTGAAGACCGTCACCTTGACCGGCTTGCCGATCCCGGACTCGGCCACCAGGCGCTGCAGGTGCGACGGGTCCTTGACGTCGGTGCCGCCAAAGGCGACGATCACGTCTCCCTGCCGAATGCCGGCCTTCTCCGCCGGGCTCCCCTTCATGATGTCGTTGATCAGGGCTCCCCTGGTCTGCTTCAGGCCGAAGGACTTGGCCAGTTCTTCGGTGACCGGCTGGATCGTCACCCCCATCCAGCCGCGGCTCACATTCCCCTTCTGGATAAGCTGGCTGAAGATCGGCTTGGCCATGTTCGCGGGGATGGCGAAACCGATCCCCTGCCCGGCGGCCACGATGGCGGTGTTGATGCCGATGACCTCACCGTAGATGTTGAGCAGCGGTCCGCCTGAATTGCCCGGGTTGATGGAGGCGTCGGTCTGGATGAAATTTTCGTAGGTTTCGATGCCCACGTTGGACCGTCCCGTAGCGGAAATGACGCCGACCGTCATGGTCCGGTCCAGGCCGAAGGGGTTGCCGATGGCGATGGCCCACTGGCCGACCTCAAGCTTGTCGGAATCGCCCAAAACCGCGGTGGGCAGGTCGGTGGCATTGATCTTGATCACGGCAATGTCGGTCTTCTGATCCCCACCGACGACCTTGGCATCGTAGACCTTGTCGTTGGAAAGCTTGACCTGGACCGACTCGGCATCGCGCACCACATGGTCATTGGTCACGATGTAGCCATCCTTGCTGATGATGAACCCGGACCCCAGGCTCTTGTCGCGGCGGTACTGGGGTTGTGCGCCATCCCCGAAGAAGTCGTCGAAAAAGGGCGACATCTGGAAGAACGGCTGCACCTTCTTCTTGCTGATGGTGGAGATGTTGACCACGGAAGGGGTAACCTTCTTGGCCACCGTGCTGAAGGCCTTCTGGGTGGAGAGGATATCCGCGGGGACATCCTTGACCGGCGCCTCCGCCTCGCCCGCCTTGCGTTTCGATTCGAGGAACAGGGGTGAATCGCTCTTGCCGCTGCAGGCCGCCAGGCCGCCGAGAAACAGCGCACCGATGACGGCGGACAGCACTACGTGGGAACAGGTTTTCAGTTTCATAGGGCTCTCGTATGCACTCCCTCATTGGATTCGGCTTAAAAACTATTGTTCAAGTATAAGTCGTATGTCAACGGAATTCAAGGGCGGCAGGAGTGCCCTCACTCCATGTTTTACCTGATATAATAATGTTATTGTAAACAGTACGGGTTTTGTGTAAAAATAATTTCATACACCCAAACATTCGGAGGGGCACATGACCGACATCAAGGAACAGATCAAGGAATTCCGCATCGGCCAGAAGATCAGGGGACTCAGGCAGCAGAAACGGCTTACCCTCCAGGAGTTGTCCGACCTGACCACCCTCTCCAAGCCGCTTCTGTCCCAGATCGAAAACGAGCAGGTCGTCCCCCCCTGGCAACGCTGCTCAAGATCGCCAAAGGACTCAAGGTCGGCATCCATTTCTTCTTCGAGGACGAGAGCAACCGCCAGAAATACGTCCTGACCAGACGGGAGACGCTCCGGGAGTTCGAAGCGGTTCAGCGGCCGGTCGTCAACGATGTTTCACGCCCCTATGTCTACCATTCCCTGGCCCAGGGGATGCGGCACAAGCATATGGAACCCTTTGTGGTGGAGTTCGATACCTGCCCCTGGGACGAACGGCTCTTCTTCAAGCACGAGGGGGATGAGGAGTTTCTCTACATCGTGGCAGGGGAACTGGACCTCCACTACAACAACGAGATCATCCGCCTGCGCGCCGGCGACAGCATCTATTACGACTCCAGCCAGCCCCACGGCTGGGTGGCCGTGGGCGAGGAAAAAGCCAAGGCGGTGGCGGTGCTCTATACCAAGGATTGACGCCGGGACGGAGGAGGACGCATCGCCGCCCGCCCCCGCTTCCTAGTCGTCGGCCGCCCGCCGCTCCCCGGAGGCGCTCTGCGCACCCTCCGAGACCGTTGCTGCGCTCCGGTTGCAGATCAGCATCTTTTTGCCCTTGGTGCCCAGAACGGCGGGCGCAGGGACGAGCCGGGGGGCAATCCGCTCGTAGTCGGCCCGCTTGAGCAGTGCGGCAACCGGCCGCTCCCCCTGCCACAGCCGCAGGAAATCCACATCCTCCACAAACCAGGCCGACTGGTCGCCCTGCCTGCTCCCGAACTCCAGCTCACCCTTCCCCCCACGACCACCACCCGCTTTTCGGCATAAAACGGCAGCGACTGCTCGTAGCCGAACGAAACCAGGCTGCCCCCCCGGGAGGTGGCCTGCCGCCCCAAAAGGGCCAGCTCTTTCGACGACTTCTTGAGCTCGATCCTCTCCAGGAACAGTTGCAGCCCCATGGTTTCAAGAAAGTATGAACTGAGGCAGAGCCCGGCGAAGAGGATCAGCAGGTCCCTTTTCCGGCCGGCCAGCCACACCGCCGCCGCCATGAGCAACGACAGGCAGGCGACGACAACGCCCCCCACCGGCGACAGGATCGGCGGTTTCGTCACAAGCGAAGCGCCGGGCCGCACCAGCCCGGCCCCGGTCAGGACCGGGGCAAGCTCCCGCACGTGGGGATAGATGAGGGCCGCTACGGTCATCACGGCCAGGAGCACCCCCAGGAAGACCTTTTCCCGCCCCAATGCCCGCTGTTCCTCCCGCTCCACAAGGTCGGAGAACATCTTTCCGGTCAGCAGCGCCAGGGGGGGGAACATGGGGAGGATATAGGGGATCAGCTTGGAGTGGGACGCGGAGAAAAAGAGGAAGACGAAAACGGCCCAGGCGAGCAGGAACGACAGACGTTCCCCGTTTGGGCTGCGCCGTTCGGCCCACGCCCGCGCAATGGCCCGCACGCCGTATAACGACCAGGGGAACATGGTCAAAAGCAGGATGGGGACAAAGAACCAGAACGGTTGATAACGGCCGTGGGCCGTGGTGAGGAAGCGCTCCAGGTGCTCGTGGATGAAGAAGAAGCGGGCGAATTCCGGATTGCGCAGGGAGACCAGCACGAACCAGGGGGCCGCCACCGCCAGGAAGAGCGTACAGCCGCCGGCAAGGCGCATCTCCTTCAGCAGATGCCAGCGGCGGGTCGTTGCGAGGTAGACGGCGATGATGCCCGCGGGGAAGAACAGGCCGACCACCCCCTTGGCGAGCACGGCAAGGGCCGAGAAAAGGTACATCGCATAGTAGTAGCGCCCTTTGTGCCGTTCCCGGTCATCGGCGGCGAGGATAAAGCAGCAGAGGGCCGCCGACAGGCACAAGGTCAACGTCATGTCGGTCAGATTGATGCGGGACTGGGCGACGAACCCGGTGGAGGTGCCCAGGATGAAGGCGGAGAACACCCCCTCGCGCCTGCCGAACAGTTTGCGGCCGGTGTGGTAGACCAGCAGCACGGTCAAAAGCCCCGCCAGCGTACCGGCAAACCGGGCGGCAAATTCGTTGAGCCCGAAGAGCTTGAAAGAGATGGCGTTCAGCCAGTAGTGCAGGGGCGGTTTTTCGAAATAGGCGACATAATTGAGCGTCGGGGTGACGAAATCGCCCCGTTCCAGCATCTCGCGGGGGATTTCCGCGTAACGCCCCTCGTCCGGCTCGATCAGTCCGGCGTTGCCGAGAAAGAGGAAGAAGGCCCCGCCGAACAGGATCACCAGTATCAGTATGTCGCGCAGTGCCGGATAGTGGCGGGGGAAGAAATAGGCCTTGAGATCTTTCATGACAACGCCCCTGGTACGGCAACAGTGCCCGGCACTGGCAAACTGCTTCTCTGCAATTGCCGGCCGGACACTGTCGTTTTTTTCACACTACTTTATGTATATATCACATCTTTGCGAGGTTGCATGGTCCGTCCCCGGTACCCCGTTCCCGGCCCATTCGGCTTGCTGCCGGAGAAGCGGGGCGCGGCTGCTACATCCCCCCGCCGCCAAGCACCTTGTAGAGCGTCACCAGGTTGGTCAGCCGCGAAAGGCTCACGCTGATCAGGTTTTGCTGGGCCGAGTACAGGGAGCGCTGGGAATCCAACACACTCAGATAGTTTTCGACCCCGTTGCGGTAACGCGCATCGGACAGGTTGTAACTCACGGTAGTGGCCTCGACCAGCGACTGCTGGGCCGCCAATTGGTCGCCCAGGGTCCCGCGCTCCGCAAGGGCGTCGGCCACCTCCTTGAACGCGGTCTGGATCGCCTTTTCATACTGGGCCACGTAAATATCCCGGTCCACCTTAGCCACGTTCAGATTGGCGCGGTTTGCCCCGCCATCGAAGATCGGCAGGGATATCTGGGGAGCAAACGCCCAGGCGGCCGAACCGGGTGCGAAGAGGTTGGCAAGCTGGTCGCTGGTGGTGCCGGCGGAGGCGGTCAGGGAGATGCGCGGGAAAAAGGCGGCGCGGGCAGCCCCGATGTTGGCGTTGGCCCCCTTGAGCAGGCTCTCGGCCTGGAGGATGTCGGGACGGCGTTGCAGCACCTCGGAGGGGACCCCCGGGCCGATTTCCTTCACCATGGCCGTCGTGCCGAGCTTTGCGGGGAGCAATTCCGCCGGGACCGGCGAACCGACCAGCAGGGTCAGGCCGTTCTCGTCCTGGGCCACCTGGCTGGTATACTTCGCGATATCCCCCCGCGCCGTATCGACGCTGGTCTGGGCCTGGCGCAGGTCGAGTTCCGAAGAGGCCCCCAGTTCGTAGCGACGCTTGGTCAGGTCGTAGGAAGCCTGTTGGCTGGCGAGCGTATCCTTGGCCAGTTGCAGGCGCTCCCGGTCCGCGGCCAGGGTCAGGTAGCTGGTGGCGACCTGGGCCACCAGGGAGATCTGGGTACTGATCCGCGCCTGTTCCGTGGCCAGGAATTGCTCCAGCGCCTGGTCCTTGAGGCTCCGCACCCGGCCGAAGAAGTCCAGTTCATAGGAGCTGAAGCCCAGGTTGGCGCTGTAGGAGCGGGCAATATAGGCATTGCCGCTGCTGGAAACGCTGGCCGGGTAGCGCTGGACCGTCCCGCTGCCGGAGGCGTTGACCGTGGGAAACAGTTCGGCCCGCTGGATCTGGTACATGGCCTGGTACTTCTCGATGGTGAGCGTGGCCACCCGCAGGTCGCGGTTATTGGCCAGGGTCAGGTCGATGACCTTCCGCAGGTTGCCGTCCTGGAAAAAATCCTTCCAGGGGATGTCGGCAGCCGCCCGCTCGCCCGGCTTGGCCTCGTTGTTCTTGTAGGCCGGGCCGCTCGGCCAGGCGGCCGGGGCGGGAGATTCGGGACGCGTGTAGGTGGGCGCCATGGTCGAGCAGCCGGCCAGGCCGAGGAACAGTCCCACAGCAAGGCAGCGTACGGTCGTTGTGTAGTTGCTCTCTCTCATATCAGTTCACCTCCGAAGGTTTGGCGGCAACGTCCGGTTCTGGGGAGGGGAGGTGGTACTGCTTCTTCCCGAACAGGCGGGAAACCAGGACAAAGAAAAACGGAATAAAGATCAGGTCGATGAAGGTTGCCGAAAGAAGCCCGCCGGTGACGGCGGTGCCGATGGCGTTCTGGGCCCCGGCTCCCGCCCCCTTGGTGAGGGCCAGCGGCAGGGTGCCGAAAAAGAACGCCAGTGACGTCATGAGGACCGGCCTGAGCCGGATCTTCACCGCCGCCAGGGTGGCCTCGACCAATCCCAGCCCCTGGTGCATCTCGCTCTTGATGAACTGGATGATCAGGATGGCGTTCTTCGTGGAAAGCCCCACGGTGGTGAGCAGGCCGATCTGGAGATAGATGTCGTTGGGGAGCACCCGCAGGCTGACCGCCGTCACCGCACCCACCAGGCCGAGCGGCAGCATCAGCAGGTTGACGAACGGGATGGTCCAGCTTTCATACAGTGCCGCCACGCTGAGGAACACCACGAGCAGCGAGATGGCGTAAAGCGCCGGCGCCTGGGCACCCGCCTGCTTCTCCTCGTAGGAGAGGCCGGTCCACTCATAGCCGATCCCCGGAGGCAGCTTGGCGGCCATCTTCTCCATCTCGGCCATTGCCGTCCCCGTGCTCACCCCGGTCGCGGCGTTCCCCTGGATCTCCACGGAGGAAATACCGTTATACCGTTCCAGGCGTGGCGAACCGTACTGCCAGCGGGCGGTGGCGAAGGCCGAGAAGGGCACCATCTCGCCGTTTTTGTTGGTGACATACCAGGTGTTGATGTCCTCGGGCACCATGCGGTATCTGGCATCGGACTGGAGGTAGACCTTCTTGACCCGCCCGTTTTCAATGAAATCGTTCACGTAGGAACTACCCCAGGCGGTGGACAGCACGCTGTTCACATCGGTGAGGGCAATCCCCAGGGCCCCGGCCCGCACGTCGTCGATATCCAGCTTGAACTGGGGGGAGTCGTCCTGGCCGTTGGGGCGCACCGCGACCAGTTTCGGGTTCTTCGCGGCCATGCCCAAAAGCTGGTTCCGGGCCTCCATCAGCTTTTCGTGGCCCACCCCGCTACGGTCCTGGAGCATGAAGTCGAAACCGTTGGCCTGTCCCAGCTCGATAACCGCGGGAGGGGAGATGGCAAACGCCAGGCCGTCCTTGATCTGGGAGAAGGCCCCCATGGCCCGCCCCGCAATGGCCGGCGCCTTCAGGTCGGGGGACTGACGGAGCTTCCAGTCCTTGAGCTTCACGAAGGCAAGTCCCATATTCTGGCCGCGGCCGGCAAAGCTGATGCCCGCCACCGTAACCACCGACTCCACCGTCTTCTGTTCTACGTCATTGAAGTGCTTTTCGATCTGCCGTATGACCTGGATGGTCCGCTCCTCCGTAGCACCCGCCGGCAACTGAATCTGGCAGATGATGAACCCCTGGTCCTCATCCGGCAGGAAGGCGGTCGGCAGGCGCAGGAAGAGGACGACCATGCAGGCGACGATCGCACCGTACACCAGCAGATAGCGCACCGGCTTGCCGAAGGAGCGGCCCACGATCCCCTCGTACTGTTCCCTGCGGCGGTCAAACCAGCTGTTGAACAGGCGGAAGAACCCCTTGAACCAGCCGGATTCGCCCGCGCTATGTCCCTTCGCCACCGGCTTGAGCAGGGTGGCGCAGAGGGCCGGGGTGAGGGTCATGGCCAGCAGCACCGAGAGGAGCATGGCGGAGACGATGGTAATGGAGAACTGGCGGTAGATGACGCCGGTGGAGCCGCCGAAAAAGGCCATGGGCGTAAAGACCGCCGTCAGCACGGTGACGATCCCCCAGAGGGCGCCGGTGATCTGCCCCATGGACTTGATGGTCGCCTCCTTGGGAGACAACCCCTCTTCGCTCATGATGCGTTCCACGTTCTCGACCACGACGATGGCGTCGTCCACCAGAAGGCCGATGACAATGACCAGGGCGAACATGGTGAGGGTGTTGATGGAGAAACCGCAGACCGCCAGCACCCCGAAGGTACCCAGGAGCACTACCGGCACCGCGATGGTGGGGATCAGCGTCGCCCGGATGTTCTGCAGGAAGATGAACATGATGACGAAGACCAGGAAGACCGCTTCAACCAGGGTCTTGACCACCTCTTCGATGGAAATCTTCACAAAGGGGGTGGTGTCGTAAGGGTACACCACCTTGACGCCGGCGGGGAAAAACTTGGACAGCTCCTCCATCTTCGTCTTGATGCGGGTGGCCGTGTCCAGCGCGTTGGCGCCGGCGGCCAGCCTGATGGCCATCATGCCTACCGGCTTTCCTTTGTAGAAACCGTTGATATCATAGCTTTCCGTGCCGATCTTGCACTCGGCCACGTCCTTCAGCTTGACCGTGGAACCGTCGCTGTTGGTGCGCAGGATGATCTCCCCGAACTGCTCCGGGGTCTGGAGCAGGGTCCGGGCGGTGATGGTGGCGTTCAACTGCTGCCCCTGCACGGAGGGGGTGCCGCCGAACTGCCCGGCCGAAACCTGGGCGTTCTGGGCCGTGACCGCGTTGCTCACATCAGTGGAGGTCAGCTTGTAGTTGTTCAGCTTGGCCGGGTTCAGCCAGATGCGCATGGCGTTCTGGGAACCGAACACCTGCAATTCACCCACCCCCTCGAGCCGGCTGACGATATCCTGCACATTGGACACCAGGTAGTCGGTCAGGGCGTAGCGGTCCATGGAGCCGTCCTCGGTGGTAAGCCCGACCAGAATCAGGTAGTTCCTCGTGGACTTGACCACCGAAATCCCCTGTTTTTGCACGACCTGGGGCAGAAGCGGGGTGGCCAGTTGCAGCTTGTTCTGCACCTGCACCTGGGCGATATTCGGGTCGGTGCCGGCCTTGAAGGTCAGGTTGATGGCGACGGCTCCGGCGGAGTCGCTGGTGGACGACATATAGATCAGGTTGTCGATGCCGTTCAGCTTCTGTTCGACGACCTGGGTAACCGTATCCTGCACCGTCTGGGCCGAGGCCCCCGGGTAGGTGGCGTTGATGGTGATCTGCGGCGGCGCAATCGGCGGATACTGGGAGACCGGCAACATCTTGATTGCCAGGAGGCCCGCCAGCATGATCATGATGGCGATCACCCAGGCAAAGATCGGGCGATTGATGAAAAAACGAGGCATGGAGGATCTCCTTTATTTTTTTGCTGCGGCGGGTTGGGGCGCTCCGGCGGGGGCCGCGGCCGGCGTGCTGCCGAAGGGAACGGCCTTGACCGGTGTTCCCGGACGCGCCTTCTGCAGCCCTTCCAGAATGACGCGGTCACCCGCCTTGAGACCATCGCTGACCAGCCAGTTCTCGCCGACGGTCCGGGCGACCTTGATGACCCGCTGCTCCACCTTTTCTCCCGCTCCAACGGCCATGACCGTGGCTTCGCCCTTCTGATTGCGGGTCACGCCGCGTTGCGGGACCAGGATGGCGTTTTCGTTGATCCCTTCCTCCAGGATGGCGCGGACAAACATGCCCGGCAGCAGCGTCTGTTTCGGGTTCGGGAAGACCGCCCGCAAGGTGACGGAGCCGGTGCTCTGGTCTACGGTGACTTCCGAAAATTTCAGGGTGCCGGGCAACGGGTAGGCGCTGCCGTCCTCCATCATCAGTTTGACCCGGGCCTGGGTTGCCGTGTTGCTTTTCAGGATGCCGCTGGCCAGGCTCTGTTTCAGGCGCAGCAGGTCGGCGCTGGACTGGGTTACGTCCACATACATGGTGCTCAACTGCTGGACGGTGGCCAGTGCCGTGGTCTGATTTGCGGTCACCAGCGTCCCGGCGGTCACGCTGGAGCGGCCGATGCGCCCGGAGATGGGGGCCGTCACCTTGGTATAGGCCAGATTGATGCGGGCGGTTTCCACCGCGGCCTTGTTGGCGGCCACATCGGCCTCTCCCTGCCTGAGCGCGGCATCGGCGTCATCGTAGTCCTGCTGGCTGACCGCCTTGATCTTGACCAGTTCCTTATAGCGTTCCGCCTTCAGCCGGACGCTCACGAGGCTGGCTTCCGCCTTGGCAAGCGCCGCCTTGGCGCTGGCGTAGGCCGCCTGATAGGTCGCCGGGTCGATCTGGTAGAGTACCTGGCCGGCCTTGACATCGCTCCCCTCGGTAAAAATCCGTTTCTGAATGATCCCGTTGACCTGGGGGCGGACTTCGGCAACCAGGGTGGCCGCGGTACGCCCCGGCAATTCCGTGGTCAGGGCAACATGCTGCGGTTGAATGTTCACCACACCCACTTCGGGGGGAGCGGCCTGTGCTGCTGCCGCACCACCGGCAGCCTGCTTTTTCCCGCAGCCCGTCAGCAGCAGCCCGCCAACCAAAACCCCCATGAGGGTAATCAGCATGATTCTTACATTGTTTTGCATGGAACACCTCTGATCGAATAATTTCCGGCTCAACCACAGCGTTGAGGCGAATCGTGTTGTTTGTATCGTGCAACGGCAGACGCCTGCGGCGCCTGAATGGTTACGCCCTGCGGGGCAACCATAGTGAAATCACCTTAAAATTCCCTTAGAATGAACACTCATTCAAGCCCGGGAGCAAAAAAAAATACGACGTAGCGGCAACCGCTCCGCCGCTGTACGGCTAACGCCGTACGGAATCCCAACTTGCGGCGACGACCTCCTCTATGAGGTGCCCGTCCAGGTCGATAAACCCGAGGATATGGTCGCGCATCACCGCGAGCAGCGGACCGAACGCCAGCGAATCGATGACAAAGAACGGCAGGTCTTTCAGGACCTGCTGGGCAATGCCCTGTTCGAACAATTCGTTATATATGGTACGCTTGCCCGGCTCGCCCATTATTCTGTCCCGCCGATAGGCCATGCCGTAGGGAGAGTTGTAATATTGCTCCCCGTAGCGAAAATCGAGGGGATTGGCGATAAAGTACGTCATGAGCCGCATCCCGAGATGGATGAACCGCTCCCTGATGGGGCCCCGTTCCGGATAGCTCTTGAGGATGAAGGCCGACACCCGTTGCTCGATATCCCGGTAAAGCTCGTTGATGAGGATGTCTTTGCTCTTGAAGTAGAGATAGATCGTGCCGGCGCCGACCCCGGCCCGGTCCGCGATCAGGGATACCGAGGCCCCATGGAAGCCGCATTCGACGATGAGCTTTCGTGCTGCATTAAAAATGTCGTCACGCTTGCAGGACATTTTTTTCTCCATTCTGAATGATCACTCATTCAGAATAGGATTCCGAATCCGCCCTGTCAAGATTTTTTTGTGCGGGCATAAGAAAACAACGGGAGCGGCCGCAGCGGAGACCGGACCTCCCCCGTGTCAGGGGGCCCGGTCTCCGCTGCCGGCCCCGGGGATTGCGTTCCGCAGCGTCCGGACCCGTTCCACGGCCGGCGGATGGGAATAGTAGAACGCGGCATACCAGGGATGAGGGAAAAGGTTGGAGAGATTCTCGGCCGACAACTTGACCAAGGCCGAGGCCAGGTCCTGGGGACGGCCGGTCAGGTCGGTGGCGAAGCGGTCAGCTTCCCGTTCGTGGCACCGGGAGCGCCACGCCGAAAGCGGGGTCACGGGGAACAGCGCCAATGAACCGATAAAGCCCACGATGACCATGCGGGACGGCAGGGAAAGGTCGCCATCAAACCCCAGGAGGCCGGGCAGGGGGGGCCAGGTGAGCAGCCTGAAACTGATCCATGCCCCGCCAAGGGCCAGCAGTTCCGCCGTCACCAGCCGTTTCCAGATATGCCCCTTCTTCCAGTGGCCGATTTCGTGGGCCAGCACCGCCACGATCTCGCCGTGGGTCATCTGTTTGATGAGCGTGTCGAACAGCACGATGCGCTTGACCTTGCCGATGCCGGTAAAGTAGGCGTTGGAATGCCTGCTGCGCCGGGAGGCGTCCATCTGCATCACCCGCCCCACCCTAAGTCCCGCTTTCTCCATCATGGCACGGATCTCCGCCTCCAACCCCTCCTCGGTGACCGGCTCGAACTTGTTGAACAGCGGTTCGATCACATAGGGGGAGATAAACATCATGAACAGGCTGAACAGGGCCATGAAGGCCCACACCCAGATCCACCAGCGGTGCGGACTCCATTGGATCAGCCGGAAGGCCACGGCGACCAGCACGGTCAACAGGAGGGCGCCAATGGCCTGGGACTTGAAAAAATCCATAAGCCACAACCGCGGCGTAGTCGTATTGAAACCGTAACGGGTCTCGATACGGAAGGTGCCGAACAGGTCGAACGGGATGCCCAGCAGGGTCTGGAGCCAGGTCAGGAGAAGAAAATAGAGGATGGCCGAGGTGATGGCGCCCCCGCCGAAACCCATGACCAATCGGTCATACGTCACGATCAGGCCGCCAAACAGGAACAGGAGCACAAGCCCATTGTCGAACAGCGACTCCCACAGCCCAAGCCGGCTGCTGTCGAGAGTATAGGCGGTGCTGGCCCGCAGTTTGTCCCCGTCGATATCCCCCTCGAACCCCTCGGGCACGGCCGAGCCGTACCGCCTCAGGTGACGCAGGTTGATGTGACGCAACCAGTAGGTGAAAGCGGTGACCAGGGCGAACAGGATGAACAGGGCCAATTTCATCGGTGGGCTTCCTTCTTTCGTTTCCGGACCGTAAAGAAGGCACGGAGAGTACCCCGTGCCTTCTTTGCATATGGTCGAGTATGGACTGGCAGGCTTCTCCAGAGGGGGAGAACCATATCTCACATCGTCACAGCAATGCAATCACTTCCTTGACGCATTTGTCGATCCCCTCGTACGTCTCCGAGATACGCCGGGCCAGCATGTAGGCCGGGGTGGACACGATCCTGTTCGTGCGGTCCACGACGAATTCGGTGACCGGGCACTCCTGGTGCCGGGCGCCGGTCTTTTCGATCTCTGCAGCAGTGCCCGCATCATTGCCGATGGTCAGGGTCGGCGCCTTGTCCTTGCCCAGCACCGCCGCCACAACGGCCGGGGCGATGCAGATGGCGCCGATCGGCTTGCCCGCCGCCGCCATCTCCCGGAGCAGGCGGGCCACCTCGGGGTGGACCGTGGCCCCCGCCCCCTTGGCGGCAAAGTCGCACAGGTTCTTGACCGCCCCGAACCCGCCGGGAAGGACCACGGCGTCCAGGTCGGCGGCTCGTATCTCGCCGATGTCGCGGATATTGCCGCGGGCAATGCGGGCGGCCTCCACCAGCGCGTTGCGCTTGTTCCCGGTTTCCTGCATGGTCAGGTGATTGGTTTCGGGGAAATCGGCATTGGGCGCCATGCAGACCGCCTCGGCCCCGTTCCGGTCAATGGCCAGGAGGGCAAAGACCGCCTCATGGATCTCGCTGCCGTCGCGCACGCCGCATCCCGAAAGCACCACACCGATCTTTTTCATAGCACTTCCTCCTTCGTGATTATGGTTTCAACGGCCTGATGGCTCGAGCGGCAGCATTTGATCACGGGCACCGCACGAACCCACCCCTATCGCTTGTTTTCGGCCAACGCCCGGCGCACCGCCTCGTCGTAGGAGGTAAGGGGCAGCGGAATCAGTTCGCGGATGGCGTCTTCGCGGCAGACCACCTCGTTGCCCAACCCTTCGATGAGCGGCATGGAGACCGAGGGGGGTACCGGCGTAATCAGTCCGACCCAGTAGGACGAAAGTTTCGGGGTGAGCACCGGCACCGGCAGAATATGGATGGTTCGCCCCGCCATGCGGGCAAAGCGCTCCATCATCTCCCGGTAGGTCAGCACCTCTGGACCGCCGATGTCGAAGGTTCGCCCGGCGGTGCGTTCATCCGCCAGACAGCCACCCAGATAGGCGATCACGTCATCCACGGCGATAGGCTGGCAACGGGTCGAAACCCAACGCGGGGTAATCATCACCGGCAAGCGGTTCACCAGCGCCCGGACCATTTCGAACGAGGCCCCGCCCGCTCCGATAATTACCGCGGCCCGCAGAAAGGTCATGGCAAAATGCCCGGAGGCCAGAATCCCGGCTACTTCCCGGCGGCTCTTGAGATGTTCCGACAGGGTATCGCCGGTTTCCCCCAACCCCCCCAGATAGATCACCCGCCGCACCCCAGCCTTGTCGGCGGCCCGCACAAAATTGCCGGCCGCCTCCCGGTCCCGGCGCTCGAAGCCGGCGCGCCCTCCCGCCATGGAATGCACCAGGTAATAGACGCTGTCGATCCCTTCCAGGGCCCGCGCCAGCGACGACGGCGCCAGCATGTCGGCCCGCACGACCTCGGCGGCGTCGGGAATGCCCGCGACGGCCCCCCGCACCATGCAGCGCACATTGCAGCCCCGCTCAAGCAGGCTCCTGGAAAGCCGGCGACCGATGAATCCGGTCGCACCGGTTATGAGGACGACATTGTGCTGGATCTCCATGAGGAGATTATTGTGACACAACTTCACCGGATGGCAAGGGGTGGGGTTTGCGCACCCATTCCAGCACCCCGAAGGCCAGGGCCATCGCCCCGTAACCGGCGGCCAGATGCCAGACGATCGGCGCAGGGGGCGACAGGGGCGAAAAGAGCGCCCCCGAAGCGAGCGGCGAGTGGATCACCCCGCACAGGGAGCAGAGGGCGCAGACGACGAGATAGAGCGCTGCCCGACCCGGCCGATGGTCCAGGACATGGGAAAAGGCGGCCCCCCAGAGCAACGACGTGACGATAAAACCGTTCCCCAAAAGGGTCGTGGCGGTATAGGTCGCCAGCAGGTCCCCCGACAGATCGGCGCCGCTCTTGCCCAGCCCGCCCAGCATCCGGCCGTACTGGATCGACACGAGACAGGCGATTGCCGGGACAAAGGAGATGGCAATGGCCCGGTAGTGCCGGTGCGGGGTGGCCTCAAAGGCCTGGGCGGTGATCTCGACCCCGATGAAGATCAGGATCGGCGCCACCGCCGCCTCGGGCAGAAGATTAACGAAGAACGACAGGTAGCCCACGATCCCCCCCAGGCCGATGAACAGTGCCGTGGCGATGGTGTAGCCGGAGCGCCCGCCCATCTCCTTGTAGGCCGGATGGCCGATATAGGGGCAGGACTGGATCACGCCGCCGCAGACGCCGGCCACCAGGGTGGCAATCCCTTCCACCAGGAGCACGTCCCGGGTATTGTAGTCGTCGCCGGCCACGGCCGCGCTCTCCGCGACATCCACCCCGCCGACCACCGTGGCGAGGGCAAAGGGGATCGCCAGCGGCAAGTAGGCCAGGGCCTGCGTCAGGCCGGGTACGAATGCCAGGGTCGGCAACGGCAGGTGAAAGGAGGGGTCAAACGGCGGGAGGATGGCCTGGCCCGCACCGGGGAGCAGATCAAAGGCGCCCAGAAGATAATAGGCAACCGTGCCGCACAGGATGCCCGCCAGCGCTCCCGGCATGCGCAGTGGGAGCCGGAACCGGGCCAGAAGCGAGATGAAAACGATCCCGAGGGAGAGGAAACCGACCACCGGCGAGGCGAACAGCTTGAGAAACGGCAGGTAGGCGATCAAAAGCAGCGCCACGGCGGCGATGCTCCCCAGCAGGCCGGCCCGGGGAATGGCGCGGCGCAGGGCCGGCCCGCAAAAGGAAACCGCAATCTTGAAGATTCCCATCAGGACGATGACCCCCATGGCCACCTGCCAGGTGAAAGAGGCATCCCTGCTGGCCAGGTAGCAGGGGCCGATGACGCCAAAGGCCAGGCCGAAGGTGGACGGAGTATCCAGCCCCAGGGGCATGGCGGTCACGTCCGACCGTCCGGTGCGCCGGGCCAGGCGCCACGCCATGAAGGAGTACAGGAGGTCGCCCACCAGGACCCCCATGGCGCTGCCGGGCAGCATGCGGTAGAGCACGATCTCCCGCGGCATGCCGAAGGCGCCGGTCAGGATGGCGCTCATGACGACCAGGCCCGACATGTTGTCCAGCATCAGGCCGAAAAAGGCATTGATATCGCCGATGGCGAACAGGCGTGGCTTGTGCGGCATTCCCGACACCTCACGGTAGACTTCAGCGCACGGTGCCACAGCGCCGGGGTGTTTGCAATACCAAATTCCGACACCTCCCCCCTGAAAAATGATTGCATTATCCCCTGCCGATGGCAGAATGGGGCACGGCCGATCCCGCTCCCCCCTCTCCGGGGCCTGCGGCGTATGCGCGGCCAACCGCCGGCATCAATCCCGGCAAAGAACGGGGCAACGACCATGCACAGCCACACCGCCGCATACTGGGCCGAAAAGCTGGACCTCCTCCGCCACCCCGAGGGGGGGTGGTTCCGCGAGACCTACCGCGCCGCCGAAACCATCCCCGAGGCCGGCCTGCCGACCCGGTTCCAGGGCGAACGGGCCTTCTCCACCGCCATCCACTTTCTGCTGGAGCGGGATGACTTCTCGGCGCTGCACCGTCTGAAGTCCGACGAGGTGTGGCACTTCTATGACGGCGGGCCGCTGACGGTGCACCTCATGACGCCGGACGGCCAGTACCGCCCCCTTCGGCTGGGGCGCGACCCGGAAAAGGGGGAGCGGTTCCAGGCCGTGGCACCGGCTGGTTGCTGGTTTGGGGCCGAGGTAGCAGCCGGGCCCGGTGATTTTGCCCTGGTGGGGTGCACCGTGGCGCCCGGCTTCGATTTCAGCGATTTCGAACTGGCCGGCCAGGCCGACCTGACCGGACTCTTCCCCCAGCACGCAGCGCTCATCAGGCGCTTGACCCGGGAGTAGGCGGTGTCTCTGTCACGCGACCAGGAGATCGCCTGTCAGCAGGTCCTGATGGACGACTCGTCGGTCTTCTCCATCCAGTGGAGCGTCTTCCCGGCCACCCTTGCGGCACCACTCACGCCCGGGATACTCCTGGACCGCTACCTGGCCTACATCCGCCGCTGCACCGCCACCGTCATCCGCCCCCATTGCTCCGCCCCGGGCATTCAGTTCCGCCTGTTCGCCAGCCGCTGGAGCCTGATCAGCTTTCTTCCCCCGGTGGCGGAGCGCCATGCCGTCGTGTTGCGTATCTGCGGCGGCATGCTGGTGCAGCCGGGGCAGTGCGAGCGGGGCGAACTGCGCTTCGGCGTCACGGAGCTGCCGGACGGCATCCGCGTCTCGCTGGAACTCTCGGAATATTGCCCGCTGCTCCTGGGCAGCCCCGCACCTTCAAGCTTCCGCCGCCTGCTCTACCGCCTTTCCCAGGCGGCCATCCACCGGCTGGTGACGGTTCGCTTCCTGGCGCTGCTCTATCGGGATCTGGCCGGGCCGGGCGCCCGCGTTCGGGTGGTCGGCGTCAAGGTGCGGGACGGGCAGCCGATTTAGGCGCGCCGCAGCGCCCGGGAGCGCGGCCGAAAGCATACCGCCGCGACACGACAACAGTTTGATTTTGCTGCGATTAACCGGCAAAAAGCGACGGGGGTCGTCATTTCCGGGTTTAGATTTTTGAATAAGCCCCGAAAATATGTTAAAAGAATAAGGCGCTGCTGATCATCTCTTCAGACAAGGAACCGCTCTCCATGCCCCATACCAATATCGAGATACCGGAAAGGCTGCCGCTCTACCCCCAGAAGGAGATGGTGCCCTTTCCCTACATGATCTTCCCGCTCTACGTGGACGAGCGCGAACTGCGGGCCTTCTCCGAAGCGGACAATTACGATAAATACGTGGCCATCGTGCTGCTCCGCCCCGAGGCCGCCGGCACCGGCACCCTGGCCGATATGAACGAGATCGGGACCCTGTGCCGCGTCAACCAGATCAAAAAACTGGGCGACGGCAGGTTCAAGGTGACCCTGGAAGGGATGGCCCGGCTGCGCATCCTGGGCATCGAACAGACCACCCCGGTCATGCTGGCCACCTGCGAACTGGTGCGGGAATTCGTGGAGAAGAGCCTGGTCTCCGAGGCGCTGGTGCAGAGCCTGAACGCCCTGTTGAAGATCTCCCTGTCCCACGGCAAGCCGTTGCCGGATGATGTCATGAAGATGATCGACTACATCGACAACCCGGCACGCCTGTCCGACCTGGTGGCACTGTACGTCAACCTGCCGGCCGCCGATCTGCAGGAGTTGCTGGAAACCGTCGATCCCCTGGACCGTCTCAAAAAGGTCTATGTGCACCTGACCAACGAGGTCCAGCGCATGCAGATCAAAAACGAGGTCTCCAGCGAGGTCACCCGCCGGGTCGGCAAGAACCAGAAGGAATACATCCTGCGCGAGCAGATGAAGCATATCCAGGAAGAGTTGGGCGAGGAGGACCCCCGCGCCTCGGACATGAACGAGTTGCGGCGGCTGGTCGAGGATGCCGGCCTGCCGGAAGAGGTCCGCAAGATCGCCGACAAGGAACTCAAACGGCTGGAGCGGATTAACCCGGCATCCCCCGAGTACACCGTGTCCCGCACCTACCTGGACTACCTGGCCGGCATGCCCTGGAACAAGAGCACGGAAGACAGCCTGGACATGGTCCGGGCCGAGGAGATCCTCAACGAGGACCATTACGACCTGAAAAAGGTCAAGGAACGCATTATGGAGTTCCTGGCGGTGCGCTCCCTGAAGGAGAACATGAAGGGGCCGGTGCTCTGTTTCGTCGGCCCTCCCGGCGTGGGCAAGACCAGCCTGGGCAAATCCATCGCCCGCTCCCTGGGGCGCAAGTTCGTACGCATCTCCCTGGGCGGCGTGCGGGACGAGGCCGAGATCCGCGGCCACCGCCGCACCTACATCGGGGCCCTGCCCGGCCGGATCATCAAGGAACTCTTCCGTTGCGGCAGCAACAATCCGGTCTTCATGCTGGACGAGATCGACAAGCTGGGGCTGGACTTCCGCGGCGACCCCGCCTCGGCGCTGCTGGAGGTGCTGGACCCGGAGCAGAACTTCTCCTTCAACGACCATTACCTGGACGTCCCCTTTGATCTGTCCAAGGTCATGTTCATCACCACCGCCAACCAGCTCGACCCGATCCCCGGGCCGCGCTCTCCTACGTGGAGGCGCATTACGGCGATTTCGGCATCGCCTCGGACGCTTTCGAAAACAGGGTCATTCACATCCACGTCCCGTCGGGCGCCATCCCCAAGGACGGCCCATCCGCCGGCGTGACCATGGTCACGGCCCTGGTGTCGCTCCTGACGGACAGGCCGGCCAGGCGCAATGTGGCCATGACCGGCGAGATCACCCTGACCGGCAGGGTCCTGGCCATCGGCGGCCTCAAGGAGAAGGTGCTGGCCGCCCACCGGGCCGGGGTCAGGAAGATCATCGCCCCGGACCGCAACCGCGACGACCTGGAGGACATCCCCGAGAACGTGCGCACGGAACTGGAGTTCACCTTCATCCACGAAGCCGCCGAGGCGCTGGCCGTGGCGCTGTAACAGGCTGTAGAAACACTCAGGTTGTTCAAAAATAGTCAGATCGTCGCACCCGCTCGACAAGCCCTGCGGAGGCGTAGCAGGCCTACTCCGCCGAAGCAGCCTTGGCTGCGAAGGCCGGGCGCTACGCCGCACAAAAGGGCTTTCGAGGACGGCGGCGATATGGCTGTTTTTCAACAACCTCTCAGAAGGTACTTGAATGAACATCGCCGTCATCGACCGGGTTATGCTGCGTTTCTTCGCCGAGCTTCAGGGGTGGTTTGCCCTGGCGGCCACGAGCTTCGCACGCATGTTCCGCCGCCCCTACTATTACCGCGAATTCGCCGTGCAGTTCGACAAGCTCGGCTTTTCCTCCCTGTTCATCTGCATGCTGACCGGCCTGTTCACCGGCATGGTCATGGCCCTGCAGGCACTGGTGCAGCTCAAGCCCTTTGCCGCCACCAGCTATGTGGGAGGCATGGTGGCGGTGACCATGATCAAGGAGTTGGGGCCGGTGCTGGCCTCCCTCATGGTGGCCGGCCGGGTCGGCTCCGCCATTACCGCGGAATTGGGCACCATGGTGGTCACCGAGCAGGTGGACGCCATGCGGGTGGAGGGGACCGACATCGTCAAACGGCTGGTGGCCCCGCGGCTGAAGGCCATGCTCCTGGCACTACCGCTTTTGACCGCGGTGGCCGACGCCGTCTCGCTCCTGGGCGGCTATATCATGGCCTCTGGCTATGGCATCAACCCCACCATGTACCTCAAGGGCATTCCCCAGTTCATGGTCTTTCAGGACCTGATCGAGGGGTTGGTCAAACCGGCCGTCTTTGGCTTTCTGATTGCCATGACCGGCTGTTACGTGGGGCTCAACACCCGCGGCGGCGCCGAAGGGGTGGGCAATTCGGCCAAACAGGCGGTGGTGGTTTCGTCGGTGCTGATCCTGATGTTCGATTTCTTTCTGACCAAGATCTTCGTGGTCTTCAGGGGATAGGGTAACCATGGCGTTCTGGCTTTTCAAAACCGAACCGGGCTGTTTTTCCTTCGCCGACCTGAAGGCGCGCCCGAACATGACCGAACCGTGGGACGGGGTGCGCAACTACCAGGCGCGCAATTTCCTGCGGGACCGCATCAAGCCGGGCGACCGGGTGCTGTTCTACCACAGCAACATCCCCGAGCCGGCCGTTGTCGGCATTGCCGAGGTCGTGCGGGAGGGGTACCCCGATTCCACGGCCATGAATCCCGCCGGCGAACATTTCGACCCCAAGGCGTCACCCGACAATCCTATCTGGTACATGGTGGACGTACGCTACGGCGAGCCGCTGCCCCGGCCGGTTTCCCTGGAACAGATCAAGGCCAACCCCCTCCTGGCCGAAATGCCGCTGGTCAAACGCAGCCGCCTCTCGATCCAGCCGGTTACGGCCGAGGAGTGGCGAACCATTCTGATCATGGGCGGAGCGGAGGCCCCATGAACGGCAGCGATTCCATCCGCATGGAGAAACTGTCCTACTCGGTGGGGGGCCGGAAGATTCTGGAAGATTTCGACTTCTGCCTCGATCGGGGCGTCAACCGCACCATCCTGGGGGTAAGCGGCGCCGGCAAGACTACCATCCTCAAGCTGCTCCTGGGCCTGCTCCCCCCCCAATCGGGGCGGGTCTGCATCGGCAACGTCTGCATCACCGGCCAACCGGAGTCAACCTTCAGCGAACAACGCAAGCGCATCGCCATCGTCTTCCAGGGAGGGGCGCTGTTCGATTCCATGACCGTGGGGGAGAACGTGGGCTACCGCCTCTTCGAGGAGGGGCGGCTCTCCGAGGGGGAAATCGAGCGGATCGTGCTGGAAAAGCTCTCCTTCGTGGGGGTGGAGCAGGCCGTGAACCTCTACCCGGCCGAACTGTCGGGCGGCATGAAGAAACGGGTCGCCATTGCCCGCGCCCTGGCGGCCAACCCGGATTTCATCTTCTTCGACGAGCCGACCACCGGCCTCGACCCCATCGGGGTCTACAACATCTGCAACCTGATGCAGCGCCTGCAGGCCGAGGGGAAGACCACCCTCATGGTGACCCACGACCTGGCGACGGCCTTCGCCACCTCGGAGCGCTTCACCTTTCTGCACCAGGCGCGGATGATCTTCGAGGGGACCGAGGCCGAGATGCGGGCCAGCACGATCCCGGAGGTACGGGAATTTTTGCAGCCGACGAAAGAGTCGCTGTTCGTATAAATACGGCATTTTTGCCACAGAGCCACGGGGACGCGGAGGGATCACAGAGTTTCCCCATAGTCCGACGCCCTGATTAAAGGACTTTCTCCGTGCCTCTGTGGCTCTGTGGCAAATTGTTTTTTAGTTCATACTTTGAACCAAAACAGGTGGGATGAGATATGGAACGGAGCAACAAGATAGGCTGGGCCCAGGTACGCGCCGGCGTGTTCATCTTCGTGGCGATGGTATGTGTTGCCGGCGGGGTGCTGCTGATGGGGCAGAAAACCAAGATGTTCGTCCCCAAGGGGAAACTGCAGGTGGTGATGGACGATGTGGCCGGCCTCAAGGAAGGCGCTCCGGTCTGGCTGGCCGGGGTGGACGTGGGGGTCGTGACCGATATCCGTTTTGCCGATCCCAAGAAGACCAACGAGGTGGATATCCGCCTGGAGATCGATGACGAGGCCCTGAAGAAGATCGGCGCCGATTCGAAGATCACCATCAAGACCCGCGGCCTGATGGGGGAAAAATACGTGGACATCACCCCGTCGCAACAATATTTCGAAAAACCGGCCGCCGTTCTGCGCGGCACGCCGGTCGTGAAGCTGGACGACGTGGTGCAGAAGGCCGGCGCCACCTTCGACCGCCTGAACACGATCGTGGACAATATCACCCAGGGCAAGGGGACCCTGGGCAAACTGACCACCGATGCCAGCCTCTACACCAACATCGTCAGCCTGACCGGCGAGCTCCACGCCCTGGCGATCACCATCAACCGCGGCGAAGGGACCCTGGGCAAGCTGAACCGCAACCCCGAACCCTACAACAGGCTGGTCAGCATCCTCAACCGGGCCGACCAGACGCTCCGGGACATCCAGGAGTCCGACGGCACCCTGAACAAGCTGATCTACGACAAGGCGCTCTACGACAAATTGGTCACCCTGGCGGAAAAGAGCAACGACGCCGCCGACTACGTGCGGGAACTGAACAAGAAAATCACCTCCAAGGACAGCACCCTCGGCCTGTTGATCAACGACCGGGAGTTCTACGACAAGGGCTTGTCGCTCCTGAGCCGGGCCGACAATTCGGTCAGGTCCATCGAGGAGGTCACCGCCAGGATCAAGAGCGGCGAGGGGACGGCCGGCAAGCTGGTGACCGACAAGGAGCTGTACGAGCGCATGAACCGCATGGTGGACAACCTGGACGCCCTGGTGAAGGATTTCAAGGAGCATCCCCGCAAATACATCAAATTCTCATTGTTTTAAATCGCCCGTCATCTTACCATTATTAAACAGGGTGCCGGCCGGATGCCGGCACCCTGTCCAACGAAAAGAAAAACCAGAGGTGAAAATCTATGAAACGGATATGGTTGTTTCTCATAGCGCTCTGCCTGTGCTCAACCAGCCTCTTTGCCGCCGGGCTGGAAGACAAGGTCGTCGAGCATACCATGAAGAACGGCATGAAACTTCTGCTGGTGGAGCGCCATACCTCGCCGACCGTGGCGGCCTGGATCCGGTTCCGGGTGGGGAGCGTGGACGAACGGAGCGACGAACAGGGTATCGCCCACATGCTGGAGCATATGCTCTTCAAAGGCACCACCACCCTGGGAACAAAGAACTATGCCGCGGAAAAACCGCTTTTGGACAAGATCGAGCAGACCGCCCAGGCGATGATCGCGGAGAAGGCCAAAGGGGACAAGGGAGACAGGGCGAAGACGGCCGAACTGGAGAAGCAGCTGGCGGCCCTGGAGACGGAGGCGTCCCGGTATGTCATCAAGGATGAATTCTTCGAACTCTACGCCAAAAACGGCGGAGTGGGGTACAACGCCTTCACCAGCCGGGACGGCACCACCTACCTGATCAACCTGCCGGCCAACAAGCTGGAGCTGTGGGCGGCCATCGAATCCGACCGCATGCAGAACGCCGTGCTGCGCGAGTTCTATTCGGAGCGGGCCGTGGTGATGGAGGAGCGCCGCCGTTCCACCGACGCCGACCCGGAGAACAAGCTGTGGGAGACCTTCGTCGCCTCCGGCTTTCTGGTCCACCCCTACGCCCACCCCACCATCGGCTGGATGTCGGATATCGAGAACCTGACCCGCACCAAGGCCGAGCGCTTCTTCCACTCCTACTACGGCCCCCAGAGCGCCATCGTGGCCATCGTGGGCGACATCGACGCCACGGCGACCATCGCCCTGGTGGAACGTTATTTCGGCGCCATCGAGCCCGGAAAACTCCCGGCGCCGGTCACGGCCGAGGAACCGAAGCAGGAGGGGGAACGGCGCGTCGAACTGGTGGCCGAGGCCGAACCGACCATGATGGTCGGGTTCCACAAGCCGGCCATCAATGCGGCCGACGACTACGTCTTCGACGTGATCAGCATGATCCTGGGCAACGGCCGGACCTCGCGCCTGTACAAAAAGCTGGTCATCGAAAAACAGATCGCCACGGAGGTGGGGGTCTTCGATGCCCCGGGCAGCCGCTACCCCAACCTCTTCCTCGTCAACGCCAATCCCCGCGCCCCCCATACCACCCGGGAGGTGGAGGAGGCCATCCTCCATGAGCTGGAACTGCTCAAGACCGAACCGGTTGCCGAACGCGACCTGCAGCGCGTCCTCAACAAGATCGAGTACGAAGATGCCCGCCGGATGGGCACCAACGGCGGCCTGGCCCGCAACCTGACCGAGTACGAGGCGGTCGCCGGCACCTGGCGCTACATGACCGAGTACCGCCGCAAGGTGGCGTCGGTCACCGCCGCCGATATCCAGCGGGTGGCCAGACAGTACTTCACCGAGGAGAACCGCATGGTTGGATTCCTTACCAAAAAGGGGGGTGACGGCAAATGAAACGACTGATCCTCTCCCTCGTGCTCCTTGTTGCGGCATGGACGACGGTAGCAGCCGCCGATGGCGGAAAGGCCGACCCCCGCACCATGAATTTCCCCGAACTGAGCTTCCAGATCCCCACCGCCGAACGGGTGGTGCTGGAGTGCGGCATGCCGGTCTACCTGCTGCGGGACACGGAACTGCCCATCATCAACATCACGGCCCTGGTCCGCACCGGATCGGTCTACGAGCCGGCCGGCCAGGCCGGCCTGGCCGCCCTGACCGGCAGCGTGATGCGCAGCGGCGGCGCCGGCGGGCTCTCGCCGGAACAGATGGACGACGAACTGGAGTTCATGGCTTCGGCGGTGGAAAGCGGCATCGGCCCCGACATGGGCACGGTTTCCCTGACATCCCTCACCAGGAACTTCAGCCGGACCCTGCGCATCTTCAGCGACGTGCTGCTGCGCCCCGATTTCAGCCAGAAGCGGGTCGATATCGCCCGCAAGCACCTGATCGAGGGCTTGCGGAGGCAGAACGACGATCCTAAGGAGATCGCCGGACGGGAACTCAACCGGGCCATCTACGCCGGGCACCCCCTGGGCACGGTACCCACCTTTGCGTCGGCCAACGCCATCACGCGCCAGGACATGGTGGATTTCCACCGCCGCTTCTTCCGGCCGGACAGGGTGATCCTGGCGGTTTCGGGCGATTTCGACCGTGAGTCCCTGCTCAGGGAGTTGAACGCCGTTTTCGGCAAACCGGCCACAACCCCTCCGGCGACGCTGCCGGAGGTCGCCCAGCCGAAGGCCGAGTTCCGGCCCGAGGTGATCTACGGCAAAAAGGAGGTCAATCAGACCGTGATCCGCATGGGACACCTGGGGATCACCAAGGCCGATCCCGATATCTACGCCCTGCGCGTCATGGATTATATCCTGGGGGGGAGCTTCACCTCGCGCCTGACCATGGAGGTCCGCACCAACCAGGGGCTGGCCTACAACGTGGACAGCCGTTTCGACGTGGGCCGGCGCTTCACCGGCACCTTCATCGCCGAGACGGAGACCAAGGCCGGCTCCACCGGCAAGGCCATCTCCCTGATGGAGAAGATCATCGCCGGCATGACCAGGGAGCCGGTGACCGACCAGGAATTGCAGGCGGCCAAGGAATATATCATCAACTCCTTCATGTTCGGCTTCACCAGCCCGGCCTCCGTCGTGACCCAACGGGCACGGCTGGAGTTCTACGGCTATTCTCCCGGTTATCTGGAAGGCTACCGGGATAACATCGCCCGGGTGACGAAGGAGGATGTGCTGGCTGCCGCCCGGAGGCACCTGAAACCCGAGGCGTTCAAGCTGGTGGTGGTGGGCGATGCCGCCCAATTCGACAAACCGCTGGCCGCCTTCGGCGTCGTCCGCGAACTGGACCTCAGGCAGCAGCCTGAGAAATAAGGGAGAGAGGAACTATGGCACTTCCTGAATGGAACGAAAACATGGCGCTGCATCTTCCCGCCATCGACACTCAGCACAAACAACTGCTCGCCTGGATCAAGGCGCTGGGCGACGCGGTGCAGAAGGAAGAAGGCGCCCGGATCATCGACGATGTCCTGCAGCACCTGATCAACTACGTGCACGAACACTTCTCCGCCGAGGAACGCCTGATGCTCGCCCATAACTTTCCCGGCTTTGCGGACCACCGCCGGGAACACGACTTTTTCGTTTCCCGGCTCAAGGACCTGCATACCGGCATCACGTGCGGGGAGGAGTTGAGTGTCAAGACCCTGGACTTCCTGGTCGATTGGACGATCACCCATATCAGGGGAACCGACCAGAAATACGGGAGTTTTGTCCGGGCAACCGCGGTGGGGGCCAAATTGGACTAAAGCTTTGCCCCTCCTCTGCCGATGTAATCTAATAAGAGCAGAAGAGTATGTGTTGAGGAGGCCGCATGAAAATCGAAACCGGTGTTCAAGCCCTGGCCAGGCCGCAGAGTAAAAATCTGAAGGGTGTATCTTCACAGAAGAGCGCCGACGCCACCTCGCCGCAGGACGAGGGAGACGCTTTCAGCGTCGAACTGTCGGCCACCACGGGGAAGCTGTTGTCCGCCGCTCCTGCCGAAGAGACGATCCGCTGGGAAAAGGTCACCTCCATCAGGGACCAGTTGGCGGCCGGCACCTACAATATCAGCGGCAAGGATGTGGCCGCCAAGATGCTGAACGTCTTTACGGACTGACGCAAAAACCCCACCGGTGCCGGCGGGGTTTTTGCGTTACGGTTCCCCTTCGATCCCCCACCTTCATTCCTTTACCATCTCCATAGCCATCCTGACAGCCGCCACAAGGCTCATCTCCGAGGCCGTACCGGTCCCCGCCAGACCATAAGCCGTGCCGTGGTCCACCGACGTGCGAATGATCGGCAATCCCAGCGTGATGTTTACCCCGTCGTCGAAATGGAGCATCTTGAGCGGGATCAAGCCCTGGTCGTGGTACATGGCCACCACCCCGTCGTACAGGCCCTGCTGCGCGAAATGGAAGAGGGTATCCGCCGCAAGAGGCCCCTGGGCATCGATACCTTCGAGGTTGGCGGCTTCGATGGCCGGCGTGATGGCGGTATCCTCCTCGTTGCCGAACATCCCCCCCTCGCCGCAGTGGGGGTTGAGCGCCAGCACCGCCAGGCGCGGGGCCGCCTTGCCGGTCAGGCGCCGCACCCCGTCCGCCGTAACCCGGATCGTCTTCAGCACCCGGTCCCTGGTAACCAGGGCCGGAACGGCACGAAGCGCCTCATGGATCGTCACCAGGCTGACCCGGAGCACATCCCCCGCCAGCATCATCACGTAATCGTCAACCCCGCACAGTTCGGCCAAAAGTTCGGTGTGGCCATGATACGCATGGCCGGCGCGGTTCATGGCCTCCTTGTTGATGGGGGCCGTGGCCATGGCCGCCACCCGGCCCGCCAGGCAAAGGCGCGCCGCCGTGCAGATATAGCGGTAGACGGCATCGCCCGCGGCCAACGTGGGCTTGCCGTACTGCACATCGCCCTCGGGCAGGCGGGAAACCGGCATGAGGGGCACAGCCCCCTCCGGCACCCGGCGCGCCTCCTCGGGCTCCGCGATTTCGACGATCTCCAGCCGTGAACCGCAGACCTGCACCGCCCGGTCAAGGGCGGTCCTGTCGCCGACGACCAGGGGCGTGCACCCCGCGGCAATCCCGGGATTATCCAGCGCCTTGACGATGATCTCCGGCCCGATGGCACAGGGATCACCCATGGTGATCGCTATCAGGGCTTTTTCAGACATGGGGTTCCCCCTCCTCCATCTCGGCCACCGCCAGGGTGACGTTCTCCGACTTGACCTTCTTCAGCAGCAGCCGGCCTCCGCCCGAACCGAGTATGGCCGCCGGTTCCGCCACCCCCGAGGCACCGACGGCCGCCATGGCATGGGGCGAGGGGGGCGACGGGACGGCAACGGCATTCAATTCGTCGCTCCCGAAAAATGCCAGGGGAACCCCCAGGCGCTCGGCAAAGGCGATGAGCCCCTCCTCGTCGCGTTTGACCGCTACCGTGGCCACCAGCCGCACGCTCTTGCGGGAGAGGAAGATCCGCTTGAGCTGGGCCGTAACGAAAGCGTCGATGTCATCCACCGAGGTGCCGCGGTTGCAGCCGATGCCCAGCACCAGATTGCTGGGGCGGAGGATCAGCAGGTTGCCGGGCTGGGTCTGGGGCGGGAGGTGTCGGTTGGTTACGAACAGGAAGCCCCGGGCCGGGCTGTCCATGGCCTCGGCAAAGGTGTCGTGAAAGGAGGCCTTGCCACGGCCGCACAACCAGCAGCGCGTCTTCCCCGTGGGATCGACGACGGCGATCTCCTCGCCGTCCAGGAGCAGCCGGTTGAGCACCTTGACCCGGCCGATGTCGTCGATCACCCACCCCTGTTCCTTGGCCAGAAGGTCGAAGGAGGGGAGACCATTGACGTCGGTGGCGGTGGTGATGACCGGCCGGGCCCCGGCGATGAAGGCGCAGCGCTCGGCAAGTTCGTTGGCGCCGCCCAGATGGCCAGCGATGAGCGAGATGGCGAATTTGCCCGCGTCGTCCATCACCACCACGGCCGGGTCGGTTTCCTTGGACTCCAGAAGCGGCGCGATCATGCGCACCACGATGCCGGCGGCCATGATGAAGACGAACCCGTCGTACTCCTTCCAGAGTGAGGCGGCCAGCGCCTTCAGGTCGGCAGGGTCGAACAATCGCCTGACCGTTCCGGCCTGCCCGGCATAGCGGCTGGAAACATGCAGTTCCGCTGCGGGCAGCCCCCCCCGCAACCGTTGCCCCAACTGCGCCCCGTTGCGGGTTATGGCGATCACGGCGACGCGCATGTCACCCTATGGCGCTGCCGCGAAAACCGTGGGAGAAGCCGTCATCGTAGAGCAGCGACTTTGCCTTGAGCCCTTCGCGGCGCGCCGCCAGCACATCGCCGACAATGATCAGGGCCTGGCGGTCGATGCCCGCCTCCCGGACCCTGGCGGCGATATCGGCCAGGGTGCCCTCGATGACCAGTTCGTCCTCCCAGGAGGCGCGGCAGACCACGGCGGCGGCGGTCTCCGGGGTGTAGGCCCCGGCCAGAAGCTCTTCCACCACCCGATCGATCATGCCCACCGAGAGATAGATCACCAGCGTGGCACCGATGCCGGCGATCCGGCTGAGGCGTTCCCGTTCCGGCACCGGCGTGCGCCCCTCCATGCGGGTGAAGATCACCGTCTGGGACACCTCCGGAAGGGTCAGTTCCTGTTTGAGGGCGGCGGCGGCGGCAAAGGCGCTGGTCACGCCGGGCACCACCAGGTACGCCACCCCCAGGTGATCCAGGGCCTCCATCTGCTCCTGGATGGCACCGTAGATCGACGGGTCGCCGGTGTGAAGCCGCACCACGCTCCTGCCCGCCGCGACCGCCTCCATGATCACGGCAACGACCTGGTCGAGGGTCATGCCGGCCGAATCGTACACATCCGCCGTGGCGGCATAGCGGCGGACCAGTTCCCGGTCCACCAGGCTGCCGGCATAGACGACCACGTCGGCATGGCGCAAGAGCCGCGCCCCGCGGATGGTGATGAGGTCGGCGGCCCCCGGTCCCGCGCCGACGAAAGAAACCTGTGGTGACATGCCTTGTACTCCTGAGAACCATCGCGGTTGTAATAGCAGCTATTCATTTCTGTAATCCGAAACCGGCGGCATGTCAAGGTCGGTTGGTTATTTGGCGGGTGTCTCCCCACCAGGATGCCGGTGATATGACTGCATGCGCAACGGGAGAACAGACTTTGAACAGATCAGGGCCACCCACGTAGGGGGAAAGGTCCATGGCTTCTGACAGGTTAATGGAATATGCCCGGGCAGCCGCATTCTTTGCCACCAACGGCCCGCCTCTTGCAGATGAGCAGCAACTTCCCAAAGGCCGTCACGGATGTCATGAAAAGAGCCATCACCATCATTATATGCGTGTCAATCCTTGCATGTCTGAACGACAGGGCGGCCTTTTGCGGAGAAGCGGCCGGGACGGGCGTTAAAGGGTCAAAACATGACCTGAACATGTACTCGGCCCAGCAGGATGCCCAAGAACGCATCTGCGTCTACTGCCATGTGCCCCACCATGCCGAGGTCGGCACCACGCTGACGCCTCCGGCGCTCTGGGCCGGGACGCAAAACAAGAGCTTCATCCCCTATGTAAGTCCCACATTCGATGCCGTCATCGAAGACCTCGTTGTCGGCCCCACGAAGATCTGCCTTTCCTGCCATGACGGGGTTATCGCCAGCGACACCCATCCCAATTTGAAATCGGATCTCTTTGGCGGAACAGGCGTCGGGATTGGCAGCAACCTCGGCAACGACCACCCGATCGGTTTCAATTATCTGAAAATCGTCCAAGAAAAGCCGAATGACTACAAGCCTCCCAATGAGCTCTGGCAGGATGGCAACGGCACCACTACCGTGGCAAGCGGCCTGTTCGAGGGAAAGTACGTTACCTGCGCCACCTGCCACGATATGCACAACACAAAAAACGTTTCTGACGCGAACAACTCCTACAACTACTTTGTTTATTCGCGACAAAAGGATTCATCGCTCTGCCGCAGTTGCCACCGCAAATAATTTTTGAGTTGACATTTTTACGACGCCGTATAAGATAAAATTAGTCCTGTTACCCGTATATGAAAGGAGAATCCGATTATGTGGACTGCACGATTCAGGATTCGCCCGGTATCCCACTGCAAAGAGGGTTGCCCTAGCCGGCCCGCCGCGTGACCCGCGGCGGGCGTTTCCGAAAAGCCCCCTGCCCCCTGTGGACAGGGGGCTTTTCTTTTGGAGGTAATCTGCTATGATGCCGGTTCGAGCACCAACGGCATTTCACCCCGGCTTGCTGCCTGCAAAGCGAAAGAGACCGGCATGAAAAAATATCTCCTCATCCTGGCGGCCATCCTGCTCGCGGCCGGTATCGCGACCTTCTTTTTTCTCAAGCGTACGCCCGAGATCGGCTACCGAACCGCCAGGGTCGAACGGGGAGCCATCGTTGCAGCCGTGTCGGCCACCGGCAACCTGAGCGCCGTCATCACCGTCCAGGTCGGCACCCAGGTGTCGGGCACCATTCAGAAACTCTACGTGGATTACAATTCGCGGGTCAAAAAGGGACAGCCGATTGCCGAGATCGACCCGTCGCTCTTCAGGGCCGCGGTGGAGCAGGCCGCGGGGAATTACCGCAACGCCGAGGCCAGTCTGATGAAGGCGCGGGTCACGCTGGCCGACGCGGAACGGACCATGAAGCGCAACAACAAGCTGTTGGCCGACGGTATCATCTCCCAGAGCGATTACGATGTGGCCGAGACCGCATGGCAATCGGCCAAGGCCGGGATCAAGGCGGCCGAGGGGAGTGTGGTCCAGACCCGCGGGGCGCTCATGCAGGCCCGCACCAACCTGAACTACTCGGTCATCCGCTCGCCGGTGGAGGGCACCGTCATCTCCCGCGCGGTGGATGTGGGGCAGACCGTGGCGGCCTCCTTCCAGACCCCGACCCTCTTCACCATCGCCCAGGACCTGACCAAGATGCAGATCGAGGTCAGCGTGGACGAGGCCGACATCAGCCGCATTACCCTCGGCCAGCACGCCTCCTTTACGGTGGATTCCTACCCGGAGCAGACCTTCAGGGGGAAGGTGGTCCAGATCCGCAGCGCCCCGGTCATCACCCAGAACGTGGTCACCTACGTCGTGGTGGTCAATGTGGACAACGGCGACCTGAAGCTCAAGCCGGGCATGACCGCCAACGTCTCCATCGAGGTGGCCCGCAAGGACAACATCCTCAAACTCCCCCCGGCCGCCCTGCGCTTCAAGCCGAAGACGAAGGAAGGCGATGCCCGGGGCGAACGCCCCACACCGGCGGAAGGGGGTAAGGGGCAACGCCGGGACAGGGGGCAACAGGTCTATCTCCTCAAGGAAAACAAGCCGGTTCCCGTCAAGGTCACTACCGGTATCTCCGACGCCGGCAGCATCGAGCTGACGGGAGGGGGGCTGAAGGAGGGCGACGCGGTCATCGTCGAACAGGTGGGGGGCGATACCAGGAAGAAGAGCGGCGGCTCTCCCATGGGACCGCGTTTCTAAACCATGGGCGAGGTCATCTCCCTCAGGGATATCCGCCGCGTGTTCACCATGGGCGACCAGCAGTTCGAGGCGCTGCGGGGCATTTCCTTCGGTGTGGCCGAGGGTGAGTTCGTGGCCATCATGGGCGCATCGGGCAGCGGCAAGTCCACCTGCATGAACATCCTGGGGTGCCTCGACCGCCCCAGTTCGGGAAATTACCTGCTGGACGGCCTCGATGTGGCGGGCATGGATCCCAACCGGCTGGCCGCCATCCGCAACAGGAAGCTGGGCTTTGTCTTCCAGGGGTTCAACCTGCTGGCCCGTACCCCGGCGGTGGAAAACGTGGAGCTGCCCCTGGTTTATGCCGGCCTGTCCACGAAGGAACGCCGCCCAAAGGCGCTGGCGGCCCTGGAACAGGTCGGCCTCGGGGGCAAGGAAAACAACCACCCCAGCCAGCTCTCCGGGGGGCAGCAACAGCGGGTGGCCATCGCCCGGGCCCTGGTCAACGCCCCGGCGGTGATTCTGGCCGACGAACCGACCGGCAACCTGGACAGTGCCACCAGCGAGGAGATAATGGAATTGTTCACCGCCCTGAACAGGCGCGGCATCACCATCATCATGGTCACCCACGAGCCGGATGTGGCCGCCTATGCCGGACGCAGGATCACCTTCCGCGACGGTACGATCATCGGCGATACCAAGGCGAATCCGTAGGATTGGGATTCCCGCGAGCGGGATAATGCATACGTGGACCTTCTCCAAACCCTGAAAATAGCCCTGCGGGCCCTGCGCACCAACAAGATGCGCTCATTTCTGACCATGCTGGGGATCATCATCGGCATCGCGGCCGTGATCGCCATGATGGCCGTGGGGGCCGGGGCGCGCCACGTCATCTCCCAGCAGATCGCCAGCATCGGCAGCAACATCATCCTGGTCATCCCCGGCTCCACCACCAGCGGCGGCATCCGCATCGGCAGCGGCGCCAGCCAGACCCTGACCAGCGACGACGTCAAGGCCATCATGGCCGAATGCCCCTCGGTGGAGACCGCCGCCCCCACGGTGCGCAGCACGGCCCAGGTGGTCTACGGCAACATGAACTGGTCCACCATCATCATCGGGACCACGCCGGAGATGTTCGACATCCGCGAATGGCCGGCAACCAGCGGCCGCAGCCTCGGCCAGCAGGACGTGGACGGCGCCGCCAAGGTCTGCCTGCTGGGCCAGACCGTGGCCGAAAACCTGTTCGGCTCCACCGATCCGGTGGGCAAGATGGTGCGCATCAAAAAGGTCCCCTTCACCGTGGTCGGCCTTCTGGAGCGCAAGGGGCAATCCCCCCAGGGGACCGACCAGGACGATGTGATCTTCGTGCCGCTGCGCACGGCCCAGCGCAAACTGGTCGGCTCCCAGTTCCCCAACACCGTAGGGGCGGTCATGATAAAGGCCAGGAGCGAAGCCCTCCTGAGCAAGGCCGAAGACGAGGCCAACGAACTCCTCAAGCAGCGGCACCGCATCACCGGCAGCAAGGAACCGGACTTTTCCACCCGCAATCTCTCCGAGATCCTGGCCGTGGCCGAGCAGTCCTCCAAGGCCATGTCCCTGCTCTTGGGCGCGGTCGCCTCCATCTCCCTCTTGGTCGGCGGCATCGGCATCATGAACATCATGCTGGTGTCCGTTACCGAGCGGACGAGGGAGATCGGCATCCGTATGGCCATCGGCGCGCGCAGGAACGACATCCTCCTCCAGTTCATGACCGAGGCGGTGCTCCTGACCATGATCGGCGGCCTGATCGGCATCTGTCTGGGGGGCGCAGGAGCCATGATCGTTTCCCGGATCCTGTCGTGGCCGACGCTCATCTCCATCGAATCCATCAGCATCGCCTTCTTCTTTTCCGGCGCGGTGGGTATCTTCTTCGGCTTCTACCCGGCCCGCAAGGCGGCCGGGCTCAATCCCATCGACGCCCTGCGCTACGAGTAACCGCCAATGGAACCTAATATTTTCATAAAAGATTTCCCGGTTCGCTACCATGAGCTGGACAGTTGCGGCAACCTGCGGGTGGCCACCCTGCTCAACTACCTGCAGGACACGGCAGGGATGCATGCGGCCCTGCTGGGCGTCTCCCTGGCCGACCTGCGGGAGCTCGGGCTGACCTGGGTGCTCTCGCGCATCCACCTGCTGGTGGAGCGCTATCCCCGCGCCCGGGAAACCGTGACGATCCGCACCTGGCCGGCGACCCGCCAGGGGCTCTTCACCTGCCGCGAGTTCGAACTGTGCGATCACCACGGTGTCCGTGTGGCGCGGGCGACCACGTCGTGGGCGGTGATGAACGTCGCCACCCGCCGCCCGGTCCGGTTGGAGGGGAATCTCCCCCCCTATCCGCTGGTGCCCGAACGGTCGATCGACGACGACTTCGAGTCGCTGCCCCCCTTTCCCGAGAGCGCCGCCACGGAGATGGGGTTCCGGGTGCTGCGCAGCGACCTGGACATGAATCACCACGTCAACAACACCATCTATGCAGGATGGGCGCTGGAGGCGGTGCCCGATGCCGTGGCCACGGGCAGCCTGACCGAACTGGAGATCACCTTCCGGGCCGAGGTCCGCCGCGGCGAGGACATCGTATCCCGCTGCGCCGTCACGGACACGGAACCGGCAACCTGCTGCCTGCACCAGATCGCCAGCCGGCGGGACGGCAGGGAACTGGCGCGCCTGCGCACCCGCTGGAAAAAATGAGAACGTACCGGAGCCATCCATGACCCTGTCACCCTGCCCCATGTGCGGCCGTTGGGAGAGCGACGCCGACCTACGCATCGCCGAACTCGAGCACTCCTATGTCATCCTCAACCGCGACCAGTTCTTTCCCGGCTACACGCTGCTGTTCACCAAGACCCATGTGACCGAGCTGTTCCACCTGGACCACGGGGTGCGGAGCGAGCTGACGGAAGAGATCAGCCGGGTGGCCGCGGCGCTGTTCGACGCCTTCCGGCCGGCCAAGATCAACTACGAACTCCTGGGCAACATGGTCCCCCACATGCACTGGCACCTGGTGCCCCGCTTCGCGTCGGACCGGCTCTGGCCGCGCCCGATCTGGTCCGAACCCCATGACGAGGCGCTTCTGACGCCGGAAGCGTACCGCCGCACCATCGAGCGGATACGGGAGGCGCTGGCATGATCCGCCCCTTTCTCCACACCCAGAACAACGGCCTGCGGATCGTGTGCGTGGAAATGCCCCATCTGCACGCGGCAGAGCTGGCAATCTACGTCAAGGTAGGGGGGCGCAACGACCCGCCCGGCAGGGAGGGGCTCTCCCACTTCCTGGAGCACATCCTCTTCCGCGGCACGGCCGATTACGCCTCGTCGCTCGCCATCGAGACCGCCTTCGAGGCCGTCGGCGGGGCCCCCAACGCCGCCACCGACGCCGAATCCACCTGTTACTATTCCCGTGTCCACCCGGCCCATGTGCGCCACGGCATGGAGATCTTCGCCTCCATGCTGCTGCGGCCGCTTCTGGAGGGGATCGAGGTCGAACAACGCATCATCGCGGAGGAGGCGCGGGAGGACCTGAACGAGCAGGGGGACGAGGTCAACCCCGACACCATCACCAGCCGCCTCCTCTGGCCGCGCCATCCCCTGGGCATGCCGACCATCGGCACCCTGGAGAGTATTGCCGCCATCGGCCGCGACGACCTGGCGGCGCACCTGCACCGCTACTATGTCCCCAGTTCCACGGTGGTCGTGGTTGCCGGCCCGGTGCGCAGCCACGAGGTCTTCGCCGCTGCCGGCGAGGTCTTTGACGGCTGGTGGGGCGGGACTCCGCCGCCGACCCCCATGGTCACGAAACGCAACACCACCCCCCAGATTCGCTTCGTACGCGATTCCGACAGCCAGGTGAATCTGCAACTTGCCTTTCTGGGGTTCCCCCGCAGCGACCGCCACTTCATGGCCGTCCGCCTTTTGCGCCGGATTCTGGCGGGGGGCGGCAGTTCGCGCCTGCACCTGCGCCTGCGGGAGGAACTGGGGATCATCTACTCCGTGGAGGGGGCCGTGGGGGCCTATGACGAAACCGGATGCCTGACCTTCGACCTCTCCACCGCCCCCGAGAACCTGCCCCAGGCGATCGAGGTCACCCTGGACGAACTCCGGCGCATGGCGGACGAACCGATCACCGCGGCGGAACTGGACCGGGTCCGCCAGTCCTACATCTTCGATCTGGAATACAGCCGCGACTCGGCGTACGAGATGGGGGTGCGCTACGGCTGGGGAGAGCTGGTGGGGGTCAAACGGAGTATCGAGGAGGATCAGGAAGAGGCGCGCCGCATCACGGCGGAGATGCTGCAGGAGGCGGCCCGCGCCCTTTTTGCGCCGCAAAACCTCAACCTGGTGGCCGTTGGGCCCTACAAGAACGGCATGAAGAAGACGGCCCGGGGCTTGGTGGAACGCTACGCGGAGCGTTTTACGCCTCTCATCCCCTGAACCCGCGAAACAAGGCACGTCAGGAACCAGATAGCGAGAGCCGGGGCAACTATGCGCCCCGGCTCTTTCTTTTACCTCTCAGCGTGTGGCGGCCGGACAGACCCCCATAATCAGCGGGCCCGGCGCGGCCAGACCTACGGCGCGGCTAGTTTCGACACGCTTAACGTCGCGCCACTCACATCCGCGGCGGTGGCATCAATCAGAACGATGCCAGTCAAGCTAAAATCAGATGCTGACGGGGTTGCTGTCCCCGGTGTAACGTCAAAGGTCACACTGATGATATTGCCTGCAACCAAGTTAGCTGTTGTGGCAAAGTTCAACTTGAGTGTGGCTGGGGTGGTGGAAGAAGTATAGCTCCCGTTAAGCAATGGCGACGTACCCCCCGCAAGTGGGGTAAGAACGCCGTCCAGAGGTTCGCCACTGGTAATGGCGTGAGCGCGGACTTTGATCCCGGTTGGCAGGTTGATTGTCGCTTGAATCGCCTTGACCGAAGCAACGTTGGTCCCGCTCAAAGCAAGGGTCAATGTCATGGTAGTGGTACCCATGTTTTGCAGACCTGTGTCGTAAAGGCTTGTAACACCGGTTTGATTAAGGGTGGTATCGGCGGCAAGGAATGCGCTGAGCGCGGTTGTTAGATTAGAGGTTGTCCCTGTTGACATGCCGGAGGTCAGGCTAATTCCCCCAATTAAGACTTCAAGTTGAGCCGATAGGTCTGTGGAAGAATTGGTTTTCATAAATTGAGAAATGGCCGCCAGGGCCAGGGCGTAGTCCTTCTGGGCCTGGGTGGCTGCACTGAACGCGGTTGCCGTAGGAGCAACCGGTAATGTGGCAATGATGTCCATCTTGAACAGTTGCGATATCATGCTGTTGGCCGCATCGATATTTGTCTTGGTCAGCTTGTTGCCAGCGGTTTTCGCCAATCTGAGGGCAAGTTCGGTCAGGGGGGTGACCGCAACGCTGAGGGCGCCGCTGGACGCGTTCACTGCCGCGCGCAGGGGGGCGGCGGTCGGGATGCTTTGTCCGGTGTTGCCGGTGGCTTCGTCGGTGTAGCTCCCCCCCGTAACCTCGACGATCACTGGCCCGGCATAGGAGCCGATGTCGATCTTATAAACACCATTTGCATCAGTTGTCCCGGTGCTGCCGAGCTGTTTTTTAACCTCGTTGGCACTGCTGTAGGCTACAAACGCCTTGACCGTGCCCCCCGAGATGATCCCGGCGGAGGCCACGCCGCTGACGACAGTAGATGAGGAACTACCGTAATCGCCGCTGCCGCAAGCGGAAAGCGCGAGTACCATGCCAAGCAAAACCAAGCCTTTTATAACGTTCATATCTATCTCTCCGTAATGGTTGTTTGCACACTTACCAAGTAATCGTTCCAACAGCCCTCTCAAGGACCAACAGAACATCGCGGATATCGATCACGCCATCCGGCAACGGCTTTTTGTTGCTGTCCAGGGGACCGACGTCGCAGTTGATCAACTGGGTAGCGGTCGGCGTGTCCAAACCCAAGGAAAAGCGCAGTACCTTTATGGCATCGGCAATGGTCGGTATCGAGGTACCATCCAACGCACCCGTGGGGTATGCCCTGATCACATTGCGCCGAATAGTGGCGGTATTTGCCGCCTGATCCGTGGCGGTGACATCGATTGCATAGGTTTTGTACGTGGGGAGCGGGATAACCTGGCTGAAGCTGCCGTCAGTCCCAACAGTGGGGGTATAGGTCACGCCGTTTGCTGCGATGGTGATCACGGCGCTGGTAACGGCATCCGTAACCGTGCCGCTCAGTGTTATGCTTGCTTCATGGATCGTAACGTCCTGAGCTGGACTGGTTACTGCCAAAACCGGTGCATTGCTGTCAGAGGTAATGGTTCTGAGTTCAGTATGGGTTCCGCTAACGGAATCTGTAGCCGTAATGGTGATGTCATTACGACCGGAGGCAAGGCTGACCGTGAGCGAGAAATTCGCGCCATCCAGTACGGCTGTAGCCGGTGTGTCGCTGTTGACCTGGATGGTCACAGAACTGGTTGTTTGCGGGGCACCTACAGTACCGACGATATTGTAAAAATTCTGCTGGGTAAAACTTGAGCTCGTAGCCGGTTGGGTTATTGTCAGGTCGGCCAGGTTCGGGTCCAACGTAATAGTACGCGTATTGGTGCTGGTGTTGCTACCGGCGTCGGTCGCGGTAACGACAATGACATTCGCTCCGTTCGTCAGCGTAATGGCGGTATTGAAATTGCCGCTGCCATCGAAAGTAACCGGAACAGGCGTGCCGCCGTTGAGCGCGATGGTCAGGCCCGACACCGCACTGCCCCCGGCCGTAACCGTACCGGTGATGTTGAGGGTCGGGTTCTTGGTGCTGGTGCCGTCGGGCAGGGTGCTTACCGTCAAGGTCGGGCCGGACAGGGTGATGGTCACGCTGGCGCTCTTGCCTGCCGAGACGTTGCCCGCCGCATCCTTGGCCCAGGCGTAGAAGGTCTTGCTGCCGCCGCTGGTGGCGGTGAAGCTGGTGGGTATGCTGGAGCTCCACCCGCTGGCGCTGGCGGCAGGAGCCGTGGCGCTTTCGGTAATCAGGTACCCGGCTACGCCGCTGCCGCCGGTATCCGTTGCGGAGAAACTGGAAACAGCCACGGCAAGGGTTGTGGCGGTCGAGGGCATGGTAAAGGCCGAGACCGTCGGGGCGGTCGTGTCGATGAGTACGGTGGCGCTCCTGCTTGCCGAGACGTTGCCCGCCGCATCCTTGGCCCAGGCGTAGAGGGTTTTGGAGCCGGAGCTGGCGGCGGTATAGCTGCTTGGCGCGGCAGCCGTCCACCCGGTGGCGCTGGAGGCGGGCGCCGTGCTGCTTTCGGTGATGAGGTAGCCGGTAACGCCCACGCTATCCGTTGCTGTGAAGCTGGTCACCGGCACGGTCAGGCTGTTGATCGGGGTGGTGACGGCAAAGGCGGTGACCGTCGGGGCGGTGGTGTCCGGCGCGGCCGATACGGTAATCGTCCCGTTGGCACCGGTGATGGTGACATCAGTGCCGCTCGGGTCCGATGCTGATGGGGTGTTGGTGAGAGTCAGGGCACCGGCCGGCGCGGAGGAGGAGATGGTGAAGGATACGGTGGCAACCACGCCGTCGCCGATCGCGGTGGTGTTCAGGGCGGCTACGCCAATCCTGAATACCCCCGTTGACGGGGTACTCGTTGATACCGACTTGCCCGCAGCGGTGCCTGCCGCGCCGATGACGGCCGTCGGGCTGGACAACAGCGTGGCATCATAACCGATGTCAATGCCGACGGCTGCGATGCTGGCGCCGCTGTTGGTCAGGGTAATCGGAATGGAAACCGTCGTTCCGGCGGTACCGCTGGCACTCCCGAGATCAAGGGTCGCGGCGCCGGCTGCCAGGGGAAAGGCACACGCCAATACTATGGTCACTATCAATAGGCTGATCCTGCACCTCATACTTCCTCCTCGAACCTGATTCTTTCGTTTTTCGCAAACGCCTCGACGGTTAATTGTGTCCGTAATCCTCAACAGCCTACGCTGTTTCATCGCGTACTACAAGCCAAGGTAGGCATTGATCGCCTTTTGAACCTCCGAAATGCTGACCGCGTCGCTGTTGTCCAGATCCACGCATACCTGGACCTGCTTCAGTCCCAGGTACATGTTGATGGCGCTCTGCACCTCGGCGATGGTGACTGTTCCGCTAGCGTCGCAGTCGCCGGCCTTGACCGCCGTGGTGGAGAAGATGACGTTGCGCTGGACCGTGGTGGTCGTGCTGTTCTGTCCGGCCGCGCTGACGGTTATGGCATAGGTGCCGGCCGTGCTGAAGGCGAGCGCCTGCTGGAAACTGCTGCTGGAGATGGCCGGGGTATAGGTCTGGCCGTTCATGGTGATGGTCACCGCGGTGACGTCGCTGCTGACCGTGCCCAGGAGGGTGATGCCGGTCTGGGTGGTGGCGATATCACGTTTCGGGAATGTGACCGCCAGGCTCGAACGGCTGCTGTCGTAGCTGACGGTACGTTTGGCGGTGGTCGTTCCGCCAGGCGCAGTGGCGACGATGCTGATCGTATTGAGGCCCGCTGCCAGACTGACCGACGTGGAATACGCCCCACCGCTGATCGCGACGCTCGTCCCGTTGACGGTCAGGCCAGTGGCGGTACTGTCCACAGTACCGCTGACCGTCAGGGATGACTGATTGCTGGCGCTGTTGTCCGCCGGTGACGTGACGGTCAACAGGGGGGCGCTGGCGGTGAAGGTGATGGTACGGATGACGGTGGTGGAGTTGCCGGAGCCATCGGTGGCAACGACGGCGATGGTGTTGCTGCCGCTTGCCAGGCTGACCGCGCTGCTGAAGGAGCCGTCGGAAGCGACCGTTGCAGCCTGCCCCTTGACCGTCAGGCTCTGGATGCCGCTCCCGGCATCGGTCACCGTGCCGCTGACGTTCAATACCTGATTGTTCGTGGTGGCGCCGTCGGCCAGGGTGGAAACGGCCAGGGTCGGCGGTGTGGTGTCGCTGCCGGCCAGGAGCGTGGCCGAACAGTTCGCCGCGGTACCGCCGTTGGTGCCGGAACAGGTCCAGCTCCAGGGGCCGGTGCCGCTCACCGTTGAAGCCGTTCCCGTCGAGCAGAGGTTGGCAGTGGGGGCGACATAGAAGCTGCCGCCGTTGGCCGTGCCGCAGGCGCCATTGACCGGCAGGGCTATCGTCACGGTCTGGGGGCTCCCGTAGACCGCCGAAACCAGGCTGTTGGCATCCTTTGCCCAGGGGTACAGGGTGACGCTGCCGCTGGTGGAGGCGGTATAACTGGTGGGCGCGGCGGCCGTCCAGCCGCTGGCGGCGGCAAGCGGCACCGTCGAGCTTTCGGTGATCAGGTATCCCGTGACCCCGTTGAGGCCGGTGGCCGTCAGGGTGATGCCGGAAATGGTCAGGGAATTGGAGGTCGCCGGCACGGTGAAGGTGCTGACCGTGGGGGCGGTGGTGGATTTTAGTGTGGCATTGATGGCGGTTGTCGTCGCGTTGCTCGTGACGACAACCGTGTCCGCCGAGCTCAGGGAGGTCGTCTTGTTATTGTAGTATTGCTTGGCATAACCGTTCGTCGCGGCGGAATTGAAAATGATCTTGTAACTCCCGGCCGGAACCCCGCCCAACAGGTAGGTTCCGTCGGCACGGGTTTGAACCGTTGTGATCAGCTCGCCGTTGGTGTCCGTTACCGCATTGAATGTGGAGGCATCGAATATATCGATGGTAATCCCCGACAGGGCCGTTCCCGCCAGGTTGCTCACCTTCCCCGAGATGCTCGGCGTCACCAGAACCGCCGTCGCCAGAGGGGTGGTTTCGCCGTCGCTGACCGTCACGCGGGTTGCAGCAAAACCGCTTGCCGTATAACCTGAATTGAGGTGATTGTCATACCACTCGTCCACGTAGGTGTTGCTGCTGTCGCTGAACTTGATCGTGTAGCTGCTGCCGACCGGGACGACACTGATCGTATAGCTGCCGTCACTGGCGGTGGTGACCGGGGGTATCGTGGAGATGGCCGTGCCGCTCCCATCGCAGACCGTCACCTGTATCCCGGCTATGCCGGTGTTCGACGCATTGGTCACCCGGCCGGAGATATTCCCCCAGGTCCCGAAGTAGGCATTGATGTCGGGGGTCAGTGCGCCATCCACCACCGTGACCAGGTCTCCCTGGGCATAGGACAGCTTGTTTTTGTACCACAGCGTCGAAGAACCGCTCGTGAACGACACCAGGTAGCTCCCGGCGGTGAGCCCGCTGAAGGTATACGTGCCGTCGGCAGCGGTGGTAACCGATGTCACGCTGGGAACCGGATCGCCGGTATTGTAAAAAACCGCGACCTCCACGCTGCCCAGGCCGCCCGAGGCGTTGGTCACCGTCCCCTGGAAACCGGTTGCGGAGATTGCCGCCGCAGGGTTTGCAAGGGCGAATACCACCGAGAGCAGTCCTGCCAGCAGCATACCGCACGAGAGTCTCCGTTTTATGGCTTGCAGCAATAAATCCTTCGACATGTTCACTGTGTCTCCTTCGGGATGAATGTTGCGGATACAAAACCCGGTCCAGTCAAAAGGCTACGATATCCTTCATATAACTTGCCGATATGGTTAAAAAACGGTTCATCGGCACAAATGGCCGCGTCATTCCGGAGTCCTGTTCCCGAGTTTGCGTTCAAAATCAGCTAGATAAAATATCTTCCCCGGTGGAACGCGGTATGGCGGATATAACCTGATTGTTATTATTGCAAAAAACGCTCCATCGCCCCGAATGTTCTTCGTCCCCCTCCCCCGGCCACGACAATCCGGCCGGTGCCATGCCGCACAACGCAAAAAGCCCCGTACGGCGTACAAGGCTTTTCACATGGTCGGTGATCCAGGCGCCTGTCAATCAGGTGCCCGCGGTTTTCCTGTCCAGCTTGATGACCAGCTCGCACGGCGACAGATAGCCGATGCGGATGCCGCCCCAATGCCTGCCGTTGATCAGGAGCGGCAGCGACATGTCGTTGAGGATCTCTCCCGTATCGCGGCGGTAGGTCTGGAGCAGGAAGCCGTCGGTGTTGCGGGCGCAGCGGATGCCGGTGCGGTCGTTGAAGATCCGCTTGGTGCGGTTATTGTTCTTGTCCACCCCCGGGTCTCCGGTCAGCGGCTTGGTGTAGCGCAGGTTGTGACACGGGCAATAACCGTTGTTGTCCACGCAGATGGCGTACAGGAGCTTGCTGTCCTTGCCCACCGCCTTCTCCTGGAAGGAGGAGATCACGCGGTCGAAGAAGGCGTCGAATTTGGTCGTGTACTTTTGCGGCTCGGTATTGGGGATGGGGACATAGTTCCTGTCGAAGAGCGCCTCCAGGGTGATCGTCCGGTCGCGCAGCGCCGCCTCGACCGCCTCCAGCACCTCCCCTTCCATCCCGCGGATATGGGATTTGACGGTGTCGTGGTAATTACCGACCGAGAATTTGCCCACAGTGCCGTAGATCTGCTCCACCAGGTCCGAAAAGGTCCCAAACGCCTCGTTGGTCGCCTGGGTCAGCTCAAACGTTTCGTTCGCCGTGGTGGAAACGCTCTGGATCTTCTCCGAAATCTCCTGGGTCGTGGCGCTCTGCTGCTCGGAGGCGGTGGCAATCTGTTCGATCATGGTGCGCGATTCGACGGCATGGCTCTTGATGTTCTCAAGGCGCTGGCGAGCCTCCTCGGCCTTGGTGAGGCCGGTCTGGACGAGGCCGGTTTCCGTGACGATCATGGCGGCGGCCTTCCGGCTGGCCTGCTGGATGTTGCCCACCACCCTCTCGATCTCCCGGGTGGATCGGGTGGTCTTCTCGGCCAACCCCTTGACCTCGCTGGCCACCACGGCGAACCCCTTTCCTGCGTCGCCGGCGCGGGCCGCCTCGATGGAGGCGTTCAGCGCCAGCAGGTTGGTCTGGTCGGCGATATCCTCGATGAGCACCACCATCTCGCCGATGCTTGCGGACGAAGCCTCCAACTGGCGGATGGTCTCCAGCGTACTGTTCACGCTCTCGCTGATCTGGCGCATGCAGTTCCAGGTTTCTTCCACCACCGCCATGCCGTCGCTGGCCGCCGCATCCACGTCCGACGAGAGCGTCGCCGCACGGTGGGTGTTGCCGGCCACGTCGTTGATGGTCATGGACATCTCTTCCGACGCCACGGCCACCGCCGAAGCCTGTTCCTTCTGGTCCTGGCTCATGCGCAGGGTGCGGTCTGTGCCGAAGGAGAGTTCGCAGACGCCGCTGCCGATCATGCAGGCCTGCTGGTACAGAAGCGAGACGGTTTCGCGGATCTTGGCCGTCAACCGGTTGACCTCCGTACCCAGGTTCCCCAACTCGTCGTCGGAACGGACCCGCAAGGACTTGGTCAGATCCCCCTCGCCGCTGGCCATCTCGGCCAACTGCCCGTGCAGTTCCCTGACCTGGAGCACCAGCGTCCGGCTGAAGAAGAGGTACAAAGCCGTCAGGATGGCAAAGAAGAAACAGAAACCGACCACCGACAACACGACCGTCAGCCGCAACGCGCTTGCATACCCCTCTTCCAGGGAGGTCGTCAGCATCAGTCCACCCCGGTACCGGGCCGTGGCATCGTGGCAGCCGTGACAGCGCTGTTCGTTCTCCAGGGGCAGCGCCAGCGTCAGAAGGTGCCGGCCATCCTTCGTGTCCAGGACTTCAACGTTCTTGCCCGTGCGCAAGGCCGCACGCACCTCTTCGCTCGGCGCGCCGTTGCCGCCCCATTCCTTCCCCTCGCCGTTGAACAGCCTGATTTCCTGGATGCCGCCCTTGGCCTTGATGTCCTTCACGTAGGCGCCGAAATTCTTCATATCGCCGATAGTCATGAGGTTGAGCAGGTCATGGCTCACCGTTGCCGCAATCTGGCGGGCGTTGCGCTTTTCCAGGTCCATCGTGGCGCTGTATTCGAGGTAAATGGAGAGAATGCCCAGGCCGGCAAAGCCGATACAGAGTATGCCGCCGATCATGGTCAGGATCTTGCGCGTCAATTTTGATTTGAACATGGGGAGCCTCTGAAGTCAGGAGGGTAGTTATGTAGCAGACCAGCCATGGCTAACTAGCTTGTTATACTAAATTTTTTGCAGTATACAGCAAAATTAGAACGAGTGCAAACAATATATTTAAACGTCGTTCTGTTAATTACCGCGATCACAAAAAAACCCGGAAGGGATATCTTCCGGGTTTTGGAACTGTCTGCGAACCGCCTAGTTGGGGTACACCGAAACCTTTTTGCGGTCCTTGCCCATGCGCTCGAAGGTCACGATGCCGTCAATCAGGGCGAACAGCGTATAATCCTTGCCACAGCCCACGTTATTGCCGGGGTGGATCTGGGTGCCGTGCTGACGGTAGATGATATTGCCGGCCCTGACGGCTTCGCCGCCGAACTTCTTGCAGCCGAGCCTCTGGCCGTCAGAATCCCTGCCGTTGCGTGAACTGCCTACACCTTTCTTATGTGCCATTTCCGTATCTCCTGGGAAAAATATCGTGTATTATGCGCTGATCTTTTCTATCTTGAGGACCGTGCGCTCCTGGCGATGGCCGCGAAGCTTGCGGGAGTCCTTGCGGCGCTTGGACTTGAACACCAGAACCTTCTTGTCCTTACCCTGAGCTGCGATCTTGGCAGTCACCGTGGCGCCGGCAACCAGCGGAGCGCCAATGGCGACCTTTTCGCCGCCGACCATGAGGACCTCGGCGAATTCGATGTTGTCGCCGATGTTTCCGTCAAGTTTCTCGACCTTGAGGAATTCCCCTTCACTTACCTTATACTGTTTGCCGCCTGTCTTGATAACTGCGTACATTATGGTGTCTCCATCTAATTCAATTTTGCAGAGTTTTGGAATATATGAAAACAATCCTTGCAAGTCAAGCTAATTTTTTATTCCGCCAATCATCAGACGCAATTACCGCGGTCGCCATACCCGCGCGGACACGCGGTCTGCGGCACGGGAAATAAACGCCGAAACAAAAACTTACGGCTTCCCAAACAATTCGAAATAGTGTAAAAATTAGAAAAGAGGCAACATATCGCACCTTCGGGCTGCGTTGCCCAAACGATTTTCTCAGCCAGGAGCCATGACATGAATGTACGCACCAGCACCCTTGCAGCAGGCTGTTCCCTCATCCTCTCAGCAGCTCTTCAGACCGGTTGCGCCACCGTGCAAAAGAGCGCAGGACCGGCACCCCAGCCATCATCTTCCCCGGCCGCGGCCCAGCAGCCGGCCCCGGAGGCAAAACCGCAGATTCTTTCCGGCAAGGTGGTCGAGACCATGAATAGCGGCGGTTACACCTACATCAACCTGGAAAAGGACGGCAACAAGAATTGGATTGCCATCCCGGCCACGCAGGTTACGGTCGGACAAGAGGTCCAGCTCAGGCCCGGCATGGAAATGGGCAAATTTACCAGCAGCACCCTCAAAAGGACCTTCGACGGCATCATTTTCTCCTCGGGGCTCGTAACCGAGGCCGATCAGGCGAAGCCTGAAGGCCTTCCCAAGGTCGATCCGGGCGCAAAACTGCCCCAAGGACATCCGGCATTGGGACAGCAACCGGCCCTGCCCCAGGGGCACCCCGCGACCGGCGCCATGCCCCAGGCGGCCCCCGGGAGCACCGGCGGCACCATTTCCGGCAAGGTTGTGGAGAGCATGGACGGCGGCGGCTATACCTACCTCAACGTCGAAAAGGACGGCAAGAAGACCTGGGTCGCCATCCCCGCCACGGAGGTCGCGGTGGGATCGGACGTGGAATTGCAGGCCGGCACCCCCATGCCCAACTTCACCAGCAAAACCCTTAAGAAGACCTTCGACACCGTCATTTTCTCGGGCGGCGTAATAAAAAAATAGGCGCATGCAGTCTATTTAGATTCGATAAATGTCTTCTCAAAACAAACCAAAGAGAGGGTGGGGCATCGGTATGCGCTGGATGCACGGAGCCGTCGTTGTTTTTTTCATCATGCTGGTTGCGGGATGCGGGGACCTGACCCGTCCGCAGGATTTCAACTTTACGACACAAACCGGCGTCGCCCAGAACTCAACCATCACCTCGAACACCGTCACCATCGTCGGCAACCAGTTCAAGGCCAAGGTGCATATAGAAAACGGCAAATACTCCATTGCCGGCGGGACCTACACCAGCGATGACGGGGAGATCGGGCTCAACCAGACGCTCACCCTGCAGCACACCTCCGCCAGCACCATATCGACCGCCACCACCACGACCATCACGGTGGGGGGCTACACCACCACCTTCACCTCGGTCACGAGCGACACGTTGACCTTCGCAACCCAGACCGACGTGGCCGTCAGCACCCTGCTCGTGTCGAACACCCTCACGATCCCCTCCACGTGGGCCACCTCCGCCATCAGCATCAGCGGGGGCGAGTATTCCATCGATGGCGGCACCTATACCAGCACCGCCGGCACCATCGCCCCAGGGCAGACGCTGACGGTGAGACACACCTCCGCGGCCGCCAATTCGACCTCGACCGTCACCACGGTCACCGTCGGCAGCAATACCATAACGTTCACCTCCACGACCATTGCCGCGACAACATACCCGACCGACAGCAGCGGCAAGATCAAAGTAACCAGCTTTGGGCCCTATAACGCCACCCAGGACTCATCGGGCAACACCACGTTTCAGGTCACCGCCACCATCACGAGCGATGCGACCGTCGGGGTTTCCGTACCCGTCATCATTTACTGGCAGGCGGTGGACAGCAGTGGTAATGTCATCTGGCCGACAGCGGGCGGTACAACTACCGTCACCGATACCATCACCGTTACGGACTCGGCGACCCGCTCCTTCACTCACAACTATGATGTCAGCGGCACATTGACGACAACCGTGTACAGCCGCATTGCGAAATGGACCGTAACAAAAGTGACGTCAACCCTCTGAATTGACCAGCGGGTAATCTAGATCATGCGCAAAGGCAGGGGAACAGACTTCTTCTGCCTTTGTTGCATTCTACCGTAACGGGTTCATTGCATGGAAGGAAGGGACGCTGACCATATGGACCAAGGCTGGACTCGCTATCTGCCGGCTCCCCTCCGCCGGAGGGTTGAAGGCCATCCAGCCCTGCAGCGGGTGATCGGCAATACCGGCTGGCTGTTTGTCGACAACATCCTGCGCATGGGCGTCGGCCTTCTCGTCAGCATATGGGTCACGCGCTACCTCGGACCGGAACAGTTTGGGCTGCTGAGCTACACCACCGCGTTCGTCATGCTCTTTTCCTCAGCTCTGCTCGGCCTGGACTCTATTGTGGTGCGCAATATCGTCCGCAATCCCTTGTGCCGTGACGAGGTGCTGGGGAGTGCCTTTGTTCTGAAATTGGCCGGCGGCATAGCGGCATTTTTCGTGATGCTGGCGGCCATAACCATTATCCGCCCCGGTGATCCTACGTCACGGCTGCTTGTCGGGATCACCGCCATCGGCACACTGTTCCAGTCAGTGGGCGTCATAGATTTCTGGTTTCAATCCCAAGTCAGATCAAAATACTCCGCCTACGCCCGGAGCATCGCCTACCTGCTCACCTGCACGGCCAAGATTGCCCTTATCGCCATTCACGCGCCACTCGCAGCCTTTGCCTGGGCAGGCGTGGCCGATATCGCGCTGGGCTCCTTCGGGCTGGCTGTGGCATACCGCGCTACCGGCCAGAAGATCACCGCATGGCGTGCGACACGCGCCATGGCAAAGGAACTGCTGCGGGACAGCTGGCCGCTCATGTTTACCGAAATTGTCATGCTGGTCTACATGCGGATCGACAAGATCATGATAGGCGAAATGGTTGGCAATGCAGAACTAGGCATTTATTCCGTGGCCACCCTGATTGCAGAGGCTCTCTACTTCATCCCCACGGCGCTGGCTACCTCCATTTTTCCCGGCGTGGTTGCGGCACGAGAGGTCAGTGAGGAATATTTCCATGAGCGTCTCCAGCAGTACTACAATCTGATGGTGCTGTTTGCCTACCTTGTTGCGGTGCCCATCACTTTCCTGGCGGGAGGGCTGGTGCCGCTCATGTTCGGCGCCGCCTATACCAGGGCCGCCCCAATGCTGGTGGGGCTGGTCTGGGCCGGGATATTCATCAACCTGGCGATTGCACGCGGCCACTACCTGACCGTTATGAACCTGACACGCCTCAACTTTGTCACCGACCTCCTGGGCTGCCTGCTCAACGTAGCGCTGAATTTTTTCCTGATCCCCCGCTACGGCGGTATGGGAGCGATGGCGGCATCCTGTGTTTCCTACTGGTTCGTAGCACACGGCACCTGTTTTGCATTCAAAGACCTTTCCAGGACCGGAGCCATGATGAATCGAGCAATCTTTTATCCGAAAGTATGGTAACATCGGCCGGCGCTTTGGAAGATGGAGCGATTTATTTCGACACACGCAAAGGAATGCGACTTTTATGAAAAGCTGCCTGATCTGCAAGTCCCCCATTGAACCATTCATTAATTTCGGGAACATGCCTCTGGGGAATGGCTTTCTCCTCCCCGAACAATTTGGGGACGAATACCATTTCCCCATGCGGGTGGGGTTCTGCGCCGCGTGCGGCATGGTGCAGCTGCTTGACCAGCCCGACCGCGAACGGATGTTTCATGAGAATTACGCCTTTTTCTCCGGGACATCCCGCTATATGGCGCACCATTTCAGGGCCTTTGCCGATCAGGTCATCACCAGCCGCCTCCCCGGGAAGGACCCCTTTGTGGTGGAAATGGGGAGCAATGACGGCATTATGTTGCAGAATTTCGCTGCGTCCGGCATCCGCCACCTGGGTATCGAACCGTCAAAAAACGTTGCGCAGGTGGCCATTGAGAAAGGTATCACGACCATCACCGATTTTTTCGACGCTGATGTCGCCCGGCGGATAGTTGCCGAGCATGGGCAGGCCGACGCCTTTCTCGCGGCCAATGTCATGTGCCATATCCCCTACCTGCATTCGATCGTCGAAGGCATCGGCATTCTGCTCAAACCGACGGGAGTGGCCATGTTCGAGGACCCCTATCTGGGGGATGTCATCGAGAAGACCTCCTACGACCAGATATACGATGAGCATACCTTCCTCTTTTCGGTTGCCTCCATAAGCTACCTGTTTGAGCAGTATGGCATGGAAGTAATAGACGTGCAGCCACAGACGACCCATGGCGGCTCCATGAGATATGTCATCGCCCACAAGGGAGCCCTCCCGGTGTTGCCCCACGTTGCCGCGCAGAAAAAAAAGGAACAGGATATCGGCCTTCACCTGCCGGAAACCTACAGCCGGTTCCGCAGGAACTGCGAATCTTCCCGCGAGCACCTCATGGCTCTCCTTAGGGACCTCAAATCCCGGGGCAAGAGGGTCGTTGGCTATGGAGCGACCTCCAAAAGCACCACCATCATCAATTACTGCGGCATCACGCCTGATCTGGTAGAATTCATCAGCGACACCACGCCGATCAAGCAGGGCAAATTCAGCCCCGGTGCCCACATCCCGGTCCGGCCTTATGAAGAGTTCGTACAAAACTATCCGGACTTCGCCCTGCTCTTCGCGTGGAATCACGTCCATGAGATAATGGAGAAGGAGGAGAGTTTCCGTGTCGGCGGCGGCAAATGGATTGTGTATGTACCGCAGGTGGCGATACTGGACTGACGCTGCCTGCTCTGTATCCGATGGAATGCTGGAGCCTCTTTTGGAGAAAAACGAATGATTGACGGCATCGTTTTCAAGGAGTTGACGACCCATGGTGATGAACGCGGTTTTTTCCGTGAAATCATCCGCCGCGATGACGATTTTTTTATCGAGGGATTCGGCCAGTGGAGCCACTCCCTTATGTTCACTGGCGTAATCAAGGCATGGCATTTTCATAACGTCCAGACCGACTGGTGGTATGTGGTCAGCGGCGTCCTGCGGGTAGGCCTCTGCGATATGCGCCCAGGATCTCCGACGTACAGGCAAACGATGGATTTCCTCATGGGTGACCTGCAACCGGTCCAGGCGCTCAAGATCCCCCCGGGGATCGCCCACGGCTGCAAGACCATACAGGGACCGGTGAATCTGCTGTATGTAACCTCCCACACCTACGACCCAGCCGACGAGATACGCATTCCCTATAACGATCCGGATATTGATTTCGACTGGCTACGCGGGCCGGCGATTACGTGATCGAGTCACCTCGCGCAGGGTGCACCGAACTATGACTATGGAAAGAACAACTGACGCCTTCCGTGGGAAGGGGATCCTGATAACCGGGGGTGCCGGCTATCTGGCCTCCGGCCTCGTGTCCCTTCTGAAGCATGCAGAGTGTCACATCGTCAGGCTGGACAGACATGACGCACATTGGGAACCGGTGGCGGGCACCGCGCACGTCACCGATGTGTGCGGGGATGTCCGTGACCCTGCCATATGGGACCGGAATTTGGAACATATTGATTTCATTTTCCATCTTGCCGCCCAAACCAGCACCTATGTTGCCAATGCAAGGCCGGCCGACGATCAGGCGACCAATGTCATGCCGATGCTTCACCTGCTGGAGGCTTGCCGACGACAGGGGAAGCGTCCGACGCTTTGCTTCTCGAGCACGGCAACTGTCGCCGGCATACCCGAGCGCCTGCCGGTGGACGAAACGCACCAGGACCACCCGCTTACCATATACGACCTCCATAAGCAGATGGCAGAACAGTACCTGCGCTGGTATGCGGAACAGGGGGTTGTGCATGGCGTCACGCTGCGGCTGGCAAACGTGTATGGACCGGGGCCGCGCAGCAGCCGTTCCGACCGGGGCATCCTTAACCAGATGATCCACCGGGCCCTTGCCGGCGACCCCCTTACGGTCTACGGGGCGGGAGATTATCTGCGCGATTACGTATATGTGGACGATGTCGCCCGGGCGTTCATCGCCGCGGCTCGGCATGGCGAGAAGCTTAACGGGCGCTTTTTCGTCATCGGCAGCGGCCAGGGGCATACCATTGCCGAAGCCATGCACATGATTGCACGGCGTGGAACGGCAAAAACCGGGAGACAGGTCACCGTGCAGCACGTTGAGCCTCCCGATGACCTTTCTCCAATTGAGCAGCGGCATTTTGTCGCGGATTCCCGGCTGTTTTCCGTGGCAACCGGCTGGAGCGCGCACTACGCCCTCGACGAGGGTATCGACCGTACCATGGAGGCGTTTTCATGAATGTATTGATCATTGGCGGGGCGGGCTTCCTGGGCGCCAACCTTGTGCGGCGTTGCCTGGCTGAGCAGAACGTCCATGTTACGGTTATGGACTCGCTCGATCCCCATCTGCATGCCACCACCAGAAATCTTAGGGAGATCTGGCCACAGATACGCTTCGTGCGGGGGGATATTCGCGACGAGACCTTGCTGGCGGACATCGTCCAGGGGCAGGACATCATTTTTAACTGCGCAGCACAGACGTCCCATCCCCTTTCCATCCAGTACCCGCTCCTTGATGCGGAGATCAACTGCCTGGGAAATCTGAAGCTGCTGGAAAGCATACGCTTGTTGAATGGGACAGCACGGATAGTCTACACGTCAAGCAGCACCGTCATTGGCAAGGCATTAACGGAAGTTGTGAATGAAGACCACTGGGAGCGGCCACTGGAAATATACTCTGCCAATAAAGGGGTGGCAGAAAAATATTACCGCATCTACCACACCATTCATGACCTTGATACCATCGTCCTGCGCTTTGCCAATCTCTACGGCCCCTATGGCAAGGGGTATCAGGAGTTCGGCTTTATCAACTATTTTATCCACCAGGCCTGGACGAACCAGGAAATCAGGATCTTCGGCACGGGAAACCAGACCCGGAATGTCCTGTACGTCGACGATGCGGTGGACATCCTGTGGCGGGCGGCTCATGAGCCGCGTCTCGTGGGGGAAAGCTGGTTCGCCACCGGCGACCAGCACCTGAGCGTGCGAGAAATAGCAGAAAAGACCGTCCAGATATTTCAGCGCGGGAAAGTCACGCATATCGAGTGGCCGGATGAGCGTAAACGTATAGAAATCGATCATGTCGTATTTTCCTCCGAACGGCTGCGTTCGATTATCGACTGGAAACCGCGCCACGACCTGGAATCGGGGCTCCACCGCATCAAACGCGTTTTTGAGCAGGGCCAGGGAGAAGAGACGCCATGAAAATTGTTATTACCGGAGCATTGGGGCATATCGGTTCCCGCCTTATCAGAACAGTTCCCGAGCATTTTCCCGGTGCCGAGATCATGTTGCTGGACAACCTTTCAACCCAACGATACAGTTCCCTCTTTAACCTTCCGCCCCATGGCCGCTACCATTTTCTGGAAACGGATGTGCTGACCGCCGACCTTGACGCCATTTTCAGCGGCGCCAGTGTCGTCGTCCACTTGGCAGCCATCACCAACGCTGCGGGCAGTTTCCAGAACCGGGACTTGGTTGAGCAGGTCAACTTCGAGGGCACCGAGCGAGTTGCCCGGGCGTGCTGCCGCACCGGCACCCCGCTGATTTTCATATCCACGACAAGCGTTTACGGCTCGCAAGTCAAGGTTGTAGACGAGGATTGTTCCCCCGAAGAGTTGCAGCCCCAAAGCCCGTATGCCGATTCAAAATTGCGGGCGGAGCAGATGCTTCAGTCCCTGGGGCGGGAAGCGGGGCTGCGCTTTGTCACCTGCCGCTTCGGCACTATTTTCGGAACATCCGCCGGCATGCGGTTTCATACTGCCATCAACAAGTTCTGCTGGCAGGCGGTGATGGGGTTGCCGATCACCGTGTGGAAGACGGCGCTGCATCAGTACCGTCCCTATCTTGACCTGGCCGATGCAGTTGAGGCCCTGATCATGATCATACACAGAGAGCTCTATGACGGCAGGGTCTATAACGTAGTCACGACCAATACCACCGTAAATGCGATTATAGAGATCATTTCGCGTTTCGTTCCGGAAATCTCCATCCGGTATGTTGATACGGAGATCATGAACCAGCTTTCCTACCATGTCGACAGCCAGCGCTTCCGGAATGCCGGTTTTGCCTACAAGGGAGATTTGGCCCGCGGCATACAGGCAACCATTGAGCTGCTTGAAGCAGCGAACACGCGACACACGGGGGAGGCCGATTAGTGGCGCGTCCCTTCGTTACCATAGGGGTACCGACGTACAACCGGCATGACCTGCTGCGGGACACCCTGAATTCCATTCTTTCCCAAAGCTTCACCGACTTCGAAGTTATCGTCGGCAATGATTTTACTGCCGAGGTGCTGACTGGCGATATGCTCGGCATATCCGACCCGCGTATCCGCTTCGTCAACCATCCCCGCAACCTGCGGGAAGTGGGCAACATGAATGCATTGCTCGCCCTGGCTTCGGGACGTTACTTCACATGGCTGTTTGATGACGACCTTTACGAACCCGATTTTCTGGCAACCGCTTGCGCACTCCTGACTAAAAGCAATTTCCCCCCGGCTTTCTTTTCGTCATGCCGGGTTCTGAGGTATGACAAATTGCTCCCCGGACTGCAAAATATCTCCTTCCTTTCGTCGGCAAAAGATACACGTACGGGTGCGGTTCAAGGCCAAGAAATGTTCCACACAATGGATCTGCTCACAGGCCGGGAATTTCTCGGGCGTTTTATCGGCTCGCTGAAAATCGTCTCAACCTCGGGCCTGTTCGACACTGCCGCCCTCAGGGGCATTGTTGGCGGCGTCGAGGAGCTGTGCGATTCTGCAATAGGCCTCTATTGCGAGTACCTCTTTCTCATACGATGCGGCCAATTTGACAGAATTGCGTACACGGATGTGCCATTTGTTCTTATGCGGGCCCATACCGGATCATGGAGTGAAAGCAACCTTGAGCTGGACAAGTACCATGAAGCCGGCAAGGAACTGGTACGGCGATGCGGCGAGGTATTAAAACACCCCGGCTTATTGGCCGATTACGATTCAAACCTTGCCAAAATATGCAAACTTCACCTGGTCACCTACGCCTATAAGTCTGCCAGGCTGGAAATTGCCCGAAAAGCGTTCGGTCCTGCCGCGGCCTGTCGCGCTCTATCGAGACTTGTCAAAGAGACGGCAAAGACAAAATCCTCGTTTGCAAGCGCCGGGGGATCTGATAATTTTCGCACTACGCTCATGTTTGCACTGGCGCAGATCAGACAGGCTTGTTTGATCTGCGGGACGCTTGCGGTCCATTGGCTACGGCAGTTCCGGCCCAAGCGTCCGGAACTCGGCTGACACGACACTCTTGAACACGGATAACCGGAGTGGGTACCTGTATGATTGAATACGAGAATCTCAGCAGGGTTAATGCACCATACCTGGCGGAACTGAAACGGGCCAGCTCTGAAACACTTGAGAGCGGCTGGTATATTCTGGGCAGGAACGTTGAGCGTTTCGAGCGGGAGTTTGCTGACTACTGCGGGAGTTCATACTGCATCGGCGTGGCCTCGGGACTCGATGCCCTGATCCTTTCGTTGAAAGCTTACGATTTTCCCGCAGAGAGCGAGGTCATCGCACCATCAAACACCTATATCGCCACGATCCTCGCCATTCTCCACTGCGGCCTGAAGCCGGTACTGGTGGAACCCGATCTCTGGACCTACAATATTGACCCGGCCAGGCTCGAAGAACATATCACCGGGAAAACAGTGGCAATCATGTCGGTTCACCTCTATGGCAAAGTCTGCGACATGGAGAAGATTCTGGAAATCGGGCACCGGCACGGGCTCAAGATTTTTGAAGACTGTGCCCAGGCCCATGGGGCCTCACTGAAAGGCAAAAAAGCCGGGACATTTGGCGACTGCGCGGCCTTTAGCTTCTATCCGACCAAAAACCTTGGCGCTTTGGGAGATGCCGGGGCCATTACGACAAGCGACAGCGCGATAGCAGAGAGATTGAAGGCTCTCAGGAATTATGGTTCCACGATAAAATATTACAATGATGTAGTTGGCCTGAACTCCCGCCTCGATGAAATACAGGCGGCCTTTCTGTCGGTCAAGCTCCCCTCGCTTGACCGTATAAATGGACACAAAAGGCAATTGGCCAATCTCTATCACCACGGCTTGCGGGACGATTTTGTCAAACCGTGCATCCGGGACGATTTTTTCGATGTCTATCATATTTACAACATCCGCCACAAGCGCCGGGACGAGCTCAAGAAGTATCTGGCGGAACACGGGATTCAAACCGATATTCATTACCCCGTCCCCCCCACCGGCAGAAGGCGCTTCGGGGGATGTTTGATGCCGACGCATACCCGCTTGCAGACGAAATCCACGTGACAACGCTCAGCCTTCCGATCTCAAGCTGTCATACCGGGGAAGACATATCACGGGTAATCGATGTCATGAACCGCTTTGGGGCCTGACAGCCCTGGCCGGCGCAGCATCGGTGAAGTGCCGCCCTGGCGGCCAGCACAACAACATAGGCTCATCGATGGACGTTACGCACAACCTGAAGGGCACCCGCATCCTTATTCTCCTGCCTCACCTCGTCGTTCCGGGCGGGGCGAGCAGCTATGCCCTGCACCTCGCCGGACAGCTTCTTGAGCGGGGCGCCACGGTCGGGCTTCTGGTCATGAGGATCAAGAGGGATTCCTTTGCTCTCCCGGCCGGGATCGAGGTGGTTTCCCTTGGTGGTCCACTGACCTCGAGCATGTTCTACTGGCTGCTCTTCCCATTCTGGCAGGCCCGGATCAATCGGGCTATCAGCACGTGGCGGGCCGGCGTGCTCGTCCCGCAAGTCTTTCCGTCGAATTGGTGGGCTTGGCTCTACAAGCGGAACAGGCCGGAGGCTAAACTGGTCTGGATCTGTCACGAGCCAAGTGCCTTTATCCATTCCGATGCATGGATTCGGGCTCTTAGACCTGCCTGGAAGAGCCTGGTGGCCCGTGTTCTGAAGCCTGTTCTGGCGGCCATCGATGTCTCCCTGGTGAACGTTTGTGACCGCATTGTCGCGAACAGCCGCTTTACCGCAGCGGAGGTGGAGCGCGTTTACGGGCTGAAAGTGGACGGGATTGCACATCCTGGCGTGGATTTTCAGGATTTTACCGGCTCAGGATGGCGGAAAGAGCGGGCGCTCATCACGGTGGCCCGGCTTACGAAATTCAAGCGGATCGACTTTCTGCTGGAGGTTTTCCGGGAACTGCTGAAAACGTTCCCGGACCTCACCTTCCATATCGTCGGCACCGGTGAGGAGGAGGCCGAACTCCAACTGTTGGCGAAGAAACTTGGTGTAGCGCAACAGGTCGTCTTCCATGGCAAAATCGGGGAATCGGCCCTTGCGTCCCTGTACCTGCGGTCAACGCTCTTCCTCCACGGCAGTGTCGATGAACCATTCGGCATGGCCCCTCTCGAAGCAATCGCCTGTGGCACGCCGGTAATAGCCCACAACAGTGGCGGCCCGGTGGAATTCGTGACCGCGGAGTGCGGGAGGCTGATCAATTCGCTGTCCATAGCTGACTGGGCTCAGAGCATTTCAGAATACCTCAACTTTCTTTTTGCCCATGAAGACTTTCCCGAGCGCGTTCTGGAATGTGCCCGCAATTACGACTGGCGGCGTTCACTCGCGCAGGCCACCGAGGTCATTGCCGGTCTGTGCACCGAAAGCACAAATCCCCCCCCATGATAACCATGCACACACAGGTTTCTACCGGCACAAATCCCCTCGTACTCTCTCTTTGCAGCTTCCCATAGTCACGGCAGGCATACTGGCCCCCGGAATTGCCGTAACCGGGCGGCCATGTTCCGGTGGATCTGCTCAAATGATCCGTTATTCGGCGAAACAAGAAACGCCATTTTCATGCATGGCACCAAAATCGGGGCACCGATTTTTGCCAATAAGACCATAAATGACGAGAACTTGATACGAATGGCGGTTAAGGAACTCAAACTTTCTCCTTCTATTATCCGTAATTACGGCAAAGCGGCTATTATTTTCAACAGATAGCAGAACCGGCCGGTCAAGATTTTGCATTAAAATATTCTGCCCCTTGGAAGCGCAAGAACCCATCCCCGCTCCGCAGAGCGAAGGTGGCGTGGCAGCAGACGCCTTCGTCCCGTGCCGGGAGCATCAAGGATTACCCCATGAGACTCTCCATAGTCATGCCGTGCCTCAACGAGGCCCTGACCCTGCCGACCTGCATCGGGCGGGCGAAAGAGCTCCTTGAGAGGCATCACATAGATGGCGAAGTCGTTGTCTCCGACAACGGGTCAACGGACGGCAGCCAGAAAATCGCCGAAGAGCTCGGTGCCCGGGTGGTCATCTGCCCGGTCCGCGGGTATGGCGCCGCCTTGCAATACGGGATCGAGCAGGCCCGGGGCGACTATGTCATCATGGGCGACAGCGACGACAGCTATCACTTCGACGAAGCCTACCCGATGCTGCAAAAGCTGGAAGAAGGCTATGACGTCTGCATGGGCACCCGCCTCAAAGGCACCATCATGCCCGGGGCCATGCCCACGCTCAACCGCGTGCTCGGCAACCCCATACTCACATTTATCGGAAGGCTGTTCTTCAATATCGAGACCAGCGATTTCCATTGCGGCATGCGGGCCTTCAGACGCGACAAGGTACTCGGCATCGGCCTGGTCACCACCGGGATGGAATGGGCCTCGGAACAGGTCATCAAAAGCAGGCTCAACAGCTTGAAGATGACGGAGGTACCGATCACGCTGTACAAGGACGGCCGAAATCGCCCGCCGCATCTCCGCCGCTGGCGCGACGGCTGGCGCCATCTGCGCTTCATGCTCCTGCATGCGCCCAACTGGCTTTTCATCTACCCCGGAATGGCCCTGGTCCTGACCGCACTGGCCCTCGGCATCATGCTGCTCCTGGACGCGGTGCGGATCGGGCCGGCAGTACTTGACGTGCATTCCCTGCTGACCATGTCGTTTATGACGATTGTCGGCATCCAGACCATATTCGCCGGGCTTTTTGCCAATCTCTACGCCCATCTCATCGGCATTTTGCCGACGGATACGGCCTTCATCAAACAGCTCAAACGCTTTTCCCTCGAAAAGCTCCTTGTCGTGTTCGGCGCAATCGGCCTCGCCGGCATCATCATCTTTTCCATCAGCTTCTGGGGATGGTATGCGGCAGGTTACCCCGCGCTCGATGTCCGGGTAACCATGAGGCACGTCATTCCCGCGCTCACCCTGATTACCATTGCCGGCCAGGGGATATTCAACTGTTTCATGTTCTCCATGCTCTTTCTCAAGACCAAGAACCCCATCGGCAGCGGTATTAACGATCACCTGGAATAGCCCGCCCATGCGTGAACCGGCAAGATTACAACAGAACAGGATTCGCGACATGGTATCCATCGTCATGCCGTCATACCAGCAGGTCGCCTACCTGGAGGAGGCCGTGCGCTCGGTCCTCGACCAAGAGGGGGTGACGGTCGAACTGCTGGTCATGGACCCCGGTTCCAGCGACGGCTCACGGGAGTTGCTGCTGGAACTGCACAAGGAATACGGGGAATGTCTCGTCCTCCACTTTGCGCCGGACCGGGGGCAATCGGATGCGGTAAACCGGGGCATGGCGCTGGCCCGCGGCCGGGTCTTGGGGTGGCTCAACTCGGACGACCGCCTTCGTCCGGGGGCGCTGGCCAAGGTGGCACCCCTGCTGGCCCGTGACGAACCGGCATGGCTCTACAGCAAGGCCAGTCTGATTGACGCCCAGGGGGCGCCGGTCATGAGCTTCATCGCCCACTACAAGAACTGGCGGGGTCGGCGCTTTTCACGCCTCAAGCTGTTGACCGAGAATTTCATCCCCCAGCAGGGGCTTTTCTGGAATCGGGCGCTCTGGGATATGGCCGGGGGCCTCGACATCGATCTGCACCTCGATATGGATTACGACCAATGGCTGCGCTTTGCCCGGATCAGCGATCCGATCGTGCTGCATGAGGAACTTGCGGACTTTCGCATCCACGGTGCGGCCAAGGGAAGCCGGCAGACCGGCGAGCAGCTCGATGCGGCTTACGCCACGGCGTGCCGCCATGTCGGCCCCCTGGGGATCCCGGGGCGTTTGATGCTGCCGGTCCATCGGCTGCTCAGCCTGCGGACCCGCATGGCCTACCGCTGGTTGAAACCACGGGAAAAAATGTAATCAGGAACACTCACCCTCGTTGCCGCCGGCAACGAACAAAAGCAAAGGGGAAGGAAAAACATGATCAAAAATATTGTCGCTGCCTTTCTTGTCCTGCTGGCCGTCCCGGTTTTCGCCGCCAGCGAGCCACAAACCGAAGAACAGAAGACCATGTATGCCATCGGCTCGATGCTGGCCGGCCATATCTCCGTCTTCAACTTCTCTCCGGCCGAACTTGAGCTGGTGAAACAGGGCTTTGCCGACGCCGCGGCCGGGAAAAAACTGCTCGTCAACCCGGACGACTACAAGAAGCAGTCCAGGGATCTGGCCGATGCACGCATGAAACGCAAGGCGGGCAGGCTCTCGGCCGAGAGCAACGAGTTTCTGGAAAAGGCCGCCCAGGAGAAGGGCGCCGTCAAGACCGAATCGGGCATGATCTATGTTGCGACCCAAGAGGGGAGCGGGCCGAACCCGAGTGCGACCGACAAGGTAAAGGTCAACTATCGGGGGACCCTCATTGACGGCAAGGAATTCGACAGCTCGTACAAACGGGAACAAGCGGCCGAATTTCCGCTGGACAAGGTGATCAAGTGCTGGACTGAAGGGGTGCAGAAGATGAAGACCGGCGGCAAGGCCAAGCTGGTCTGCCCGCCGCGGCTTGCCTACGGCGAAAGTGGCGCCGGTGCCGGCCTCATCCCCCCCAACGCCGTCCTCGTGTTCGAGGTTGAACTTCTGGAAATAGTAAAATAGCAGGGCTGGCGATACACCATGAGAACACCATCATTCGGCGCGACAGGACAACCGGCATGACCACTCGCACCACGGCGACCAGACATGCCGGTTTTCCGCTGGCCCATGCCGCAATCCTCGTCACCCTGGCGGTGCTTGTCTACGCCAACACCTTCCAGGTGCCGTTTGTCCTCGACGATTCGGAAAACATCGTGGAGAACCCGGTCATCCGGTCCCTAGGCAACTTCCTTGCCAACGGCAGCGGCTATGAAAACTTCCCCAACCGCTTCATCGCCATCTTCACCTTTGCCCTCAACTACTACTTCGGCGGCCTGAACGTGGCCGGATACCATGTGGTCAACCTGGCCATCCACGTCATCAACGCCCTGCTCGTCTACGGGCTCGCGGCCCTCACCCTGCGCACACCATTCTTCCGCGAACGGCCCGGCGCACACGGCCAGACCATCCGCCTGCTCCCCCTCTGCGCCGCCCTGCTCTTCGTCTGCCACCCCATGCAGACCCAGGCCGTCACCTACATCTACCAGCGGGTCGCATCCCTGACCACCCTCTTCTACCTGGCGGCACTGCTCCTGCATATTCGCTGGCGGATGGCCCAAGCCGAGGGGGCGCCCTTCCGCTCCCGGCGGGTGGCCCCCTTCTATCTGCTGTCGCTCCTGGCCGCGGTTCTGGCCATGAAAACCAAGGAGATCGCCTTTACCCTCCCCCTGGCCGTGCTCCTCTACGAGTTCTGTTTCTTCGGCAGGCCGGGCCGCAGGCTCCTTCTCCTGCTGGCACCCATGTTCATGACCATGCTGATCATACCGGCCACCATGATCGATTTCGGCGCCCTCACCGGGGCGCCCGGCAGCGTCATCAACGACGCGACCTCGTTCAAATGGCCCTTCTCACGCTGGGCATACCTCTGCACCCAGTTCAGCGTCATCGTCACCTACCTGCGCCTGTTCCTGCTCCCGGTCAACCAGAACCTGGACCACGACTACCCCATCAGCCACTCCCTGCTGGAGCCCCGGGCCTTCCTCTCCCTGGCCCTGCTGTTCGCGCTCCTCGCCCTGGCCGGGTGGCTCTACCGCCGCAGCGCAAAAGCCGGCGCGGATGGCGCAACAGCCCTTTCCCGCCTTGCCGCCTTCGGCATCCTCTGGTTCTTCATCACCCTTGCCGTGGAATCCAGCCTCATCCCCATTGCCGACGTCATCTTCGAGCACCGGGTCTACCTGCCGTCGGCCGGCCTGTTCGTGGCCGTCGCAGCCCTGTTGTTCGCCAGGGCGGAGCGCCTCCGTCCCCGCCTGCCGCACGCCGGCGGCGCGCTCCTGGCGGTGCTGGCCGTGACCGTCGCCACCTTCTCCGTCGCCACCTTCCGGCGCAACATCGTCTGGCAGGATACCGAGCGCCTCTGGACGGACACCAAAAGCAAAAGCCCGAACAAGCCGCGCATTTACGCCAATCTGGGGATGTATTACACCTCGGTGGAACGTTATGACGAGGCTATCAGGGCCTACGAAACCGTCAACAGGCTCTATCCCTGGAACCCTGACGTTCACTTCAACCTGGCCCAGCTTTACGGCGCACAGGGCCGCACCCGGGAAGCCGCCCGCGAGTACGGGATCGCATTGTCTCTCGATCCACAGCATGCAAAAGCCCGGGAAGCCCTCAAGCTTCTCCAGGGGCAGACCACACCTTAGCGACGGGCGGCCCATGTCCACGATACCGGATCCCATGCAGCAGCAAAAAACGAAAAGAGGGGCATTGCTGCACCACGCGCTCTTCCACGGCGCAATTCTGGTGCTGTTCGCCCTCATCTGCTACTCGAACACCTTCAGAGTACCCTTTGTCTTCGACGACCTGGACAATATCGAGAACAACCCGGTCATCCGGTCACTGGGCAACTTCTTTGCCAACGCGAGCGGCTACGAGTTCAACGGCAACCGCTATGTCGGCACCCTTTCCTTTGCCTTCAACTACCACTTTGGCGGGCTGGACGTGGTTGGCTACCATATCGCCAATCTGGCGATCCACATCGTCACGGCGCTCCTGCTCTACGCCCTGCTCCGGCTGACCTTCCGCACCCCGTTTTTCGCAGCGCTCCCCGCCGGTTCTCAGCCGGCGGCCCTCATCCCTTTCTTCGCCGCCCTCCTCTTCGTCTGCCACCCTCTGCAAACGGAGGCCGTCACCTACATCTACCAGCGGGTCGCCTCCCTGGCCACCCTTTTCTACCTGGCGGCGCTGGTCCTCCATATTTGCTGGAGGCTCGCCTACGCCGGGGGGAAGGCCGTTGCCTCGCCGCAGGTGCTCATCCCCTATCTGCTATCGCTCCTGTGCGCCCTGCTGGCCATGAAAACCAAGGAGATCGCCTTCACCCTGCCCCTGGTCGCGCTCCTCTACGAATACTGCTTCTTCGGCAAACCGAGTCGCAGACTCCTCCTCCTGCTCGCGCCCCTGGCCGTGACCATGCTGGTCATCCCCCTCACCATGGTGGATCTGCACCGGCCGGCCGGCGCCATCCTCGCCGAGGCCGGCAGCGCGACCAGGCCGGGCGGGGATCCGCTCCCCCGGTGGAACTACCTGCTCACTCAGTTCAGCGTCATCGTCACCTATCTGCGCCTGCTGGTGCTCCCGGTCCACCAGAACCTGGACTACGACTACCCCCTGACCCACTCGCTGCTGGAACCGCGGGCCTTTCTCTCCCTGGCCCTGCTGCTGGCAATCATTGCCCTGGCGCTGCGGCTCTGGCGCAGGAGCGGCGCCTCCCCGGAGGCCGGCCCCCTGCCTCGCCTGGCCTCCTTCGGCATCCTCTGGTTCTTCATCACCCTTGCCGTGGAATCCAGCCTGGTCCCGATTTCGGACTTTATTTTCGAACACCGGGTCTACCTGCCGTCGGCCGGCTTCTTCATGGCCGCAACGAGCCTGCTCTTTTGTGGCGCGGCACGGTTCGGAGCCCACCTTCCCGCCGTCCGCACCATCATCGTGCTGCTTTCCCTCTCCGCACTCGTGCTGTCGGCGGCCACCTACCGGCGCAACATGGTATGGGAGAGCGTGCTCTCCCTCTGGGAGGACGTGAAGAAAAAGAGCCCGAAAAAATTCCGCGCCCACAACGAGATCGGCGTATACCATGCCAAACAGGGACGGCTCGACGAGGCGGTCCAGGCGTTCACGGCCGCGGTGCGGCTCAACCGGAAAAGCGCCGACGCCCGTTTCAACCTGGCCCAGGCCTACTACCTTGCCGGACGCTACGGGGAGGCGATAGAGCAGTTTGAAGCCGGCCTGCGGCTGAAGCCGGACGAGGAACGGGCTGTCGTCCTGCTGCAGGAGATCCGGCGGGAGATGGACCGGCAGGCACAAATTGAGACTACTGACGGAGAAGCACGCCCATGAAAACGGTAACGTCCCCCACGCATTCGCCCTCCCAGGAGTCCCCCCTGGCGAGGATCGCCGCCAGGCTCCCCTCAAAACCCTACATCCCGCTGCTCGCCATACTGGTGGTCGGCCTGCTCTGCTATGCCAACACCTTCCACGTCCCGTTCCATCTCGACGACGAAGAAAACATCGTGGAGAACCCGGTCATCCGGTCCCTGGGCAACTTCCTTGCCAACGGCAGCGGCTATGAAAACTTCCCCAACCGCTTTATCGCCATCTTCACCTTTGCCCTCAACTACTACTTCGGCGGCCTGAACGTGGCCGGATACCATGTGGTCAACCTGGCCATCCACGTCATCAACGCCCTGCTCGTCTACGGGCTCGTGACCCTCACCCTGCGCACACCATTCTTCCGCGAACGGCCCGGCGCACACGACCAGACCATCCGCCTGCTCCCCCTCTGCGCCGCCCTGCTCTTCGTCTGCCACCCCATGCAGACCCAGGCCGTCACCTACATCTACCAGCGGGTCGCATCCCTGACCACCCTCTTCTACCTGGCGGCACTGCTCCTGCATATTCGCTGGCGGATGGCCCAAGCCGAGGGGGCGCCCTTCCGCTCCCGGCGGGTGGCCCCCTTCTATCTGCTGTCGCTCCTGGCCGCGGTTCTGGCCATGAAAACCAAGGAGATCGCCTTTACCCTCCCCCTGGCCGTGCTCCTCTACGAGTTCTGTTTCTTCGGCAGGCCGGGCCGCAGGCTCCTTCTCCTGCTGGCACCCATGTTCATGACCATGCTGATCATACCGGCCACCATGATCGATTTCGGCGCCCTCACCGGGGCGCCCGGCAGCGTCATCAACGACGCGACCTCGTTCAAATGGCCCTTCTCACGCTGGGCATACCTCTGCACCCAGTTCAGCGTCATCGTCACCTACCTGCGCCTGTTCCTGCTCCCGGTCAACCAGAACCTGGACCACGACTACCCCATCAGCCACTCCCTGCTGGAGCCCCGGGCCTTCCTCTCCCTGGCCCTGCTGTTCGCCCTGCTCGCCCTGGCCGGGTGGCTCTACCGCCAGGATAAAAAAGAAGGCGCGGCGGGAGAAAGCGCAGCCCTTTCCCGTCTTATGGCCTTCGGCATCCTCTGGTTCTTCATCACCCTTGCCGTGGAATCCAGCCTCATCCCCATTCTCGACGTCATCTTCGAGCACCGGGTCTACCTGCCGTCGGCCGGCCTGTTCGTGGCCGTCGCAGCCCTGCTGTTCGCCGGGGCGGAGCGGCTCCGTTCCCGCCTGCCGCACGCCGGCGGCGCGCTTCTGGTGGTGCTGGCCGTGGCCGTCGCCACCCTCTCCGTCGCCACCTTCCGGCGCAACATCGTCTGGCAGGACGCCGAGCGCCTCTGGAGCGACGTCAAGGCGAAAAGCCCCCGAAAGGCCCGGGCCTACAACATGATAGCGACCATCCGGGTGCGGCAGAACCGGCACGCCGAATCCCTCGGCGAGCTGCTGAACGCCATCAGTCTGAAACCGGATTATGCCGACGCCTACTACAACCTCGGCATCGTCTACAAGGAACTGGGGATGGTCCAGGAATCCACCGCCATGTATCACAGGGCTACGACGTTGAACAGCAGCAATGCCGACGCCTTCAACAACATGGGGGGCAATTACATCCACCTGGGCAGCCCCGAACGGGCGGTCGAGGCGTTTTCCATCGCCGTGCGGCTGCGCCCCGGCCGCATCGACTTCAGAAACAACCTGGCCCTGGCGCTGCTGTTGCAGGGATATGCGGATGAGGCGGTCCGCGAATTGCAGACCGTCCTGCAACTCAGGCCCGGCGACCCCAAGGCCACCAGGATGCTGCAGGAGATTGAACGCTTACAAGCCGCCCAACCCTGATGCGCAGAGCACCGGGGGCTGACGTCGGCGCAAAACTACGGCACGGAATGTGATGACATGCTCAACGGCAAGAGGATCGTGGTGGTACTGCCGGCCTACAATGCGGCGCGAACCCTGGAGATGACGTGGCGGGAAATTCCTTCCGACATCGTGGACGAGATGATCCTCGTGGATGATGCCAGCCATGACGACACAGCGGAGGTGGCTCGCCGCCTCGGTATTCCCGTCATTATCCATCCGGTCAACAAGGGGTATGGGGGCAACCAGAAATCGTGCTACCGTGCCGCGCTGGCATGTGGGGCCGATATCGTCGTCATGCTGCACCCGGATTACCAGTACACGCCGAAACTGGTGCCGGCCATGGCCTCGATGATCGCCTACGGGGAGTTCGACGCCGTGCTCGCCTCGCGCATCCTCGGGACCGGGGCGCTCAAGGGGGGCATGCCGCTGTACAAGTACGTTGCAAACCGCTTTCTGACCTTGATTGAGAACATCCTGCTCGGCCAGAAGCTCTCGGAATACCATACCGGCTACCGGGCTTTTTCCCGCCGGCTCCTTGAAACCCTTCCCCTGGGCATGAATTCGGACGACTTCATCTTCGACAATCAGATGCTGGCCCAGATCGTCTTCTTCGGTTTCCGGATCGGCGAGGTGAGTTGCCCGACCAAGTATTTCCCCGAGGCATCTTCCATCAATTTCTACCGCAGCACCGTCTATGGCTTTGGCGTCCTGAAAACCGCGCTCAGTTTCCGGCTCGCCGCCTGGGGGCTGTTCACGTCGCGGCTGTTCCGCCAGGACACCCCGCCACACAGGGTACGGCAATCATAGGCGGTGCCGCCTTCATCCCAAGACGGCCAACGGTACCCCCCGCACGGGACACTAGCGTTGCCGGAGGATATTTTCGAACTCGGGAACGGCTGTCAGGGGACGTAGCCGGGGGTCATTCGCGATGGCGCGGGGATTTTTTTGCAGTCCCGTCTCCAGTGCCCTGCGCAGGTGGGCCAGCGCCTCCGGCACATTGTCGACGGCGGCTTCCGCACAGGCGCTGTTGTACCACAGCATCGGATTATGGGGATCAAGCTGAAGCGCCCGGTGGAACAGATCCAGCGCCCCCCGGTAGTTGCCGCGCGCGGCATACACCTTGCCGAGGCAGTGCAGCCCCTCGGGCGAAGCGGGGTCCAGCCCCACGGAAACACGGGCCATCTCTTCGGCTCGCACCACATCTCCCCGCTTGATGTGATACATCGCCATGACCTGGTAGCCGTACGCATAGCCGGGATTGCTCCTCAGAAGCTCATCCAGGAGAGGCCCCGCTTCCTCAAGCCGCCCGGTCTGCACGCAGAGGTCGGCCAAGGCGATCAGGATGTCCCGGTCATGGGGAGACTGCTTGAGAGCCAGGCGGTAATAGCGCAGGGCCTCGTCCGTTTTGCCCAGCCCGTTATATGCGTCGGCCAGATAATAGGTGGTCTGCGGCGTCTGCGGTGCCTTTGCGTAGGCATCGCTCCACAGGGTAAACGAGTCTTTCCACACGGCCGCCCGCTGAAACGACAGCATGGCAAGCCCCAGCAGCACCGCAAGACCCGCGCAGGCCGCCGCCCTCCTGGTGCCGCGCAGGCGGTCGTATGCCCATACCCCACTCCCCGCGACAAAGGCGGCGCCTCCCAGCATAGGAAAATACAGATAGCGATCATTCATCAAGGTTACAATCGGCACGATCTGGGATACGGGCAGCAGGCCGATAAAGAAGAGGGCCACCCAGAAAAACAGGCGCCGGTCCTTGCGGAAGAGCATGATGGCGGCACCCAGGACCGCCGTGAGGAGCAATGCCGACAGGACAACCACGGCATCCACGCCGGTCCGTACCTGCGGCGTGTACACCGCGCTGAGCCGGTGCGGCCAGAACATCAGCCCAAGGTACCTGACGAAGACCGGCACCATGGTCAATGCCGTCGCCATGGGCGAGCCACCGTAATAATCCCGTCTCCCGCCACCCGCCTCCGGCATCTGGCTTTCAAGCGCGATCAGGGCGACCGCCCCCGCGGCGATCGCATAGGGAATCTTGTCGTACAGCAGCTCCTTCAGGCTCTTCCGGCAACCGTAGCAGAGGTCGAACACGAGAAGCGCCGGAGGGAGCACCACGGCCACCGACTTGGACAACAACGCCAGAACATACAGGACGACGGACAGGGCGTAATAGGCTCTTTTTCCCGAGGAAAGCGGGGACGGGGGGCACTCCCGGTACCGGTTGTAGCTCAGGAATGCCGCCAGAAAGAACAGCATCGCCAGGAGGTTTTTCCGTTGGGAGATCCAGGCGACCGACTCCACCTGCACAGGGTGGAGGAGAAAGACCAACGCCGCCCCGAAGGCCCAGAGCCGCCGGCCGGTCACCTGCAGCAGCAGCGCATAGAAGAGCATGCCGTTGGCGGCATGGATCAGGATGTTGGTGAAGATGAAGCCCGAGGCCCGCAACCCCCAGAGCGCATAGTCGGCCATGTAGGAGATAATCTGGACCGGTGCGTAGTTGCCGACAAAATAGTCGCTGAACGCTCTCCGCAGATGTTCTGCCGTGAGGCCCATCACCGCGCTATTGGCGGTCACATAGCCGTGATCGTCCCAGTTCAGGAATTGATGGGCAAGACACCGGCCGTATACCAGGAATGTCGCTGCCGCAAGGAGGGCAAGCGGGAGGAGGTGGGGGCGCAACCGCCTGACGACGGCATCATGCGTACTGTCGGAGTTCAAAGCCGCCATGGCAGGATCCTATTCCGAAGTTGGTCCCCGGGGCGGCTCGGCCCGGTGCGACGCCCGGGACCGTGCGGTTTCGTCCGTTTCCTGGGAATCGGAGTCGCCGCTCTGCCCGCGGGCCCGGCGCGATGGCGCCCGATCCACATCGGCGGGGACGGCCTGGGTGGGTGGAGGGGGCTGCGCCGCCTTTGTTTCAGCCGGCTTGTCCTGGCTGTCGCCGCTGTATTCGATGACGATCTCCGTATCCGTCTCGCGGATGGTGCCGTGGCCGGCCTGAACCGGCAGGGCGTACAGCACCATCATCAACCCGGCCAGCGCCAATTCCCTTGTCATGTCGCCTCCCCCATCTCCCGCCGACTGTAGCAGCCCACCCTGCGGAGCCTTCCGCACTCGATCTGCATGCTATCAAATCCCGGGGCCGACCGCAACGGCATTAGCCTTAAAACAGCCTTTGAATCCACGAAAAACACGAACCACGTGGCGGTACGGTGAATCGGCCTTTCACCCGGCAGGCTGGGGCACCTTTGAATAGGTGCCGGCAATGTCCGGTCGGGTTGGTGCGGCAAACCAACATTCCCCTCTCCGCCCTTTTGGGGCACCCTCTCCCGCCGGGAGAGGGTGGCCGAAGGCCGGGTGAGGGGATAAAACTCTCTTGCCAAGACGACACCGGACAGCGCCGAATACGTGCGTCTTTCGTGGACCATCGTCTGTAACGTCCGCCTCCGCACTGCCGGTTTAAAAAAAGCCCCACCTCGTACGAGGTGGGGCCATATTGCACAACATATCAGGCAACTACATCATGACTACGGACGTTCTGCGGTATTCCAGGCCTTGGAGGTACGGTTGTAGCCCAGGAAGTACTGCCATACCGCATCGTTGGCCGTGGTGCCGCTGGCATCGGCCGGTTTGGCGCCGATACCGCCGCTGGCGGCCAGGTACGTGCTGACCGACTGGTTCATCAGACCGTCATCGAGGTAGTCGATGGTGTCGTAGATCAGGCGGCGGGTGTAGGTGCGGGCATGCAGGAACGCATACGGCTCGCGTGCCAGCAGGTTGAGGTTGAATGCCGCACCTTCGTTTTTCAGCGGTGTTGCCAGACCGGTGGTGAAGGCGGTCCAGTTCTTCAGAGCGTTGGCAGAAGTGTGAGCAAAGCCCGCTTTGTAGAAGTAGGGATAGGCCGAGGAATCGAACTCGGTACCCAGTTTGGTCTGGACCAGGGTCTGGAGGATGCTCATTGCGGTGTCGAAGGGCACTTTCTGCTCTTCAACCAGCAGCGGCTGGTCGCCGGCGGCGTTCATGCCCGCTTCGGCGGCGTGGCAGTTGTTGCAGGTGTTCTGCCAGGCAGCGGCATCGACCTTCAAGGAATGGCCGGCGCCGGGGCGCACGGTCTGGTCGGTTTCATACCCCTTCAGGTGGCAGGTGACGCAGGGGCCGTTGGTGTCCAGGTTGCCGGACACGAAGTACGCCGTGTTATGGCTGTCGCCATGCATGGCGGCGGTACCCAGGTTGCGGTGGGTACTGGTGAGTGCACCGGCGATTGCAGCGCCGGTGGTGCTGACGGTCATGTCGGCATTGGACGTGAGGGACATGCCGTAGGAGGTGGTGCTGCCAGAGGCAACCGGGGTCGTGGCGGTGGTGAAGGCGGTGAAGCCGACCTTGGCGTACATGAGGCCTGCGGCCGCCATGTAGTGGCTGTTCTGGAAGCTGCTGTTGGAGAAGTTGAGACCCGGGGCAGCCGTTACCAGGGCAGCACCGGAGAGCCTGCCGGCGTGGCAGGGGATGCACATGTTGGACTCGCCCACATCCGGGAAGGTCGCGTTGAGGTGAGCCTTCACACCAGCAGAGCTGATGTTGTAGTAGGTGGAGACTGCCGGGACGGTAAGCCGTGCGCTCGTGGAGGTCAGCGGATTAACGTGGCAGGTGTTGCAGTTGAGCGGCGAGTTGACCGTACCGTCGGTAGCTACCGCTTTGACGTTGGTGAATGCCGTGGAGCCGTCGGCGCCCACGAACTGGGCAAAGCCGGCTGCGGTGTGGCAGCGTACGCAGTCGGTTGCCGGTACGTTGGTGGCGAACGACGTCGTTACACCGGCAGCCCTCCACAGGTGGTTGGAGGCCGGGATCCAGGGGAGAGCGGTGGTTTCGCCGTGGCCGGACTCGGACCAGGCGACCCGGGCCGCGGCCTGGGTATCGGACTCATTCGGGTAGTGGCAGGTTGCGCAGTCGCTGCCGCCGTTCAGTACGTACTGGACCTTGTAGGTGCCGGATGCGTAGTGACCGTCCGCCTTGAGGAACTCAGCGGCTTCCGTGATGTCGGAAGCGGTGGGGCGGCTGGTGCTCCCCGTGACCGGCGTGACCTTGCTGATGGCGTCGGCGGCCGAGGTGGTTGTTTTGGAGGTTACGCCGGCAGCCGGGGTCGAGGCGGAGGTTACGCGAACCGCGTCGATGGACTGGGCGATGAGCCACTTGGCGTAGCCCGGGTTGTGGGCGAAGGCGGCCACGTCGTTCTGCAGCAGTTTCAGGTTGTAGTAGGCGCCGAGGACTTTCTTCAGGTCGGCGGCCTTGCCGGCGAAGTTATACTTGTTGCCGGCGGAGTTTGCACCCGGGCCGCCACCAGCATTGGCCCAGCCGTAGCTGGTGCTCAGGAGCGGGGTACCGGTGAAGGTCAGGGTCTCGTCGGCCATGATCTCGGCCAGGACCTTGACGGCGGCGTTGAACTTCTCTTCAGCCGCGATGATGTTGTTGCCGTTGAAGGCCTTGCCGTGGCAGTTGGAGCAGACCGTCGGCACTGCCAGTTTGTTGCCGGCCGTGGCGCTGTACACTTCGAAGCCGTGTTTGCGGTGGCCGCTGTCGTTGTCCATGTGGCAGGTCACGCAGGGACCGGCATCGGTGGTGGTGGCCACATCGCCGCCGGAGCGGCCCAGGTAGGCGTGGCTGTTGGTGCCGTTGACGTAGCTGTTGCCGAACTTGTAGCCCATGTTGGCATCCAGGATACCGGCCTGGTTGACGCCGTGGGGTACGCCCGGGCTGACGGAGACGGTACCGACCGTCAAGCTGGTCATGCTGGCGAAGGCGGCGAAGTTCGTCGCGATCGTGTCAAGCAGGTTGCCATTGGTGGCGCCGTTGCGCCCCATGTGGCAGGGGATGCAGACGTTGGAGTTCTTGAAGTCGCTGTACTGGACCAGGCCGCTGTTCAGCTTGCCGAACGGCACGGTGGTCATGTTGTAGTAGGCCTGTGCGGCGGCGACGACACGCACGGTGCCTTCCGCGTCGGTGTGGCAGGCGCGGCAGTTGACCGCTTCAGAGACGGTGTTGGTGTTGTTTGCAGCGGCCGAAGAGGTCTGCACCGTGTAACCGGTCTCCTGGAAGCCCCAGGCCTGCAGGTTGGTGAAGTTAGCTACGAAATTCACATAACCGGTGGTGGTGTGGCAGCGTACGCAGCCGTCGGTGGAGACGTTGGCCGGCGTTACCGCCGAGCTGTACCCCTGGTATTTCCAGGCGCGGCTCGACGAGGTTTTCCAGCGGTTGTTGGCCGAATGGTAGTTCTCGGCGTATTCGCCGTTGATCACGTTGTTGTGGCCGTGGCAGTTGGAGCAGGCGTCGGCCGGGGAGACGTAGGAGGTCGATGCATTGGCAAAGACGTACCTGCTGCCCGAGTACCAGCCGACGGTGGTGACGCCTACGTTCATGGTGAAGACCTTGTTGGCGTTGCCGTGGGGCTTCTTCAGGTCGGTGTCGGTCTGGCTGTTGAACACGCCATAGCCGGAACCGATTGCGTGGCACTGTTGGCAAGCTTGCGTACGGGAGACTTTGCCGGTAGAGGAGTACGCAACATAGGCGGCCGTGGGGTTTGTCTTATGGCTGTGGCACGTAGTACAGATGTTAGCTCCGTACAGGATGCCGTGAGCGCCGTTTTTGTGCGAGGACAGTGCAAAATTACCCTTCTGCAGGTCCAGGCTGGTGTGGGGCGAACCGCCGTGGCAGGCCGCGTTGTTACATGCGGTTACCCCGGCATTGACGCCGGCGTTGTAGTCAGCCACGATCTGGGAGAAGGTCAGCGGGGAAGGACCGTGGCAGGAGGTGCACTGGTTGTTCATGGCGGCGGTCAGGGAGGTCACCGTGACGCGGCTCGACATGTTTTTGAAGACCGCCGTATTGGCGGTGAGGTATGCCTTCACGGAAACGATGTAGTCCGTGACGGTATCCGGGGTGAAGGCAAAGGTCTTGGTGGTGCTGTCGGCGGCGCCGACCGAAGCGGAACCGGCGGCTGCTTTCCTGGCATTGTACTTGTACATGATGCCGGTGGAGGAGGTGTAGGCGGCAAAAGCGGTGCTGGTTGCGGTGGTCTTGACGTTGACCGCGGTGTTCGTGTAGCCGTTCAGCGGAGCGGACAGCGATGCGCTGAGCGTGGGGGCCTGGGTGTAGGTGGCCGTTACCGCCGTGTTGGCGGTGCAGGTGAACGGCAGCGTCAGGACTTCGCCGGCAACGGTGCCGCCGTAGGCCACGACGCCTGCGCCGATGTTATAGGTGGCGATCTTGTAGCCGGCGGCTGCCGAGATGGTGATCGGCATGCTCGTCCCGGAGGAGACGCCGGAAGCGCCGCTGGAGTTGGAGGTGCCGTTGGGCAGCTTGATGGACACGGTGCCGCCCGTGGTCTGGGTGATGGTCACGGCATAGGTCGTGGCGGCGGTGCCGCTGTAGGCGACCTCAACGGAGTGGGAGCCGGAGGTCCAGGGACCGACCGTACCCGTATAGTTGGGGTTCTGGGTAATGCCGTCGACCTTGACCGTGGAGGTATAGCCGGCAGCCATGCTGATGGTGGCCGAGGTGGCGGTGGTCGGGTAGTAGTATTTCAGACCCGACGTCACGGTTGCCGCAGTTCCACCGGAGAGCGCGACATTGTTGCCCGCCACGCCGGTGGGTCCCGTTACCTTGATCGTCAATGTCATCGCGCTGGCGAGGACCGGAACGACCAGGAGAAGCAGGACTGTTATAAGTAAGCCTGCAGATTTACGCATTCTTTTCTCCTTTCAGATTCTCAATCGCTAAGTTTCTGCCTACAGGCCGGTCTACTTGATGTGGCAGGTCAGGCAGAGGGCGGAATCCTTCTGCGGTGCCAGCACCAGGTAGTTGACCGGCTCGGTGCCCGTAGTCGTGTACGTGTTCTTCTTGTTGTGCACGTCGTGGCAGGTAGCGCAGGTCATGTACGATTTACCGTTGGAGAAATAGAGGCGGTCCTGAACCGTGATATTGTAGGTGTTGCCGGTGTAGGTGACGCTCGCCTGACGAATCCAGGGATCCTGATTGGCGGTGGCGGCGGAGATATCGCTGGCGGACGGGCTGCCCGTGGCGGGGCCGACGGCCACATCGGTGTAGCTGAAGCCGACCGGATGGTCGTTGGACAGACCGGCGGTGCCGGCACCAACGCCTGCGCCGTTGCCGAGGGTCGGGAAGTTGTCGCCGGTCAACATGGCGGCGGTGCCGGTGTTGCCGTAGTGCTGGTCAGGGGCGATCGTGCCGTCATGACAGCTCATGCAGAGACGGGTCGGGCCGATAGCCTTGTCGCTGGTGGTTTCCTGCAGTTCGGCGGCGTTGATGGTCGAGCTGGCATAAGCGGTGGTGAACACCGTGGTATCCGTGGCGCGGGACCAAAGCGGCAGATAATCGCTGACATTCGTGCTGGTGGCGGCATGGTGAGGGGTGTGGCAGAATGCGCACACGCGCCCGTTGGAATCGGTATAGCCGTAAGTCGTCATGTTGTGGGGCGAGTTGAGAACACCATCCCCAGGCGCGGCGAGTGCAGCCGAGGCAACGCCGAGAGCACCAAACACAAGTGCAGTCAAAATCTGTTTTCTCATTGTAAGCTGTCTCCTTTTCTTTCGTCTAAAATTGGATTCTACTGCCAGTCTCTTTCGTACAGCATTCGGGTTTGGTATCTGTCTGCCTCGTCTCCTTTCCGCCTTTCCTCTCGCCGGTTTGTCAGTACCGGAAAAGCCTGGTGCTGTTTTTTACCCTGGGCCTGTAATTCCAGGTTGTTACTATATTTCAGATATTTATCCACAGGTCTTGATAGCAACATGAGTGCCAACAAACAAAAATGGGGGGATTGCACACCGTGGCGGTCGGGATCAGGGAGGGAGGTGGGAACAATAGTTTAAATAATTGAGAATGCTTACGAGTTTTTTCCCCTATTCGGGGCGCTCAAACATTCAAAATTAACCATATATATTTTTCGTCGTTTTTGCGGTTTATTGGTTACTTAGCGTCCCCCCATTACGGTTATTTCACGGAGGCACTGTTTTTTCACGTGGTATGACAAAAGACCCCTCTCCTCCCGAAACGGAAGAAGAGGGGTCGCACGGTTTGCCTGGCCGCCAGCCGGGGATGTCAGGGGTAGGGATAGGGGTTGAAACTGGCCGTGCCGGTTGTCGTGGGGTGGCAGGAAAGCCCGCTGGTGCCGGTGCCGGTGACGAGGCAGCTGCTGGTTGACGCATCGTAGGAGGACCCGCTGCCGGCGTAGCGCAGGTCGAAATTTATCAGGTGCAGGGCATTGGAACTGGTGGTGAGCCCGGCCTTGTACGGGACGCCGTGGGGGTCGTGACAGGCGGAGCAGGAGGCCCGGTAGCTGCTGTTGGTGCTGAGCGGGTTGTGCTGGCCCCAGACGTGGGCCCGGTGCAGTTTCCCGATGTTGGTGGCGGAACTCGTGAGATAGGTTTCGTCGTGGCAGCTATAGCAGAGCGGGTAGTTCGAGATGCTCTGCCCCTGGGAGAAGGTGTCCGGGTTTTCCAGGCGCAGCAGGTGGCTGCCCGAGCCGTGGGAGTCGTGGCAGTCGTTGCAGTAGATCATGGTCATGCTGGCGCTTTTGAGGCTCAGCCCCTGGCTGTTCCCGACCCGGACGAATTCCTTGGCCACCGGGTGCCAGGACTTGGCGCTCCCCCAGTCGAAACGCTCGCGCTCGTCCAGCGAGCCGAAGGTGCGTGACACCTGCGGATAGGTGTTATAGTTGCCTGCCAGGGCGGCATCGCCGGAGTGGCACCGGAAGCAGATCTCGTACTCGTAGCTGGCCACGGTCTTCTGACTGCCGTTGATGTCGATGCCCCGCACCCCCTTGAGGACGCCGTTCACGCTGGGCGGGCCGTTGGGCGAGGCCGTGGCGTTGCTCAGGGGGGCGTTCTGCCAGATCGCCTGGTGGGGATTGTGGCAATCCACGCAATGGACATGCTTGTCGGTTGCCGGCAGGGGAAGCGTTTCCGTTTCACTATGCTTGTTGGCGGCGCTGTCATAACCGCCGGACGGGTGGTGTGCGCCGGAGACGGCGAACTGGCTGTAGACGTTGGACGGGTACGAGGAGCTGTTGTGGCAGGAGGCGTAACAGTTCGTGTCCATGCTGGCCCCGGCGGCGGTGAGCGTCAGCAGATCGACCCCCTGCTGGGCCCCGTGGGGGTGTGGCAGTTGACGCAGCCGTTCTTGGCCACATCGGCCGGGATGCTCCCGCTGGAGCGGGTGCCGCCGTTCTCGTGGGCACTCCCCGTCCAGTCGGTCTTGGCGTGGCAGACGGTGCAGAGTGCATCCCGGTGGCTGGAGGTGTCCAACACCAAAAAATTGCCGTACTGGTTGTCATGGGGGTCGTGGCAGGAGGTGCACTCCACGTACAGGGTGCTTGCGCGCCTCACCAGTTTGATGCGGGTGGTTCCGGTCACCGTGGCGGCATCCCGGAATTCGGAGGTCTTGCGGCCATACTCCATGGAGATCGGATGGTCGTCGCGCAGGTCCTTGCCCAGAACGGTCGATTTCCCGGTGGGAGGCGGCGTAAGGGGACCAAGTGTCGCCGAGGTGGCGTGGGTGCCCGGGGCGCCAAGGGCAATGGTGCCGTCGTGGCAACTCAGGCAGAGTCGTGAAGGCCCCTGGGGCTGGCCCGGGCTGGCTGCGATGGTAGTGGACGCGTAGGGAGTATAGTCCTGGGCGGTGTTCTCCTCGCGGCTCCAGAGCGGCCCGGTATAGCTGGTATCGGAAAGCTTGGTCGCGTGGTGGGGGGTATGGCAGAAGATGCAGACCCGCGTCTCTTCCGTGGACATCACCCGGGCCGTGCTTCCCGACGACAGGTTGTGGGGAGAGTTGACGATGCTGTCGGCGCCTGATCGGGAAGGCAGGGCCATGGTTGCTACCGCCAGAGCCGCCAGGATGGCGCGGAAGAGTTTCATGGCGTCACTTCTCCTTTCCTTGCGGGGCCGCGGGCGGGACAATCCGGAAGATCTGGATACGCCGGTTGTAGGTATCTGCCACGTAGATCCTGTCGTTGCGGTCGATATGCACGCCCGACGGCATCCAGAACGTGCCGGCCTCGCTCCCGCTTGCACCGAATTCAAAACGGAAGCCGCCCGACATGTTGTATACCTGTACCGCATCGAGTTGGGCATCGGCCACATAGATGGTGCCGTTACTGTCCACGGCAACCCCTTTCGGCTTGGAGAAGTCGCCGCCGCCGTCGCCCGGCCGCCCAAACGCCCTCCGGAAGACCCCCTCGGCGGAAAACACCTGGATGCGTGAGTTCAGGGGATCGGTGACGTACAATGTGCCGCTGTTGTCGATAAAAAGATCGGTGGGGCGGTTGAATTGCCCCGGCCCGGAGCCTGTTCCTCCGATGCGAAAGCGTTCGTTGCCGCTCAGGTCGCAGACGACAACCTGGCTGGAGGTAGTATCGCTCACGTATAGCAGCCGGTTCCTCCGGTTGAAGGCGATCCCGGTCGGGCGTTCGACGGAATGGATAAAAGGGGTCAGGGCGTTATCCCGGAAGCTATAGCGGTACACCAGACTGGCCGCCGAGTCGGTAATATAAACGTTGCCCGCCCCGTCGCCGGTAATGGCGATCGGGTTCTTGAAAGCGGGCCCTTCCCCTTGGCCGATGATCGTATAGGTGTTCTGGCCGGCATCCATGACGTGGACAACGCCAAAGGCGGGATCGGCGATAAGGAGCCGCCCGGTTTCGTCAACGTAGATGCCGTAGGGGCGGCCGATACGAACATCGCTTTCCCCTACGAAGACATCCGCCAGCCGGCGCCAGAAGCCTTTGCGTATCCCTGCATCCAGATAGCTGCCGACTTCTCCGGCCCAGGCGATCTGGGGCTGTGCGGGTGGAGGCGGCCATTCTATCCGCCGCGTCGTCTGTGCCGCCGAACCGGCGCAGGCGGCCAGCAGCATGCAGAGGATGCCGATGGCTGCGAGACGGCCGACCAATGTTCCCCGCGTCGGTGTGTGGTTGTATTCTCCCATTGGGGCACCTACCGTTGATTTAGAAATAACGTGACACCGTGAAACGCACCGTTTCGTCGGTGGCCGTAGTGCCTCCCTCGCGGCGCAGCCCCAGGGAGGTGTTCAACGATGCAATCATCTTCCCGAGGGACCAGCGCAGGGAGGCACCAACCGTGAGACTGTCCTTCGTGTTGGCGCCCGTTACGTTAATATAGGTCGAGTTGAGCGTCATGTATGTCGTGGAAAAGAGTCGCTTGCCATAACCGGCGGTTGCCGTGAAGGAGTTTTCGTCTGCCCTGCGGCTGGTGGTCGTGCCGGTGGTAACCGGCCCGTACCAGAGATACTGGTCGACCAGTGTCAGCGACAGGACCCCGTCACGCAGTTCGTTGCTGTAGCGCATCTGCGCCGTAAGCGATTCGTGCTTGTCCGCTTCCGAATCAAAGCTGTTGTATTCGGCGCCAAGCGTAACGGAGTCCCATTTCCGCTCCAGACCAAGCGTAGACCTTATTTGGGCCGTCAGACTGGCCAACTGCCCCTGGCCGGCGGAACGGTCCATGTGCGATTGGGAAAAATCACCGTACAGGCGATATTTCCCGCCCAGAAACTGGATATTGCCCCCAAAGCCGTACGCATTGGTTGTGGTCTTCAACTGGGGATCCACCTGGTAGTCATAACTGATCAACAGGCTGTCCCCATCCTTGATCGCCCCGCTGGTCAACGGGACGATCTCGGTCAGGGCCCCGCTGACGGTCACCTGGTAATCCACGTTCAGGTCATAGGGAGCCAGGCGTTTCAAGGCGTCGGCGTTGCGCACGGTGATGCTGCTGGCGATCACGTTCGGTTGTGCCAGATAGAGATGGGAGGCAAAGGACACCGTATGCTGTTCATTATATATGTGCAGCCGGTCGGTGCCAAGGTCGCGAGTGTCCAGGGTGTACTGGCGATAGCCGTTGAGCGAAAGCGTGCTCTGGGCCGGGAGCTGTTTGACATAGTTGAACGACACGCCACCGTTGATCTCCTGATCGTAGCCCGTGGGGTAGTCGTTTTTCCGGGCCCGTAGGTCCAGCCGCGTGGTCAGGCTCTTGAAGAGTTGGTGCTGGAGCCAGGCGCCACCGGTATTATGTTTTTGGGCGCCGGGGTCTCCGCCCGTGCTCCCAAAGGAGTAGTTGGCGCCGCTGCGGAGGCTTTTCCCCCAATCCCAGTGGACTGCTTCGCTCCACTCGAAATTTTTTGTGAAGTTGATCCCGGTCGATTCCGATGCCTGCAGCCGGGAACTCACCCTGCGGGCTTTCGCACCGTCTGCCCACACCAAATCGTTCTGGAGTCTGATTTCATAATGGTTGTCGAAATTGAGCCCCCCCTGGGCGGGGCTGTAGGTATTGTGTATGTTGTACACATCGACGGCGGTGGTGCTGATGGCGGCATTATGGGCGGCATGCAGCCGGATCTCGTCGCGAACCCGCTTGGTGTCTACCTGCAATCCGCTGGTTTCCGAGGTGCCTGTGGCGTATTCGATGGAGAACGGCAGCATCCTGTTTTTCAGCGACCACGAGAGGTTATACGTCGTATTGGTCACCTGGTATGATTTTGAAAATGGGACCGAAACCTGGGTGATGTCCGATTTGGCGGAAAATTCTGCCGGAGCGACCGATTGCCCGAGCAGGAGCCCCTTGATGTCATACAAAAATCCAATTTTCGAAGACGACTGATCCCGGGAACCGCTCTGATAGGTCAGCCCCTGGTTGAAACGCAGCGCGGTCCTGAAGGAGCCCTTCAGCAGACTCGGCCTGATGATGCCGTAATCGATCTTGAAGGTGTAATCCTCCTCCATCTGGTGCTGCTGCGAGGTAGTGGCCTGCTGCTGTCCGTTGAACTGATAGGTGAAGTCAACGCGCTGTTGCGGAGTGCCGAGCAGCAAAAGACCCAACCTGGCCGCTCCGGCCTCCCGAACGGATGTCAGCAGCAAAAACAGAAGTATGAGAGGGAGGGTTGGCTGCCGCATGCACGCTCCCGGTTACTTCAGGAAAAAGAGCACATTCCCGAAATGGGGATCGTGGCAATTGATACAGATCAGGCCGTGGCTTGCCGCTTTCTCGTGCAGAGAAGCCGCCTGCCGTTTTTCGTGGTGGCAGGCAGCGCAGACCTCCGACGGACGCACCTTCAGGAGCGCGGGGTTGGGCGAATTGTGCGGCTCGTGGCAGACAAGGCAATCCCCAACCGCCACCGGGCCATGCACAAAGGAGCCCTTGACGAACCCGGTGTGGCAGACGAAACAGAGTTCATTTTTGGATTTGACGACAAGGCCGCTTTCGGTGGTCTTGTCATGGCAGTTATCGCATTTTTTTTCGTCATAGGGGTTGTGGGACGACGCCTTGCCCGCATCCCCGGCGGCACTGCTCTTCCCTTCAGCCTCGGCGCGCGTCTTGGCGACCACTTGGGCGGCATAGTCGGCGCAGTACTGTTCGGCTGGAGGCATGCTCGGGACGCCGTCGAACAGGGTCGAGGTCAGCTTATACCTGGTAAGCGGGCTGCAGCCCCAGATCATACAGGCAATAGCGGCAAAATATACAACCTGCCGGAGCCTATGGAGAAAGCGATCCGATATCACTCCGTACCCCGGCTGTCACCCGCCTTTTTGGCACCGAACTGTCCGGTCACACCCTGCTGTTGTCCCTCCGGGACGTCGGCTGCCCCCTTTTTATGCCCCAACCCATATATGGAAACCATGGCGTCCCCCATCTGGTTGGTGACAAAGGCGACCGCCTCCAGTATGAAATCAGGATCGGCGAATTGCTGGAAATAATCCAGGTTGTCCGTTGTCACGTCGATCCCGGCCGGCAGGTTCAAGGCGCCCGAGAGCAGCGGAGGATCGCCGAAAAACATCAGCAAACGCTGTTTTTCATTAAAAATCTGCACATTCTGGAACCCCCCGTCAACGACCCAGATACGATGTCTGGCATCGACGGCGATCCCCTTCGGACGCGTGAACTCACCGAAAGCGTCACCCAATTTACCGAATTTGCTGATAAAATGGCCATCCTTGTCCAGGATCTTGACGCTGCCGTCGTTGATATTGGTGACATAGATCAAGCCCTTGTCGTCGAGGGTGAAGTTCGTGGGCAGGGCGAGCCCCAGGGATTTGTCCTCGAATTGCCCGATACTGCGTATGAGTTCCCGGCTCTTCCTGTCGAAAATTTTGATGTCGTTGCCATTCAGGTCAAGGATATACACATTGTCGCCATCCAGTGCCACATCCACGGGTTTCATGCTGCTTCCCTTGCCGATGCTCCCGACATAGGAACCGGACGGGTCGTAGATCAGGACCTCTTTCCGGAGCGTGTCGGCGACATAGATGCTGCCGTCCTTGTCGACCGCCAGGTTGATCGGCTTTTTCAGCTTCCCGAGCCCGGGATTTTCCTTCATATACTCGAAGGTCTTTTTCTGAAGGTCGATGATGACAACGGTGGAAGCCCCCTGAGTATCGCAGATATACAGCTTCCCCCTGGTATAGTGAATCCCGTATGGCCTGGTGATCGGCTTGTTGACGTCGCGATCGCTGGCACCGCTCAGAAGCAGTGAAAACTTGCTCTGCTGGTCTTCCACATCCTTGGAGCCCGAGATCGCTCTCAAAAACTGGACCCGGGGTTCATTGGGCGGAGCGGGGAAAAACACCGAGGTCTTCTTTGCAACCGGCGCAGCGGCGCAGCCTGCCAGCAGCAGCGTACCGGTCATGATCATGGCAATGGTTTTTAGGATCCTTACAACTCCCTGCAACGGTCTTGTCTCTGTATGCATACGTAATCTCCTTGCTGACGTTCACCTGTTCTATTTCTTGTCCTCTGCCTGATAATTTTGCGGTTTCTCCCGGTCGTACGTAAAGGGGCGGTGGCAGCCCGGCGAACAACTCCCCCCCGTTGCCGTGAGCTTGAAATTGATCGGGATCTTCCAGTCGCCGAATTGTACCCCCTCCTTGCTGATCAACTTTTCTCCGGTGCTGGCGTGGGGCTCATGGCAGACACGGCAGGTGCGCCCCTTACGATTGACGACGTGGACATAGTGCAGATTGCGATTCCCGTTGCGGAACTTGGTATAAATCGTGGTTTCCGGGAAGCGGAGCAGATTCTTCTCGTGGCACGACAGACATACGCCATAGAGTCCCTCCTTGTAGGCAACATAGAGGTCCGTCGGATAGCTCCCCTTGAGCAGGCGGAAATTGTCGCTGCCGTGAGGGTCATGACATGCCCGGCATTCACCGAGCTCCAGCGGGCCGTGCAGGTATTTCTTTCCTTCGATTTCCTTCTTGATGTTCCTGAGGGGCGGCTTGCCGAGCTTATCCGTATCATGACATCCGAGGCAAACGCTCCTGTCGTCCCCCGACAGCAGTCCTTTGGCCTTGGAAAAATGGCTGGAATGGCAGTTGCCGCATCCCCCCGCCTCTTTGAGCGGCTTGTGCACAAGCTTCAGTTTCAGCTTCTTTTCCACCCCTGGATGGCAACTGATGCAGATATCCGGCATCTTTTTCTTGAGCAGTTGGCCATTTTCACTACTGTGCGGGGTATGACAGGAGGTGCAGGGGCCCTTTTTGACCGGCGGATGGATGAACGGCGAGTCCTGGAGTGTTTTCAAAAAATCGGCATGACATTTAAGGCAGCTTTCCCACACCGGTCCCCTGAGCAGTTTCTTCTCATCCGACTCGTGGGGATTGTGGCACCGGCTACAGGAACCTACGGCTACCGGGCCATGCCTGACTTTCTTCTTAAAATCGGCGGCATCGTGGCATCCCATGCAGAGAGCGGTCTGGTCGTCCCCCCCCTCCAGCAGGAAGCGGCCGGCGCCGCCGTGAGGCTTGTGGCAGTACGCGCACTCCCCGTCCTTGACCGGAGGATGCACGTCCTTTTTCTTGCCGAAGGTGTCATGGCACTGGTAGCAGAGGGCGGCCCCCTGCGCGGTCAGGGCAAAGCTCTTGGCGCCTTTGATCGGGTGAAGCTGGTTGGTCTGTTTGTGGCACCCCGAGCAGTCCCCCTCCTTGATCGGTTCATGCATGTTCTGCGTTCCGCCAATTGACGTATGGCACTCTGCGGTTTTACATGACACATCGGCAGCCTGGGCGACGCACGGAAATATCGCCGTCAGCAGGAGGAGGCCCACAGATCTAAGATTCATCGAGATTATCTCCATCAAAAAGGCCCGAAAGGCAAAAAAAACGGCGGCAGGTTTGAATATATCTAACTCGCCGGAATTATTACGAGCAAGTACCGTACCAGCCTGCCCCGCCCCCTGGGCCGGGCCCGCCCTGTTTCAGACATAAAAGCCTGATTTATAAATGTATACTATCGATACATTTTTTTAAACAGAATAATTGTTTACGGCGCCTTGCGGTCCAGGCTGCGGTACTGGATCGCTTCGGCGATATGCTCTTCGCGGATCTGCTCGCTGTCCGACAGGTCGGCGATGGTGCGGGCGACCTTGATGATACGGTTGTAGGTCCGGGCGGAAAAACCGAGACGATCGGTAACCAGTTCCAGCATGCGGCTGCCGGCGCTGTCCAGCTCGCAGAACTTCTTGATGAAGCGTGGCGTCATCTGGGCGTTGCAATGGACCCTGGTCCCCTGGTAACGCTCGGCCTGGCGCTTTCGGGAACGCGCCACCCGCTCGGCGATATCCCGGGAACTCTCGGCCTCTCCCCGGTCGGACAGGTCGCGGTAGGTGACGGCCGGCACCTCGATATGGATGTCGATCCGGTCCAGAAGCGGGCCGGAGATGCGCGACCGGTAACGGTGAATGGCAAGGGGGGTACAGACGCAGGGGTGGACCGGATCGGCCAGGTAGCCGCAGGGGCATGGGTGTGTGTACCTTTCCCTACCACTCCAACCCGAAACGGCACTCGTTCTCAATCCGTATTTTGCTTCAGAAGCGGCCTGCATTAGGATATCCTGAACACCCCCTCACAATCGGTGACCACATTCGTAAAAAGCGGATGGATCTCGGCCTCCTCCAACGAGAGGTAGCGGCGACTATTGGTGTCAGCGAAAACACAATATGGAATTGGGAACATGGTATTGAGCCTGAGCAGCAATATAGCCCTAAAATAATAAATTTTCTAGGTTATATTCCGTTCGAATGCCCAGGCGATATTATGGGACGCCTAGCTTGGTACAAACGCGTTAATGGTCTCTCACTGCCCGAATTGGGCCGGAGAATGAACCAGCACCCTGACCAACTGAGAGATTGGCTGGGGGGTGGTCGCCGGCCGCTCAGGAAGAATATTGAAAAGATCGAGCAGTTTTTGGAGAATGGCACGTGATACCAAATGCAGCTTAGGGCTGGTGACATGGGGCGGCGTTAGTCTGAGACTCTGTGACAGGGATACTCTCTGACGGTTTAATAGTGTGAGTATTAGACGGTGAAACGGTGCGACAGTGAAACGGTGTGACGGTGTGACGGTGCGACGGTGATCGTATTCGTCTGGCAGCGGTCATGCCGCTGTCAGACGGTTCCGTTCACACTATTAACAGCATTATCAGGTTGTTGACGCATGAGAAAAATTCTCGAACACGATTAACAGTTTTTGTTGGAAACTTAGCAGAACCTTCTGAAAGCGGAAGTTTGGTGTAATTAAATGGAAAGCCCCTTTACCGAAAGGCAAAGGGGCTTTTTTGTATCCAGCCGCAAATGCTATTTGCAAAAAATATGTGTAGCGAAATCAGTAAGTTATTCTAATAAATAATTATATTATTCTCATAATAGCCATTTCACCCTGACCACCCTGAACAAGTATCTATATGAGAGGCAAATTTTCAGATTTCAAGAGGAGGTGGAATGCAGGAGGCACTTATCGCACTCGGAGTCGGCGCATTGGTGGGCATCGGTGTGTATCTGCTCCAGGGTGCTGGCAAGAACAAGCAGACGGGACGCCATGATGACTCTTCGGCACTGACACCAACACCGAAGAAAAAACAAAATACACCTGAAGATGCTGACCAGCAACGTTCAGCAGCCAGCACCGACAAGCGGCTCATACCAACCAAAGAATGGACGGGAGGAAAAAGGTGAAACACATCTGCGCAACAATCATGGGAATAGTTATCTTATCGGTGGCCACGGCGTTCGCCGGTGACCAAATGGAGCTCAAGTCGCGTGTCCGGATATTTAAGCGACCCGACGTTACCAGCCCCTGTTTCCGCTATCTGGAGGAGGGAGAAAAGGTCAGCATCCTGTCAAAGCTGGCAGATGGGTGGCTCAAGGTCGGTACAGCTCACAAACTCGAATCTGGAAAGCAGATGGTCGGCTTCATCAATCCTGATCTGCCGGCGAAAAAAACGTCCGTCACAGCGGGGGGCCAGCCGCCAGCAACCATTGCAGCGCCCCGTGAGATCGCCTTAGCATCGTCGGTAGCGACCTGCGACTCGCAATTACAGACACTCACCCAACAGAAAGGCGCCCAGATCGCAGCTTTGCAGAAAGAGCTCGACAGCCTGAAAAGCTCACTTGCCGCCTCTACCGCAACCAGCACCGAAAAAGACAAGACAGTTGCAGCGCTTCGGGCGCAGGCTGCCGACTCAGCCACCAAGTTGTCGGGTGTCCAGAACACAGTTGAATATGAAGCTTTCAAGCTCCTGTCGGAAAAGGCAACCACTGTACGGCTGAGGGGCTTCGGTTCCGTGAGGCTGGTACCGCTCCTGGACGACTACCTGGTGGTGATCCCCCCCGAGCTGTCCAATCAGATGGGTTTCTTCTCCAAGATCCGCAAGGTGGTCCTGGTTGGTAAAGCCGGGACATACCTGATCTGTGACCGGAAATATTTCGTACCGGCTGCACCGATCGCCGCGGCTGAGGCCGGCAAGGAGGTGCAGCAATGATCAGTCTGCCTACCGGCCCGACCGTGAGAATCATCGACATCGGCCTTTCGTACAGGAAATTATGCAACCATCCACTCAACGGGCGGTTTATGAACCTCGGCCCAAAAGACATCAACGTCAACCCATTCACCACAATTGGGTTGGATGATGAGGAAAAGGGGGTACAGCCGTGATCGTGCGTACCTTTGCCGTTGGCTTGCTTCTTTCCGCATATCTTATGGATCACTTCGCAATGATCGCTGTGAAGTATTTCCAATATACCCTCCGGAGTTCGCCAGTCACGGCATTTTGGATGGCCATAAATACCCTGTCACCGCAATCTGCACATATTTCAGGTGCCGAGTACTACAGCCTGATAATCTACATTTTTGCATGTCTGGGTCTGGGCATGGCCGTTGCCGGGATCGTTTACCCATTTTTTGAAATAGGTCTTACAGCAGGTTTCCAAGCGACGTTCCGCAAACGTCAGAACGGTGCCGGCCAATGACCAGGATCTCCACCCTTTCGACCCTATCCCTGCTCTCACTTCCCGTTGCGGTCTCGGCCGCCGATCTTCGTGTGGCTACAGTGCGATATGAAGGAGGTGCGGCCCAGTACCAAGTTGCCGAGAGCCAGCATGTGATCTGCGACCAATGTACGGCACCACGGCGGCTTGCACTGGCGCCGCCCCCCCCTCAGTCGCCTGTAACACCTCCACCTTCGGCCTCTCCCGAACTCCTGAGCGTCGATGGGATAATCCCTGCACCAGACACTACCATCAGCGCCCCCGCCCGCACGGTCGTGTCCCCCCACACCCTCACGACGGTCTACTTCGTCTTCAATTCGGCCCATCTGCGGCCGGAAGAAAAACTCCGTCTGCGTAAGTCCTTGGCGGCTGGAATCGACACCGGCGTGGTGCTCCGTGTGGTAGGGCACACTGACCGTATCGGAACAGCGCGGTACAACATGGGGCTTTCCCGGCGCCGCGCTGCTGCCGTCGTTACATATCTCCGAAAACTGGGTATCCCTGTTCGGGAGGTGGTGGGACTCGGCAAGAGCAAACCGCTGGGGGGGCCTCTCTCAAGGGATCGCCGTGCAGAAATCGTCATCAAGGAAAGGAATTATATCCCGTGAAAATAAAACTGCTGACTCTCGTTGCCCTGGTGGCCATGGCCGCATCTGCCTGCGCGGCCGAGCCAAGTGCCGCCGACAAGCTGAAGAAATTATTTCCCCGGTTCACATTCGAGGCCATCACCCCCTCACCGGTTCACGGGCTTTATGAGGTAACGGCCGGGAACGGCGTCTTCTACTTCGACCCAGCCTCCGGCCACCTGATCATAGGCGGCGAAATGTGGTCCCCCCAGGGATTGGACGTTACCGCCGCGGCAAGGGACCGGATCATGGCTGCCAAGTACGACGTCATCAAAAAGCGCCTGACATCCGCCATCAAGATCGGCAGCGGTCCTAACGAAGTGATCGAGATCATTGATCCCGATTGCCCGTTCTGCCGGCGTATGGGCGAATTCTGGAAGAAGCGCTCCGACGTGACCCGATATGTGTTTCTTATGCCTTTGACACAGCTTCACCCGCAAGCCAAAGCCCATTCCGACTACATCCTGTCCGCCAAGGACCCGGGAGCTGCCCTGGATGATGTCGAGAGTGGCAAGTTCGACAAGGTCAGTATTCCCACCATCGCCCTGAATGACACCCGCATCAAGGCTCATGCGGAATCGTTGATATCCGGCATCAACGGCACTCCGGCATATTTCATAAACGGTAGTTTTGTCAACGGGGCAAACGTTCCCCAAATCGAAAAGCTTCTCACGAAAGGAGAAAAACATTGAAAATGGAACAACTCAGCAAGAACAAAAAGGTGATCGGAATTTTCACCCTGGCACTCTTATGCGCCATTACTACCACGGCGGGGGCATTCCTGGCCCCCACCACCGGCACTACCGGATACACCCTGTATGACCTGGCGATCACCTTGTACAACACGGGGTTAGGGTTTCTCTTCGCGTTCGGCTTCGGCGGCGCCGGCTTCTGGCAACTGGGCCATAACAATCTGTGGATCGCAATCTGCTGCTTTATAGCTGCTGCGGGCTTCTTCGTTTTGCCCACGATGGTCAACAACTTCGGCCTCATTCTGTAATTCAGGGACATATCCGCTCAAACGGGCGGATATGTCCTCTCCCTTTCGCGAGAAGGAGTCAGCCTTATGTCGGTTCCCTACGGCGCTAAGTTTCCGCAGTACATTCATCTTCTGCCCCAATTCTGTTTCTGGGAGATCGATGAGATTGCCATTTTTTTCGGTTTTGTATTCATCTCCTGGTTCATGTTTAAGCCGGCCTGCCTCCTGGCACCTGTTGTGACGTACCTCTACACAAGGGCCAAGCGGCGAAACCCGCCCGGCTACATGCAGCACATGATGTATTGCTTAGGCTGGACCAAATTCGACGGGTATCCCAGCTACTTTGAAAAGCACTTCCATGAATAAGGAAAAACCATCATGCAATTCTCGCTATATGAAAGCAAATTGAAAAACTTGATTGCCCAGAACAGCCTCCTAAAGTTCTGCATCGTGCTCCTCACCATCGGAGAATTTTTCCTCGGTTACAAGATCGACCTAGCGATGAAATACCAGCGCACCATACTAATGCCCAACAGGATCGTTAAAAAGACGGTGATTACCGGCGACGAAGTTCCACAGGATATTATCAACCAACATACCCGCGATATTTGCACGCTGGCGTTCAATTACAATCCAGACTCGGTTCGCGGCCAGTACGGCGAACTGTTGCAGTACTTCAAATCAGGCGATGTCTTCGAGGCAGCTCGTACGCAATTTTATTCCCTTGCCGACACCATAAAGAGTGCCCGGCTTTCGTCGTCATTCATCATCGGCAAACCGATAGAGATCGACAGCGACAAAAGGCTCATAACGGTTACGGGTTCCGAACGGCATTGGGTAGACATGGCCTTCGTCGATGTTACGGAAAAAGCCTACGTCATAGCATACGAAGTGAACGACGGTATGTTCCAGATCACCTCAATCAGTGAGAAGACTAAGCAGCAACCGACCGGAACCAATTCCACGGCTGCTCCTCAGCCGGGAGACAGAAATGCAAAATAAGCTCTTATTCATTCCGTTCGTTCTTTTGGCGACCGCTGCCTTTTCAGCCGACCAGGAAATGGTGTTGCAGCCTGACAAGATTGTGCCCGCAACTGCCGAGAAAACCGTTCCCGCCGGCAAAGGGGGGCAAGACTCAACCAACTTCTACGCCTACGGAGACAAACCAAAGAAGGAACCAGCGGTCAAGAAAGTGCAGCAAGCTGTAGAGGCCCCGAATAAATCCCCGCAAGAGGTTTATGATGAGGTCCCGCTGCCGCCAACCACCCCTGACGACATGAGCGGCGGTCAGGTTGCACTGCCGATTATAACCCAGAAGGCAAAAATGTCGCGTACGGACAACAACTGGGTTATCTGCAACGACGGAGCTATTAAGGATATATGGACCAGCGACGAAAAACACGTCAAAAAGAGTTATCCAACCACCAGTAGCGGGCTGATTAAATTCCAGTTTCTGACAGACGGCACTAAGGTCATCTACCCCGATCCCATACCAACCGAAATGCATATCCCCTGTGGCGACGTCATCTACTCGATCGTGGGCGTACCCATGGGCGTCCCGACCCAGACCATCCGCTTGGGGAGTGGCAAGGCCACCAAAATGCGCGACAACATCACCATGTTTCGCGATGACGACACGAAGAAAAAGATCACGGAGATCATTCGCCGGGCCTACAGCGATGATCTGCCTGACTCGTTCGACATAAAGGCGGAAAGCACCCCGGTCACCATATTCAAAGATGTATCGATCACCCTCAAGCGCACCATAACCATCGACGGGGAGGGCATAATCCTCAAGGAATTCTATATCGTACCCCAGGTGGACGGAATCGAATTCGCCTCTGAAAACGATTTCAGGCGTAAAGAAATATCGGCAAACCCACTGGCGATAGCAGCCATCGGGATATTGCCGCAGAAACCGGCGAAAGGAGAGCGAGCACGCATGTTCGTCGTCGAGCTCAAGGCCGTCCAGGAAGAGGAGATTTCCAGCGATGGCAAATAAATGGATGGATAAGTTCAAGCCGGAGACACAGCGAAGAATCTGGATCAGCGTAGGCGTTGGTGTGGTGGTTGCCATGCTGATCATCATCTGGACCTTCAAGAAGGACACCTTCATGATCAAGCCCCGGTCAGCGCACAAGGCCGAGGTCAAGCCGTTGGCCATCGACGGCAAAACCCTTATGGAAAAATCCACGGCCGCGCAGCTGGCGGCTATCAATAAGGCACTGGCCGAAGAGGAAAAGAGGAAAGCCGGCGGCATGAAACCCTATTCGACCGCTCGTTCGGCAGTGGCCGGGCAACCAGGCACCATCGTGAAACCGAACGTCATTGATCAACTGATCGATAAGAAACAGAAGAGCAGTGAACAGCTGCAACCCCAGCCGGCGCCGAACGAACACCGCAACCGCGCCGCTGGGTCCCTATTCAAGACTCCCCTGCCGAAGCAGCCAAGTTCTGGTAAAACCGGTTTTACCGCTCCGACACCTCCCGGCGAAAACGGTACCTATTACCCACAGGCCGATGCGGTCAAAAAGAAGGAATTTACCTGGGGCGGTGACATCGAACACAAGGAAAACCCCGACGCCAAACAGAAAACCGAAAAGCCGGATGGCTCGAAGGATTCCCACGGCGATAAAAAAAAAGAGAAAAAGATAGTCCACCTGCCCGTGGGTTTTATGTCCGCTCGAACCCTCAATGGCTTGATGGTGCCAGCCACTGAGGATGGAAAAGGGGAGCTCACCCCCCTCATCATCAGGATATCAGCTCCCGCCCAGCTTCCGAACGGCATATCAGCTCAACTTAGCGGTTGCTTTGTCGTAGCCGAGGCACTAGGCAATCTTGCAACATCTCGTGCCAAGGTCCGGCCTGTATCGCTTACCTGCTTGTCAAAAAAGGGCGAGGCCGTCATCGAATCGGACATCAAGGGGTTTGTGGAGGATGCCGACGGCTTTCCGGGCTTGAAAGGGATCATCGCGGCACCGAAATTCGGCGAGATCGTCCGTCTTGCTGCAGCTGCTGGCTTTTTGGGTGGCCTCGGCGACGGCATGGCCCTCACGTCGGCCTCCAACACCATCAGCGCTGCCGGCCCGATAACCTCATTCGGCACATCAGCCCAAGATGTGGGCATCGCCGCACTCGGAAAAGGCATATCCAGTGGTGTTAAAAAAATCACCGATGTGTACGCCGACCTGCTGCACCAGACACTGCCGACCGTTGAGGTCGGAAACGGCAAGAAGATCACCATTGTCGTAACGAAGGGGGTAGACTTTGAAATCAAAAATTACAAAAACCTTACTTGGTATTAGCCTGCTCGCCGCCGCAGGCTGCAACCCGTACGCAGCGGAATTCCGTTGCGGGAAGGATACACCTTTCGGCATCTGTGGTTCCACCCCCGAAGTCTATTCGCAGGTTGCTGACGGTCAGCCCGTAGAACATGCTCCCGCCGGTGAGGTGGTCCTGGCTTGCCCTGACTGCGAGAAGGGAGTCAGGAAACCAACCAAGACCCCTTCCGCATTAAGCGCCTATGAGGAAGCACTCCTCACCAAAGAGGCGGCATTGCTCAAGCAACCGGCAACACCGATTGTGGTGCCACCGCCCGTCATGCGTATCAAGTTTTTCTCGATGCAGGGAGAAACCGGCGATGTCCTGGACATGGACTCCTACCGGTTCGTCATCCTGGGCAAGCCCAAATTCCTGCTCGGCAACCAGCTCATCCGCCCGGGGGAATGACACCATGCTCAGACAGCTTAGACGGCTTGCTCAAAAAATTGCCGGCGATTATGCAGGCGCCACTGCAAAGGAACTGGAAGACATGCATTGGCATAACCCGTTTTCCAAATACTTCACCTGGTTCGCCCATGACGACGGCGAGGACCAATATAACAATAGCGACGGGACGCAGGGGGCCATCTGGGAATGCACCCCTCTCTGCTTCAGTTCGGAAAAGGTCCTGGAAGTTTCTGAGGCACTGCTCGGCCTTCCCTTGCCGCCCATGTCGGTATTGTCGGTTCTCTTCCATGCGGACGACCACATAAAGCCCTACTTGGATTCCTACCGTGCATTGCGCGCGGATGCGTGTGACCCCAATTCTCCCTCATTTGATCCGCTGATCCGGGAGGCGGTTGAAAACTACTGCGACTATCTGGAGTCTTGTACGAAAGGCATCAAGCAGCTGTCGTATATCCCGTTGCGCAATTTCCGACTAATCATCTCTCTCAAGGTCCCCCAGAAATCGGACGTAGTCTTCTCCGAAATCAGGAATACCGTCCATGAGATCCTAGTCGGCATGAAACTCGACCCCCGCCCCATGAAGCCGGGCCATTTTTTGGAATGGCTGCGCCGGCTCATGAACGACGACGTTCCCGAAACGTCCGCCTCCGGCGAGAACCTGGCCGCTTATTATGACGACAGCCAACCCATCAACGAGCAGATCCTTGTTGCTGAAACAGAGATTAATGTTGAAAAGGATCACATGCAGATAGGGAATCGATACTGGCGGTGCCTGACCCCTAAAAAGTATCCAAAGGAAGTAGACCCTCTCCAGACGAAAGAAGCCATCTGCGGCGGAATTTGGGGCCTTCGGTCCGACAACGACCAGCACCGGACGCCGTACATCTACACACTCAACATCATTTACGATGACCTCTCGAACTATATCGGCCGAAAGACCGACTTCATCATGATGCAGCAAGCGGTGGGCGGCTCCAAGGTGCGCTCGCTTAATCGCCGCAAGGAGGAACACCTTTGGGCCAGCGACAAGATAGAACTTGGCCAGTCCTTCGCGCGCGTCATGCCGATCATGTGGTTCTACGACAAAACCCCCGAGGGAGCCGACGGAGCGGTAAAACGCGCAAAGAGCATCTTCAAGTCGAACGGCTACGTCATGCAGGAGGAAAGACGCATCCTGTCGGCGTTGTTCCTTTCCGCCCTTCCCTTGAACATGCGGGCCAACAAGCTGAACCTGTTCCTCCTCAAACGCGACCGGGTCGCCGATCCTGACGCCGTGTGCAACATGCTCCCCATCCAGGCCGAGTTTTCCGGATCACCGGATGCGAAGACCATATTCCAGGGGCGCAGCGGTCAGATCGTGCCGTTTTCCATCTTTACCAAGTCAGCTCTTAACTACAACGGCCTGATATGCGCGACCTCTGGCGGCGGCAAGAGCTTCGGAGAAAACAAGGTTTCTTTCAACGAGCTGACGACCGGCACGATCCTGAGACTCATCGACATCGGATATTCATATAAAAAGCTCTGCAAGATACGCAACGGAAGGTTCATCGATATCGCCCACGAGGATATCAACGTTAACCCTTTCACAACCATCAGCCTTGACAACAAGTTGGATGAAGAGGGCTTCTCGCCGCAACTCCTGGACCTCTCCGCCACATCGTCCATCATGAAACAGATGGCGTTCTCAACCGTTGACAACCCCATCATCAGCGGCACTGAAAATATTTTGCTGAAAGACGCGACAGACTGGGCATTTTTAGAAGCCAACGGCAATGATGCCAGCGTCGATGATGTGTACGCATACCTTAAAGAATATCCGCAGCACGTGAAGGATCACGACATTTGCACTGACACGCTCAGGGAACAGGCGGTCCACTTGGCGTACAACCTCCGCCAGTTTACCAGTTCCGGCCGTTTCGGGAAGATGTTCACCGGCAAATCGAACTTCAACATCAAGGATGAGCGTCTGGTCGTTTTCGAGCTGGAAACCCTCCAGAACATTCCGGACCTGTTCAACACGCTCACGCTGGTGGTACTGGACGCCATGACTCGTGATCTGTACCTGTCAGACCGGTCCAATCCTCGGTTGGTTAAATTTGACGAAGCGTGGAAAGTTCTCTACGGCCGTGGCCAGAACCCTATGTTCGTTGACATCATCGGTGGCGGATTCCGCCGGGCGCGTAAATACGAGGGCGGCTTCTGGGTAATCCTGCAGAGCATCCTCGATAAGCTCAAGATCGGCGCAGTAGGTGACGTCATCTGGGGCAACGCCGATTACAAATTCTACCTGGAATCTCCCGACTTTGAGAAGGCTCTCTCTGAAAAGCTGATCGACTACGACGAGTTCACTATCGAGCTCCTGAAAGGCCTACAGCGCAACGGTACGAAATACTCGGAGATGTACATGGACACGCCCTATGGATCTGGTGTGGTCCGCATCGCCGAGAACCCTTTCAACTATTTCCTGTTCACCTCGAACGGCAGGGAGAACGCCGAAATGGAGGCGATGGTGAAAAACGGCATGACTTGGACGGAGGCCATCAATGAGATGGTGCGCAAATATAGGTCTTAGTCTCGTATTAGCGGCCACCGCCCACGGTGCCACGGACGTGCAGCAGGGGCAGGATGCGGCCAAAACTGCCGGTACGGCCATGCGTTCGTATGCCGGTTCCGGACAAGCCTTGTCCAACAATCTGGTGACCCCGCTCATGCACGCCAGCCAGATCACCACCCAGGATGGCAAGACCACATTCACCGCCAATGGCTTCCAGACGTCGGGCACACCACTGCTTCTCGTCACCATGGCCCCTTATCCAGCAACAGGAGACATCAGTATCATCCTGCAGCAGGATCTCACCGGTAGCGGCACGCTCGGTTACGCCCAGACCTTCCCCGTGCCGGGCGATGGACCGAGCGGCCAGAAAATTTCCGGCGTCTGCCAGAACGGCTACATCCAGTGCAGCCCCAACTTCACCAACTGCCGCTACCGCACCTGGACGGCCGGTGCCGACGGCGCGGTAACGGCCATGACCGCCAGCGGCGGCCAACCCGGGACTGCCGGCAGCGTAGGCGGTCTGAAAGGCTGTTTCTGTTTCAACAACTACTGCACCGGAGCCAACAACTCCCTGCTCGAACAGGCCAACATCGCCTCCGATGTGGGCGGCGGGATCATCACAGCATTTCTGTCGGCCAACACCGGCATGGCCATCACCAGCGCCACATCCGGGAGCAATGCCGCCGGCGCCGCGGTGCTCACATACTACGGCTACAAACCTACAAATCTTGCTAAGGGTAGCAACACAGCCACCATGACCACCAGTGAAGTCGAGGCCATGCCGGTAATGCCAGCGGCCGATACCCAGACCCCACAGACATACTACACCGATTCGGCCGGGCTCAATAATGCTGCGCAGAATGCGCTGACCGCCCAGAAGGCGGCTCCGAACTCGCTCTACAACACGGTAATGAACTCAGCTTCAACCCAGGCCGGCACCACAGTGACCTGCACCAACTCGGTGCAGCCGTCACTATCATCGGTCACGCTGCAGCAATCTCAAAGCGGCACCACGAACTTTGCTGTGGATCATACCCTGACCTGGACATTCACCGAAACCGCCCAAAACACCTTTGTGTTCTCCAGTTGGGATAACAAGGGCTATCACGAACCCAATATAACCTACACGTTTCAGCCCTCCACCATGCTCGGAGGTTACACTCTTCAATCCGTATCATTGGTCGGGAGTTGGTCCAACTCCGGCGGATGCAACGGATTGTCCATCAGTCCCATGTGGACGCCCGGAGTCGGCATCGGCACACAGATCGCGGGCGCCAGCATCAATGGCATTTGCGGCGCATCCGGTTATCAATATCCCGTTTTCGGATGGACCTTCACAGCCCAGTTTGTGACTCAGCAGGAGCTGGATGTGTCCAACCTCGGCTGCGCTCAATACGAGAACAATTCAAGCTGTACGCTACAGCAGGATGTTTGGGACGGTCGGCCGGTGGTCGTCAACGGTTTGCCGATGAACAACAAGCAGTTGGGGCAATCCTGCAAAACGCTTCCCGGCGTGGGGACGCTCCCCGCAGTTACCGTCTGTAAACCTTGGTTCGTCCAAAACCGCAGCTATTTTTGCAAAAACACCACGACCTACAACTTCAGCAAGGCGAGCGCGAATGCGGCTATCATTGAGAACAGCGCGGCCATGCCGACTACTTCATCCATGCGCTACACGGATCCTGTCCAAGGAGGCACTATCGTCACCATGGGTGTGCCGTCGGCATCTCCTCTGCCTGACTGTTCGCAGGTGTGTGAAACAAAAATCCCCATAACCCAGACCGGCGTGTTGTACACGGACACGCCGCAATCGACAACCCAGACCACCTCAGCCAAAACCGCGACGCAATACCAGTTCCTCTACAAGGACTGTCTCGACAGCGGCAGCGGGAAGTTCACCTGCCCAGCCGACGTCACTAAGGGTGAGGTCATCGTGACTCAGTGCGGTTGCAGCGCGGACATGAGTAACGCGCTCGGCGCACTTAACGCCGCCGGCAGTGCGGCCCAGGATGCCATATGCTCAGCAAACTAAAGACAACACTTACACAGGTCCTCCTGGCGGTACTCGTCGGGATTCTCGTAATCACCCAGAGCGGTTTTGCCGAGTTGGCCAACGCTGCGTCCACGACCTGCGACCAAACGACCTTCGTCAAGTTTGCCCTCGCTCCGGACGGCGTCAGCACCTTTGCAATCACGAAGGCACCTATGACGTGGCCGGCTGCCAGATTGCTTGCCACCACCCAGGGTGGCCGCCTCGCCGTCATCACCAGTTCCAATCGGAACAGCGCGATCTTCGGCAATTTCTCAAGCGGTTTCGGCACGGCCCAGGTGTCCTCGTATCCTTCTAAGAAGGCCTGGATCGGCATTGAAGATCCCAACAACATTCCAGACTGGAGCATGCCCGGGCAAACGTCAGTGATTGTTCCAAGCCGGTTTTCCTGGCCGGATGGCACCTCGTCCTTCAGCAACTGGGCAACCGGTCAGCCGGATGGGTACTGCACTACAGATGAAATGGCCGCAAATCCCAGCCACATCTGCTACGGCGAGAACTGGGGTGCCATTAACACAGATGGTTTCTGGTCCGACGAAGGCGACCACGGCCCCACGCCGATCACCTTGCCGGCCATCGTGGAATGGCCCAACACGACCCTTGATTGTGTAAAACCGGATACTGCCATTTCGACACCAGTTGTGACACCACTCCCCGACAGCGATAAGGGGCAACTCTGGTGCACAAATCAAACTCAGTCGAACCTGGTGCAGTGTGTTCAGACCACTACTGGACAGGAAATTTGCCCACTCGACAAGGCCGTTTGCAACGAAAGCACTGAGAATCCTATCTGCCCCACCGGAAGCACACTCAACACCTCTCGCGATATGTGCCAGGTGGCACCCACCGTCACATGTCCGTCTGGCTATACCTGGGACTCATCAATTGACAAATGTGTTTCGTCGCCGGTCTGCGCCGGCGGAACCTACAACGCAACGACCCAGCGTTGTGAAAAGCTTGTGCAGAACGATTGCCCCACCGGGTACACCTACGACTCCTCAAACAACGTCTGCACGGCCCCTGTGAGTTGTTCGGGTGGTGGCACATATAATGCCGCCCGGGATCGTTGTGAGCTCACGGTAACGACGAACTGCGCCAGTGGCTTCACCTATGATTCGACCGCCAATCTCTGTTACATTGCCCCGGCGTGCCCCACTGGTGGAACCTACAGCACCACCTATGATAAGTGCATGCAGCCGTATTCCCCAAGCTGCCCGACCGGCTATTCCTGGGTCGCCGCTCGGAATAGGTGCGAAAAGGCGCCGGAATGTCCAACGGGGACATATAATTCAACTACGAATAAATGCGAGTCAGGATCTACATATACAGCAACTTTGTCAGGCTCATGCGCATATAATGTACCGGTTTACAATGCGTCAAATTTTTTCGGGCGTACAGGTTATTACAGTACAGCCTCTCAAAGTTGGCCAGATGAAAGTGGCAACTCTACAGCTTTCACTTTAGCAGGTTATGCACCTTCATCAGCATGCGGTTGTAGTTCTAACTTCCCTGGATCTACAGGGCCTCTTTCATTTGCATATCCAGCTTACGATTACACAAATTATACTTCATATATTGAAGTAGTCGATACACACGGGATATCTGCTGGTTCAGCATGTGTCTCTAAAGTAGCATATCCTGGCCTAATACCAATAGTATTCTACAGCCCTTTTACTTCGCAAAACTTTACTCTATATATAGCCCCAGCCGCAGGCAGTTATGGAGGAACCTACACCTGCCCATCCGGTGGCACTCTGTCTGGTTCAACCTGCTCAACGCTAGTTCAGGCCAACCCCACATGTACAGGGGGAAATTTCGACGGCGGCAACGATGTCTGTTGGGCTTCCATGACACCCTCATGCGGTAGTGGCTGGACGTACGACTCCACGTCCGGCCAGTGCGTCCAGGCTCCGACGTGCGCGATTTCATCTGTCCTCAACACCTCAAAGGACCGTTGCGAGCTGGCCATTACCACCTCATGCGCCAGTTCATACACCTACGATGCGGCCAACTCAATATGTTATTCAGGGGCTATCTGTGCAAACGGGGCATTTGTCGCTGCAAAAGACCGATGTGAGGCCACTGTAACGAAGAATTGCGGGACGTACACATGGGACTCGACCGCGCAGAAATGTTATCAAGCGCCCACATGCCCTCAAGACGCGGCATATTCATTGGCCAGCACCATTGCCTATTCCACTAGCATAAATAAATGTATTTCTGACACTCAGCACACCTGCGTATCCGGCACGACTTATAACGGCCTCCCAGTCGAAAAGTGCGAGGCTGTGCCGATTTGTAACCTTGGAGTCTATTCGACAGTAACGCACGGCTGTCAAATTGCTACATGCCCTGTGGGAACGTCATCCTGTTACCAGGTTCAAGGTGACACAACCCTCACCAGCAGTGGCCAACCTGCCAAGTATTGCTCACCCAACAACTGCCAGTCCAACACTGCTGGCTGGACCTCTGTGACCGACACCCCCACCGGTCAGAACGACAAAAACAATGATGGCGCTCATGATGCCAACGGTAATTGTCTTGGCCAGATATATCTATTCAACGGTAACGACATGCGATGCCGGCTCTATGATCGCAACGGGATGCTGAATTCATATGCGAAGCTGGTAGCTCAGATTGTGCTTGCAGCCACTGGTGTTGGAGCTGCCCTTGGAGCTGCGCTGGCTGTTTCGGCGGGCATCAGTACTACTGTAGCCACAGCCATAGTAAATACTGTCATAAATACAGCAGTTAATGCCTGTATTGATGCGGCGACAGGTCAATTCAACGCAAGCTCGACATTGATAAGCATGGGTATCAGCGCAATTGGGCAGGCTCTCCCATCTCTCGGATCATATTTGAAGGATAATCTGGGAAGTTCTGGTTTGGTCAACTCCGATGCCATTGCCTCCAACATTGATATTAGTCCAGGTTCCCTGCAAGTTGATCCGCAGTTTGCGCCTGCGGTTGGTACATCTGAGGGGTTTGCGAATCTGGCTGATGCATTGCAAGGGTCAGGGACATTTCTTGATGCTGCAGCGCAGCAAGCCTCCACGCCGGCGTTTTACCAATACCTGCAACAGTTGCAGGCGCTTACCGATCAGTATTCTCCTGCCATCTCTCAGGGCATGCTTGGCAACTACAGCGAAACCAAATGCTGCTATCCAAACAAATTATCTGGTGGTTGTGAATCGAGTGAAATTCAGGAGGCTACCGAACAGCATAACGGCATGTGTCACATCGTAGGAAGTTATTGTAGTTCAAGACTGCTCGGGATTTGCATGGTCAACAAGCAGACCTCATGCTGCTTCCAATCCCAACTAGCCAGAATCATGCACGAGCAGGGCCGGCCGCAACTCCAAAGTTTCAGCAGTGGGTGGGGGTCTGCGCAAAGCCCCATTTGCCGAGGATTCACACCTGAAGAGTTTCAAGCCCTGAACTTCAGCATAATGGACCTCTCCGAATGGGAAAAAAGCCTGAACGAGAACATGAGCAAAATCACGCCCATGGTCCAGGGGTTCATCAATTCTACGGGCTCGGCAGCGGCACAGAGCATACAGAGCTCACCAGCGTATAAGGCGGTACCATGATCGGACGGCTTATCATCTTTATCGTACTGCTGCCGGCGATCACCATGGCCGAAGTGATCGGTACTGTGGGGCAAACCTACAAATTTGCAGAGCGAGACGCCCTGACGGAAGTGGTGGAGCGGGCCAGGAAGGTGGATTGGAGACATATCCTAGCGGCTGCAAAGGAACAGGCGCGCCATTTCCGGCCTGAACTGCCAGCGATTCCACGCGCAACAGCCGCCCGGGTACACAAAGTGACCATGACCTTCACCCTTGATGTGGACGTGCCTGATCCCCAGAACCCGAGCCGGATCAAATACCCGCGTGGGTTTGTATTCAACCCTCTCCAGCAGTTCACCATGCCCGCCTGCGTAATATTCGTCAACGCTGATGACCGAGCTCAACAAAAATGGCTCGCATCGTTTCAGCAGGCGCTTAACCCCGTCACACCGGTTTTATTAACCGATGGCGACATCGAAAAGGCCGAGAAAGCCTTGAAACGTCCGGTCTATTATGCCGACCGACAACTCTTGGAAATTTTCGGTGTCGAGCGGGTTCCCTCCGTAGCCTGTCAGAACGGAGCAACGCTGAATGTGGAGGAAATAGATGTTAAAAGCACTCGTCATTAGCCTCTTCGTTATGAGTTGCACCGTGCCGGCCATGGCCACGTGCAACGGTACCGTTTTCAACCCAGTCACGGACATTGCCTGGAATGGTCTGTTCCCGATCCGGGTAGGCGGTGTTGCCGTGGCCAGCAACAACAACGCCCCGGATGGTGCCACGGGAACTGTCAACCCGATCTGCACCTGCACCACGTCGTCGGGCACATTCATCGGCACTCAGATAGGCTTTTGGGACGTGGCCTACCTGGTGGAGGTGGTGGACGATCCGTACTGCTCCACCGTGGTAGGCACGACCGTCGGTAACGACAACGGATCGCACCAGGGGACCAACGACAAAAGCGTGGCCACTCCTCATACCTTCAAACAGGTCCACTGGTGGCCCTTCAACGCCATTCAATTGCTCGGCATGCTCACGGGGCTGTCGTGCATCCAGCAAGTCCCCCTGCAGATGACCTACCTGTCCGAAATAGACCCCTCCTGGACTGAGGACTGGCTGGCAATGCTGAAGGACCCAAAGGTATTCCTCGTCGCCAACCCGGTCGCGGATATCGCCTGCGGCGCCAAGAACGCCATCGCCCAGGTACCGGGCAACTTTTTCCCGGCGGCCTACGACTCACTGTTCTGGTGCGGCTGGGACAACATCTACCCATTGTCCGGCAACAGCAACTCGCCGCACAACCTGACCGCCTCGGCCCAGATCGCGGCGCGGCAGATCTACACCAATACCCAATTCGGCACAGTTGAGGATTACCTAGTTGACTCCCAGGGCTGCTCGGGCCAGATCGTGCCGGTCTGGAAGAGTTCTCAATGGCGCTTCCAGTTGGCCAAACCGGTCAAAAGCTCCACACCGTTCTGGGCCGGGGAATCGGAACTGATCTGGGGCTCCGGTCGAGCACCGACGTACAATGACAAAAATTTCCTGTACGTCCTGTTCCAGAAGAAACGCTGCTGTCAGAAAATCTACGGTGGACAATGATCATGCGCACCACGACAGCCATAACTGCGGCCTTTTTCGCTCTTGCCAGCCCGGTCCTCGCCGGCACTGCCCAAGAGGCCATCGATAATGCCCGGGCGAATTCCGCCCAATACTACACGGATGTGCAGCGACTCCCGGAAAGCGTAACCAGCGGCTTGTCCCAGACCTCCACAGCCAAACAGGTCATAGACACGGTCAACTCGAAGGCGTTTCAGGACCGGGTCCAAAAAGAGCACAACCGTCTCCAACGCGAAATGTTCGGCGGCGGCTCGGCCAACCGGCCGGGCGCCTACTATGCGGACTCCCAGCCAACCGTCGCCGGCCAGATTCCGCACCTCGCTGCAGACGAACGTATCTACCTGTTCATATCCTCCTCGATGCCGCTATCGACTCTGCGGAACTATGCCCGGGGCATTGACCGGCTGCGCGATCCCCGAGTCGTAATGGTCGTGCGCGGATTTGTTGACGGCATCCAGGACGGCACAAAAACTATGGAGTTCTTCATGCAAATTCGACTGAAAGACCTGGGGTGCAGCGGTGCTAATTGTGCGACATTCAGCACTCAGATAGACATTGATCCTAATCTTTACCGCCGTTTCCGTCCTGCCAGTGTTCCTGCGCTGGTCTATGTCCGCGGTGTGCACCCGGTCGATCCGGATGTGAGCGAGGGGAGCCCAGAAAACGTGCCGGTACCTTCCCCGTCGTCCTGGACGATGATCTATGGCGACGCCGCCCTTTCGTACCTGTTCGGGCGGACGGCAGACACCACCAAATCCCCCACACTCGCCGCCATGTCACACTACCTGGGGCGCTGAGGTATCCATGGACCACAACCTGAAAACCGTCCTTCTCAATGTCATGTACGCCAAAAGCGTAGCATTGCGCGATCACTCACTCCAGACCGCGGAGATATCGTCAATGATTGTTCGCAATCTTCTGGACAGCGGCAACGATCCTGCCTGTTCGCCCGAAGATGCCTACACCGCCGGCCTGCTACACGACATCGGGAAATTGTTCGTATCCGAGTCCATCCTGAACAAACCGTCGGTCCTAACGGATCGAGAGATGGAAACCATGCGCCTGCACACTTCGTGGGGTCTTCAATTCGTGAAGAACACCAGTTTGGAACGGTATGCGGAGGTCGTGGTCCATCACCACGAGAACGCTGCCGGCACGGGCTACCCCCATGGACTTCGTGCCAGCGAACTCGCACCGCTTACCAAGGTGGTACGGATCGCCGATACTCTATCCGCTCTCCTGGAAGACCGGCCATATCGTCGGAGCATTGCGGACGACAGATTCATCCTGTCGCAAATGGAGCAGGACCTGGAAGGGCTCTTCAATGGTAGCTCGGAGATTGTCTGTAAGGCTGTCATCAACTATTTGTCAGCGTTTCGCAAACATAAGGCCATCAAGGAGGATTCCTATGCGTATGCTTGATTTTATCTTCAACCTCGCCGGCGGCACCCGGGCAGACCGGTTCTTCAGCTATGTCCTATGGCTATTTCTCGCCATTGCTTTGGTCGGCAGCATTCTGGCCGCCTTTGGCATCTGTTCCGGAGGCTGCAGCGACGCCGAGAAATACAGCCTGTTCGGTCTGCACTTCTCCACCGTGGGAATCCCGTTTTTCATCATAGCCATCGCGGCAAGTTTCTTCCGCAACAACGGCAATGGGGGCTTTCGTTTCATCTTCGACGTCCAACTCGCCGGCGCCGTCGGTGCAGAAATCCTCTTCATCTACATACAGAAGCACATAATTGGCCATTACTGCCCTACCTGCATGGTCATAGCAGCGACCGTGATCCTGGCGGCGGCCGTCCGCCTCGGCGAAGTCCTCTCCCGGATTGGTCAGGACCCGGCCCCGTCCTGGAAACGTGTCATGCGAGTTGGACGTTACGCGATTGTCATGATCTGCATCGGGTTCAGCAGCCTCACCTTTGCCATTGCCGGCATCTCTGCCCCAGCCGATCACGTCGCAGCTATCAGCACCATCCGGCAGGACGTATGGCTCGCCGGCCCCCAATCATCGACGGTGGAAGTCTATTTTGTCACCGACTGGTTCTGCGATTACTGCCGTAAAATCGAACCGACAATTGAGGCCATGCTACCGGAAGTCGGCAAGGTCGCTCGGTACACATTCATTGATGATCCTGTCCATCTGGAAAGCCTCAATTTCGTGCCATTTCACACCAGTCTGTTGCTTAATGACAAACCTCATTACCTCGCCGGCAGAAAAATTCTCCTGGGACTGGCCGCCACGACGAAACGCCCCACCGAGGAGCAGGTCCGGAGCGCCTTCACGAAGGCCGGCCTCACCCTGCGCATGGCTGACTACGCCGACATCACTGGACTCACCAACAGCACGACAGCATTTCTCAGGGCGAACGGCGTCACCATGACGCCCGCAGTCGTGATACGCAACCGGGTGACAGGGGAGCGCCGTACCCTTTCCGGCATCGAGAATATCGGCGCAGGCATTGTCCTTACGACCATCAAACGGCTTCAAAGCAAGTGATGAAGCGGCAACAGGACATAAGAGCGGCCATCGAGGAGGGGAGTTGGTTTGTCATGTACGCCGTCGCGTCTCCCGGACCATTCAGGTGCGATCTGGAGTTGCTGACAGAACCGCCATTGACGGTCATCCTCGATCACCTAAGATTCATGAGCCTAGCACGTACCGGCAGCAAGGCCCGGCTAAGCCATGACAGCACTCAAACGCTCTGCCTCAGTCAAAATCTTCACCTGACCGTTTCCACTACCCAGGCCGAGGAGTTTTTCAAGGCCCACGATGCAGTTAAAAAAATACTGGAGAAGGAGGACTTATGCCCAGAGAAAATTTGATGTTCTGCGGCCGCCACAAGGGCCGGATCATCCTGGGCCACAAATGCGGTATCCCTTGCCCTGCAGCGGAACAGGACCGTAAAGCTCAGGCCGCCCACTACGACCAGCTCAGGCAGCAGACGCTGCAGAGCCTCGCGGAAAAGGGAGTAACCGAACCGAACCCGGAAGAAATTTTCTATGCAGCCCTCGGAGACGGCCCGAAGGAGGCCGACGCCTTTGCCGTAGCCGCTCAGGTCCTGCCCATGAACCTGGCAATATTGCCAGAGAACGAAGGAGAAGTCGATGTCCTCTGAACAGGAACAAATTCACCCCGCCGTCTTTCAGCCGACGTACGTAACCACGACCAGAATGTACCTGACGGTAGCAGCCTGGTGTTTCTTTACCACTCTCGCGGCGCTCGTGACCTACGACCGTTATTTTGCAACGAAGATCGTGATTTCCGACGTGCCCGACAAGTTGGTTGAAATCAAGAAGTTCGCAGCGGCCGGACAGATAACCCCACAACAGGCCGCGGCCGTAAGCGAGCAGGAAATGCAGGCCGCCACAAACCTAGCCGACAGCCTACCGTCGAATTACATCGTAATAATGGGAGACGCCATCATTGGAAGCCATAAAAAAAATCCCGCACAGTAGACGCTGGCTGCTTATCGCTGCCGTCCTTGTGGTGGAGGTCTACGTCCTCTGCCATCTAAGGATTCCCCTGACACGGTCCCTGGAGTCGCTGGTATTTTGGTGGACGCCTGACACAGAGCATCACCGGGTCATATCCACCGGCGATTACGTGACCTTTGACCAAAAAGTGCCGATGGTTATAGGCAAAGTCGCGTCTATCCGGGAATTCATCACCAGCCTCTTTGGACACCAAACTTCTGAGCCGGCGAATACTATTGGCCTACTCAAGCGCGTCGGTTGTTCTCCAGGGGAAAACCTCTCGGTGGACGCCAACGGCTACTACTATTGCGACGGTCGATACCTTGCCGTGGCCAAACGCGAGGTCGCCGGCAAACCGATCACGCCTTTCTGCTTCAATGGCCGGATACCGGCCGGGATGATATTCGTCATCGGTGACGATGCACGGAGTTACGACTCACGAGTCTACGGCTTCATAAGCCGGGACCGGATTACGGGGGTAGCATGGGCGATTTTATAAACAGGGGCATGGCAACAGCCCTCATCCTTACTTTCGCATGCGGCACCGCGCATTCCAGCGGTTTTTATCCCGATGAGGACAATGAAGCGGGCACTCACGGCTACTATTGGTATGAAAAGCTCAAGGAAAAGAGGAGCCCGCGAAAAAGCCTGAAACCGCGGCTCCGGAAAAAAAGCCGGACGAACCCAAAAAATACGAATGGGAAAACCGCAAGGAGCTCAAATTCGGAGACTTTACGCCGCAGCAGCTCTGGGACATGAAACCGAAGGAATTCAGCGACCTGCTCGACGCATTTAAGGACCAGTCGGTCAGGACACTCAAGGAGTCTCACGTCCACGACTTTTATCGGATGATTGACCTTGGCCGCCGCAAAGCGGATGCATTCGCTAAAGTCCAACAAAAGGTCGTGAACACATACCCCGACGTGTCCATGGAGCACGACGCCTCAATTAATCCGCCTGGCCAGGAAGCAATCAAGGAGGTTCGCCTCGCCGAGATGAGTCAAAAGCTCGCTGCCGCCCGTAGCGAGTATGGTCTGATTTACTTCTACCGGCCGAACTGCCAGTACTGCCAAGCCCAGGAAGGCGTCCTCCGCACATATCACGCTTCTCGGAACATCGAGATCAAGGGCATCGACATCACAAAACGTCCTGACCTCGCTGCTCAATTCAATGTCACCATTACCCCCACATTGATCCTGGTGCAAAAGGGCAACAGTGGGTACCAGCCTATATCGTATGGGGTGGTCTCCCTGGAGGAACTCGACTACCGGGTATTCTCCACAGTCCGGCTCATGGAGGGCCAGATCGCACCGGAACAGTATGGAATGCGCGAATACGAACGAGGCGGCGCCTACGACCCACTGGCACCGCTCAACAGAAATCAACCGACAAGGAGGTAACTGTGGATCCACTCGACTATTTCGGGCTGCCGTCCGCTCCGCCATTCGCCCATAAACATTTGCTGTCGTGGCATGACCTGAACTTTCACGAACTTGAACCATACGTCATTCAGGAACAAAGCCACGGATGCGCCTCGGTGAACGTTTTCAAGGTAGTAGGTACCAGGCACACCGACTATGCCGGCGGCACCTGGCTCAACCTGCTGCACAACGGCCGCCGGATGATGTCCAACCTGCCGATGTTCAGGAATAACCCGGGATATTACCTGGCAACCGGTCCAAAGGAACCGTACATGCACTACGTCTCCATCGACGGCGGCGACATCTACATCGGAGCGGAGGGCAACCACAGGACCTGCATCGCCCAGTTCCACTTCTTTACGCAAGGGCTCACCACCTTGCACGGAATCAGAATGGATGACTATCGCATCGACTGGGCTTTCAAGGCGGCGTGCGACGAACTCAGAACCACTGCGGAGAGCATTGGACAGCCTCTGCACATATCCGTGGTCAGAAAGATGATAGATCGGAACGACGCTGCAGATTGGCGACAGGACAGCTTCACCCTGACCGCCAAGGTCATTGATTCAAAAAGCCGAACCTTCGAACTCAACCATGAAGATCTCCAATCATATACCCGGGATCTCAAAAGGCCTTGGTGGAAGATATGGGCCGGATTCCCCAAAAGGAGGAAACAGTGCGACGCATAAAACCGCTCATCATCGTCAGTTTCGTACTGGTTTCGAACACCGCTTTTGCCGGCGGATTTCTCGATGACTGGATATCAAGCAAAACTTCCGGCAGCGCCAACTACTACAACGGCCAGAAACGAGGCATGCTGTTCGGTGGTTCGTTTTCGGGCCACTGGCCCGTCTCTGAGAACAACCAGCTCGTCACTGCCACCCCTCCCCATGTTTCCGCAGGGTGTGGAAGTATCGATTTCTATGGTGGCAATCTGGCTTTTTTGAAACCGGAGATGCTTGTCAAGAAGATCCAGAACGTCATCCAGAACAGCGCATACATCGCGTTCGAGATTGCTTTCGACACGTTATCGTCCAAGATCCTCAACCTGGGTCACGCCGGCGAGAATCTGTCCAACGCTCTTAACAAAATGTCCATGGACGACTGCACTGCCGCTAAGGGCCTAGTAACCACTGTCAGGAATTCCGCCGAGGATATTGCGACAAGTATGCAGATGGGTGACATTTCCAGCGGAGTGGACATGGCCCTGACCGATTCGTATGCCACCCTGAAGCAGAGTATCCCAGCAGTCAAAACCCTTTCCGAAATGGATAGCTGGTTCAACACCCAGAGCGGCAAACCGTCAAGCAACATTCCGAGCACATCCGGCTGCACCGACCCGATTCTAGCCGGCCTGTTCCCCTCCGATGCGAACAATTACCCGCGAAGCGCTATCCAGGTCATCGGGAACACCATCGGCCTGCCCGACACGTACCAGGGCTTTCTGAGAGGGTTCATAGGCGACATGCTCACCATCTCCAACGGCGGAATACAAGTATTTCCTCTGGACGCCTGCCCCAACAACAAGAACGCCGACCTGGACTTCCTGACGGCCGGCACTTTCGAGGTAAGGGACATCAACATGAAGTGTTCCCAGGCGACGGACGTCAACGGTAATTTGCAGAACTACATGTCAACGAAGCTGGCCAGCATCATGAGCGCCATGACTGCCGGCAGTCAGCTGTCACCTGATGATACGCAATTTCTGTCCAGCATGCCGTTGCCCGTGCTCTACGGACTGCGGATGGCCATTCTGTCCGGCAACCAGGACAACATGCTGCCGACTCTCGCCAAGCTGGCAGCCACGGAATGGATGGCCGTGGCGGTCAACGATGCCATCACGAGGTTTGACCAGGTACTCTTTTCCCTGGAGGACGTGGCCCGCAACTCGACCGACACCTCGGGTGCTTCCGGGACCATGTGCAAGCTCTCGGTGACTTCACAGATGAGCAAGGCCAGCATCCAGAAACTGGAAGACAACGCAAAGCACCTTCAGGAAAAGATTATCGCCAGCCTACAAAAACAGATGAATGACTTTCAACTCGTCAAAACCGTGGGCGACCAACTGCAGGAAATCAACGGCATCCTCAACGCCAAGCTCCAGCAGCATTTCAGTCCATCGGTCGCCGCCCGCATGAAGCAGAAACTGGGGATCAACAGCTAGGAGGCCTTGATGTTCACCTATTACACTTACGGCGGGTTTCAGTCCGTTTCCGCAGCCTTTCAGAACTGCGCCGCAATATTCGGCTCCGCCGATCACAAAGGTGCAATAACCGCCTTCGTCATCCTGGGGATAATGGCCGGCGCCGCCGTCGGATACCTCAAAGTCATGTTCGAAGGCGCCAATCCTCTGACCTGGTTCTACCTGACGTTGATCGGCATGGTCCTGTATCTTGGGTTATTCGTGCCTAAAGTCTCGATGGAGATCTTCGATCCGGTCTACAACCAGGATGTTGTTGTGGCAGATCTGCCACTGGCCGTTGTACTGATTGCCGAGACAGCGAACCTGATAGAACAGATTGAGGTCAACATATCTGATAGCACCGGCCAGGGCACCACGACCGCCTGCGGCGCCATGCCTCCCATGCAGTACCAGACCTCCGGGGGGACGGTAGCCCCGCAACTCCTCGCCACTACGGCCAGTTCTTTCATCAGCGATGCCAATTACGCCCGGTACATTCAAAACTACGTCCAGGACTGCCTGACGTTCGAGCTTCTGAAGCCCGGCACCACTACAACCATTGACAACGTCATGGAGCCCGGCTGCGGGGTCACGATTCTCGATACGCTGGGTAAGGCAGCCAACCCGGCCGTCTTCACGGCCGATTACCAGAACAACCCCATATCATGCCAACAGGCATATACTGCCATTCAGTCATATTATACCAACCCGGCCAACGCCTCCGCCGCAGCGCTCAACGCCTGCGGAGGGTCGGGTTTCTCCGACCAGATGCAATGCCAGAGCCTCATCCAGACCACACTCAACAACACCCTGGGAGTGGGAATAGATCCCATGTCGTTCATCTCCCAGCAGACCGTGGCCAACATCACATCGTACGCCTTGGCGTCCGGCAACGCAGAATCCGTGCAGCTCATAACGCAACTGCAACAGGGCAACATAAACTCCGGCGTGTCCGCCGGCATCACCAATCCACAGATGATCAACATCTACTTGGCGTACGTGATCATGATCATCCCCTTCATTAGCCTGGTCATGGCTACCTGCATGTGGCGCAAGGTATTTGCCCTGCTCTTTGGCTTCCTTTTCTTTGTCATGATCATGCGCGGACTCGACGTGATCGCATTCAGAATCTGGGCAACGTTCTATCAGTCCGCCATGGCATCCGCCTTCAACAACAGTGGCATCGGCGGTTCCACAGCCCTGGCCCTCAACACGAAAATTGGCAGTATGCTCAGTAACCTGGGCATTGCCCGGGCCAGTATTTCCACTTTTGCAACCATCATCTCCGGAACCCTGTTTCATTTCACTGACCAAGGATTGGCCCGGCTGCAGATGCACACCGCCTCCAAAAACGAACAGACCGACCACGATTTAAGAGACCCGGGCCGGGCCGATATGCGCAACCAGGAAGCGGTTGGCCAACGGGCCGCAATGGTCGCCTCGCTGGCATCTGGCGTCCACGGTATGAGCAATTACGCCGAGGCGGCCGAGGCGCGAATATCCGGTGCAACGGGCGACGCTTTGGGGGCTAAGGCTGCTGGCGGCGGAACCCCTGGAGGCCTCCAGGCTTCAACCCACCAAGCGTCAACCGTGGATGCAAGCACCCGTTTCAGCCATGGGGCGAACTTGACCTCCGATCAGGCGGCCAGACTTGGAGCCAATAATGCCATGAGAGAGGCCGGCGCTGTTGATAACCAGTCAACAAGGCAAGCGTACGAGAATGCGGCCGTCCGCACACTGCAGGATAACGCTCAAGGAGTCAGTGCCCACCAACAGGCCCAGAGAATACAGCAGGCTTTGGGCCTTAAGACAGAAACAGAGGCGTACAAGGTTCTCGCGGATTTCAACAATGCATCCGGTGAAGCGACGGCTAAGGCCTTTGGCGGAGATCGTGAAAGTTACGCGAAGTTCCTTGAAGGTACTCAAAATCTCGCTCAGGGTGAACGTGATGCCGTGATGAAGGCGGCAAACGCTGCCGGCATGGGATTACGTGAGTTTGCCGGCAATAGGGCCGCCATCGACAAGATGAAGGATGTAGGGATGCTCAAGGCCATCCAAAACGGGCAGGTCAGTGACCAGGACCTGCAGGAGATGGGGCGTGCCGGCATCTTGTCCGACGCCGGCCGGATGGACACTTGGCAGCACACACAGCAAGCAACTGGCATGGACCCCCGTCAGGCAACCGCTTTCATGGGGGCACATTCGAACATTGACAGCATCGAGAAGTTCAAAAACTTCGAGGCCGCTTCTGCAGCCCTTGGCTCAGCTATTGCCTCTGGAGATTACAAGGCGTTGGCCGACTCCTACGCCCAAAAGAATGGCTCCCAGGAACGCATACTCACCCGGGCTGAGTCAAATGCTCTCAACGCACAAATGCATGCCGCCGGGCATAAGGATTTCCACTCCAAAGCAGGCGATGCTGTACGGTTCGGCTACGACGCATCGACAGGTTCGATCACCATGGCCCATACGACCGGCGGCGGGAAGTCGGAGCATTACAATCTCGACTCAAAACGGTCGGGCCATGATTTTGAGAAGATCAACCGTGATGTGACCACGGTGGACAAAGGACTCCGGGAAACTGCCGGCACCTTCATCAAGACCGGGTATGATAACCAGAACTTCAACCAGACTGCCAAGCATGGCACCTATATGATGCAGATAGGTGGAAAGGAAATGGAGGTTAAAGGTGATCTTTACTACGGTAAAGATGGCAAGCTCATCGGCGGCACCGTCGAGAACGGCATCAATCAGTCCGTCCTTGCGTACCAGATGGACAAAGACGGGCGCCTCCATTATGCACAGGTATCCGGCAAGGCGGACACCAATGGCAATCTGGTTGCCGGCAAAACTACCGAAATCACGGAACAGGAATTCGTGCGCAACAACGAACATGGTGCCGCAATTGTTAGTTCTCGTGGTACATCCGGCCAACCCGACGTGGATGTCAAGGGAAGTGGCGGCGTCAAGTTGGATCAAAGCAACACCAGCACATTCGGAAACAGGGTGGAGTCGAAACAGAATCTCGCCGGTTCAGCGGCGCAAGGCGCTGGTTTTGGCCAGGACGGCAACATAAATCCTGGAACGCTAGCAACGACCATCGCGATTGGGCAGGGGGCGTTACATGAGACTGGGCAGACCCTGAACGATGTTAAAAACCTTTCAAGGGCATTGCGAGATCCAGAAACCGTAATTGGCAAACCTGGGAAAGAAGGACGAGCTGCAGCCAACAAAGAAGTTGTGCAAAAAGAGACCAGAGCGGCGGAGGAGGCCGCCCGAGCTCACCAAGTAAAAACGCATCAGGCAAATCAGAAAACAGTGAGGATTCTTCAAAACCAGAGTAGAACATCCCAGGTGCCGCACGGCAGGACAATGCCCCGACCGGCATCGAGTTCTGTACGACCGGGGAACAGACCGAGCATCAGCAGACCAGGGTCTGGAAAATTCACACCAAAATAATAACGAGAAAGGGCCAACCTAATACGGTGGGCCCTTTCTCACTTCTCATTGATTGGGAATTTCACTCATCGCGATGACGATAGTATTGGTTGTAGTTTATCAGCCAATCAAACCACGGATCAGATGATGGAAACTGCCGGTACTCATCCGACTGCACTGCATACTTCAATAACGGCCAAATCGGCATTCCACTTCGTGCGCCTCGGTACAATCGCCTATGTGTGGCCCACCCGCAGAGTGCCATTAGCACTAGCGGGGAAATCACCGCGAGGCAGACAATAAATGTGTAGAGCGAGCACCTGAAGGCGAGCCCGACTATCACCCCCGGGGCTAGGCTGGCCTGTAACAATACCGACACAGCGATCAAGGAAGAATGCAATTTCCCTCTGACGGGTTCAGCCCTATTTGTTTTATTCATCTCCCTATCCTCGATATCCCACTATTTTGCCGGTTCTTTACTTATGATAATTTCTGACAATTGCTTTGCGATTTCGACTCGCTCCGATTCATAAAGCCGTTCATTCTGGCGGGGGAGCACACCGCTTACATAGCGTGATATTTTGCCGTCTGGGGTGATGATCGATATGTGATTAACTGTTACTGCGTTATAGGTCTGTTTTGCTGGAGTTGAACGGGGTATTACGGTTCTCGTCGCTGCTGATAAACCAACATTTGCCGCAGCATCTGCAAAGCCAACCAGCGTGCCAAAAACCGTAGCTTCTCCTTCTTCTGTGCCATCGTAGGCGATAAGGGTATCTATTCCTTCGTCCTCGAAAATCTTATTGAGATTGCCCAGATTTGCCGTACAGGGAGAATTTATACCCTCAGCCGTTGAACGACCAAGCGCGCCATAATTCATTAAAAAAGCCCCTACTGCGCTGGATTGTTCGACAGCATGGGCATTCAGGCCTGAATCTCTGAGAGCGCCAACCAGATGACGTTCTGCAATTTTTGTCGATTTTTTAGTTTTGCTTCCCACGACCAAGACCCCGACCCTCCGGGGTGCAGAGATTGAGGAGGCAGTTGGCCCTTCGATGCAGACTGAATTGACGTTCTTGAAACTGCTGCCGCACCCTCCCAGCATCATCACCACGACGATCATCAAGCCACTGACCACAATCTTATCTTTGAGCACTGTCCACCTCCCGTAATAGGCCCGAGATGATCTCCATGGCACGCTCGGCGTCACGGGTTCCGGACTCCCACTCCTGGACTATTTTATTCAACTCAACGAAGAATTCGTCCATCTGCATTATGCCGCCTGTTTCATTGGGGTAATATCAAGTTCAATCTTTTCACCAGATGTCTGCTTCGCAACCTTAAGATCGTAAGCAGTCTGGAGGTTCAGCCAGAATTCAGGGGTCGTCCCGAAAAATCGAGAGAGCCGAAGCGCTGTGTCGGCAGTGACAGACCGTTCGCCATTCAGTATGGCCGTGATCCGGTTGGTGGGCACACACAATAATCTTGCAAAAACATTGGCGCTCATCCCGATCTCGATAAGCTCGTCTTTCAGAACCTCCCCGGGGTGTATGGGGCGCATAGCATTCATAAAACCATTCCTTCTTTCAGTGGTAATCAACAATTTCGACGTCGTACGGTCCATCCTCGCGCCACTCGAAGCATAAGCGCCACTGCTGATTAATCCGAATGCTCTGCTGCCCCTTTCGATCTCCACTCAATGCCTCGAAACGATTACTCGGAAGATTCATCAAGTCTTCAATGCAGGTGGCACTGTCAAGTATTTGGAGCCTTTTCTCAGCCTGTTGGGCAAAAGCCTGAAAACGCGGTATCCGTTCACCGTTGTATATTTTTTCGGTATGCTTGCACGCGAATGAACGAATCATGGTTGTAGTCTACTTTATATTATGCTTTACGTCAAACATAAAATGCATATCTTTACCTTGGTTTAATACTATGCCAATGGCTGTTGGTCCGCTGACAATTTCAATTATTTCGCATCGGGAAAACAGGTCCAGTTGCCGCCGCGTATCAACAAATGGGCACACCCTAACCCGCTATAGAGATTTGAGGTAGTAGCCTGATCCAGGCTTGTGAAGTCGCCCCCAACCTTAACCTCCCACCCACGGTCTATTTTAAACAAACGGTCTGCGATGCCGGCTAAACAAGCACGCTTGCGCTGCATGAATCGAGGAAAAAACTCAAATGCTAGCACGCAATCCGGCATTTCCAAAGCATACCCCCAACGGCATCTATCCGGTAGCAACGCATGCGCCTTCACAAAAGTTTCAATCGGGGAAGTCAACATCGTTGAGTCATTATAGGCAGAGCCCCCTAACCCAGAACGTTGGCGGATAAATACCCAACAATCCCCATCATTACTTTGTCCCTGCTTGATCTGGAGGAGGTTCTTTCCTCCATCAGAGAAAATCTCCCATCCCGGTTCTGTGTCCCGGAATCCCCCTGCCTGCCCCATAGGTAGCCAGGTATTATCCGGTAGCAGTACCTCGATATCGTCATGTGGTATTCCAATTGGGGACCAGTCTGGGTTTTCTTCATTAATAGCCATTGTAGCCCAGTAGAGATCTGCTTTGCCGGGGAGATGCTGGTCTTCTCCACGTTGAAAGTGCCCTAATACGGGATGATCTGCTTTGATGCGCTGAATTACAGAACCCTGCCGATGCAGGTAATTTACTTGGCTTTTGGCAATTTCCAGATTTAACCAAAACGAAAGCCGGAAGACAGCACTACCCTCTGCAATAGAGCTGTGGGCCTCCCTTACCTGATCATGACGGTATGATTCATCCCCTGTACTGCGTCTACCACGCAATACCTTGTCATTTGATCTTTGCTTCCAAAGACTTTCGAAACCGTCGTAGCGGTATACGTAGGGATCTTTTGAACTGCTTGAAGAAAACGACAATTAATTATCCTCCTTTGACACCATCCACGGTCTGAACGTCAGAGTTTGCCGCACCTCGACCAATATTTTTAAAGGGATCGTATATCGATCATTATATTCAATTTGCCCAACTCCTTGATAACCCGTCAGCATTAGCTCCCTGAGGTATTCAACCTGGCAAGGCCTCTTTTCAAGTATTCAGCTAATCGGCCAAATTTGCCATGGATTACATTCATGCACTGTTCATGGCTAAAGTTGTCGACATACTCTCGCATTTCTGAAAACGTGCCGTCACCACGCCCAGAATACATGATGGCAACAATATCCATAGATTGTTCATAGCTCAAGCCTGAAACAAAGTCGACCAGCTTACGTTTTCTGTGGGGACCCCTAGTAGGTAATCTTCTGCAGGACGTCCAACGCTTCCGGTTCTGAAGCAACTGAGAGCCCTTTGTCGCGAAGATGGGCAATAAGATCTGCGTTGCATTTAAACGGCTTGTTGTATTCGATGAATGACATGTATCGTCCTCGGCATATTGACCTCAATGGTGCTGCCACAAGGAAAAAACTCTAAGCCATTAATGTGAGAAATGTCTACAATTTAATAGCTAGCAGTATGCCATAAAGGCAAAGCAGGTTTAGTCACTTATTACGCTTCCTCCCCGACACAAGTCAGGGGAGGAAGCGTGGTGGGGTCTATGAAAACATTACCTCATGAACGGCTTGGAATGGGCCTTGTGCACGTTGAAATTTTTGATGTACTTTTCTACGAGAATTCTGTCCCCTTTCAGGACAAGCAGGTTCTCGGCGTTCTTATCCTCGGCGGCGGCGGTGAAATTGAAGCTGCCGGTGATCAGCACTGCCCGGTCAATGATTATGACCTTGTTGTGGGCGATGGCGTGTTCAGCGTCGATCAGTACCGGGAAGCCGGTATTGGCCAGGAAGGTCGCAGCGCTGTATTTAGCAGTCGCGTTACTCTTATCGAGAACCACCTCTACCCTCACGCCACGCTTCTTGGCATCCAGGAGCGCCTTGGCGATCGGCTTCGAGGTGAAGCTGTAGGCCTGCAAAAGTATCTCCTGCCGGGCGTGATTGATCTCCGCCACTACCGCCTCAGCGGCACCACCCCGGGGGAGAAATACACTTCAGCCGTCCCAGTGATCGGGACGGGTACAGCTATGGCCGCAGTGGGGATGAGCAAGGTTACTATGAGGATTGCGAGTCTCATGAGGACCTCCGGTGACTATTTATGTTGTCGCAGAGGATCTTACTCGGCGTCAACGACCCCGCCGCAAGCAACGGGGCTTGTAACTAAAGGCTTTAAGCCGCCTTCGCTACGTTTGGCCGGCTGACTTCGGCCCGACGGGCAATGTTGCCCGCCGCGATCACGTCTGCGACACCAGCATGTCCGCAGGACGTGCATAAGAACTTGGATTGGCTTTTTCTGTTCTCTTTGGCCGTATGGCCACAAGTAGGACATTCCCGGCTCGTGTTTCTTGGGTCCACCAAGGAGACTGGTATCCCCAAAACCTCTGCCTTGTACATAATGAATGCCCTGAGTTGCCCAAACGACCAGCTGTGCAACGTGGCCCGCTGGGAGCGTCTAGCCGTTATCCGGCTGCGGATGTGCGTCAGGTCTTCCAACGCGATTCCCTTGCCGGTGCCTTGCGCTCTGGCCACGATGCTTTTGCTTATGCAGTGGTTTACATCTCTGGCAAAGCGTGATTCTTTATTGCCGCGCTTCCTCCCCCACCTTACGTAAGGGGACTCCTGCGCGGGGTAGTTGACTGTGCATATTGTATTACCTCGTCAATGTCATCAAAAATTCAATGTACCCGATATATTCTGAGCCGTTGGGTGCATAGGTTCCAGTGGGGTATGAATCGGACAGCACAATTGAGGCCATGCCTGTTGGTGCTGCGGCGTTGTCCGCAAACGACTGCTGCATCGACGCTGTGGAGACTATCATACCCTCCGTGAGAATGGTTCCGGTCTGCGGTGCAGGGATGTATGTACCCCATGATGACGCCTGGTCAATATAGCACGCCCAGTATCCCGCCAGGGCAACAAACTTCACCCTTGCCGCAAGCCCCTTATCACTCACGATTGCCCCAATGAATCCTCCCGACCCATCATAAGCAAGTTCGACATTTACGTCCTGGGTCGTCCCGACAATGGGGAGGCCTGTTGTTGTGTTCTTCTGCATCATGGTGCCCTTCCACGAACCCGCCATGTTCACGGTCAACGCCGGAGTGGCCGTGCACGATCCTGCCCCCAGCGAAGCAGCACCATAAGTCATCTTGACGATGCTCAACACATTGCCGAGGATCCCCAGTTGTAGGGTCCAAGATTGCCCGTCGATCATGTTCGCCACAACACCGGAGACATTGCCGCTTTCATCCAGCACGCCGGTGAAAGTGCCCGAAAGGTTTGCCGAATAGACGTTGCCGGTCACGGTATTTGCCGCATTAATACCAACGAGGGAGAAAGTGACCGGCGTGCCCACACCAGCGCCCGTCGAGTACGTTCCCGACCAGCTCCCAGTGAAATCGCTCGCCCTCGCCACCGGCGACGTCACCGGTGTACCGGGGGTTGCCGGCGTCGCTTGAGGAGTATTTCCTCCACCACCGCCGCATCCTCCGGTAAGAGCTGCCATTAACAACGATCCGATCACTATCAGACGGTATGATCTATTCATGTGCTGCCTCCTTGTCGATATTTTGTTTTCCAGGTACTGCTGGCATGGCTTCAGCCGCATTCCAGCGCCAAGCATCCAGGTGATTCTCACCGAGCAGTTTCTCAGCTGCCTCCTCATATTGCCGCCCTCGGAACGCTCTACCATTCAGATACCTCTCCTCCAGATTCCATAGCCTGCTGTTCCTCGGCCGCGCGCTCCCTGGTCCGCTCCAATTCGTTGGACACTTCCTGTTCCACTGTCCCAGCCCGGCGTTTCAGGGCCACCAACTCGCGGATAAACTCGTCTATGCTGAAGCCTGGGTCGGGCACCAGTCCCTCTGCGACCTTCTTATATGGCTTGTAGGTGAATTTGAGCTTCGCAGCGGGAAATCCCAGGATTTTCAGATACGCTGTCAACTTTGGCAGATCCTTGATCTCGTCTGGCATGACCAGGACCCGCTTGGTGAGTTGCTCCATGGCCGACGCACCGTCGCGGCTATCGGTGATTCCGATCGACATGGTGCTCCGATGCTCCAGGACCTCCATCTCACCGATCGCCTCGCATATCTTCATCTGGGTGGCCCGTTCTCCAACCGAGAACATCACATGGGTGCCGACCGCTGACCAGAGAGTCTCCCTGTTCCGTTGGCCGTAAATTTCATCGAGTAGCTGCAGCGCCTGAAATCCAAGGATACAGATGAGCCCCTTGCTTGGCCCAAAGTTGATGGCGTCGATGAGCTTCTCGATCTTCGGCAGAATTGTGAGTTCGTCCAGAAAGTACCAGATCCTCCGGTCCAGATCGTCCGGCATCGATAGATGCGAATTGATCATCATTGAGAGGAACAGGCTCATGACCGGCTTGAGCGCCTCCTGATGCTCGGGCGTCGCCACGATGAAAATGCTGTTTGCAGGATCGGAATTGAGCCAGGCGTTGACGCTAAACGGGCCGTCCATCTTGGCCAGCAACTGAATAGGTTTGAGGAACGCAATCAGCGAGACATAGAACGAATATGCCGTATTCGATTTCGGGTTGGCCAGCATGCCGGCCGCCCGTTCCGCCCCCGGAGTCTCGCTAAGGATTCCGTGCATTCGTTCCGGGTCGAGGCAGCAGAGATTCCACAACTCCCTATTCGTCTTTTTTCCTTTGTAGAATGCATGAAGTATGAGTCCTTCCAGGACCTCTCGCGCACCCACCGCCCACATTTTGTTGTTTCCGGTCCCTTCCGGGATCAGCGCCGCGGCGATGCTTGCGATCTGCGAAACCGATGTGATGTCGTTGAAGATAGTCCACGTGAGTGACCGTTGATCGACTGCTGGCGCGAAGATTAAATCCCCGGGACGGTAATGGCTGACGATCATATCCCCCTTTGAGTCAAAAATTATCCTCGCACCGATGTCCATCACCTGATCGAGCAGTGATTTAAGTGCAACGGTTTTACCAATCCGAGGTCTCCCCACAAATGACCACGGAGAAAGTTCGTGACTTTGTGGCACCCAGCCCCCTGCCAGTTGGAGTCTGGAACCCTCCCGTCTAGTTTCCTTGGTCAGCCTATCAACGCTGACAAGCCTCGACCCACGCACATATTGATCCTCAGTACGAGACCTCATTTCCTTATGAGAGCTCCGCACCATCATCCAGTACGTGATGACCCCGGCACTCAGTCCGGCACCCAGATACCACATGAACTGCATCCAGTATTTTTTTACCGCAGCAATTACCAACAACAGCCCCGCTTCCCTATACTGTTCCGGCAGGTCGGCCACGATATGAAGTATGCGGGGAAATTGGACCTTCGGAACATTATGCTCGGCCAGTTTCCATTGCACTTGGTCTATGAAACCTACATGCGCCTCCGGTCCCAGTTCCTGAATCGGAACTGGCCGCGGCGGCTTCAAAAAGATTGCGCCGGCTCCGGCCATAATTCCGACTGAGAGAGACACAATCAGCCGGATCTTGAACCCCTGCCACCGCATCCGCATCCGGGTGGTCTGTGACAGGGTGCCGTCTATCACATTGTCGTTTCCATATCGAGCCATCTTTCCTCCTCCCTGTTATGGTCTGCCGCCGAAATCCTGAAACAGAACCTCTCGCGTTTTAGGACTATAGGTGTCGATCTTTTCTTCCACCTTTCGGCCCCAATTTGCATACCGCCGCAGATCGCCAAGTACTCCGAAAAAGACCAGGCACCCGCCGACAATTACTGTGACCAACCCCATGGCCACCGGGCCAACAAACAGCCGCCAGTTCCAGGACAGCCCCCGGAGGCGTGAGCGACAAACTTCCACGTCACGGACCGTGCCAATGATCCCCTCGCTCAATGGCCGCATAATCCCTTCCACCGCTGCCTTTATTTCAACTTGAGTCACCGCCTCCACATTCGTCTGGATCAGCCGCGGGATCTTGTTCGTCGCAAAAGTTTCGAGCTTGGTATAGGCGTCACTCAACGCCGCTTCTCCCGCCGTGCACACCTCCTTTGTTTTAGCAACCGCAGCAAGCACTTCGAGCCGCAAACGCTCCATTTCCTCCGGTTCGTTTTCACCCGGTTTCGCCTCGGCTTTCGCTTGGTTCTCTTTAAAAAGCTTTTCCAATTCATCGCTCATTGCTTTGTCCTTTCGAGGAGTATTTTCAGGATGCCAGCAATGCGATCCGTATTGGCGTTGTTCGCCTCTGCCATGTCGCCCATTTGGGCCGAAAGTGACAGCATGTTTTTCGCTATCGCTGGCATGTCTGCCAATCGCCGAACAATCTCTTCGAGATGGTCCGCGACCCTCTGTGGACCCGCATCGCTGGCCGCCATTTTTATGGCTTCTCTCACGGCGTCTGCACGATTCGTTTTTCGCCGTCCGGCGAATGCTGACAGCAACCGATCAGTCTCATCATCCAACCGCACCACAATTCGATTTGCTTTGGTCATGTTTCCCCCTGAAATTGGCGGCCAAACGGCAGCCGACAAATTACTTGATATTTCAAACTGTTAAAAACAATCGGCTGCCATTTGGCCGCCGACGCCCTCAAAACGTGGCAGCCAACATTTATTTAATGATTTTGATGTGTTGGTGCAGATTTTTGCCTTACATGGCATGCGCGAGCTTGCGTGGGGTGCCATGTTTCCCGTTGTCTGTTTTTCATCGTCAGAATGACCACTTTCCTGCCTTTGAATTTCGGTTTTGAGGTGTTGATTTTTGATGCTGCTGTCACAGATGTCGGAAGGGTTCCAAAGGGGAATAAATTCCCCTTTGGAACGTAGAGCAAAAAGCAACGCAACTCGGGTGTTCGGGTGTTGATTATGACTTCCATTCCCTGCGGTATTTTGCAGGGAATGATCGTCCACAAGTCCATAGGCCATCGGTCTGTAAGCGAAAGGCCAGCTTTCGCAGACCGATGAGGCTGTGGACCCTGTGGACGACAAGCGGTTTTCAACATCGTCAACAATGCAGCTTGAATAATGTGAACCTACAAACATCGACAATTTTGTCAGGTTATTCGGTGTTGATTTTGACTTCCATTCCCTGCATTTTTTTTGCAGGGAATGATCGTCCACAAGTCCATAGGCCATCGGGCCGTAAGCGAAAGACCGGATTTCGTGGACCGATGAGGCTGTGGACCCTGTGGACGAGAGATTTTGGGTTAGCTTTGCGACTGGAGGGAGTGAAGCTTCGAGCGTAAGTTCGCGGCCTGCCGCTTTGGGCCGTGGGCTTACGCTCGATAGAGGTTTTGCGTTCAGTGGCCGGCGCCCGCAGGGCCAAGACTCGCGGGGGCATGCGAGGCTTGGGTCGCAGACCGCCAGAACGGCCCCGAAGGGGGAACGCCCATATGCCAGTTGTGGAGCAGATAATTCAGCCATCGATTACCTCTCCACGTGGAGCCTGACATCGGCAAATTCAGCCTGACCTGCATCAGCATTCCCCGGCTCCTCAACCACAGGCCGGGGAGCCGGTCCGGTCATATCTGCCCACACCATGTACAAGTCGGCGTGCCAGCGGATGTTTCTGAATCCTTCATACGGCTCGATCGTTCCTTGCTCGATCTTCGCAAGCATGCCCTTGATCCGTTCACAGGCGTCGTTTTCAGGTTTCATTCACTGCACCTTTGACTGCACCTGCACCCGTAAGCCTTGCGACTTCGTTTGCTTCGGTCAGCATCTGCTCCACGGTAATTTTCTCATTCAGACAATCCGTCAAGAGCTGGCCTAGCCTGACCAGTTTTGCCCTCTCTTCCTCCTTCTTGGCAGCCGACGCCTTCTTGAGCATCGCTTGTGCCCGCTTCAACATTTCATCAGCCGTTGGTTTCTGCTTTGCCATGGTCTTTTCCTCCAGGTTGTTATAGGCCTACTTCCATGTCATCATGACCGTGATCATGATCATGAACAGGCTCATGTTCTTTCTCGACTGCATCAGTAATATTCAACTCCTGCTCCAGGAGCAGTTGTCGGTCGATCTGCCGGTTCGCTGATGTCTCTTGATCGGTCAGGTGCTCTAGTTCTTCCCTCTGGTCGGCCAGGGACTGTTCCGCGCTCTCCTTGAGTTCTGCAATCCGCTGTGACATGTGCTCCAGTGTGGATGTCTTGATTTGCGGATCATCGACCATCTCCAGCAGGTCTTCTTTTGAGTCCGTTATCAGTTCCAGCTCGTGGGTCATGCGTGTCATGGCCACGTAGTTTTTATTTTCAGACAGCAGCTCTGCCGGCGCGTCGGACGGCATCATTGTGATGCAGAACTCTGCGGTTACCCCCTGGGCCTTGTCGATGGTGGCCCCCTGGCCATTGGTAATGTAGGCACCTTCCATTTGAATCTTGACCAGATTGCCATGTTCAGTCAGAATCTGTGATGTCCCGTCATCATTAAACACTTGAAGATGCCCGGCGACGCTATTTTTCAGGCTGTTATTCTTCCCATATTCGCTGTTGTCATTCTTGGTCCACATGACCTTTTCGCCAATGCTGAACGGTGTCGCTTTTTCCTCAAACTGCGACAGGTCTCCTCCATGCCGACGCAGGTCGATGTCGTGCTCCCGGCCGCCCACATCCCTTACCCTGATCGTGTTGCTGCCAGTGTCACGCTCGATGATCTGCGCCTCGCTCCCTCGCCGCAGGCCTGCAACGTCATCCCGCAGGAATACCATGTTGCCCGGCTCGTACGAGGCTGCTAGCCTCTTGTCGATGCCAATGAGATTAACCGGCGTCCGGACGTTGAAGACGTGATCCTCTTCTCCGATTCTTCCACATGCCTTCTCCATGGCGCGGATTGCCTCGATCAGGTCTTTCCGGTCACGGTTGGTGACGGTCATAATCAGTGCGTCCTTGCCGGCCGCCACGTACCGCTCGGCTGCGAACTGAATTCGCTCCTCCCTATCCTTTATCTCGTAGATGTTGCCTTCGCGGTCCAAGACCGAGAAGGCGGCGCCTACGTCATGGTTCTTCAAATGCGCTGCGATCTCCTTGGTGTAGCCGGTCTTCTGCCGCTGTATTTCCTCCATACGCGAGCTCTCCACCAGCCCATGCTCCTGTAAGTCCAGGAACAATTTGCCGGCGGCAATAGCCGCTATTTGCTTGCCGTCACCTACAAGCACGATCTGGGCGTTTTCCTGAAGTGCCCGCTCCATCATGCCGTGCAAGTGACGGCTACCAACCATGGAGGCCTCGTCCACAACCCAGAGCTGCCGGCCGGTATCTTCGGTCGGCTTGGAAAGCAGGAAGGAATCTATGGTTTGGCTCGACAGCCCGGAGCTGCGCTGTAACTCGGCGGCGGCCTTACCCTGGAAGCCGAAACCCCGGGCCGTCACATCTTCCCGATCCTTCAGGGATGCGAATATCGCTGCGAAGGCCGTGGACTTCCCGGCGCCGGCGTCCCCTTGGATCAACATCAACCTTCCACTCCCGGTCAGAACATACTCAATGGACCGGGTCTGGCCGTCCGTGGCCTTGATCCCCCGGGCCGCCTCGAAGTCCTCCACCGCCGCCCGGGCAGCCTCCGGCGACATGAGCGGAGTGAAGGCCTCCCGCCCGCGTACCGCAGTTTCGGCAACCATAACTTCCATGTGCTGCATTTCGGGTGTGGAGAACCGGTCCTTACCGTAGTTGACGAATTCTCCGGCCATTCGTGCCTCTTGGAAAGCCGCTTCAAGTTCAGGCCTGGTCATTTCCCCTACCGATATCTTGACCGCCTCAGAAACGATTTTTGAGCCACTAACAACGGATTCATGTTCCACGAGGTCCGTTGTGGCCGTTTTGATGTAGTCACGGGCGGTCATTCCAGATAACTTCTGAGTGGAACCGAGTTCCTTGGCAGTGATGAGCAACTGCTCGGGGGAGGTCCCCATGGCCCTTAACTGCATGGTGTGGCCCTTGACCATTTCATCTTCAGTGACGGCAAGGTTCTTCTCAGCCTTGGTGTGGAGCTGCACGAGCTCGTTGATGTCCTTTTCGTTCAGTCCTGGTAGTTTCTGGGCCAGCACAGAGGCCAACTTGTCCGCTTCCTTGATGTCAGACCACCGCTTGCTAAACTGCTCAATCACCTCCCGGGAGACTCCGGCGATCTCCGGAACAATCATGCCACCCTTGTTGCGGGAGAGCTCTATCCCATAGCCACACTCACGAGCCAAGACCGCAACGCGGCTGTACAATTCTTGCTGATTCTCCTTCTGAGCCACGAACAACGGTCGATTCTCCAACGTTGACCAACTGCCATCTGGCCGCTGAACCATGTTTAGGTTGACCAGATGACCGTGCATGTGGACGTCGTTGGCGCGGCTAGTGCTGTGGAAGTAGAGCGCCATAACGCCCTTGCCCTTGACCAGCTCAGTTTCGCCGTCTCTGGTCTGACGGCCGTAGATGTGGCGGTCCACGTGCTGTGCCGTCTCCCGCAACGCTTCTTTGAGCCCCTCACGGAACTTCGGGTCATAGAGCGCGATCAGCGACATGGACTTTGGAAAGTCAAGAATGATGTCCGTGGCGGCGTTCTTGTGGTGGTCGGCTGGCTTGCCGACGAGTCGGTCGGTGCCGTCTGGACTCATACCGTAGAGCAGATTGGTAAACTGCTCCAGGTCCACTGTGCCGGCAAGGCCCAGGGCCTCGGCTCCGCCGCCTAGCCAGACGCCATTACCCTGGGCACCGTCGCCGAACACGGGGTCGGCCTGGTAATAGTATTCGGCCGCCTTGCCAGCCGTAATCTTCATGGGTTTCAAGTAATTCCCCCTGGGTAAAAAATTCGCGCGGGGTCGCTCCGCGACCGGTTCCGAAAAACGAACCCGCCTCCGGCGGGTCCCCACTACGGCAGGCTACGCCCGACGGCTCGCAAACCGCCGCGAGTCGTCGCCCCTTCGGGTGCCGGACGACCTGCCCACAATGTTGATAACTCGCCTGCGGTTCCTTCGTGCGCTGGAGTTACCAACAATGTGGACAGGTCTGAATGTAACCAACTGCTCTTTCGTCCACAGGGTCCACAGCCTCATCGGCCCGCGAAAGCTAGTCTTTCGCTTACGGCCCGATGGCCTATGGACTTGTGGACGATGCGGACGCTGTCCGCACACCATGGATCCCCAAAAACATCTTTTCCCGTAAAGCCCTGACGGGCCTTTACGGGGATTCTTAAGTCCCGATAAGCCCTGACGGGGCCTTTCGGGAGACCTCGCAAGCCCCAACAAGCCCCTTTAAGCCGTGTCGGAGCTTAAAGGGGCTTGTAAAGACCTGTCTTGAGGTATGTAAAAACGGGTTCAATGCCTGCCAAGCCTCGACGGGCCAACAAAGTGGCCGCAAAAAATATACATTTATGTTTATTTTTTTATTGACTTTATAAACATATTTGTTTATATTTAGTTCATGAACAGCGCCGAAATGAAAAGATGGTTGGAGAAACAAGGATGCACCTTCGAGGCAAAGAAGGGCGGTGGCGGCCATCTGATCGTGAAACTCGGCGACCGCAAGAGCGAACTGCCGATGCATGGACATGGCAGAGAGTTGAAAAAGGGCTTGGTTGAGGGTGTCAAAAAGCAACTCGGCCTGAAATAAGGAGGTGATAAGCGTGTTGGCATATCCCGTACATCTCGAACCTGCTGAAGAAGGCGGGTTTGTGGTTACTTTTCCCGACATTCCCGAGGCGATCACCGAGGGAGATGATGAAACCGAGGCTCTCGTTTGGGCACAGGACGCTCTCGAAACCATGCTGGAATCGTATATGGACGATCGGCAACGTATTCCATATCCGTCTCCGGCCAATGGACGCCCTGTTGTTGTGCTGCCGGTCGTAGCTGCCGGCAAAGTGATCCTGCACAACACCATGTTGGACGCTGGCAAAAAGAAAGCGGATCTCGCACGTATGTTGAACCTGGCTCCCACTCTGGTGGACCGACTTCTGTCTCTGCGGCACAAGAGCCGGATCGAGCAGATCGAGACAGCGTTGGCGATTTTCGGAAAGAAGCTTGTGGTTGATGTCATCTGATTTTTGTCCGCGTTTATGAGTGAAACGAATGGACAGAGCGAAGCGTTACTGTCTTTGACTGTCTCGGCCCTGTTGCCCGGCCTGCTATGTTGTAACGCGGGGTATCTCTCCCCTCGTCTCGACCTCGATGTAATCGTGTCCTAAAAACCGTCTTTTCCCAGGGGCGACCATAGCCTACGAATCCCCTCCATACAGCTATGCAGAAGCTCTTGAGCCGGGTGCTTTTTTCTGTGCTTGGCCAACACCTTCTTGATGGAGTCCTTCCAGCGAATCTGGGGGTTGTCTTGGAGAAGCGTGGTGAGTTCGAGAATATCGCCGTCCGTCTGCTGTTCCATGAGGAGCTCCACGGCCCGGGCGACTTCCAGCTTGTTCATGCCATCAACCCGTTCGCGAATCCTGTTCATTTTTCCGATCCAGATGGTCTCCGAGACAGACCGGGAGACCGCATCGACTACCTTTAGTGTCTCTTGCACGCCTGCCAGCATGGGTTCAATCGAGACTGATGTGTTGAAACCGGCTGCATAGGCGTACTCCAATGCCGCCAGCCTCTCTTCCGGGGGCGGCGCATAGGGTTCCCATAACCTGACAAGGTCTTCATCTAGAGCGCCGATGGTGAAGCGGAACAGTATCTGGTGCCTATATCGCACAAGTTGACCGATCAGGGTCCTGATGCACTCAATATGTGGTTTTGAGACGATCAGCACCTTGTTGCCAGCGGCCAACGTCTGCCGCAGTGCCTCGATGGAATGATCGAGGTAGTGTGGTGAGATATCGTGGGACGAGGGGAACATGATCACTCCAGTTCGCAGAGCTTTGATTCCGGTGGCTTTCAGTCTTATCTTCTCCGCCAACCATTCTTCACGCGAGCCGATACGTTTCAGCCTCATTTGCCTACTTCTGACGGAACAATACAGGCAGCCGTGGGCGCACCCTGTACCGATGCTGTAGGTTTCTTCGGCCCATTCTTTGGTCCCGTGGCCGCCACGGTATTTGTCAAAAGCGGAAGCCGTCTTATTCTCCATAATATGAATCCTCAATAATCGGTACACCCGAAGGGCTGTTGTCTTCTGGTGGAATCCCCAACTCTTCAGCGAATGCGCATGCGACGGCGTGCATGCAGGTGTTATTCCCCAGATGGCAATTTATGCCACCAAGATCCCTGGAGATCAGGGAGGGCTCCATGCCAGCCTGTAGAGCAGAACTGACAACGCTGGCCATGCCGTCGGCAAAGGCGGCACCGCAGCCGCCACTCTTGCCGAAGCGGAGTTTGAGCCCATGAAGACGACCGGTATCAGCATCGCGAAGAATCGTGACGTAGATCGGGCCGCATGCGGTTGGCATTTCGTAGGTGGTGCCGGGCAGGGCTTTGGGCTGTAAAGTTGCCATTCTATAGCTCGATTTGCGAAGGTGGGCCGGCAAGGAGTAAGCAGTGTCTAGGCAAATTTCGGATAACGTGTCCTATATCAGCCGTAACAGGTAACTCCTTTTTGAACATGCAGCGTCGGGCCAGCTCGTGTGTTTTTGTGTCGTTATTTGCGAAAAATGTTATGAACTGGAAGGTGTCAACGAATTTTTCGTGTTCAACAATTATTTGGGAAAGCTGATTCATTGACTGATAGATTGCGGTCAAGTTGCAATCAGCAAATAGCCGCACATCCTCCCCCCAATATCCCGCATCATCCAGGTAAATTTCTGTGCTTATAGGCATTTTTTTTACAAGGGCAACTACCATATCCTTAAAGCTTTGGCTGAGTTCGCCGTTAAATTCACCGCTGACGGTTAGAAAAACGATTGGGGGAATTACTTTGGGAATAGAGAAATTCATCATGTCGCTTGTTCGCAGGTGCAGAAAATCTGTTTCCGAAAGCCCGTCACCAATAAGGCATGTCTTTAGTGTTGAGCCCTCAGCTTCTCTCATGAAGATGATGCACGGCCCGCCGTCATAATTTTCCAGGAAGTATTTTCTGAGAAGAGATGTTTTGCCTGTACGGGGACCGCCGATTATGAGGTTATTTGACATTTAGAACTCCTTGCTAAAATGGAAATTTGTCGTTTTTTCGCATAACTGGTCAGGGCAGTATCCACACCAATCACTTTTAATTGTGGTCTGGCCTGATGTGGCCGAGTTGGGCAGAGCGATGTGCCCTTTCAAAGACAAAACAGCCAAATGATAGTTAATGAACTCTCGAAGTATCTGGTGCGAATGCGTTCCCTTTTGGGTGAATATTATAATTATCTTTTTTTGGCTGGCAGAGTTTCTACGTGAATGGATTTTGCCTTCCAGGACGATGCACTTCTTTACTAACTGAGAAGTACGTAGTTGAGTACAAATTGTAACCTTTACTTGTTCTTCTGGAGAATCAAGCACGTTTGTTATAGTTATCGCAATGCTACGCTCCGAGACATCATCAATTACCCCCTCAAATATCGAGTTATCAGTTCTGATAATCACTCGGGTTGTTTCAGTTGGCTCAAGCCGACGATGAAACCTGCGTTCCGCAAGCTGGCCTATTTCATTGACCCGGCCGTTGTCTAACGTGAATGTGACTGGGTTTCCGTCTATCTCGTAAATAAGTTGGCGGTTTTGCCTATACAGCCATTCCATCGCAGGTGGGCCAAGAAATTCATTCATCTCACTCTCCGAACATCCAAGGAACTGCCTATAAACACTAAAGTTACTGGGCATGGCCACCTCCAATCATGGAGTATGGCTTGTTGCTGCCCTGGAGCCCTTTACGGCCGCAGTCGATGTTTGCGCCATCGCGTCGACCGGTCCAGTATGCCCGCTGGCTAAGGGATTCTGTTTTGAGATCAAACGTCGTGATGCCGATCTTTTCCATCTCCGCAGCGATCAGTGCCTTCTTGACAGGCACCAACGCTTTCGTGGTGACGGGGGTTCTCATACCCTGCTCCTGGAGTTCCCGGCACACGACCTCAGTGCATCCCTGACAGTAGGATCGCCTGACCCTTATCTGCCCCTTTGGCGTCAACCTACGCTGCTGGCTTTTACGCATAAACGAGGTGGAGAGGCTTCTGATGGTCTTGAACAGATATTCAAAGGTGAAGCTCGCAATTTCATGGTCGAGATCCACGCCAATAAAACAGATGTCGCCCGTTCCGCTACAGTGGTAATAATCACAATCGAAAGCTGCCGCGACCGCTGAGGCAAGCGTGTATCCCCATGACGGCAGACGTATAAGAGTTTTGACACTGGCCATGCCGGCTGCTTTGGAATCCTCACCTCCTTCAGAGAGCAGGGACTCGTCAAGGTTATATTGAGAAAGGAGTTCCTGGGCTTTAGCTGCTGCTGCTGCCGCAGCCGCTTCGTGTTCGTTGCTACTGTTGGCCAGCTTCAGCAACTTCTTGATACGCTCGATGATCTTCTGTTTGCTCATTGTCCACCTCACATTGCTTTGCCATCACTGTACTACCCGTTCGGTTTCGTCGGTTTTGCCGAACACCAGCTCCCAGGGCTTTTCGGCAGCCGCTGTTCCATTTTTCGGTTGTGGCAAATCTGCCACTGGTTGCACTGGCCGGACATATTTGCGGACGTCTCGGACAATTCGCTCAATCTTCGCGGCGTAACGATCCCGCTTGGCAGGCGTCCGGGAGTTGTAGCAACCAACAGCACGCCAGTCATATCCGTACTGGTCGATGCACTGCCTCAGTATCCAGGCGCCGGTGCGGACGTTGGTGCAGGGATCCGCGAGGGCGTTCCAGCGGGCAGGCCCCAATGTGGCTGCCCAGGAGGAGTTGATCTGCATCACACCATAATCGAAGGTGCCATTAGCGTTCCGACCAACCGCTTTTGGGTTGAACCCGCTTTCATTCTTCGCGATGCTCCAGAGGAGGAGCGGGGAAATATCGTATTCCCGGCCCGCTTCCTCGAAGCAGAAGGCGTGGGAGAAGGCCGGGATCACCAGCATTGCCGCTATGATGATGCCTTGTGCTTTCATAGTCTCCGTTCCGTTGGTACCAGATCCACCTTGCCGGGGATAATCATCGCTTCGTCACCCGCTCGTAGAAGCCGGTGCTCGCTCTCCACCCGCCGAAAGGCATAACCACACCCCGGACATTGGAAGTAACCCGGTGGCAAGTCACCACCTATAGGAGTCCGGCAGAATTCGTCTAGGTCGGCAGCATGGCCGCATTTACAAGTCATGGTCACGCACATGCCGTCACCATGTCACCGAGTAGGTGAGGACCGACGCGGCCGTCCAGTAGGCGACCATGCGCCAGTTGTTGAGGCCTCCGCAGGCGTAGACTGCGGCCGACGCCGATTTCGGCAAACAGCAAGAAAAGGGAGAAAACGATTGTTTCATGGTCAATTGCAGTCGCCATGTGGGCCTCCTATGGTGTTGGCGTTGTTGGTGTCGAGATTCGGTACTTCGCCGCGATCTGGGCGATGGTGGCATACGCCTGGTCAAGCACAGTCCGGTCGGTTGCGGTCATGGTCACTTGGCCGGTGATCCGCTGGCAATCCGTCAGCATGGCGGAGAGGTCGTTGGACAAGTTTCCCGCCTTCCAGCTCCTGTAGGCGTACCAACATCCCGCCGCAGCGAGAATTACGATCAGCGCACCGCCTACCGATCCTTTATTGCTTCTCAATCTCCTGAACATCCGATCCTCCCCTGCCTGGTATCCCGTGTGGGTAATCTTCTTCTATCCTGGCGTCGATCCGTGCCGGCATGCCGGCCATGAATTCGTCAACCTTTTGCTTCAACTCACAGGCCATTTTCAGAACTTCCGCCGGCAAGGTCCGAGAGCCATCTTCGTATTTCTGGTAGGTGGCCGGGTGGAGGTTTAAATCAGCGGCCATCTCCCGGATGCTGAAACCGATATTGAGCCGGATTTTCCGTAGTTCGGCTTGGATACAGTTCTGCATAAAATATGCTCGTTTCGTATACTTGGCCTACGGACACAAGTCCTGTTGAGGCTTGACAGGGCTTTATGGGCCTTCGTTCAAGCTCTTTTAGGCATCGAAGGGGCTTAATAAGTCTCGTCGGGTCTTACCTGAAACTTAACGAGGCTCAACAAGGCCCGACAGTCTAAAGCTCGGTTTGGAACTGCTTGATCGCCGCAAGCAAGTCCTGCCGGCCCGAGTCCGGTACTTCCTCCGGTGCCGGCCCTCGGTCGTCTGCCATCGTTTCGCCTGCCGCCTGCCCCGGTTGCGGCAGCTGAGGCCGCCGTTCGGGGAATCTCTCGAACGGGTTGAGCGATGGTGCCGACTGGAATGCTGCGTCGAGCATAAGCCGGGCCGTGACGGAAGCCCCGCCGTGGCCAAACCGTTCGCCGTACGTTGAGAGAAACCGGTACAGAGGGTCAGTGTGTTCGAATGAGACCTTGACTGTAACTTTTGCCATGGCGCTTACCTTCCGTTCACCAGATAGCCGTAGCCTCTGACGTTGGCATATTCGGGACTGGGCGGCACGATGATCTGGCCGTCATAGGACTCGTTCAGGTACCGCTCAACGTGGTAGGCTCCGCCGCCTGCTAGGATGATAGTGTTTTCACGGTTGAGCGACGTGTCGTGGTTGGACATGAGCAGGTTCACCAATTCCTCGGTGTAGCTGGCTAAGGCCTCGTGGATTAGCGGAGCCAGATCGATCTCTTTTCCGTTGCCGCGAAATATGTTTCCTCCTTGGGCTATGTAGGCGTTCGCCTCGGGTAGGGGTATGTCGGTACCCGTCAGTGAGAGAATGCGCTTCTTGAGACGTTTGGCTGCCTCTGAGAGCCCCTTGCTTGTGTACTGCTGTGTTCCCGCCTTCGTAGGCTTCCCGTCCCGATAGGTAAGGACGATGGCCGTTCCAAAGCCGATGTCCAGAATCGTCCCTGATCCCGGGTGCTCATGGCGCGACACATGATCGGCCAGAATGCCGACCCCCTGACTCAAGACGGTTACGTCAGCAAATAGCGGCTGGAGGATCTCCTTGACCCTCCCCTCCAGGGCACGAAAATCGCCCAGTGGCAGGCCGATGGTCAACGAGGCATCTTTCAGATCCTCAACGCCGGCCAGATATGCCGCATGCCGGGTCAGAATCGGCATACGACCGACTAGCCAGGTGGTGTTCCGTTGGATGTTGCCGCCTTCGGCACCGGCCTTGATTGCCTCTATTGCGTCGTTGCCGGTGATGTAGCGCAGGCCTCCGTGTTCGTAGACCTGGGCCATGTTTTCACCGAAGTCAATCCCCCCGGCGTTGATAGGTTCCGGGATGATGATGGTTGGGAATTTTTGGGGCACGCCGTCTGATAGGAATTTCACGTCTCCAAAGCCTACGTCTGTGATCAGGTTCATTTTAGTTTCCTTTCAATTGAGAATGTTCAAATGAGTCGTTTATTGCCTCAAATACGGTCTTTAGGATTAGTTTGTGGTCCCCTTCTTCAATAAGAGTGATAACTTTATTAATTGAATTTTCGAGCAGTTGGTGTGCACGTGTTTTACTGATACTTAGCTTTTCTGCAATTTCACGCTCTGACAATTGCTTCCCATCATGATCGAGCCCAAGGGCTAATTTCAAAGCTCTCTTCTCTTGTTTTGAAAGTGCTGGAGCTCCCCACAAAAAAATTATTTTGCAGTAATCGACTTGAGAAAGTTTTTTGTTATCCCTTACATCAATTAGAATAGATTCATCGCTTGTACATAATGTAACTGGAATAGACTCTGAAAAGTTGTGTTGACGAAAGATGCTCCAAAAAGTTCTCCTGAAATCCTCAGACGAGACTTCAGGAAAGTGCACATACGCTTTAAGGGCAGCCATTAAGGCATTTTGCATGTAGTCTGCCGCCTCGTAAGCGGTAATGGCTTCTAGCCGCTTCGCATGTGAAGCGATCACCTTATTTTTTTGAACCCATCTAATTGCCACTTCCGGTTCCATGCTTACTATCTCCAGTGCTCATAGGCACCCTTGTTGCTCGCACGCGCGCGCGTGTTTTTTATAAAGGTTAAAAGACGGTTAAAAAACGGTTAGCACCTGTGGAAAACTTCATAACTTGTCAGTATCATTTTAAACTGGCTACCCCCCCGTGGGTCATAGGTCGAACTTCCGTGGGTCATAAGTCGAACTTCCGTGGGTCATAAGTCGAATCGGAAATACATATGTTGATAACTCTGTAATTCACTGTATTTACTCTAATATTCAGATGCCACGCGTGGGTCATAAGTCGAAGCCGTGGGTCATAAGTCGAATGGGCGTGGGTCATAAGTCGAATTTGTGATGCAACATTGTTAAATTGCGCGTTATTTTTTACTCCCCGTGGGTCATAAGTCGAATTGCTCCCCGTCGTATTCATCTTGCGGTTGTTGAATTTCCGAGTGCAAATTGTCATGGCTGATTTCCTTGAAAATCCTTTGGTGGTGCGGCCTTGGTGTTCGACTTATGACCCACACTTATCGGTGATTTTGTCTCGCTTGACCGTCCATAAATCACTGGAAACTTTCCAACACGCCAAGAACCCAACACCTTGAAGCTCTCCAAGTGCTTCGGACAATGTCCGCCTAAATTCTCTACGGTTGGTTCTGGTGCTACAGAGCTCCATCATGGTGTCCGTTTTCACCGGGAACGGTGCCTTGTGCGAGGACCAATACAGGAACAATTTCTTTGCGACCCCACTCCTCAGAGCGTGGTACATCTCCCACCTGATGCACGTGAGGTATTCCGAATCGAAAAGAAGCCTCATTTCTGGCTCGATCCAGACCCGCCAGACCCTCAACGGGATTACCTTCCCTTCAGACTGTGCCGAGTACTCGATTTTGCGAATCAGGGACACGTTCACGCCTTCATCAAGCCGTGACGAGATTATGGTTAGGCCTGTTGCCGCCATACGATCCAGACACGTTCTCAAACGGTCATATCCAGATCCGTTGGTCGGCCAACGGATATCATGCAAAAAGACATGAGGAACAAACTGTATGGCTTCGCCGAGTTGAACCTCGCGGGCCAAATATATGAGATGCATCCATACGGCTTCGTCATCTTGCCTCAGCTCTTCACCCTGGTAGATGATGTTGCCGTCGCCTATAACTACGACTGGCTTTTTTTTATAATTCTCTCGTGGGGTATTTCGGTTTCGGCACGTGAATAGCGCTGATCTCACGATCTCATTCGGTATCTGGCGAAACTCTGGAGCACAAAACGGCAGAAACAATTGCAATTTCAGTTGGGCTTCTTCCGCTTTCTCCTGGATCCACTTGGGCACAGCTTCTGGCGTTATTGCCGTCGGTAAATGATTTTTTTTCACGCGGCCGCTCGCTTGATTTTTGGGAGCCGTGCATTCAACAATTGAACTGTCACAGACATGGTTGGTTCAAGTATTTCAGGCGGCATGGTGTCGATCTCTTCACTAGGCCATGCCGCGAGTGTGCGGCGATTCCTTGACATCTTTTGCAGCAGCTTGGCTTTCTTTGAATCAACCCCGCGAGGGCACCCTTCGCAAGAATATGAGCGTTGCGGGCATTGCTTTGCGCTGAAACGTCCGTTGAGCCGTTCGCAAAATATGGTGTTTTTGGACAACCAGTCTTCGATGATAGCCACATCAAGCTGCTGCATTTGCTGTCTCCCGGGCTTCTGGATCTGGCTCAGCCCTCTTTTCTTGTTTTTCAAGATCGCGCCGGATGATGCCGATCACGCGGCTTAAACGTGCTTCGGCACCTGAATCCGGCTGTTTGAACTCGAAACTAATTTTCATTCGGAGATGTCTCCACATCCATATAATCTTGACCGCTTGCTAGAAATATGAGATTCCGTGCTTCTCTTCGACTTCCGGCCTCCACCACGACCGATTGAAATAGCCTCGCGCCATCTCCCGTTCGTCGCTGCCGCCCGAGTTGTACCCGTCCTGCCGCGGATCAGTGGCATAGTTGACGATGCCGCACACGTCGCCGATAAAGCTCCGCAGGGCAACAGCAGGTGTCAGGTTGTACTGTTCGCAGAGGAGGAGAAATTCGTCAGGAAGGTCGATGTTGACGGTGCGCAGCTCATCATAGCGGGCTTTGCGGGCGGTCTCTTTTTCCTCCAAGAGGCAATAAATATCTTCGTAGTCGTATAACCACTTATCTTCCCGAACAACATGCCGAAGGGTTTTTAGATCTTCTTTCGTGATCCTGTTGGGGCCATCACCATAGATGAAGTCAATTTTGTCGGCCGCTACCAGCACGGTGTCGCAATTAGGCAGGTCATAGCCGATTTGCTCAATATTCCCCAGGCTGTCCATTTTGAGGTATTCCAGGTCGCCATCAACCTCGATGACTACAATCACGTTCGGCGCCAAAGCGCGGGCCTGTTGCGTGGCTGCCTGATCTACATGGACGCCTTCCTTCACCATCCGCTCGACCATGCCGTCGAAAAGTTGCACAGGAATAAAAGGCAGCATGTTTTCAGCTACGTATGCCGTATCTTTCCAGACTTCGAGCATCTCTTGGATGATCTTCATGTGCTTTTCCATCACAGCGCTCCTTTAGCCTCGTATCTAACTCTCTACAGGGGTGGCGACACACTCAGCCCAAAACGAGACTTTCAATAGAATTGGCAATGTGTTAATGGTTTTTACTTTTACGCTGGTGGACCAGCAATCCTTCATGCTCAAGGGCATTCTCAATCTGCCCATACACCCCCTGACCCGGCGTGCCGTCCAATTTGCCGTGCAGGTATCTTGTCATCGTGTTTTTATTGATTCCGTGCTTGCGTGCGAGTTTTGCTACGTTTATGCAGCGATCGGAACAGCGATCGCGAGTTGCGGCAAAATCAACATCTTTCATTCCGTTTTCTCCGGTTTTCTGGTAATAAGCAGGTGCGTATATATGATGATGCATAATCAATAGAGTAAATAATCTCTACTGTCAAGAGATAATTTACTCTGGGTATTCTTCTATGACACCTGGAGAGAGACTTAAAATTGTACGAGAAGGGCTGAGCCTCACGCAGGGCCAGCTCGGGGAATCTCTTGGCTTTAAGTGGACGAAAGTCAAAGATATCGAACTGGGGAAGCAACGACTAACGCCAGAGGCTGCCCTTGCCATAGAGAAAATTTACTCTGTTAATTTCAAATGGCTACTTGTTGGCGAGGGTAACATGGAGCGCCGACAACCGACGCAAGCGGCTCCAGAAAACCTCACTCCACTCCCCCCAGAAGATCTCTCAGAGATGAGCATTCGGTTTCTCCAATTACCGTCGCTGCTGGACCTGACCGATGAAGAGTTTTGCGCGAAAATTGAGATGGATATGATTGAGTTGGATAGGATCAGGGCAGGCCGCCCGGTACCAGGGCTGGTTACGCGGGCGGTAGCGTTCGAGTATGGAATTCGTATGCGATGGTTGAAACTTGGTGAAATCCCGTTCAGGAACCCGTCAGGAGCACCAGATCATCTGGCCCAGGACCTGTTTGGGGTAATCGAACTTGCCCACCTGAAAAAAGGCCCTGCAGAGGGTTAATCCAACAACTCGTCTATTAGCTTGTCCAGCGCCTCGTCAGACATTCCGGAGATATTGTCCCGGATGCCTATGAGGATCGGCCGAACATATCCTGGATTGATCAGGTGCAATAACAGGATAAGTAGTTTTGCCGGTGGCATATACCCCAAAAGGTTATCGACCTTGCTCCTGATCACTCGGAATGCCAGGGCATCTTTCAGGGCGTTATACTGCTGATACTGATTCAATTTCTTCTCCTCCTGTGTGTGGTATGCCGTGTATGTGGCGCCATGATCATTGTACACACAGACTAAGATATCAATCACTTGAGATTAATTCCGAACTTCAAGCCATGAAGACACCTTATATAAGATACCGGAGAGACTTTTAAATTGTGACTATGAACGTTGGTATTTGGATACGGGTTTCAACAGAGGACCAAGCAAGGGGCGAATCGCCTGAGCATCATGAGGCTCGAGCGCGGATGTATGCTGAACTGAAAGGATGGACCGTTGTTGAGCGCTACGACCTGTCCGGGGTCTCCGGCAAGGATGTTTTGGAACATGGCGAAGCCCAAAGAATGCTCGCCGACATCTCTTCCGGCAAAATAAAGTCTCTGATATTCTCTAAAATCCCCCGGCTTGCCCGCAATACCCGACAGTTACTCGAAATTGCCGATTATTTTCAAAAGTATGATGCCAACCTAGTCAGCCTCGAAGAAAATATCGACACATCCTCACCCGCAGGCAGACTCCTATATACGCTGACGAGCGCATTAGCCCAGTGGGAACGAGAAGAGATATCTGCTCGCGTGGCAGCATCTATTCCCATCCGGGCCAAACTTGGCAAACATATAGGAGGGAAGGGCCCCTTTGGTTATCATTGGGTAGAAAAACAATTAGTCCCTAATCCCGAAGAATCGCCTGTTGTTAAAAGGGCATACCAAATTTTTCTTGAAACCGGCAAATTACTAACCACGTGCAATCGACTTCAGGAAGAAGGGCTTTATTCTCGCAACAAAAAGATATTTAAGCCTACAGCCCTTAAACGTCTGCTTTCCGACACGATCTATAAGGGATTACGCAGAGCTAATTACGCCAAAAGCCTCGGCAACAAGAGAAATTGGGTACTTAAGCCGGAAGAGGATTGGGTTTTTGTAAACGTTCAGCCCCTTGTATCTGAAGAAGAATGGACCGCAGTGAGTAAGATATTTGAGGAGACCGCAGGCCGTTATTCATCCACCAAGACGATACCAAAAGTCGGCAGGTTTCTCTTTTCCGGGATCTTGAAGTGTCGATGCGGCACAAAGCTCTACGTTGCCCCGTATCCTGCCATGAAAATTCCACGCTATGCATGCAAAAAATGCCGCATGAGAATAAATGAGGATGTCATTGCAGATAATTTGAAAATTGCTTTAAAGCAAATCGTTATTACGCCAGATCAACTTGGACCTGATAAAGATTTAAAGAAGGAACTTAAAGACAAGCACGAGCTATTGGAGCACCTGAGAAAAGAGCAGAAGAGCGTAAATAAAAAAATTGATGCTCTAGTCGATTTGTATAGTAAAGAAGCAATCGATCAAAGCGGTTTCAAAACCCGATACGAACCACTGAAGGCACGGATTGAGAATGTGTCTCTGGAAATCCCCCGTCTTCAAGCAGAAATGGATTTCATCAAAACGAATGAAATAGGTAAAACATTCATAATTGAAAAGGCAACAACACTGGCAACACTTTGGGATACGCTCAGTTATGAGGCTCGTCGGCAGGTTGTGAAGGAACTTGTGGAGAGGATCGATGTCTCCGAAGATTCACTGCACTTCGTGTTTTACTATATCTCTTCCTTTGAGTCAGTAGAGAAAGGTTCACACAACTTCAGGGGTTCATGGCCGCGACCAGCATTACCCGGGAGGGATAGGTCAGGGTCAGAAGGGAGCGGGAGATGGTGACGCGGCCGTCTTCCAGCGGCTGGCGCAGCACCTCCAGGACGTTTTTTTTGAATTCGGGCAACTCGTCCAGAAACAGGACGCCGTTGTGGGCCAGGGAGACCTCCCCCGGCTTGGGCGTGGTGCCGCCGCCGATCAGGCCGACGTCGGAGATGGTATGGTGCGGGGAACGAAACGGCCGGGCCGCCAGGAGCGCCCGGCCGCTCTCCAGCATGCCGCTGACGCTGAAGATCTTGGTGGTCTCGATGGCCTCGTCAAACGACATGCGCGGCAGAATGGTGGGGATGCGGCGGGCCAGCATGGTCTTGCCCGACCCTGGAGGGCCGATCATGAGGATATTGTGTCCGCCGCTGGCGGCGACTTCGAGGGCCCGCTTGGCGTGTTCCTGCCCCTTGACCTCGCTGAAGTCTTCGCCATATTCGCAACCGCTGGTGAAGAGGGATTGGAGGTCCACCGCAAAGGGGTCGATCCCGTCACGGCCATTGAGGAATTCCACCACCTGGGAAAGGGCGGTGGCGGCAATGATGTCGATTCCCTCCACCACCGCAGCTTCGGACGCGTTCTCCGCGGGCAGGATGACGCCGGCCAGGCCGGCTCGCTTGGCGGCGACCGCCATGGAAAGGGCGCCGCGGATCGCCTTGAGGCCGCCATCCAGGGAGAGCTCCCCCAAAAGCAGGTACTCCCGCAGGCGGGGCGTCTTCACCACGCCGGTCGCCGCCAGGATGCCGATGGAGATGGGGAGGTCGAAGGCCGCCCCTTCCTTCTTGATGTCGGCCGGCGCCAGATTGGCGGTGATGCGCCGGGCCGGGAAATCGTAGCCCGAGTTCTTGAGGGCCGCCTTGACCCGGTCCTTGCTCTCCTTGACGGCGCCGTCGGGCAGGCCGACCGTGGCAAAGGCGGGCAGGCCGGGGGCCAGATCCACCTCCACATCCACAAGCAGGGCATCGATCCCGATCAGGGCGCTGCTGAGGACTTTGGCAAGCATATCTCACCTCTCAATCCATGGTACCCGGGAATCGTCCGGCAGCGGGGCCTTCGCGGATACGTCGTCAGAATGCGGATGATACCAGGGTCAGCGAGTCCAGAACGGCGGTGCTTACGTATCAACTATGTCAAGAGGTGTTCAGAGCGGCAAGGAAAGCCCCGGTTATGGCGGCGTCAGCATAATGAAGCCCATCTGCCTGCCCGTATCCCCACTATCCCGGCGGTAGGAGAAGAACAGGTCCTTCCGGCAGCAGACGCACATATCGGAGACCTGTATCCCGGCGGCCGGCACGCCGGCGGTCAGGAGCAGGTCCCGGTTGGCGGCGGCCATATCGAGCAGCCACGTGCCCTCGCCGCGGGCCTCGGCAAAGGAGTTCCAGGGCATCCCGTTCTGGAGAAAGGCCTGCCTGACCGGAGCATCCACCTCGTAGCAGCATTTGCCGATGCTGGGGCCGATGGCGGCCTGCAACTCTTTGGGATCGCTGCCGAAGAGCGAACCCATCCCGGCCACTGTTTTGGCAACCAGTTTGGCCGCGGTGCCCTGCCAGCCGGCATGGACCGCAGCCACAACCCTGTTGCGGGGATCGCAGAGGAGGATCGGCACGCAGTCGGCCACGCAGATGCCGATCATGACGCCGGGCTGATTGGTGATGATGGCGTCGCTCTCCACGCTCAAGAAGTGGCTGTAATCCTCGTTGGGTTCGTCGATTACCAGGATATCGGTGCCGTGCACCTGCCGCACGCTGACCAGGGCCTCCTGGTTGACGCCGAACGTGCGGGTCAGGATGCTGCGGTTACCCTCGACGTTGAACGGTTGGTCCTGGGTGTTCATCCCCAGGTTGAGCGAATTGTAGGGGGGACGGGATACCCCCTCGTGGCGGGTGGTAAACCCCTGAACCGATCCGGGTGAACCGGCAAAATCGACGGCAACGTAGTGGATGCGCCCCGTGCGCTTGATCTGCATGCGTGCTCCTTCTGAAAAATCTTTTGCCTTCTCGCCGGCTTTACGCTTTAATACCGTTGCGCCGGCGATAGCGCCATACATAGACTGCAACCAGAATAATGCTGAACACAATGACCCAGGCGAGGGCCTTGTGCGAGTACTGCATGATCAACTGCTGGTTCTCGCCGATGGCATAGCCGATGACGGCCAGGATGCTGCACCAGAGGCCGGCGCCTGCCAGGGTGTAGAGCGAGAAGCGGATGTGCCCCATGCCGGACAGGCCGGCCGGAATGGAGATCAGATGGCGGACCACCGGCAGCAGCCGGCCGATGAAGGTCGAGATCTCGCCGTGCTGGAGGAAAAAACGCTCCACCCGTTCAAACTTCTCCGGCGGGATCAGGACGTATTTGCCATACCTGATGATCAGCGGCCTCCCCAGGTAGCGGGAGGCGAAATAGTTGGCGTAGGCCCCCACGAGGCTTCCCAGGGTACCGCACGCAATGGCGGCCGCCAGGTTCATCTTTCCCTGGAAGGCCAGGTAGCCGGCCGGCGGCATGACCAACTCGCTCGGCACCGGGATCACCGAACTCTCCATGGCCATAAGCAGGAATATGCCGGGATAGCCCATGGTGCCGATGGTGTGGAGAAGCCATTGAATAAGAGCATGCATCGTAAGTATTCCATCCTGGAGCAAAAATAGGAGAATGTTCTATATACCCCATCTCGGGGATTCGGGCAACAGCAGATACGCCAGCTCCTAAGAACGTGGTTACCCCATGACTATTCTCGACAGACTCACAACAGAGATCCTTACCGGAGACGGGGCCGTTGGCACCATGCTTTACGCCAGGGGGATCGGGCTCGACAGCAACTTCGAGCACTTGAACCTGGTGCGTCCGGCCCTGGTGCTGGAACTGGCCCGCGAGTACGCCGCCGCCGGGGCCCAGGTGATCGAGACCAACACCTTCGGCGCCAACCATACCAAACTGGCGGCCATCGGCCTGGGGCACAAGGTCGGCGAGATCAACCGGGCCGGGGCGCGCATCGCCCGGGAGGCGGCCGGGAATGGCGACAAACTCGTCGCCGGTTCGGTGGGCCCCCTGGTGCGCATGAAGGGCGAGGAACAGGAGTTGACCCCCGACGTCATGGCAGGGCATTTCCGGGCACAGTGCATCGCTCTGGCCGAAGGGGGGGTGGATCTGCTCCTGCTGGAGACCTTTGGCTCGCTGGAGCAATTGGTCGCAGCGGTACGGGCGGCCCGGGAGACCGGCCTGCCGGTCTGCGCCTCCATGGCCTTCATGGAGGGGGGGCGCAGCGGCGACGGCACGACGGTGGAGGCGTTCTGCGCCGCCGTGGAAGCGGCCGGAGCCGATATGCTGGGCGCCAACTGCGGTGCCGGCCCGCTGGAACTGGTCAAGGTGGTGCGCCGCCTGGCGGCCCTGACCGCCAAGCCGATCTCAGCCTATGCCAACAGCGGCTTTCCCGAGTACCATGAAGGGCGCTACATCTACCGCGCCACCCCCGATTATTTCGCCGCCATGGCGGAAGAGATGGCCGCCGCCGGAGCCAGCCTGATCGGCGGCTGCTGCGGGACCACGCCGGAACATATCGCCGCACTCGCCCGCACCCTGGCAGGCAGGCGGCCCTCTCCGCGCCCCCCCGTGTCTGCCCATGCCGCCGCTGGGGTCCAGGAAGGCTCCCGGCCCCACAGGGCTTCGTTTCTGGATCCGTGGGGGCGCCGCAAGGTCATCACCGTAGAGCTCGACCCGCCCAAGGGGATGGACTGCCGCCGGATCATCGAGAGCAGCCGGCGCCTGAAGGAGGCCGGGGTGGATGCCATCAACCTGGCCGAGAATCCCCTGGCCCGCCCCCGCATGGGGAACATCGCCCTGGGGAGCATCATCCAGCGCGAGGTCGGCATCGAGGTCATCATCCACGTCACCGGCCGGGACCGCAACCTGATCGGCATGCAGTCGGACATGATGGGCGCCAGCCTGCTGGGGTTGCACACGATCCTGGCGGTGACCGGCGATCCCGCCGCCATGGGGGACCATGCCGGGGCCACGTCGGTCTTCGATCTCCACTCCTTCACCCTGATCAAGCTCCTCACCGACATGAACCGCGGCGTGAACGCCATCGGCAACCCCATCGGCAGCGGGACCGGCTTTACCGTCGGGGCGGCCTTCAATCCCAATACGAAGAACATGGCGCTCCAGGCCGAACGGCTGCGCAAGAAAGCGGCCAACGGCGCCCGTTTTGCCCAGACCCAGCCGGTCTATGACCCGGGTCTGTTCCTGGAGGCCCTTGAACAGACCCGGGATTGCGGCATCCCGCTTCTGCCGGGGATCATGCCGCTGGTAAGCGAACGCAATGCCGAGTATCTGCACAACGAGGTGCCGGGCATCAGCGTCCCGGACGCGATCCGCGCCCGCATGAAGGGCCTGGAGAAGGAAGCCGGCGCCCGGGAGGGGCTGGCCATTGCCAAGGAGTTCATCGACGCCACCTTCACTGCCGCCGGAGGCTACTACCTGATCCCCCCCTTCGGAAAATGCGAACTGGCCCTGGAGTTGATCGACTATATTCACGCACGGGAAGGGGAACGGCGATGATACAAACGTTCAAGGCGGGGCTGCTCCTGCTCTGCTGCCTGATGACAACCGCCTGCAGCACACCGAACTCGACCATCCGCGAGGAGTTCGAAAAGAGCATGAAGGCCTACAACAAGCTGCTGCGCTGGCATGAGATCGAGGGGGCCGGCATGGCCTACATGGTGCCCGAGTTGCGCGACGAGTTCGTGAAAGCCGCCGCCGACATCAAAAAGCGGGAGGTCGCCATCACCGATTTCCGCATCCTGACTTCCGAATGCCTGCCGGACAAGGGGACCGGCGAGGTGGTGGCCGAATTCGACTACTACATCCTCCCCTCCAACCGTATCAAGACCCAGAGCTACCGGCAGGATTGGGTCTACCGCGACATCAACGAACGGAAGAGCTGGAAGGTGAAGAGCGGCCTACCTCCTTTTGAATGAGAGTCAAAGGCATCTCTCACTCGCTCACTCGCTCACTTCGTTCGCTAGAGCTCACAGAGGCACGGAGAACATCAAAAAAATGGCTCTCTATCCGTAATGTCCGGTTAGGTTTGCGTAGCATGTCAAAAGCCCCCTCATCCGCCCCTTCGGGGCACCTTCTCCCGGTGGGAGAAGGGATATTCACCATCCCCTCTCCCGTCGGGAGAGGGTGGCCGAAGGCCGGGTGAGGGGATAAAGCAGGGTCTAAACTCTATTGCAAAGACTAAACCGGACAACGCTGGCTCTCTATCTAAATAACGGTTATTCACGAAAAATACGAAAGACACAAATAAAACCGAACGATTACAGATAGAGGCGAATATATTCCAATCTTTTCTCTGTGCCTCTGTGTGCTCTGTGAGAAACGATTTTCGCTTTTGAGGCTTTTACCGTGGCACGTCTTGCCGAACAGATAACCGCCTTCTGTGCCTACCTGGAGACGGAGCGCAACGTTTCGCCCCACACCCTGGCCGCCTATCGCCGCGACCTGGAGCAGTTGGCGCTCTTTGTCGCCAAAGAGCGGGGCGATGACGTCTCGGCCGGGGAGATGGACCATCTTTTGCTGCGGCGCTATCTGGCCCTGCTCGGCAAAACGGCGATGAAAAGCTCCATCGGCCGGAAGTTGGCCGCCATACGGACCTTTTTCCGTTTCCTGCTGCGGCGGGGCGAGATCGACAAAAACCCGGCCGAGTTGACCGCCACGCCCAAGAGGGAACAACGCCTGCCATTTCACCTGGACATCGACCAGGCTACCGCCCTCATGGAGGCCCCCTCGCCAGACGAGAAGTACGCCCTCAGGGACCGGGCAGTCCTGGAGCTGCTCTATTCCAGCGGGCTGCGCGTTTCCGAAATGACCGGCCTGAACGTTGGCGATCTCGATCTGTCCGGCGGCATGGTGCGGGTGCTGGGCAAGGGGGGCAAGGAGCGTATAGTGCCGGTGGGGAGCCGCGCCGCCCAGGCCGTCCGGGAGTACCTGGCCCAGCGCGGGGAACTGGCCGGAACCGGCCCGCTCTTCCTCAATACCCGCGGCCAACGCCTCAACCGCCGCAGCGTGACGCGCATCATCGATGCCCACGTCCTGCGGGTGGCCGCCTTCAGGCGTATCTCCCCCCATACCCTGCGGCACACCTTCGCCACCCACATGCTGGAAGGGGGGGCCGACCTCAGGTCGATCCAGGAGCTTTTGGGCCACGCCTCCCTCTCCACCACCCAGAAATACACTCACGTCGGCATCGACCGCCTGATGGAGGTCTACGACAAGGCGCATCCCAAGGCAAAGAACCCGGGGTAACCCCTGCCATCCGGCTCACGGCACCTGCAACCGTACCGCCCCGGCCCCTTCGTTACGCCACCGCCCGGCCACAAAAAAACGGGAGGCGGAATCCCGCCCCCCGTTACGTTTCACTGCTGCCTGCCGGCGTCAGCCGAGCGCCACCTCGATCTTGTCCCCGTCGCTCACCTTGAGCTTCTTTTCGATCCCCGGTCCGACGATGATCGTGCCGTCGTACTGCTGCCCCATGTCGTTCATGACCATGACCGGGAATGTCCCGCTCGTGCCCGCAGCCTCGTTGACCAGCCTGAGCTTTTTGAACGGCGCCTTGTAGAAATCGCCGATATACTTGGAGGTGGGCTGACTGATGGCGACCATGCCGAACGAATCGAAGCTGCTGCTGGCCTCCTTGTTCGCAAGGTGGCTGATGCGCAGCCTCAGGGCGGCGGCCGCCCCTCCCTGGTCAGCCGGGGCGTCGGTCTGCCGCACCGCCGCCGTGGGCTCGCCCTGCTTGGGCAGAAGCGATTCCAGTTTCTTGACCGCCAGGTTGAGGGTGATGAACAGAACCTGGAGATTGATATTCTTGGCGCACAGAAGGCAGAGCATGGCCCCGGGAAAGGCCTTCACCAGGATGCGGCCATCGGCGTAGCGCAGGTCCAGGATATCGAGGTTCTGTTCGATCTGCAGCCCGTAGGTGCACTCCAGCGACAGGGCCGCCGTTTTTTTGAGGGATTCAGCATCGATCAGCGAGGGAAAGGCGTGGGCGAGGACCTCGCCCCTGCCGCCGAAAACGGCGCTGCCGATAACCCCCTCGACACTGTTGATATGCTGCAAGATATCCTGCATGGTGCCAATCTCCTACTTGCCGGGGATCAATACCGCCCTGATCTCTCTCTCCACACTCTCCAGGTTGGCTTCCGGTTTGACGGCGATGCTGAGATAATGTTGTTTGGAGTCGTACATCAGCAGGTGATACTGCTTCGTCTGCACGGCCGCCGCCTTGATCTCTCCCAGCCCCAGAAGCTCACCGAAACGGTTGCCGGTGGTGGCCAGGAAGAGTCCCTTGGCGGCCAGGGCCACGGCTTCGATGCTGTTATCCTGGAGCGGGTTGCCTGCTTTGTCCAGCAGCACCGCGTACGTGACCGCCTCAATGTCCTGGAGCCGCGCCGCGACCTTGCTCATGGTCCGCCGCGGGGCCACTGCCGGGGCCGATTCGCCGCCTGATCCGGGCGCTCCGGCGTTTTCTTCATCCATGCGGCGCAGGGCTTCGAGCAGCAGGTAATCGGTGCGGTAGTGGATCGTGCAGACGTTGGAGGTCATTTCGGGGTGGATATTGAAGATGCCGCCCGGCCACTTGATAATCCGGTAGATGGCCTCCTCGCCGATCTCCGGCCCCAGTTCGGCATGGATGATCTCGCCGTCGGCGAAATAGATGGCCCCTTTTTGCTCACCGTATTCGATCGTGATGCCGCCGGTATACTTGTTGTGTCCCTTGAGCTGGATGACGTCCGTAAGGGAAAGACCCACCACGGCGCCTTGGAAACCGCTTATCGTATCAGCCATCGCTACCGCCCCGGGAGTGAAATTGATTCTCATGGTGGTGACAGGCAGGTAAATCGTGTTATTTAAAGCATAAGTGCGGGACAAGTTCAAGCAGTATATGGGCGGGGTAGCATGAAAAAACCCCGCCGGCTGTGCCGGCGGGGTCGTTTGCGGGAATGGGTGACGCCGCTATTCGCAGAGGTCCACCTTCACGTCCCAGTTCTTGATCTTCATGGTGCCGTTCTTCTCCAGGTTGAGATGCATCTTGAAGGCACGGTCCCACAACTGGGGCTCATGCCCGACCTTGCGCCTGAGGCAGTCGGCCTTGGCCATTTCGAAGTACTCGGTGAGGATCGGCTTGTAGTCCGGATGGGCGCACTTGTCGATGATGACCTTGGCCCGGTCCCGCGGGCAGAGGCCGCGCAGGTCGGCCAACCCCTGCTCGGTGATGACGCAGTCCAGGTCGTGCTCGGTGTGGTCGATGTGGGAGCAGTGGGGCACCACGCAGGAGATGCCGGTCGGGTCGGTTTTGCTCGGACGGCTCGACGGGGTATGCATCATCTTGAGGAAGCCGTTGCGCAGGAAGTCGCCGGAGCCGCCCAGGCCGTTGATCATGCGGGTGCCGCCGACCAGGGTCGAGTTGGCGTGGGCGTAGATATCGATCTCCACCGGGGTGTTCATGGCGATGACCCCCAGGCGCCGGATCGGCTCCGGGGCGTTGGAGATGGAGAGCGGCCGCAGGGTGATCTTGTCGAAATACTTGTCCATGTTCTCGAAGAACTTGGGGAAGCCGGGTGTCGCCGAAAGGGAGAGCGAGCAAGAGGAGGCGTGGTCCAGCTTGCCCGAATCGAACAGGTCGAGCATGGTATCCTGGAGCACCTCGGTATAGACGGACAGGTTGTAGAACGGCCCCTTGGCCAGGCCGCCGATTACGGCGTTGGCGATGGAACCGACCCCCGACTGGATCGGCAGCAGGTTGTCCGGCAGGCGCCCCATCTTGACTTCATGGGTGAAGAAATCGATGATATGGCTGGCGATGGCTTCGGACGTGTCGTCCTGCTCGGCGAAGGCGCGCCCCTGGTCGCGGAGTTTCGATTCCACCACGGCCACGATCTTCTTCGGGTCGCAGGGGATCGACGTGGAGCCGATGCGGGAGCCGGCCTTGGTGATGTTCAACACCTGGCGATTCGGCGGAGTGCCGCAGGAAACCAGGTCGTGGATCCCCTCGAACGACGGCTCGCCGGTGTTGACCTCGATGATGATCTTGTCGCAGATCATCAGGATCTCCGGAATGACGCCGCAGGAGGAGGTGGGGACCAAGCCCCCGTCCTCGGTGATGGCCGAAACCTCGATGATGGCCAGGTCGAGCTTGCCGGTTTCGGTGTCCTTGGTGTAGAAACCGTACCCCAGGTCCTGGGCGAACAGGGAGAGGTGCTTGTCGCCCATGCGGATGCGTCCCTCGTTGATGCCGGCGGCGATGTTCTTACCGGTCTGATACGGCCAGCGGCGGTCGATCATGTCGAGAGAAGCCCAGCGGTCCTCGGTTTCAGCCCCTACCGAAGCGCCGATGAACAGGTTGAATTTCCATTTCCCCTGGAGGTTGTTCTTCTCCACATGGTCAGCCAGCGCAATCGGGACCACCTTCGGGTAGCCGGCGGGGGTAAAGCCGGACCACCCCAGGTTCATCCCCGGCTTGAAGAACTGGATGGTCTCTTCGGCTGTCATGACCTTGCTCAGAAGCGATTTGTGACGTACGCGATCCTGTAATGTACCATACTCCGACATTTTCTACCTCCTGTTTGCATTTAGTGTCTACAGCCTCAAAACTATTCCGGCACCCTTGCGAGCAGAACTACACCATGTCAGCAAATAATCAGCAATTACAGAATATTGTACGGTCAAACGAGAAGCAGTGTGAATAGAACTGGATTTTACGCGTGCAAACATGTTTAGTCAAGTCAAAATGTATACAGTTTGGGGATCACCGCCGCACGAAAAGCCGCCCATCCCGGCGCGGCGCGCAGGTCCGGGCGGTTTGAAGCCGGTCAGTCCCGGTAATCGACGGCGACGATGGAGGAGCATACCGACCTCATATGGGGGAGCACCTCTCCGGCATGGTAGGGGTGGATCTGGTAGGCCTCGAGGTCGTCCAGGGAGTCGAACTTCGTCACCAGGGCGATGTCATAGGAGCGTTCGGAGCGGATGACATCGATGCCGGCCTCCAGGTGGCGCAGTTGGGGGACGTTACCCTGCATGCTGAGCAGTTTTTCCCGGGTAACCGCAAGACTTTCAGGGCTCGCGTCGGACAGCTTGAAAAAAACGATATGGGTGATCATGGCAAGATAGCTCCTTGGCTGATGGCTGGCGGTGGCCTCGAGGGAATGCCTATCCGTATACCGCGCCGCACCGCCCGTGTCAATGGCGCCGTCGCACCAATCAGCGCCGCACTTGCGGATCGCCGCCCGCGTGCTACAGTTGATGCCAGACAGACCATTTCGAGGCTACGGAGGTCGCCATGCCGGAAAAACTCTTGATACCGTCCGTGGAAATGAGGCTCGGCTCCTTGCTGGAGTTCAACCGCAAGCGTGACATGGAGGCATCATCCCCCGCCAAACACAAAAAGCGGCAGACCATCACCATCTCACGGGAGTTCGGCTGCGAGGCATACCCCATGGCGGAACGCCTGCGGGAGATCATGGAGAAGAAGCACGGCGAACCGTGGGTGTTGCTGGACAAAGGGCTGCTCGACGAGGTCGCCCAGGACCACCACCTGTCCGCCAACGTGCTGAACAGCCTGGGAGAGAAGAGCCGTTTCCTGGACGAGATCCTGGCCACGTTCTCTTCACGCTGGAAAAGCGAGAAGGACCATTTCCGGGTACTGTGCCGCCATGTGCTTTCCCTGGCGGAACAGGGCAACGTGATCATCGTGGGCCGGGGCAGCTCGATTGTCACCCAGCCCCTGAAAAACTGCTTCCATTTCCGCCTGTTCGCCTCACCGGGGTTCAAGGTGCGCTCCATAGCGCACCGGATGGGGGTTGAGGCCGAAGAGGCCGAAAAAATCATCGCCAAACAGCAGAAGCAGCGGGACAACTTCATCCGCGACTTTCTGGACCGGGATGCCCGCGACCTGGGCTTTTACCACCTGGTGCTCAACAACGACAAGAACAGTGTGGACACCATGGCCCGCACCATTGCGGAGTATGTGACGGCCCTGTAGCGCCACCCCGCCGGAGGATACGGGGGGCGAAAAAAATGAAGAGGGGTGCCGGAAAGCACCCCTCTTCGCATGTGCGGACTGTTGCCGGCAGCGCCGGGTCAGGCACCGGCGGGAGCTTCCGCCAGGGGGCGGAGAAAGACGATAAAGGCACCGCTTCCGCCCATCTCCCGCGGGGCCGGCGCAAATTCCAGCACCATCCCGCGCCCGGCGTCCCGCAGCCAGGATGCGACCGCCTGCTGGAGCACCGGCTCGCCCGGCGAGTTGTTCCCCTTGCCGGTAATGACCAGGGCCGCTTTCTGCCCCTTGTGGCGTGCCGTGTTCAAAAAACGGGGCAACGCCGCCAGGGCCTCCTCCCGCGTCAATCCGTGCAGGTCGAGTTGGTGGGTGACGGCGATGATCCCCTGCTTCACCTGGCGCAGGCGATTGCCCGAAAGCGGTTTCAACTCGTCATCGGCCGGCAGCGCATCGGCGAATTTCGTTTCCAGCTTCAAGCGCCCGATCTCCTGCAGAAACAGTTCCGCGGATTCACGGTCGCCGTCCGGGGGGGGAGGAGATGGCAACGGGGCCTGCGCGCGGGCACCAGGCGGAGCCGTCCCGGCCTTTGCCGCGCCCTCCGGAGGTACGGACAACGCTTTCACGCCGGACATGGCGCGCCGGAACAGTTCAGCCTCCCCATCCTCGGCCGGGCCGCCCGGAGCCGGTCGTTCACGCTCCGTTCCGGCCTTGGGGCCCCCTCCGCGGGTGCGCACAACCTTGACATCGGCCATGGCCCGCAGAAACAGGTCGTCATCCTCCACCGGCTGCGTTTCGCGGCGGGGCGGCTGGGGAGGGGGCGCAGCCGGAGCCGGCTCCTCCTTCGGGGCGAGAGCCACCCCTTTCAGGGCAGCAAAATGGCTGGCGCGAAACTGAGCGGCCGCTGCCGGCTTTTCGTGGCGCTGCTTCTTGCCCATCAGTCCTTGGCCACCAGAGTGATCTCGATGCGGCGGTTCTTGGCGCGCCCTTCCCTGGTGTCGTTGTCGGCCACCGGCCTATATTCGGAAAAGGCCGCAGCGGAGAGATTCGCCGGGTCGAGCCCCTGCTGCTGGAGATATTTGGCCACGTTGATGGCACGGGCCGCGGAAAGCTCCCAGTTGGAGGGGAACTGGGCCGACCTGATCGGCACGTTGTCGGTGTGCCCCTCGATGCGGATCGACTTGTCCTTGACCTCTTTCAGGGTCGGGATCATCTTGAGCAGGATGGTGACGCCGTCCGGTTTGACATCGGCCTTGCCGGAATCGAACAGGATGGCGGCCTCCATGTTGACGGTCAGTTTCCCCTTCAATTCCGAAATGGTCACCTGTCCCTGGGCGATCTCGCTCTTCATGTTCTCCAGCAGATGCTCGTACGTGCTGCTGACCTCCTTGACCTTCTCCTCCTTGGCCTTCTGGAGGCTGGCGATCTCACCCTTGAGCCGCCCGTTCTCCCCTTCCAGATCGGTTATCTTCTGGCGCAGGTCGCTGATATTCCTGGAAAGGGTGTCTGATTTGGCTTTGAGCACCTGCTCCAGTTCATTCCTGTCCTTGGTGAGCGCCTGCCGGTCCTTCTCAAGCCCGGCGGCCTCGGTCTTCAGCTTGTCGAACTCGGCCTTCAACGCGTTGTTGTCGGAACTCAACTGCCCGTATTTCTGCTTCAGGTCGCCAAGCTCCCCCGCCAATCCCTTGGCTTCGTTTTCCTTCAATTGATACGTCCCCTGGGAAACACAGCCCGTGAACACCAGGACCATCAGACCTGCCACTGCCAGATATATGACTCGTTTCAGCATACGCGACCTCCTTGGGGTTTCTCGGCAGGCACACGGCACCGGCCCATCCGTTCGGGCTTCGGGCGGTACCCTGGCTTCGATTTTATACTTCTCGGCAGGTTTTGCAATGAGGTTTTTCATGGGGAACCGCTCTGGGAGCGGGGGTATGCAGGGACTGCCGGCGCTACCGCCCGGCGGTTTTTTTGCTGAGAGAGCTGAAGATCATGTCCAGCACCGTTTTCTGCCGGGCCTCGAACTTGTTGAGCACCGCCAGGCAGGTGCCCATGGGACAGAGGTCGTGGAGAAAGTCGGCATCCCGGCCGGAGAGGATCACCACCCGGTTTTTGTCCATCCCCGCCTGGGTCGCGAACGAAAGCAGCTTCAAACCATCCATGGCCGGCATTTCCAGGTCGATGAGCAACAGGTCGTATCCGCCGGCCCTGATGGAGTTCAAGGCCGTTACCGGGCTGTTGCAGATATCAACCCGCAACAGGGGATAGGCGTCATGTATGTACCCGGCCAGGAATTCGGTAAAGGCCTGGTCGTCGTCGATCAATAATATTCTACCCATAGTAGTACAATATAGTCGATTTTACCGCGCCCATGAAGCAAAAAAATACGGGGCCCGCAGGACGCTACTTGATGACGCGCGTGGCATTGCTCAAGACCGTGAAGGGGAGGTTGATCCCAAGCTCCTGGGCAGCGCGCATGTTGATGACCAGCTCGATACGGCGGGGTGAGATCAGGGAGAGATGGCTCTGCCGGGCGCCCTCCAGGATGCGGGTGGCGATGTCGGCCGCCAGGTGCCCCTGCTCTTCGGGATGGATCTCAAGGGAGATGAGTGCGCCCCGTTCGGCGGCGCCGGGCATGGTGGAGAGCACCGGGATGTTGCGGGCCCGGGCGCGGGCGACGATCTTGGCGAACTGCCGGGAAACGACGCCGCTCTCCGTGGCGAAGATGACATCGGAATGGTCGAGCAGGGAGGGGAGCGCCGAGTCCAGGGCAGCGGACGAGGCAACGTTTGCCTCCGCCACCACCATGTCGTACTGGGGCGCGAATTTCCTGATTTCCTCAAGCTGCCTCTGCGAGCCGCTTTCACGGGAATTGTAAACGACCCCGACCCGCCGGTACGGTTTGATGTGCTCACGGCTGTCCTTCAGGGTCTTTATCAGCGTGACCAACGGCACCCGCGAACTGACGCCGCACATGCCCCGATGCGGTCCGTCCGAGACAAAGACATCCACGGACACCACCGGGATCCCGTCCGACTCCCTCATGGCCACGAATGCCGCCGGAGCCCCGTAGGCCACGATCAAATCGGGACGGTAGGCGTTGAATTTCCTGATCGTATTGGACCAGGAGAGCGGATCGGGGTTCGGCACTTGCAGGATGATCTCCACATTGGCAGAGGTATAGCCCAAAGCGGCCAGGGATTTGATGAACGCCTGGTGCGCCTCGCGATAGCGGGGCTGGTCGCTGCTCATGATGGCGGCGATGACCTTGCCGGCGGCGCGGCAATCCGAAGGCCAGCACCAGCACGACAGGAAAAGGACCATCAGCGTTATGGAGAGGATTCTTCGGCGCATACCTTCCGCTACCACCGTGAAGTCAACGACACCATGGTCGTGTGGACCGAGCCGTCGTAGAGAGCATCGCCGGAATTGTAATTCCGGAAACTATAGTTCATCGAACAACCCACATGCTTGCTGATGCGCCAGTCGGGCCCGGGCCGTTACGCCGGTTTCCACCGTGTCCAGCCGGGTGAGGCTGGTGATGCCGCTGGTATCGAAACTGCCCGTCACGTTTGCGAGGGTAAACACCCTGACCGGGACATCGAACCGCGCCGCCGAACGCACCTGCTGAATGCCGAAGGAGAGGTCCAGCGGCTCCGCCACGGCATAGACGGCATCGATGCCGTACACATGCGCCGTGGACCGGTAGGTGGTCGCCACGAGCGGGTCCGGGTCCACAATGATATTGGAAAACAGCATGGACTGGTCCGTCACCGTCTCCAGGTACGAATAGTTGGCGGTGATGGTCAGGCGCTCCACAGGGGTGAACCACAGGCTCGCATTGGCCGAATAGGAGCGGTTCTCCCGGGGAGGGTATAGCTGGCGACCGGGGCCGGGGCGACGGTGGAGGCAGAGCTTTCGCTCTGCTCAAACGTGGTGATGAAGCTGGCGGTACCCCCCCAGACGCCGCTTTTCGCATAGGTGGCAAACAGCTCCCCCTTGTGGCTTTCCGATGCGGAGGTCTTCCATTCCGGATTATCCGCCGTCTTGTAGGTGTAGGTGGCGTTCATCTTGAACCCCGGCAACGGTCGCCAGGCGACGTTGGCCAGGCCGGTATGGGTCTGGCGGTATTCGTTGTGGATCGCCGCCGGGTCGCCGGGCGAGAGGTCGCTGTTGGGCACGTTGTCACGGGACTCCAGGACGGCACGGTACTCCAGGCGGTACGTCACCTGTTGGCTGGGACGGTACATGCCGGAAAGGGTGAAGGTATCCTTGGTCGTGTCGATGCCGGGCCGCACCAGCAGAACCCCCGACGTGGAGGTATAGACGCCGGGCAGCGTGGTCGTGGACGGAATCTGGGAATAGGAGGATGAAATCGTCGCGGGCGTCTCCCGCTGGCTCTCCTGCCGCCGGTATTTCAGGGCGAGGGACAGCTCCTTGAACGGCGTATAGGTCAGGTCTCCCGCCACCGAATGGAGCGTCTGGGTAGGTTTGGACGAGGGGCGCGCATCGCCGCGGTCGGCATCGTTTTCCCGCTGGGTCAGGACATAGGCGGCCGTCCCCACCAGACCGCCGCTCATGTCGGTATAAACCCTGACCGTGTGGGACGTCACCCGGCTGTCGGAAACGACGTTGGTCGCCTGGGTGCCCGGCACGAGCGCCCCGTTGCCGGTTACGGCAAAGGGTAGCGGGTGTCCGGGGCCTGGTTCGAGAACTCCCTGATGCGGAACCCGTAGGCGACGTCGAAGAATCCCAGGTGGGCGTCGGCCCCCGCACTCCCCTCCCGCGTGACCTGGTTGACCTGCCGGTTGATGGAGACGATCCTGTTTGCGGATCGCTGAAATAGTAGTCGGCGAAACGGAGCTGATCGGTCCCCCGGCGGCTCAGCTCCCAGTATCCCAGGTTGATGTGGACGGGGTTGTTGCCCAGCTTGATGCGGTTTTCCACCTGGGAGATGCCGATACGCATGCCATAGCCGTCCGCCGGGGCGGGCGACTGGGTTGTCGCATACTGGCCGGTGGCTGACCGGGGAAGCTGCTCCGTCAGCAGGTTGTGCCAGAAGGCCTCGGTTTCCAGGTGCAGACGGTAGTAGCCGCCATAGTCGAGAAACAGGTTGGCGCGATAATCGTCCTCGTGGAGTATGAGGCCCTCCCCCGACAACTTGAGGCAGGAGTCGAGCGTGCCGCGGAGAACCCACCCGCCAGGCCGGATTTCAGACGCGTGTAGGGGGCCGCCGCCGCGCCTGGGCCATCGGGGGTGAGGAACTGGTATCCCGCCTGGAGGTGGCGAAACGATAGGCCTCGGTTTCCGACTCCGCCTGGGCCTCATGATTTTCCACCCCGACGTCGGGCGCGGCGCCGTCGGAGGCAAGGGCCGGCAGCGTCAGCAACATCAGGCCAGAACAGACGACCAGCGGAGCAAACAGCATTGTTTGGCGAGAACGGCTCGACATGGCTCACTTCCTCAATGTTCCGTACCCGCGGTTATCGGGGTATCGGAAACCATGGACAGATGAATGGCAGTCGGTACACCGGTTGGAAAAAAGCGATTTCATGGATGAGTCGCTGTTCATGACGCTGCGGTGCCCCGGATTGTGGCACTGCAGGCAGAGGAACGGCATGGCCGCCGAGAGCAGCCGGCGATTGACCGAACCGTGGGGCACGTGGCAATTGGTGCAGGTCTCGGTGAACATCCCCGTGCTCGTAGACGAACGGGCCGCTCTTCTCCATGTGGCAGCGGGTGCAGAGGTCGCGCTGCGTGCTCCCCTTCAACAGCTTGGGCTGCATTGAACCGTGGGATCATGGCAGTCGAAGCTCCCATCTTCTTTTCCCGCACCGGGTGGGGAAAACAGGCTGAACTGGGCCTTGACGTCGGGGTGGCAGCCATAGCAGAGTTCGGCCATCTTGTCGTGGCTCACCTTCTGCTGGGGCCCCTCATGCAACTGGTGGCAGGAAAAACAGCTCAAATCGTTCAGGGCATGGGGGCTGGAATGCCAGTGGGCCAGGGCCGGGGTCGAGGCGGCGGAGTGGCATTTCAGGCAGATCAGGGATTGGCCTGGGGGGGGAGTTTTTTCAGATCGAGCAGGGTGGAGACGTCGCATTTGTCCCCTTTTTCGCCGTGAAGCGCTTGGTTTCCTCAATATTGGCGATGGCCAGGCTCCCCGGCCCGTGACACGATTCGCAGTTGACCAGCGGCAACCCGGTTTCAGGCTTGATCTGCTCGCCGTGCACGCTCCGCTTGAAATCGCTGGTGATCTTGTCATGCTTGTGGCACTTGGCCACGCAGTTGTCCGTCCCCACGTAGTCGGCATCCAGGCGGCCGACGATCATCTTCTCGTACTCGGCGACCGGCAGGAGCGGATGGGACTGCTTCATCCCGGCGCACCCGGCGGCCAGCAGCGACACGAGGACCAGGGCGCCCGGGACGATGCCCGCAAACACAACAGCTCTGCCAACGTTTGTTCATCGCGGTCTCCTTCACGCTTCCGGACTGCAATCAGCCCCCCTGAATCCCCTTGGTGGTGGTGCGGATGAAGCGCTGCACGATCGGATTGGCGCTGTTCCGTATCTGGTCCGGCACGCCGATTTCGATGATCTCGCCCCGGTGCATCATGGCGATGCGGTCGGACAGGTACAGGGCAAAGTTCAGGTCATGGGTGACGATGATCGTCGTATTGCCGGTCTTTTTTCAGGGAGAGAATCGTCTCCGCCAGCTCGTCAGTGGTGACCGGGTCCAGTTCGGCGGTCGGTTCATCGTAGAGAACCAGGTCCGGCTCCATCGCCAGGGAGCGGGCAATGGCGACCCGCTTCCGCATACCGCCCGACAATTCCGAGGTGTTCAGCCCTTCCGTACCTTCCAGCCCGACGATGGCGAGCTTCTCCGTAATAAGCTCGCGGATGCGCGCCTCGGGGCAGATGCGGTGCTCCCGCGCCAGAGTCCCACGTTCTCGGCAACGGTCAGTGAGTTGAACAGGGCCGACGACTGGAACACCATGCTGCTGCGGAACGTTTGGGGCAGCGGGCGGCCATTGTCGAACACCGGCTGGCCGTTAAAGTAGATCTGGCCGCTATCGGGCGTTTCCAGGCGGATAATGTGCCTCAGCAGGATGCTCTTGCCGGTGCCGGAGGGACCGATGATGGAAAAGGTCTCTCCCGGCGCGATATCGAGATCGATATCCTTGAGGACATGATTGCCGCCAAAGGATTTATTCAGCTTTTCAATTCGAACGGCAATGCCGTGCACGGACATGGAGGACTCTCGAAAAAATTTAAATGCAGTATACGTGCCTACCGGGTCAGCAGATACTTGGACCGGTTGGTGAAATACCCGCGATGCTTGTAAATAAAGGCCGTCAGCAACAGTATGGCCACCATGACCGACAGGTTGTCAGCCGCCAATCCGCGCACATCGACCGGTTGGCCGAGCGCTTTTTCCAGTTCTCCGCGGAAATTCCTATCAGATTGATCAGCGTATTCACCACTTCGAAAGCATTGTAACCGATCAGCAGGTACCAGGTCAGGGTCTGCCGCTTCATCAGGCCCAGGAAGAGATAGAGGCTGATCAGGCTGTCCGCGAACACCAGCGCTTCCGCTACGCGCCCTGGTAGATCGTCCCCAGCAGCGGAAAAGGATGGCCGAAGGTGGATACGGTCAGCATGAAGAAGAACAGGTACAGTCCCCCCAGCAGGACAATGCCCAGGGGCCGCCGCTCTTCGCCGTCGTTGTCGATCTCTTCCATGGGCACCTCGGCAAATGCCGTTATGCGGCCTTGTCCCGCTTATTGCTCCGCCGCATGTCGCTCAGGACCACGCAGACAAAGATGACGACCAGGATGAATCCTATGAAAATCCAATCGGCGACACTGAACCCGAACAACATTTATGCGCTCCTCCTGAATGCCTCTGCCGCTTCGTTCTCCATGCCCATCTCCTGGTAACAGGTGCCCAGCAGGTAATAGACCTCGCCCATGGGGAACTGCTCGGCAAAGAAAGGGTCTGCCAGCACATCTTCGATGATGGCGGCGGCCTCATCGTTGCGCCCGGCCTGGCGCTCCCCAATGCCACCGACAGGGCGTCAGATAATCCAGGGGGGACCAGCGGGACCTTGCCGGCCAGAACTGCGGCGATGCGCGTCTCAAGGCGCGCCCGCTCACCCTCCGCCAGGCCGGCCAGCGCCTCGGCCCAGACCTCGGCCGCCTGATCGTAGCGCCCCAGGATGTAGAGCGCCTCGCCGTATTCATAAGCGGCATGGCCGTCGGACGGGTCCAGCGCCAGGGCCTTCTTCA